>CAURDO010000001.1:0-182307 GCA_963524145.1 uncultured Candidatus Saccharibacteria bacterium
ATAACTCCTGGTCTTTCTTGTTGTAATGAAGGAGGGAGAGGAAGAGGAGGGAAAATGATGGTAGCAATATAAAAAGCGGCAGTCCATATTTAAAAGCAGAGAATGCGCCAATCACGCCCCTCAGGATATCGTCGGATACGGGCAGGTTTGGGTTTAGGTAAGTATTAAATAATATCTGGATAAATTTGAGCGGATTGCTATGAAGCGGATTATGCGGTGCGCCAGTGGTGAGTAGGGGTTGTGTGTATACATGAAGCCACGCTATTAAACAAAGGCCTGCTAATATTGCTGCTGCTGAGAGAACTAACCATTTTTGCGGAATAAAAGATATTTTTGATTTTTTATCTGGAACGAAGAGGCGCTTTGGCAAGAAAATGACTGGCGATAATAAGAGTATTGTTACCGACTTTGTGAGAATTAACAAGCAGGCTACAGCAATAATAAGCAACTGCTGTTGTCGAGTTAACGGGCTTTTTTGGCAAAAGAGATTTAATGTAGCGGCAATAGCGGTAAAAATTGCGATATTTGTCATACTATCTCCGGAAAGAGACGTTGCCAAATGTATCATTAGCGGAAATAGGCCGGTTGCTACGAATGCCCATTTGCCAACGCGTACCCATTTTATGATGAAATAAAGAGCAAATGAATAAAATATTAGGTTGGCCAATCTTCCGAATATAATAGTTATCCCAAGTGAACCGTGTACGAGATTTGCAAACATAATACCGATTGTCTGCGGTAGATGCATAATTGGTGGATAGCCAGTTGCGCTACTGCATTTTCCTGTCTCTGTATCGCTGCGGTTTATGATCTTCTTATAGCTAGTTACGAAATTATTTACATCTGCTTCTTTTGCTTTTAATACCACTTCTTTAGGTAAAGTGCAGGCAACTCCTGATTCAATTTTTCCTTGGGACAATCCATAGGCCCGCATATAATGTACGCCTTCGTCATTGACTGACAGTAGAGGTACGGTGGCTGCCGACAACACTCCAAAGAATAAAGACAAAGATATAAAGACGTTTTCAGGCTTTTTAATAAACGATAGAAAGCGAGACCAATATTTTTTCATATACTAAGCAAATTATAAAGTAGAGTAGTTTATTGAGCAAACTTGCTATACTAATGATATGCAATCGCAGAAAAAGGACTACATCTGGAATTCATTAGGTTCACTGTTGCAGAGTGCGATTTCACCAGTATTATTGATTGTTATTACGCGGTTGAATGGCATCGAGGATTCTGGGCTATTTTCGTTTGCGCTGTCGCTTTCGGTGGTGTTTTGGGCGATATCTTTATGGGGCGGTCGGACTTATCAGGCATCTGATGTCAAGCGGGAGTTTTGCAGCGGCGGTTATGTCGCTGTGCGTTTCGTTGCATCGCTTATTGTGGCAGTTTCTGCAGCGGTGTTTTGTGTATTGAACGGATATAACGCTACTAAAACAGGCTTGATTATGATTTTGGTAGCCTTTAAAATTTTAGAATCAATTGCCGATTCGTTGTATGGTGTTTTGCAAATCCATCGTAAATTGTATATCGCTGGTATCTCACTAACTATGAAAGCGATTCTTGGTTTTGGGGTATTTATGGTGGTTGATATTGTAACTAAAAATGTCATGTATGGCGCATTGGCTATATTGCTAGTCAATGCGCTCATTATCCTTCTGTATGATGTGTTATGGGTGCGACGTGTTGAAGCTATCGCTATGAATAAAAAATTTATCAAGGAATACGCCAGTCAGGCTGTCGTAATCATGAAACGCACTTCAGTGGTATTTGTTGTGGTGTTTCTGACGATGTTTTCACTCAATATTCCGCGGTATTTTTTGGACAAGTCCCATCCTGACCAAATTGGCTATTTTGGCATTATGGCGATGCCAATTACGCTTCTTGGGCTCTTCATATCGTTTATTATTCAGCCGAATGTCGTCAATTTGTCTGAACTATTAGCAAAAGGAAGACTGAAGGAGTTCGCGCGAATTGTCGGTAAGATTAATCAAATAACCTTTGGGACAGGCGTGCTCTCAGTTATTTTGAGTTATTTGATTGGTGTTTGGATACTCAATGTTATTTTTGGTATCAATATCAATAATTTCCGCCTTGATTTGACAATTATGGTTATTGGTGCGGCGGCGAACGCTTTTGTGTCGATTTATGTTAATTTGCTGATAATTATGCGTCGGTTTAAGGGGCAATTTTACACACTGCTGCTCACGGATATTTTGGCGGTAGTGATGTCTGTGTGTCTGATTGAGCAGTTGGCGATGTTGGGTAGTGTGCTAGTTTTCATGATAATTAGCTTTTTGCAAGTAGCACTTCTGCTGTTTATCTACAAGCGGTCGCTAAAAGATGCTATAATAATTTACAAAGTAAAGGGGAGTTATGAGTAAGAAATATGTAATTTTGGGAGCAAATGGACAATTGGGCAAGGCGCTGCGTGCCATGTTTCCAGATGCCAAGTCACTGCCGCGGGAAGAGCTGGATATAGCTGATGAAGCGCAAGTAAACATGTTTGATTGGTCAAAATATGATGTTATCTTAAATGCGGCAGCCTTGGTTAATGCTGATGGTTCTGAAACTCCGGAATTGCGCGCCAAGACGTGGCTAGCTAATGCCTATGGTCCGCGCAACCTAGCTAAGATTGCCATTGAGCAAAATAAGACCCTTGTTCACTATTCGTCAGATTATGTCTGGGACGGTCGGGAGAAAAACCATCAAGACGATGAAGTGGTTGCGCCTCTTCTGGTCTATGGAGAAAGTAAGGCAGCCGGTGATTTGGTGGTCGGTTTGGTACCAAAACACTACATTATGCGAGTATCTTGGGTCGTTGGTGACGGTCACAATATGCCAAAAACCATGAAAAATTTAGCGGATATGCGTATCAATCCAAAAGTCGTCAATGATCAATTTGGTCGGCTAACGTTTGCGTCAGAGATTGCTCGAGCTACTAAATATTTCTTAGATAATAATGTTGCGTATGGGCTGTATAACGTATCTAATGATGGTCCAGTTAAGTCGTGGTATGAAATTGCCGCTGATGTTTTCGAATATGCCGGACATGACCGTAACCGTGTGCAGCCGATTTCCACCGAGGAATATGCAGCCAGTAAACCAGGTTTTGCACCACGGCCACTTAATAGCGACATGGACTTATCAAAACTACGCCAAACAGGCTTCACGCCAAGTGATTACACCGGTCTATTAAAAGATTATGTTAACCAATTACCAGTAAACGAATAGGAGACTGTGACTATGAATAAAGGAATTTTAAACGTTATATATCAGAGTGATGACAACTATGCCGTAGTCAGCGCAATATCTATTGTGTCACTTTTGGAGAACAACAAACATTTGAAAGAGATTAATATTTTTTACCTCGGACATCAACTCAAAAAAGATAGCATCAACAAATTCAGCAAAATGATTGGAAACTATAAGAACGTGGCAATTACTTTTGTTGACGTATCGAGTTATCCTGATGAATTGAAAGAAATTGGCGTTAAGGCCTGGAAAGGCCTATATATCACATGGTATAAGATGTTAGCGTTTGCTAAGCTTGATATCAAAACGGACCGAATTTTGTACATTAACCCGCACACGGTGATTAGCGGTGCGCTTGATAGTCTTTTGGAGCTTGATTTTGAGGATAATGTAATGGCGCTGTCATATGATGCCACCATGGTGAACGCGCACAAGGATGTCATTGGCTTGAAGCCAACCGACGGTTACTTTAACTGTGGAGTTATGCTTATCAATCACAAAAAATGGATGAAAGATAAGATTGATGCTAAGATGCGCGAGCATTTACGGCACAATCATTATGAGGTGGCTGACCAAGATTTATGTAACGTGTTTTTCAAAGGTAAGATTAAAAAGGTCAGTGTGGAATATAATTTCTCGACTGTTTTCTATGGCTATGATATTAAAAAATACATTAAGGCTAATGGTTTCTTACCAGAAAGTTTTTATAGCTATGAGGAAATCATGGAGAGCTATTACGCACCAAAGATCATTCATTCGCAGTTTGGTGTGAATGGTAGGCCGTGGCAGCAGGGTAACGATAATCCAGTTGGTTTTTTGTGGCGTAAATATTTGAAACTAACGCCCTGGAGAAATGCTAAAATGCCAGTAGCGAAGAAGGATATAAACTGGCGACTATATGACTTATTACCACAATCAATAATCGTTAAACTGTACGCCTGGGCGGTTAATCGCAAATTTGCAAAGACAAAATAGTAAATTAATTAAGTGATAGGATAAGCGCTAAAAGCGCGACAGGAAACTGTGGATGCGTGATGTCACGCGAAGTTTTGCTGCTCGTGCGGCTTTTTTCCAGCCAATCTCATTAAACCTATCGGAAAAATTATCATAGACTTCGTTCTCTTCCTTGAATCGGATACCATTTTTACTTTTTTCCTTACTGGATAACGACTCGGCAAAACGGCGGTATTGAAAAGTTTCTGTTGTGTCAAAATAAAGCGAAGCGCCATCAATAATCATGGTTAATTCGACGATGACGTCTTCAAGGATTTTATACTTTGTATCAAATGAATATCGTTTGAGGGTATCGGTTTTCCAAGTGATGGATGGAAAATAAAGCCAATTACCGCAGCAAAGCGACGCAGCAAGTTTTTCGCCAGACAGTATACCAGATTTTTTAGGCTGCAGTATTCTTTTCACTTTATCGACAAGCGGTAGATATACGTTACTTTTGTCGTCGATTATCTGTACGCGAGGCTGATAAAAATCTGCTTCACCAATGTTTTTTAGCGCAGTATCAACGTAGCTAGGTAATAGTTTATCGTCGCAGCCGACGATCATACAATACGGTGCGCTTGCGTGTTGAATAGCGTAATTAAAGTTGGCGGTGATACCAATATTTTTACGGTGTCTGATATACGTGATGCGTTTATTGTTTAACTTTTTGTAATAATTGTAGGCAGTTTTATCTGGATAATGATCGTCAAGAATAGTCAAATGCCAGGCTTTGCTGGTTTGTGCTAGCACTGAATCGACGGTTTGCTTCAGCAATGAAAACTCACCCCAGTACGGTACGATAATATCAATACTATTTTTCATTCGACAGCCTGATTGATAATTCTTGATGCAAATCGCGCAGTCTTCGCTCGTTTTGGTCGATACGCTGGCGCTGGTTGTTGGCGATGTAGAATAGCAAAATAATCGCTGTAGTTTGCAAAATATCAAATAGACTTAATTCTGACGAATCCAGCGGCGGATGGCCAATCGAAATATTATACAGAGGAAATGACCCAATCAGTACAACCATGATAACCATCCAGATAATTAATTGATGGCGAAAGCGCGTTACACTAACTTTGTGCAGCTTGTACTGAGTGATGATATTGATCAATGCTGCTAAAATAATCGGCACATTGAGTAGTACGAGGATAAGATATCTCATTCGAATAACTCCGTTAAACGTTGTTTGAATAATCGTTTGACGATATTGATGGCATTCCAGTTGTTTTGGCCTTTGGCGCGGGAATAGTCGGTGTAAATTGCTTTAATTGGGTATTCGGAAATAACCATGCCTGCTTGTTTGGCACGCCAAATCATCTCTGAGCAAAATTCGTAGCCAGTCGATTTCCAGTCGAGGTTATCAATTGCCCTTCGCGAGTAAACCCGCAGTCCAGATTGCGAATCAGTAACATTAATACCAAACAGGGCATAAGTGATGAAACTTAAGCCTTTATTTCCCAAAACCTTAGTCCTAGACATGCCTTCGCTATTGATGAGTCGGCTACCGATAAGTAAATCAGCGTTAGAGTTGTCGCTCTGCCGAATGCCCGCCAAGACATCTTCTGGATCGTGCTGACCATCAGCATCCATGGTGGCGGCAATATCATAGCCGTGTTGCCGCGCGTAGGCAAGCCCAGTCAAGGTGGCGCCGCCAGCTCCAGAATTCAAAATATGATCAATGACAATTGCGCCGCCTTTTCGAGCTTGATCAAGAGTATTATCCTTCGACCCGTCATTGACAAGTATAATATCTATCAAATAGTCTTTTTTAGCTTTTGAGAAAACTTTTTTGGCTTTTTTAATAACACTTTCAATAACAGCTGCCTCGTTATAAGCTGGAATAATAACACAAACCCTCTTCATGTTAATAGTATAACACTATTTATAAATACTTGCCGTAACCAGATTTTTTCAGCGGCTCAGAGAGTTTGTTAAGCTGATCCCGATTAATCCATCCATTTTTGAAAGCAATCTTCTCTGGGCTGCCGATGATGCGGCCGGTTCGTTTCTGGATGACGCGAACGAAGTCAGAGGCGTCAGTCAGGCTGTCGATTGTTCCGGTGTCCAGCCAGACATCACCATTGTCTAGGGTCTGGACCTGCAGTTTACCACGGCCTAGATATTCAGCATTGATGGAGGTGATTTCTAGCTCACCGCGGTCGGATGGTTTGACGCTCTTGGCAATTTCGACCACGTCATTATCGTAGAAATACAAACCAACAACGGCAAAGTTTGATTTTGGCTCGGCTGGTTTTTCTTCAATGGAAATGGCTTGATTTTGCTCATCAAACTCGACAACACCGTACCGTTCTGGGTCAGAAACTTTGTAAGCAAAGACTGTACCGCCGTCAGGATTAGTACACTCCTGTAGAGACTCATCCAGCCGCTCACCGTGGAATATGTTATCTCCCAGGACTAAAGCCACCTTGTCGTTACCAATGAAGTCTTCACCGATGATGAAAGCTTGCGCTAAGCCCTCTGGTTTAGGCTGAACGGCATATTCGAGGTTAATACCCCACTGTGAACCGTCGCCAAGGAGTCGTTGAAATCCAGCCTGGTCGTCTGGCGTGGTAATTATCAAAATGTCGCGAATTCCTGCTTGCATCAGCGTGGTTAACGGATAATAAATCATCGGCTTATCATAAATTGGCATTAATTGCTTACTAATCGCCTTGGTGATAGGGTGGAGGCGAGTACCTGAGCCGCCTGCTAAAATTATTCCTTTCATAAACCTCCTACTTTTCTACTAGTAATTATAACAAACGGATGAGCTAATTGACAAAAATGCAAAAATAATCTATAATCAACGTATCATGAGTATTGAAAAAATTGCTAGTCCTGAACGTTGTACACAAGAATTTTATGAGAGGTATTTATCTGAAGTAGCAGCGAGGCTAGGTCTTGATCCAGACCATCCAGAGAAAGGGCCGAGAAAGCGATCAATACTTTACGCACCGTATCGTGGTTTTTCTGAGCAATTACAACAGGATTGCCCTAATATTATCTTTACGGATCGTGATAATTCAGAAGTTGATGAAGCTGTGCGTGAAGCTGATGTTATTATCAACATCGCTCGTGGTGAAGAAGTTGTAAAGGAAGAAATTGGACACCCAGACAGGAATGTGAAACTACCGCCAGAGTCGTTGGCAAACACTGAGATGGTTGGTGATTTATATTTGCAGGCGATTGAGGCGGGCAACTCTGATGTGCAAGTTGTTCACACCGGTAGAATGAATAATAGAGCGATAGCAGCGGCAAAAGCAATTCCTATTATCGCTGAGCTTATTGGCTGCAACTACGAAGATTTAATTAACATGCCCGAAGATCTAGTATGGAAGTTGCTGGAAGAGGTAGAGATAAATGACAACTATGATCCTAAAGATAAATCTAAAAATGAACCCGAGGATGAGCTAAGGGAGTTGATATATGACATTGACACCAACCCACATAAGGAAGAGGTCCGTATTTGCACGCAGGCATTAAAGCAAATATACGAAGCACATAAGATAAATGAAGCTAAGGAAAATGGAGAGAAGCCAAAAGGCAAAGGTGAATATCCAATTGAAAAAGTCAGCTCACTTGACTTGATCGATTCACTCTTTGACGCATATAGGAACTATCCGCGCATCAGTACTTCAACACTAATGAAGGAGAAGATGCTTCGGGATGTTGCTGAAAAGTTACGGGATGAAGGCAAGAGCGAAAACGAAATCAATGAGGTGGTTGAAAAATTAGATGAGTTTACAGACGAGGAGCCTGATTCAGTTGATACAGTTACTAACTTTACTAATAGTATACCGATGATCTTATCCAAGCAGTCGATGCTTTTGTCTAAACGGTTGATTGAAAAAGGCCATGCGACTGAGAGCGTTAGTCAAATGAGCATAGAACAGAAGATGGAACAACTGGGTGAATCTGAGATGACGGCGGTTATTGTGGCGGATATTGCGCATATGCCGCGAGTTATGTGGTTGGCTGACTATTTGCTACCGGATTGTTTTAAGTTGGTGCTTGTTGAGAGTAGGACTGATTTGTCTGAAGCTGCACTAATATCTTCGATGGAGCGTGAGAAGTGGTCATTTATGTTGGGTAGCAACTGGCTATTCAATCAAATGAAGACCAGGGATCCAGCTAAAGTCGGGGAATTGGCGGACAAGGCTTATTGGGGTAAAAATAGTATAAGCAACGCAGAGCTGAACGATAAAATTAAAAATGCAGGAAATTCATGCAAGCAAGTTGTCTAATTTGTCACGCCAGTATTCTGGTGTAAAGCCAGCCTCTTCGATCTTCGTCAAATCTAGGGTGCTTTGCAGCGGTCGCTGAGCGGCGCCTGGCCTATTAGCGAAATATTCAGCAGTAGAGACTGGTGTTACATCTGAAGTTGATTTGCCCGACTTTTCAAAAACGATTTTGGCAATTTCCGCCCAACTGGCTGGTCGACCTTCATTAGTCAAATTATACATGCCGTATGGTGCGCCTGTTTCTAATAAGTGTTTAATACCACGTGCTAAAGTGTCAGTAAAAGTGAGGCGGCCAATTTGGTCGTTAACGACGGAAGGTTTGATGTCTCGTGTTGCTAAATCTTGCATGATGCTGACAAAGTTTCTGCCGTCACCGATTACCCAGGATGTGCGAATGATGTAATGTTTGTTTGTGGTAGCGGCCGCTAAGTCGCCATCGGCCTTAGTCTTGCCATAAACATTGAGCGGTGAAAAGGGTTCATCTTCGCTGTGGATTGGCTGAGAGCCATCAAAAACATATTCCGAAGATATATGCACCAATGTTAAGCTGTGAGCTGTTGCAGCCTCTGCTAGGTACTTTACCGCGTAGTGATTAACTAGGTTGACTTGTTGAAAGTTATCAGGATTTTCAGCGGCATCAACGTCAGTCCAGGCGGCGGCATTGATAATAATAGAATTAGGTTGCCACTTGAATGATTTGACAGCAGCCTCGTCGGTAATGTCTAGTTCTTGACGAGTTAAGGCAATGGCATTTGGAAAAATGATGCGGAGTGCGCGCCCTAGTTGGCCATTGGCACCAGTAATAACCACTGTCTTATTGTCCATCAAACCTCCATCGGGATTACGTTTGCAAGTAGCGGGTGAGCGGCATCCTTTTCAGAAATGATGGCTTGGTCTTGGCTGATTGGCCAGTTTATACCAAGCGTCGGGTCAAACAAATTGACAAAGGTGTATTTGGCGTCTGGTGACCAGTGTGCGTCGACCAGGTAGGTGTAGGCAATGTTGTCGTCGAGCGCCTGATAGCCATTAGCAACGCCTTTGGGTACGAAAATTGCTGTGCCGGGGTTAATTTCGTGCGTAAAAACTCGGCCAAAGCTGTCGCCTTTGCGCAAATCACACCACGCACCAAAGACGCGGCCATTGGCAGTGGAGATGAACTTATTCCATGGCTCGGCGTGCAAGCCGCGAGTGACGCCAGCTTTATCGTTAAAGCTGATGTTGTTTTGCACAATATTAAATGACGGCAGCCCCAGCGCTTCCATTTTTTCTTTTTGGTAGTTTTCCTTGAACCAGCCGCGGTTGTCGCCATGGACTGGTAGTTTGACTACAAACAGCCCGGGGATGGGAGATTCGGTGACGGTTAGTTCGTTGTAATTTGACGGGTCAAAATTCATGCGTTCTCCTTTTGCCATAGATAATAATATTGTAAGCCAGCCAGTGTCTGACAATCATTAATTTCGCCGTTTCGAATCAAATCGTCTATTTCATCAAGCGTGAAAAATCGCATATCGCTAAACAATTCATCGCTTTGTTCGCGCTGGCCAGTGAAACTTAGTTCTTGGGCCAGGCAAACGGCCATTTTCTCCGTCATTAAGCCATTGCAAACATACGCTTCACCTAGTTTTTGCCAGGACTGAGCGATGATACCGGTTTCTTCTTCGAGTTCGCGCTTTGAGGCTTTTAATAGATCTTCATTGTCACCTCCGCCGCCGGGCAGCTCCCAGCCAAAGCTTTGTGAGGGATAGCGAAAACCGCGCACCAAGTACAAGCTCTCTTGGTCGTCTATCACTATAACCATGCACGAATCTCGCGACTCCATGTAACCATAGATTCCAGTGCTTCCGTCTTGGCTAACAGTCTGATCTTCGCGAACGGTGATCCAAGGATTTTGGTAGACGATTTTACTGCTGACTTTAGTTTTTGATGGCGCTTCGTCCACGATTATTGCCCCTGCTTTGTATACGCCGCCTCGACGGCTTCTTTTTGGGCTTTCCACCAATCTTCGTGCTCGCGGTACCATTCGATAGTTTGCATTAGGCCGTCGCGCATACCCGTTTGATTGTCGGTGTATTCAGGCCGCCAACCGAGTTCGCGGCGTAGTTTACTGGAATCCATAGCGTAGCGCATGTCGTGGCCTGGGCGGTCGTTGACGTGCTCGTACCAATCCTTGCCTTTACCCATCAGCTCGCAAATCAGTTCAATCACCATTTTGTTGTTGACATGGTCGTTGTCAGCGCCGATGATGTAGGTTTCGCCCAGTTTGCCTTTTTCCAAAATGAGATGAACTGCGGAGTTGTGGTCATCAACGTGAATCCAGTCGCGGACTTGCTCGCCGGTGCCGTACAATTTGGGCTTGATATCGCTCAAAATATTGGTGATTTGGCGCGGAATGAATTTTTCGATGTGTTGGTATGGACCGTAATTGTTTGAACAATTGGAAATCGTCGCCTTGATGCCGAAACTGCGGATCCAAGCGCGTACCAGCATATCGCTGGAAGCTTTGGTGCTGGAGTAGGGGCTGGATGGATTGTACGGGGTGTCTTCGGTGAAACGGTTTGGATCGTCGAGTTCCAAATCGCCAAATACTTCGTCGGTCGAGATGTGATGGAGGCGCTTACCGTGCTTGCGGATAGCCTCCAAGATGGTGTAAGTGCCGACCACGTTGGTCTCGACAAATGGCCATGGATTGCGCAGGGAATTGTCATTGTGGCTTTCAGCGGCAAAATGCACTACAATATCATTTTCAGCGACCAATTTGTCCATCAATTCAGCGTTGCAAATGTCGCCCTCCACGAAATTGATTTGATCGGCTACTGGCTGCAAATTAGCGCGGTTGCCCGCATAAGTTAGCTTGTCGATAACAGTGATGTCGTATTCTGGCTTGTGTTTGACGGTATAATGCACAAAATTCGAGCCAATGAATCCCGCGCCTCCCGTGACTAGCATCTTTGTCATAATTATAGTATATCAGGTATAATATAGAAGTTATAGAGGAGGATACATGAAAATTGTAATTGTTAGCGGCTATTTTAATCCATTGCACGGTGGGCATTTGGATATGATTGAAGCGGCGGCAAAAATGGGTGATTATTTGATTGTGGTTGTTAATAACGACAAACAGCAATTACTTAAAAAAGGAAAAATCATTCTTAACGAGGAGAATCGATTGCGATTAATGCGTGCACTAAAGGGTGTTAACCAGGTGATGTTGTCTATTGACGAAGAGCCGCCAGTTACAGAAACCTTAGAAATGATTGCGCGACAGTATCCGGGTTGTAAATTAGTGTTTGCTAATGGTGGTGATCGATCGGCGCCAGAGGTTGTACCGGAGCGTGATGTTTGTGAAAAATACAACATCGAAATGGTATATGGAGTTGGCGGTACAAATAAAGCAGATTCGTCTACGCGTATAAATCAGGCCACTGGTCAAGAAAGCTAATTTTTATTCTGGTTACCATATTGCTCATAAACCGCCAACGTCTGCTCGGCCATCCTCTTCCAGGAAAAAGTTTTGACGTGCTGCTTGCCTTTTTTAATCAACTGGCGGCGCAATTTTTCATCAGTCAAAACATCATCAATAGCGCGTGCTATATCCTCGACATCGTACGGATCAAAATAGTGAGCGGCATCGCCGTGAGTTTCTGGCAGGCAAGTAGCGGTGCTTGAAGCAACTGGCGCGCCGTGCAGCATGGCCTCAAGGCCTGGTAAGCCAAAGCCCTCACTTAGCGACGGGAAGCAATAAACAGCCGTATTCTCATACATCCAGCGCAGTTGCTCATCTGATATAAAATCAGTAAAAATGACGTTTTTAATATTATGTTCGTTAACGTAAGCTTCGTGTCGAGCGTAATTACTATCCTTCTTGCCAGCCAAGGCTAATGTCAGTTCTGGGTGCTTTTTTTGTAATAATGCAAAAGCATCAATCAGCCGCCGCAAATTTTTATGCGGTGTTGGCCTGCCAATATACATAATAAATTTTTTGCCAATCAGTTCTTTAACAGGATCATTACCCTTTGGTAACTCGTCAGCTGACTCCAGCGTCACTGTAATTTTATCTGGACTAATGCCAGTAAATCCAACCAAATCATTTTTCACGAAATCGGAGATAGTGATAATATGAGCGGATTTTCGCGCCACCTTTTTATTTACCCACTTGTAGATTTGCTGCTTTATCCAGAAGATAACGGGATTTTTATCAGGATTTCTAAACCGAACAGTGGTTAGGTCTTGCATAGTGGTGACAACTGGACTAGCATGATACCAAACTGGTTGCTGAACCATCGCAAAGTGCACCAAGTCTGGCTTGAGCCCCTCCAATTGTTTTTTAAAATCAATTTGTTCAGAAAAAGTATATTCTTTATAAGGGCAGGCTACTTTTTGGAAACGCGGATTAGTTGGTTGCCAGCTATCGAAATCCTTTGGCTTTAGTAGAATAGTATAGTCATTTTTCTTATCAATCTTTTGCAAATAATGGATCAGGCGCTCGATGTAGCGGCCAGTACTTGTTCGTAATGTGCGAGCGTCAATGGCGATTTTCATGAGAATACTCCTTCCATGATTTTTCAACTATATTTTTCATTGATTTGCGGAAAATGGCGGCTGAAAATTCGTTAGCGGTGGCAGAAATTTTTGTTGGCGAAACTTTTTTACCCGGCAGTTCGTTTAAGGTTTTTATCAATTGCTCGGCCGTTTGTTCTGAGAAAAACCAGCCGTTTTTTCCTGGATTAATATAATCAAGTGCGCCGCCCGCTTGGTAAGCGACGACTGGAATTCCAGCCGCTAAGGCCTCAACCGGCGCGATACCAAAGTCTTCATGCGAGCAAAAAATAAATAAATCGGCCTCTCTTATGTACTTTTCCCGCGTTGCATCATCAACAAATCCTAAGAAATTTGTATGTGGTCCAGCCAGTTTTTTTAGACGGTCCATGTCGGGGCCTTTACCCATAATATCCAGCTGCCAGCCAAGTTTTTGACAGGCCTCAATTGCCGCATCAAGTCGCTTCATTGGTACAATTCGTCCCCAAATCAGGCAGCGCGGCTTTTTAGGAATGCTCTTTTGCTGACGAGTTTTAGCCAGCGGCGAGAAATTCGATAGGTCAATGGGCGGAAAAATAACAGTGCTTTTTTTCTGGTAAAATTCTGCGATATCAGCTTGGATGCCGGTGGAATTGGCAATGAAAATATCAACTTGCTGGGCAGCAGCAAAATCACGTTTTTTCAACGGACGAACCAAAGTTTTTAAGCCTAATCTGGCTAGCCAGCGCGGACGAAAACTGGGGCGCTTAATATATTCATCATAGTGCCGCCAATAAAAGTGCGTTGGCGTGTGGCAGTAGCAAATATGCAGTTGTTCGGGGCGGGATTTGCGGGCAAATTTAGCTTCGCCATTGCCCGAGCTAGAAAGGATAATGTCGTATTGACCAAGGTCGAGCCGCGCGAACCACCACTGCCTAAGTAGCGGCAGAAAACGCCGTAGTTTGGCAAATGGCCAACGCTGCAAATAGCCAGTTACTACTTGATTATCCAATTTTCGCCGCCATTCGTCGGTACAAAATGAAGTATAAATTGGCGCCTCTGGGTATAGCTTGTGGATCTCTAAGACGACTTTTTCAGCGCCGCCGCCATACAACCAGTCGTGAACTATGGCAATTTTCGGCTTGCTCATCAATTGTCCTTTTGGAAAATAACCAAGCAGGTTTTTAATAGAATAGTGATATCCAGCCATAAGCTCCAGTTCTGCACATAGTATAGGTCAATTCGCCGCCGCTCCTCGAAGCTAATACTGCGCCTGCCAGAAACTACCGCCAGCCCAGTCAGTCCGGATTTTACCGCCAGTAAAACATGTTTTTTATCGTATGCGCTGAGTTCATGCGGTACCAGTGCGCGCGGACCAACCAGACTTATGTCACCCTTTAGGACATTAAACAACTGCGGCAATTCGTCCAGACTAAACCGGCGGATAAAACGGCCGACTGGCGTAACGCGAAAATCATAATCAAGTTTATCGCCGTTTTTACGATACTCTTCAATCAGTTCCGGTTTGCCAACCATTTGGAATACTTCTTCGTCAGTTTTGCCGTCAAATTTGGCGTAATGCGAGCGGAATTTGTAAACTTTGAACGGCCGGTTATAACGAGTGAGGCGTTTCTGCTGTTTGCCGTGCATCAAGATTGGGCCGGCTGGGTCGCTAATTTTCACGGCAATTGCTACCAAAAGCATTATCGGCGAGGCTAAAATAATACCAATCGTTCCGCCAACGATATCCATAATTCGTTTCACAATCTGGCCATAGCCCATCAGCGGCGTCGGATGAGCGTGAATTAGCGGCACGGAATCGATGATGTCAATAGTGTGTTTGGCGGTCATAATTCCGTCAAGTTCTGGCGATTGGTAAAAATCAAGATAGTGTTTTTGGGCAAGCTGGTAATGTTCACCGACTTTTTTTGAATCGGTTTGGATGATAACGTCAATTTTATCTCTAGTCAGTGCCGATCCTAGTGATGAACGTCTGAGGCTCTTCAGTTCAATCGGAATAAACTCAGCCCGCGCTACAACCCCGCTAATCTTAAAGCCAGTCAATGGATTGTTCTCAATAAAATCGGCCAAAACATGAGTTAAATCGCAATTGCCAATTAATACAACTCGGCGCGCTCCCAGGCCGCGTTTTAACAGCCGCAAGCGAATAATATTTGCCATACTTCGAAATATCATCAGTAAAATAAAGCCGATTCCCGCGGCATAGACAGCGACAAGCTTGGCTGGAAACAGCGGCGTGTTGGTGAAAAAAGTTACTGAAATCATAATCATAATTCCGGTAACTGACGCCAGAAGAATTCGTCCAAATTGGCGTAAAGGATGCGTGTAGCTTTCGCGGTCGTAAAGTCCGAAGAAATAAAACATAATAATCCATAACGGCAAAGTCATGATAATAGAAGTAATGAAATCTAGAGCATTAATGCTAATGTGAAACGGTCTGGGGTCTAAGGAAATTCGCAGCACATAAGCAATGGTAAAGGCACTCACTAAAGCCAGAATATCCAGGACAACTAAGGCAATTTTGAAGTAAAAATCAGACTTTTTCCGCATAATCTTTGGGGTAATTATACAAAAAGATACCAATTATAGCAAAACAATGGATTGTGTTAATGAAACTGCCGAAAAACCAAAAGTGTATAAATAAGGCGACTGTCAACGATAAAATAAATTGGGCTTTAGTTCGGCGGAGATTTTTTATGGCAAAGAAGAGAATAATAAACGGCGTAATAATGAGCGGCAGCAGTCCGATAACGCCCAGTCCGCTAAGTAGTAGAATGTAGAATATGTAGACGGTTTGGTCGGTTGGTACACTAACGTGGAGGTGTTTTTGGATGAAGCTGCCAAGGTTGCCAAGCCCTACGCCGAAGAAAAAGGCGCGCGGCGAGCTTAGCCAGGATTTAATCGCTAAATCGCTGGCGCTAAGACGATCGTTGGCTGAGGCTTCGACAAAACCGGCAGGTTGAAAGGTTTGCTCAGGTGAAGTTGGCTTTTTGTCCGGTGTGCTACGCGGAGAAGGGTTTTTCGCCGCTGGTGCTGGCTGGTTTTTCACGGTGGTTTTTTGCGGGATTTTGATTCGGCCGAGCGATAATTGGTCAATCATGCTAACAAGAGTGTTGTGCGCGATGAACGGCGAGCTGCTATAACGAACGTTGGCGGATAAAAATAGTAAAGTAAATCCGAAAAACGTGCCGATAATAATCAGAGGAAGCTTTTTATAGAGGAAAGAAATATTGAGGCGCTTGATTGAGGCTATAGCGATGAAAATTATGATAGCTAGAAAAATTGCTAAGAATCCGCCACGAGAAAAAGTCAAGGCGATGGCTGTGGCGGTGAAAAATAAGCTGAATTGAGCGAGGCGAGATTTTGGCTGGAAGAGGGCTAAGAAAAAGGCGGGTAGCAGGGCGTTGGCTAGGAATTGCGGTTCGGCAGCGAATAGATTAACGCGGGGAAAACCAAAAACGTCAGCCTTACAACCAGAGCAAAGCGTGCCAAAGCCAGTTGGTTCGAAGGTGGCGGCGATGAGCTGGATGATGGCTAAGATTCCGAAAACCAAACCGCTCCATAAGCCAATGCGGATGAACTTATGTTTTTGGTTTTTAGATAATTGGCGGTAGGTTACAGCGGCTGCCAAACCGATAGCCAGTAAAAATAAGAGCGACAATGAATAAAGTGCGGTGCGAAGACGCGCCTCGGCGAAAAAGACGCCGATGGACATAGCTAGAAAAATTGCTAAGAACCCGCCAATTAGGTAACGATTTTTAAGGAGTCTTTGGCAGTTTGTAAATAATAGCGGTAAAGATGTGACAAGGAGGCCAGCGGCTGACATTTGATACAAGCCCAGGCGTAGAGAGGGAAAATCGAGGATTGCCAAACTTAAGCTGGGACTTAAGGCAAAGACGCCGCCAAAAATAACTATTGCCAGAAACCAAAATCGAGCGTCGCCCATAAAGTTTTTTACCATATTGTAAGTATAACGCATGGTGTATACTTTAGATATGAAGCTGACGAAAAAACAGAAATTGATGCTGGATTTTATCGATGGGTTTATCAAAGGCAACGGCTATAGCCCGACGCTGCGGGAAATTATGCGGGCGCTGGGGTATAAGTCGGTCTCAACGGTGGCAAAGCATGTCGATAATTTGGTGGCTGCCGGGATGTTAGATAAGCGCGACGGCGAGGTGCGGTCATTGGCGCTATGCCAGGCGGAAAAAGAGGCTTGGTGGCAAAACTTGGTGAAGGAGATTAAGCAGCGGGAAGCGGCGGATGATGAGAAATTGCGCTCGGAAGCGGAGGTTTTGAAAAAAGCCCTGGAAATTGTCCGCCGGTAACTTTACAACTGATTGAAAACTCGCTATAATACGATACATATTCCGGGGTAGCTCAGAGGTAGAGCGGTTGGCTGTTAACCAATAGGCCGCGGGTTCGAATCCCGCCCCCGGAGCCAGATTTTATATTTTATCACTCTTATTGAGTGATTTTTGTTTGTAATATGAATACTGTATAGTCCTATGAAATACCACCCTTATTATAGGGTGGTATTTTGTGCGGATTTATATGTAGTTGTGGATAGCTTAGCGACGCTTTAATAGCACTAATACTATTCCAGCCAGGCTGATGATAGCTGCAGCCGAGAGGACAATTGGTAAGCTGTTACCAGTATTAGCTAGCGACGTACGGCTGCCACTACTCTTGCTGTTAGTAGTGCTATTATTGCCCGCCTCTCTTTCATAGACACCAACTGGGTCAACGATGACGCCATTGGTCGCTCCGTCTTCGTCTCCAAAGCCACCATCGGTCATGCTATAGGAAATAGTGGTGTATTTACCATCAGCTGAGGTGCCGAAGGTGACATGGTTGGTGATGTCTTCTTTGAGAGTGTTATTGGCTATTTTAGCAACAATAAGGTTTTTGGTGTCGCTATAATGTCGACTAAGAGTTAGAGTAACCTGAGTAGTGTAGCCAGTGGCGGCTGTCTGGTTAGTACAATTGATAGTGAAGTCGACAACGTCTCTTAGAGTACGATTATTGTAACTTTCTGGTGCGGGCGCTGCCTTGACAGAGGCCAGGTTATAACATTTGTTGCCAGAAGTGGAGACGGTTACAGATCCTCCATGTGGCTGAGTAATGGTAGCTGAGATGGTCGGGTTGGTTGGATTCGGATTCGGGTTCGGGTTAGGATTAGGATTTGGATTAGGGTTTGGACTCGGAACAGATATGGCGTTTAGTCTATTCTGGAAAGAGGCCTTTTTGGTCGGGTCTTGAACTTTATTAACGAGATTTTTGGCAGTATCGATGGCAGCTTGAGTTTTGTCTCTTTCGGCGGTGGTGACAGCAGCTTCAGCAGCATTTTGGGCATCCCGTTCTTTTTGCTTAGCTTCACTTACGGCTTGCTGCAAGTGTTCGGTAGCGGCTTTTACATCAGCAACGCTTGGATTCGCATTGGATTGGATGTTGCGAGCTTGCTGCAAGGCATCGGCAACTTCAGAGTTATTCTTAATGTAGCCAGGTTCGGCTTCAATAGTAGCGATGGCAGCTTGTAGGGCGGTTTTATCTGCTCTAAGATTATTGATGGCAGTTTGTAGCTTGTTGCGCGAATCTTGTAACTCTGCAACTGAGGAGTTGCCGGCTAGTACCTGCTGGCTGGCGGTAGTTTGGGTTTGGAGGGCTTGAACAGTAGCACTAGTCATGCCCGTTGTCGATATACCTTGCGCCTGATTGATCAGTGTAGATAGACTGGTCTTTGCTGAGTTAATGGCGTTGGTGATGGCATTTAGCCTTGCCTGGAAAACAGCTTTCTTATCTGGGTCTTGAATAGGATTGACCTTAGCTTGGGCGGCAGAGACGTCAGATGGATGCTTGCTGTTCTCAGCAGCAGCAACAGCGGTTTCAGCGGTAGCCTGGGCGTCTCGCTCTTTCTGCTTGGCAGCCGTCACAGCATTATTCAAGTTGTTGGTCGCATTCTGGATGTCAGTCTGGCTTGGATTAGCCTGTACTACTACAGCTTTGGCAGCAGCCAAGGCATTTTTAACATCGTCGTCATTCTTAATGTATTCAGGTTCAGCTTCAGCGGCAGTAATGGCGGCTTGCAGGGATGAAAGGCCAGCTGGTCGCGGCAGGGTGGCATTAACAGTCAATGTTCCGGAGAAGTTGGCGGTGGCCCCGCCAATAGTGATGCTCTTTGTCCACGTTGCTTGAGCGGGATGCATTTGGCCGTCATAAACTGGCGATACAAGCTTTAGGTTGCCAGCGGTGTTAGTATCATTGATAAGTGTAGATGAATCTTGAATGTCAATAGCCGCACCCGTCTGGTTCTTCAATGGTGAAGCAAATGAATCGACAGTAACACTAGTGACGATTTTCTGGTTGCTGAGATTCAACGAGGTTAATGAATTAAGTCCAGCAAGTGGCCTCAGGTCGCTAATAGCATTGTTTTGAAGAGATAGTGATGTCAGTTTCTTTGCCGCCTCTAGTCCTGTTAGATTACTAATCAACTGACCAGCTGGAGTACTTGGTGTGGCATCTAAGTTAAGGCTTGTTAGGCTTTCTAATTCAATGTCAGTAATAGTCTGGTCGTTCGTGCGAGCTGTTCCAAGCTGTGCTGCTAACTTTTGATTGAGCAGACTACGCAAGTTATTGTCCGGCACGGAAACTGTTTTTGGCTGACGTTGTTTTCTCTGGTACACACGGACATAGTCAATTGACATAGTTGCTGGAAAGTTGGCAATGGATTTGCTGGCATCATTCCATGGTGCGTCAATATAATCACCTCCAATCGCTAGATTAAAGCGAAGATAAAACGGAATATTGAATGGTCCAGGGTGAGTTGTAGCATTTGGTTGACTAAAGTCATTAATTGTGTGGAACAATTTTCCATCAATATAAAATTCTAGTTTACCCTCAGTCCACTTGACACCATACGTGTGCCATTGGCTGGCGTCACTAAAAATAGCTGAGTTTACGCGACCTTGCTGATGGCGCTTATTACCAGGTGCGATTCCCCAGTGAGCATCAGCCGCAGCATAGTTTAAGTCAGAACCTTTTGATTCTACGACATCAATCTCACCGCTTGCTGGCCATGACCCGTATGTGGCCGTGTTTGGACTCATCCAAAATGCTGGCCAAGTACTTTTATTCGTTGGCATTTTTATGCGGGCTTCAAAATAGCCATATGTCCAATATTTTTTACCTTGGGTCTGGACAAATCCAGACGTAAAGTCGAAGTTTTGTCCATTACAAGATGCTCCTGGTCTGTATAGGCCGACTAGGTTTAAGCTGCCGCCACTCACATTGACATTTTCGGTCGAATCTCTGTAGCAGGTTTGAACGTTACTTGCTCCCCATTTTCCGGTATAATATTTCCAAGAATTTGTATCAAGCGATGTGCCGTTAAACTCGTCTTGCCAGACTAATTCATAGTTTGAGTCGGTTGTTGGATCGTTTCCGTTGGCTTTATTCATTGGCAACACAAAAAGCGTACCACCAGCGACTAAGCCAACCGTCATCAGCCCAAACAATAACTTTAATTTTATATTTGAAAGTTGTTTTTTTATTAACATACATCCCCTCCGGACTAATTGCTCAATAGCACTATAACAATAAGTAGGATAAAAGTAAAGCTTTGTTGATATATTCAGTTGATTGGCTAGCAATTTAAGACCGGAGAGAAAGTTGTGTGCTTGCCAAAAAACTGATCTTGCAATTTCTAGAGTCGATTTGGATTAAATAATGGCTCTGTAACCGTGGTATTATCAATATATAGCAAGTCCACAAGGAGATATAGGATGGCAAAGATTGTTAACGTCGCTACAATTCCTGAAACAATAGCTACGTCAAGCAGGGCTCTCGCTGTTGGTAGCGGTGATTTTGAGCAATTAAAAAGAAGTCTCATCGATGTATATGAGAATCGTGCAAAACTGCGTAAGCAGCTTACAAAGGTAAAGTTTAACTATTTTATTACATATATTTTTAGCTCATCAGAGAAGCGGCAATATAAGAAGAAGCTAATTAATAAACTAGCAGAGTCTCTTGAAAATGCATATATTAATCTTAATTCTCGTAAGGGTATGAAAGATGCTGACATTGAAAAGATTGTTACGGTTGTAAAAAGTGTATTGTAAAGTAAAGGAATATTATGTACCCCATCTTCCAAACCACGAAAAATCATAAAAAGCACTTTACAGCGACTGGCTATACGGTTAATAAAGACCGTACTAAGATGCTGCTGATTCATCACAAAGGTTTGGGCAAGTGGCTGCCACCGGGCGGGCATATTGAGGAGAATGAAGTGCCGCACGAAGCAACTATCCGCGAGGTTTACGAAGAGACAGGCATAAGCGCCGCACCAATCCTTGAAGACGAACATGATTTGCAGCTAAAGAACATCACAGAAGCCCAAATTCCGCGCCCGTACGCGCTGATGTATCAGATCATTCCAGAGAGTAAAAAGGATGTCGAGCACATCCATCTGGACATGGTGTTTTTACTGGAAGCCGATGATACTGCAGAATTAACTCCCCAAGCCAGGGAAGTCCACGATGTCCGGTGGGTAGCGAAAAGCGAACTGTTTAGCAAATATGATACGTTTGATGCGGTTAGAAATTTCGCTAGGGAAGTGCTGGATTAGGAATTGCTTTTGGCGTTCTAGCTTATAATCAGTTTGTGCAAAATACAAGTTGTTTTGATAACTTCGGTTAGTAGTAGACAGCCATAGAGTTTTCTGAGGCGGCTCTTCATGATGCTCGATATACATACACTCTGATTGCTTATGCTAGCAACTTACAAAGTGTTTACAGCTTTCTTGGCTACATACAAGCTGCTCGACACTCACTTGGACGCCTGCATGAGTTATTGCAAACTACCGCTTACAGCAAAATTACAGACCGTCTGGTTATCATATACTCACGATAATCATAAGA
Source organism: uncultured Candidatus Saccharibacteria bacterium (assembly GCA_963524145.1). Classification (GTDB taxonomy): domain Bacteria; phylum Patescibacteriota; class Saccharimonadia; order Saccharimonadales; family Saccharimonadaceae; genus Nanosynbacter. The sequence goes on from CAURDO010000001.1 coordinate 21,953, forward strand.
AAGGATAAGTATGAAGACGATACAATCACAAGAAGCAACCTTAACCACTAACGAGGCACTAGTGTTGCAGCAAGTCTACGAAGACGGCGGCGATGATGCAGTCAAGTTGGCAGCACAAATGGGGTTGCCGCGCCGAACGGCGATGCATGTGTTGGCGGATCTGCGGCGTAAGGGGTTAATGGCGATCGACCAAGCCTACGGCGACGCCTGGGTGCGGCTAACCACGCGCGGCAAATGGCTGGTACAGCGAATTTGGCCGGAGGCGCAGGCGATAGTATACTAAAGAGTATGAGATATATCCTGTTGCTTCGAGGCATTAATGTCGGCGGTAAAAACAAAGTCTCCATGAAAGACCTCACGGCGAGCCTCGAAGATTTGGGGTATCAGCATGTCGTAACTTATATCAATAGCGGTAATGTCATATTTGACACTGATGATAATCTGACGACAGTCAAAGAGAAAATTGCTATCATGTTGGGGCGTTTTCCGTTTACCATCAAACATGTCATCTTGACGAAAAACGAGTATTTAGATGAAGTATCAAATCTGCCGGAATGGTGGCATCAGCCCCTGGCGCGGAAAGATGTATTATTCTATACCGATGACATCGACCCTGAATATATCAAGGAGCGGATCGGTCAAATGCCGCTTCATGATGAAATCGTTCATTTTGGTAAAAAGGTGGTGTTTTGGGGTAAATATAATGAGAAGGAATTTTTGCGTACGTCATATCATAAGTTACTGATGAAAGAAAAGTTTTATCCGCTGGTCACCATACGGAATGGGCGGACATTTGACACGTTACGGGAAATAATCGTATAGATGCTTGACCATGGGTGGGGTGGCTACTTGATGATATATTATGTATGCGGAGTTAGATAAAGATAGTGCTAGAGCAGTCCTAATAGTCTCATTACTGGGTTTATTGATTGGGAAAAGCTAGCTAAATTCAATTCTAGTAAATAAAACTTTAATAAAGTATTGATTAACTTTATAAAGTTGTTTATACTAGACATATGGATTACAAAAAGAAACTACAAGAAATCATTGACATCAGTGGTCTTTCGCAACAGTTGCTAGCTGATAAAATAGGCACGTCTCTCGTAACTCTCAACAATTGGCTGAACGGCAAGTCGGCTCCGACTCGTAAAGCTCTATTAGAAAAAATTGATGCGCTTTATAGTAAATATTTGCAAAACGGAGACAAAGACTCAATAGGCAAAAGAATTAAATATTATGGCACCAGAGATTTAGCGACCGTGTTTTATTTAAAACCAGTCGTAGAGCTACTCGAAAACTTTAATGAAAATAAAACCAATTACGACATTAATGATGTTTTAGAGCTATACAATGTTTATGTGTATGTTAAGAACGAGGTTTTCCCAAAAGACCTCGATCAAGACAAGGCAGAAAAATTTATCAAGCTTAAGCCTAGTATGCTTAAGGTAATCTCGTCTTTCTTTAATGCAATAACAGAAGAAAATATTTTAGAGATAGTTCAAGATGTCGGATTTGATTATCATGATGATTTATTAAGTCTTCTTACGAAACATAAGATACACGAGAGGGTGAGTTCGGGGAAAATGCTACAAGCACTCAATTCTTCAAAAGTTGCTATCTGGAACATATTGGCCAACAAGAAGATCGTAAAACAATACGAGCAAGAGATAAAAGCACTGATTTTATCTGATACAGATAATGCTGAATATATTATCCGGAAATACTTTGAAAAAAACGAAGACAAAGACATCCATTTGCCTGAAAGTCTTACGAAGGAGGAAGTGCACGATATACTGGAGAAATATCTGAATAGCACGAACGCGAACCCTAACTATATGCAATTAATTGCTCAGGCAAAACCAATTCCAAGCAGGGGTATCGACGATAAAATAAAACTACTTGCAAAACAAAAACATAAGGCTTGGAATGATAATTTCTTTAAAGAAAATGAGAGTAGTTTGATATTTGCTACAGAAGTGGCTATATCTGACTCTCAAAAAGAGGCTGTTGATATATCGCAAGATGGTCAGATCTCTAAGTTCACCTACAGTAGAAAATGGCTAAAAGAACACTTGGATAATTTATCAGTGTTAAGCAATTTTATACATATTTTCCCGATTGCAAACAAACATATGCTTCTCACATTGCCATCCTATTCATCACAACTAGGAATCTTTGAACGCTTTATGAAAGTCGCTGGACGCGATGAATATCCTGAAGGTGCTCACTTCCAATTCGTAGACCAAAGTACCCTTATACAAACGATGATGTACGAAAATTTCCTTCGCTCGGAAGGTAAGAATCTTGAAGGTATAATTGCTTGGTATTTTAATGAATACATAAAGGATACATTTGGTGTTGATGGCTTCAACTATATAGCATCAAGCACGAGCGCTACATATCTCGAAAGATGTAAGCATGTTTTCAGCGAGATGGATAGTATTATTAAACAATTTAAGTTATACGTTGAAAATGGCTCTCTCGATCAAGAGCTTTTAGCAGTCACATCTAAGACCCCTGACTATAAAGAGCTTCCTAGTCAATTGTCTGATAAGTATGTTTATGCGGCGGAAAGTCCTGAGATATTTGAAATAATGCACTATCTCTTTTCTGACCAATCTGGGTTGACGTATATAAATGATACACTCAAAGACAAGGATCTTGCAAATCTACTAGCCAACCATGAAATTAAATATCGTGAATTTCACGACTATCAAAAACAATCTCTAGACAAGCTCATTGCGTGGGGAATTATCAAAAAAGCGTCAAGACGTTTGGTATTCCAGAACAAGCGGCAAATATTAATACTGAAAAACTTATTCAAAACAGAGGCATTAAGTTATTACCATTACTCCATTGAAGGTAGGGCTGAGATAAACGCTATGGTTAGTAAAGGCTGGCTAATGAAAGAAGGATCGCTTCTCACCAGACCAGAAGTAAAATATTTTTATTACTACTTAAACCAAAAAGAGTTTAGCAATGGACATGACCTTCGAAATATTTACATGCATGCGGCTATGTCTAAAGATTACAAGTTAGACGAGGAAAAACATTACAAAACATATATAATAGTGTTGAGACTCCTAATAGCATTAATTATCAAGATTGACGATGATTTCTCTGCTAAGATTCGGTCTACAAAGTAGATAGTTATCAAGAAGTTGAGTTGCGTCGCGAGCTAATTTGGTATAATAATCTATATGACGAAATCATTTTTGCAACAGCACCATCATCTTCACGTGTAAGCAGGAGTGTCTTGTCGTTGTGGTGTGCCTCCTGCGGGAGGTTTTTTGATTGATTAATTTTAGGAAAGGAAATATATGATACCAGATAAATTAAAGCCAGGCGATGAAGTCAGGGTAGTTGCGCCGGCGCGTTCAGCAAGCGATATTGACGAAAGAGTTTTAGATCGGGCGAAAGCGGTGTTAGAGTCACTTGGGCTAAGAGTTATGTTTAGCAAAAATGCTTTTTCTCGGAATCAGCGAGGCTGTCCGACGGACGATGAAAAGGTTGAAGATTTGCAGGAAGCGTTTATGGACGAAAACGTGAAGTGCATTCTGGCGGCTATCGGTGGGTTTAATTCAAATCAGATGCTGGGTAAAATTAACTGGCAAATTATAAAAGACAATCCGAAGATCTTTGGTGGCTTTTCTGACATCACCGTTCTTAATCACGCTATTTTAGCTAAAACTGGGCTGGTGACTTATGCGATGCCGAATTTCTACTGTTTTGGTTTGCCGCCAGAAGCTGATTATTCGTTAGAGTATTTTCGGCGGTGTTTGTTTTTAGATCAGCCGGCAGAATTTATCGTTCAGCAATCGGAAATATTTTATGATCTTCCGTGGAATTATGACGAAACTTCGCTGCGCCAAGCTTTGAAAAATAATGGACCGCGAGTCGTGCAGAGCGGGTCGGCTGAAGGAGTGATGATTGGCGGCAATTTGTGTAGTCTGAACCTATTGAACGGTACGGAATATTTTCCGAAAGTTGAAGGCGATATTATTTTGTGTATTGAAGACGATAGCTATGATTCAATTCCCGAAACGTTTGAGCGCCACGTGCAGGCGTTGATGCAACAGCCATTTTTTCGTCAAGTAAAAGCAGTTTTAGCTGGGCGTTTTCAGGGCGAATCTCGGGCGACTGACGATATGATCAGCGACATCATTCTTTCAAAGAATATCAATCCAAAAATTCCAGTGATAGTTAATCTTGATTTTGGTCACACCGACCCGAAGTTCACGTATCCTGTCGGTGGTAAATGTAGGATTGTAGCGGGAAGCAACATTAAAATTACCTCTCGATAGATATGAGTTCAATGCTATAATTCCCATATGGAGACCCTACCCAATCACAACAAGTTACTAACCGACAGAGCGCTGCAATGTGCGGCAGCGGAGCTTGGTGCTGATCTGTCGGATTTACAAGTTACGTCAGTCAGTGGTGGATTTTCGCGCAATCGTCGTGCCTTGGTGTCGGCGGGCGATAAGACGATTTTTGTCAAAGAAGTTGACGTTAATGTGTTGCCCGATGATGGCGAGACTGAGCTAGCTTGGCTGAAAAAAGATTATGAGGTAATACGGTTACTGCAGAAACTTCACCCGCAATATGTGGCTGGCTGGACTGCGCTGGTCGGTGATGGGCATATGCTGATGACAACCAGTTATGCGTCAACCGACGGCTGGCTGTGGCGACCGCCAGCGGAAAAATCTGTGGCGGAAAGATATATCTCAGAGGTGGTAGCGGCAACTTGCGAGCTAGAAAAAACTGAGTTACCGCATAAGGTGATTGAGGAGCTGCAATTACAGCCGTTTACGACGGCGGAGCTTGGCTTAGATGACGGTATTGATAGAATTATTACTGATGCCAACGTCCGTCGTCAGCTGATTGATAATTACCGAACATTATTGCCGGAGCAATCAGAAGTCAACCAGTGGCACTGCCAGGAGATAATGGAATTACTGAGTAGGAGCGATGAATTAGCCGATATTTCGGTGCGCGCTAAACGGTTCGCTAAACAGCCAGAAGATTGTTTTAATCATTCTGATGTTCGCAGTGATAACTTGGCGTTTCATCCGCAAACTGGTGAGTTGAAATTGGTTGATTGGAATTGGGCTTCCTATGCGCCTCAGGGGTCTGGGGCGACGGAGTTTCTAATCGACATGGCACGGCACGGTCATGACGTAACGCCGTGGCTGAGTGAAGTCAACGCGGAGATGTTAGCAGCGTTTGTTGGCTTTTATCTTATCCGCAGCCTCAAACCGCCGCTTCAGCCGGGCGATACTCTTCGCCAAATGCAGGCGCTGTCAGCGGCCACCGCTTATGATTTACTGGAGCGCACATGACGACCCCACTTATCATTCTCCGCGGTAATTCTGGCTGTGGTAAAACCAGCACGGCGCGCCTGCTCCAGCGTCAACTAGGCTACGGCACGATGCTGGTGTCGCAGGATATGGTGCGGCGGGAGATGCTTCGCGTGAAAGACAGTGAAAGCAACCCGGCGATTCAGTTGATTTATGATCTGTGTATGTACGGCAATAGCGTTGGTTATACGGTGATTTTGGAAGGTATTTTGAGCAATAAAAAATACGGCGCGATGCTGCACCGGCTGCTGGATGATTTTCAGGGCGAAAAACTGATTTATTATTTTGACATATCGTTTGAGGAAACGGTGCGCCGCCACGCTACCAAGCCAAACGCTCATGAATTTGGCGAATCGGAGATGCGCCAGTGGTGGAAAGATCAAGATGTTTTGGGTGTGCCGGGCGAGCAGCGAATTGGCGAACAGCTGGCTCAGGCCGAAATTGTTGATATGATTCACCGCGACGTCTTGGCGTTATCAGAGGGAACAAAGACTTCCGCTTCTCACATGTAAATAATACAATGTATTTTCGTTGACAAACGCTATATATCGCGTGTATATTCTATATTAAGCACTAGATATGGTGTTTTAGAAAATAAATAACGTTTTTTGCAACACAAGCCCCTCGGGGAGGTTGGGGCTGGTTTGCTATTGCCATAATAAGGAGGGGTATGTACAAATCAATCAAAAAACGCGATGGTCGGACTGTTAAATTTGACCGTAAAAAAATTGAGAAAGCCATCGAGAAGGCGGGCCTGGAGACTAGCGAATTTGACGCAAAAACCGCCAAGGAACTAACCGATAAGGTATTGGCAGTACTGGAAACCCGCAATCAAAAACGCTTGCCGGGTGTCGAAGACATCCAGGATGTCGTCGAGGATATTTTGATTGATTCTAAGTTTAAGAAAACTGCCAAGGCTTACATCATCTACCGCGACCAGCATAAAAAACTGCGTGAAATTACCTCTGAGTCACATATTGATTTGATTGATAAATACCTAGGCAACCTGGACTGGAAGGTAAACGAAAATTCCAACATGGGCTACAGTCTGCAGGGTTTGAACAATTACGTCTCAGCCGAAATTACGAAAACTTACTGGTTGGATAAAATTTACACACCAAAGATTGGTCAGGCGCACAAAGAAGGTGATTTGCATATTCACGACCTAAACCTCCTCAGTGTGTACTGTGTTGGTTGGGACTTGACTGATCTGTTGCAAGAAGGCTTTACGGGTGTTGCCGGAAAGGTGGCTTCCAAGCCAGCCAAGCATTTCCGTTCGGCATTGGGTCAGGTGGTGAACTTCTTCTACACTCTGCAGGGTGAGGCCGCTGGTGCTCAGGCATTCTCTGATTTTGATACACTGCTGGCACCGTTTATTCGCGCTGATAAATTGAACTACGATGAGGTTAAGCAAGCACTGCAGGAATTTGTTTTCAACGTCAACGTACCGACGCGGGTTGGTTTCCAGACACCATTTACGAACATTACGCTTGATCTGGAATGTCCAAAGCACATGGCGGATAACCCAGTGATCATCGGCGGTGAGATGCGGGACACTACCTACGGCGATTACCAAGAAGAGATGAATATGCTAAATAAAGCGCTGCTGGAGGTCTTGTCTGAGGGTGATGCTAACGGCCGCGTCTTTACCTTCCCAATTCCAACGGTTAATATCACCAAGGATTTCAACTGGGATAATCCAGTAATTGAAAGTCTGTGGGAAGCTAGTGCTAAATACGGCATTCCATATTTTTCAAACTTTGTCAATTCTGATATGAAGCCAGAAGATGCGCGCTCAATGTGTTGTCGCCTGCGCATTGATAATCGCCAGCTGGAATATCGCGGCGGTGGACTGTTCGGCTCAAACCCAATGACCGGTTCGGTTGGCGTGGTGACGATTAACTTGCCACGTTTGGCGCTGAAGTCAAAGAATGAGAAAGAATTCTTCAAGGGCTTGGCTGAATTGATGGATATGGCGAAAGATAGCCTGGAGACTAAACGTAAGGTTTTGGAGCGATTGACCGACGCTAACCTCTACCCGTACACCAAGTTCTACTTGCGTAATATCAAGCAGCGATTTAACCAATACTGGAAAAATCACTTCTCGACCATCGGTTTGATTGGCACTAACGAAGCGGCATTGAACCTGCTGGGTGTTGATATCGGTACCGACAAGGGTAAGGCTTTTGCCGAGAAAACGCTTGACTTCATGCGCGACCGCTTGGTGGAATACCAGAAAGAAACGGGCAATAACTACAACCTAGAGGCAACACCAGCTGAAGGTACGACCTATCGCTTGGCACAGCTTGACAAGGCCAGCTTCCCTGACCGAGCGCACTTCGCTAATGGCTTGGGTGCGGAAGTTAAACATCCATTCTACACCAACTCCAGCCACTTGCCGGTCAACTACACTGACGACCTATTTGAGCTGATGGATTTGCAGGATAATTTGCAGACTAAATACACGGGCGGTACGGTGATTCACTTCTTCCTGGGCGAGCGCATGGACGATCCGCAGACGCTGAAGAAACTGGTCAAAACGATTTGTGAAAATTACAAATTGCCGTACTTTACCTTTAGTCCAAGCTTTAGTATTTGTAAAAATCACGGCTACTTGGTTGGTGAACATCCAACATGTCCAAATTGTAATGAAACGACCGAAGTTTACTCACGTGTGGTTGGCTTCTTGCGCCCAGTTTCTCAGTGGAATAAGGGTAAACAAGCTGAATTTGACATGAGGGAGCATTATGACGATGCCGCCGAACATCAGCGAGCTTGCGCCGTCGCTGTCCCAGCTTAAGGTGTCAATCGGCGGGATTCAGAAGCTGTCGCTGGTGGACTATCCGGGGCACGTGGCGGCAGCGCTGTTCCTCTCTGGCTGTAACATGCGCTGCGGCTATTGCCATAACCCCGAACTGGTGCTGCCCGAGCGCTTGACACCGAGCATCCCAGTCGAGGAGGCAATGATCTTCCTGAAGTCGCGCATCGGCAAGCTAGACGGCGTGGTGATTTCTGGCGGTGAGCCGACGGTCAACGAGGATTTGCCGGTGCTGTGCCGGATGATCAAGAGCCTCGGTTTTGATGTCAAGCTAGATACTAACGGTACACATCCAGACATGGTGCGCGGCATGGTCGAGGAGGGGACGATTGATTTTATCGCCATGGACGTCAAGGGGCCGCTGGAAAAATACGTAGAGATTGCGGCCCGGCCGATTGATCTAGCAGCCATCAAGGATAACGTGCGGCTAATGATTGATTCGGGAATTGGCCATGAATTTCGAACGACGATCGTTCGCGAGCAGCTGGAGGTGGCGGATTTTGAAAAGATTGGCGAGCTGGTTAAAGGAGCTAAGCGATTTGCTTTGCAGCATTTTCGCACTGGCACCACCATTAGTCCGAAGTTTGCCAATTACCACACCTTTACTGACGAAGAATTTAGGGCCGCCCAAAAAATAATGGAAAGGTATGTCGAAGAATGCGTGATTCACTAACTGTTGAAATTGTGCGGGTGCGTCAGGAGAATCCTGAGGTGACGACGCTGTATTTTGCGCGGCCGTTTGATTTTATGGCGGGGCAATACATTACAGTGTTTATCGAGGGCAGTCAGGTGCGTGAAGGTAAGGCCTATAGTATTTCCTCGCGTCCGAGTGAGGAGCTGATGTCGATTACCGTGAAAAATGTGGGCGGCGAATTCTCGAGCTATTTGTGTTCGCGCCAGGTTGGCGATACGCTGCAGATTAGCCGGGCGTATGGCGATTTCAATCCGCAGACTAAGCGGCAGCTGGTTGGTATCGCTGCGGGGTGCGGACTCAGTCCGATTTGGAGTATTTTGGCGGACGCCAAGCAGCCGACTTTTCTCTATTTGAGTCAAAAATCACCGGAATATATGGTGTTTACTGAGGAGTTAGCGGCGTCGAATATTATGGTCAAAAAGTTTAGTACCCGCCAACATGTCGAGGAAACAGATGGTTGGCGGAATGGGCGGTTTGAGGTGGCGAAAATTGTTAGCGAAGTGCCAAATGATGCGCACTTTTTGGTCTGCGGCAGCCTGCCGTTTGTGCGCGATGTTTGGCAAAAACTAACCGCCGCTGGTGTCGACGAATCATATATTTCAACGGAGACATTTTTTGAACAATGATTGGGGAGGCGACTACAAGAGAACCATCACCGGCAGGAATTGACGGTGATGGTTTTGATGTGTTTTCGTCGTTGAGAGACGGTGCTGGTGGCGAGGATTTTTCGTCTGGCATTGATGACATTGGCGGAGAGGTAAATGCTGGTACAAGTGATGCGGCAAGCAGTCTTGACCTGGTGACAGTGGCCAGCGGTGAAGAAAGACTTGACACCGCGATGAGCGACACGAACAGTCAAGGTAATTCAGAAACGTTAACACCAGTTGATCCAGAATTGTGTGAAAAATTTGGGACAATTGCCTGTATTGGTTGTGATTTTGCGCTATTGTGCGCTGAACGTCAGGCGGCGATGGCAGCAAAGAGTAACGAAGACCAGCCCGATAAACAGCTCAGTACACTAGAGCAATTACTCCAAGAAGACGAAGATGAAGAGCCAGGCAAGATTGTCTGGGCGCAGCCTACGCCAGATGATGGTGCTAGTAGAGAGCAGCTGCTAGCTGTTGATGAAGAACAGTCATTGATAGATGATAGTCCAAGTATATTTAAGTCTGAATCAGAGCCTGAACCTAAGCCTAAACCCGAACCCGAAGAAAAACAACCGCTATCAGACACTCAACCATCTCCTCGGCTGTCTAACAAGCAAAAGGAAGCAGCTGCGGCGCTGCCTCAGGCTACAGATGACGGCAGTGCTAATCTTGAAGCCAATTCTAATTTGGCTGTTAAAGCATCAAAAGAACATCATGCACAAATCGACAGCGATAATACCAATGAGCGCATCAGACAAGATGAATTACTGCGAGCAGTAGATCATATGACGGATGATTCGGATAAGCTTTTTTATCAGCAGACAACAACAGTGCGTCGCGTTGCTCAAACAGCTCAGCATTCAAACGAGCATGCCGACCAGGAGGTGTCGTCAGCTGTTAATACAACTGAACGAATCTCGTCAGCCAACACTCATCAGGCGATTGAAATACCTAAGCCAGAAGATACTGGCAGCGCTGTTGTAGCAACTCGCTCTCAGAAAGAGCCAGTGATAGAAAAAGTATTAATCATGCCAATGGACGCGAATGATACTCTAGCCGATAATGAGACTTCTGCTGTGGTCGACAGAGAAGACGGTACGCAAGAGCGGCCATCTCCAAAGTCAAAATCTATTAGCGCAGAGAATAATAATCTACTTAAAAAAACTACTCCCAAAAATATTACAACTAAGCCTAAAAGTGATTCATCAACAGATTTTGAAGTCTCAGCTGAGATGTCTTTAGAGTCTCAAAAAACTCCGTCGATAGATAAGCAAAACTCGTTAACTGACGATAAAAAGTATAACATTAACCCCCCTTCCGCGGTTGAACCCGTTGATTATCTCAAAAGAACTCTGCCGGAAGCTCAACCAGTAAACTATGTACAAAATAATACATCAGACGGAGAGGATTTAGTCGTAGAGTTTGCCAAAAAGGAAGATATACCGTCAAAAAAAGCAGTTGTTAAAAATCCTAATATATATTACAGCGATAGCGCATTTAATCAGACAAAGCAGGTAGAAACGGTTGCGAATACTCCTGCTGTAAAATTGCCTGCAGAAACCGCCAGCTGGGCTAGCGAAAATGAAATCTTTGTAGTTGACCGGGAAGAAACTTTTGCTAATAACCATAGGAAGAAGTTTATGCAACGCGAGGTAGTGCTAATAGATGGCGATAACGATTTGCCGACTTTACCGCAGAACGAACTAGCACCAAAAGTTGATATTGAGCAAGACCTGGAGCCGAAAAATACTACTGAGATAAATATTCAATTGCGTTCTGCCCGGTCCTCTGAATTATTGCTAAAATTGGATGAGATGGTAAATTCAGTGTTGCCACCGAGCAGGTCTTTAAATTATGAACTATTACCTAAACCGGATGAGACGTCAAGCGGCTTGCAAGAGCATGACGAGAGACAAATCTCTGAACTATGGCCTAAACCGGATGAGACGTCAAATCGATTGATTGATCAAGCGGACTTTGAAGACGACAAACTAGTTCGTCAAAAAGCTCAGCAAACAAGAATTACACAACCAAACGAAAACGACACAATATACGTTGATTTGAGGAATGAGCATGCTAGCAGCGAGGTAGACAGTCTGCACAGCGAACCAACTGCGGACTATGCGAATCAAATAGAAATGAATAATGATAATGATAATGACTTGAATTGCCAACTAAATGATAATAGCGGCAGCCAGGCAGAAAAACTGTATGAGGTTGCTTTTGCTCATCCCTTAGCGGCGTTATGGACCGATGACAGCCGGCTAAATCCAGAAAATAATAAAATCTCAAAGGGTAGCAGCACTAGTATTGCTTCGTGGTTGACAAAATTAGTTGGTACAGTAGCAGTTTATGTGGCCTGCAGCAGGCGGGAAAGTAGACTTAGTCCGTGGTAGATGTTGTAGTATACTAACAAGATTTATATTATAAATATGAACATGAAAGAAATGATAAAAAATATCGTAAGGTGGTTGGTAAAAGTATCGGCAAACATTCCGTATATATTGGCGGTCGCGTTGGGTGTAGTATTATTTTTGATATCTTTTATGATGGATGACGTTATAGTGCTTAAGAAGCTATCTGATTTACTGTTAGATTTGAGTGCAAGCCTCCTATCGATACCTATAATTCTCTATTCTTATGAGGTGGTAAAAAATAAAATTGATCATTCTCGCAATAAGGATATATCTGAATATGTAAAGATGAATGTAGATCGTGAAATCGTTACTTTATTAAAGAGTCTTGCTCCTCTGATTATGAAGGAAGATGCAAATACGTCTCGAGTATGCGAGCTATTAAAGATTACGAAGAGTAAAGCGATGAAATCCCTTCAGGATTATCATCCGCTGGTTTTTTATCTTGCTACGGACTGGGGGTGTATAGAAGACCGATTTATGGACATGATAGCAAGTGAATTAATCTATGATAATCTGTCTGTTGAAGAGAGAAATATATTTGTGAAAATAGTCAGAGAACTCAGAAACTTAGACTATCTTACCGATCCAAAGTTCTTTAGGGTTGCCGACAAAGAGGACGCTAAGCTATTTACTATTCAAGGCAGAAATATTGATCCAAGTACAAAATTTGAGGAAAGGTTTTTGTTGATGCGAAAAATGAAAATCGAAAACACGGCGATGGTTATTGGATTTAATGACATAAAACACGGTAAATATAAAGTATCACTTACAACTCCTATGATGGGAAGTGCGGCTGTGAATGAGAATATCGTTGAGAGTATACTCAATATACGATCCTACCTAGAGGTTTGGCTTGATAAGCGTGGTAATGAGATATTGTTAGATTCTAGGAATTTTCGTACCAGAAAGACAAAGAATAGAGATAGGTTTGAGAGACTAGAATAGCATGATTGATGTGAAATTTTAAGGCTTTGTGGACATTAGGTTGTTTATATTTTATTCAAAGAACAAAATGATGAACTGCTAGTGATAGTATGATTCTGCGAAATACGCTGTAGTATCGGTATGGATTTGTCTGGAGTGTATGAGAAGATTAAGTAAATTGCAATTTTGCTTGTGAGCTATGATATATAAAATCTAAATAGCTATGTCATATTACTATTATATAGTGAATAGGCAACAACGAAGCCATCTAATTTGTTGTGCTAAATGTCGCTGCGCTTTTAGTCTGGTCTGTTACAATAAGTATATGAAAGTCAACTCGCTACTGTTGATAGCTAAAGATGTATTTGAAGAGCGTGTTGTGAGTTGTTGTGCTTATGACCAGATAATGCAGACGATAAGTTTATGTTACGGACGATCGTGGTGGAAAATCGTGCGTGCTCATCAGGTATGTTATGAGTAACTATTTCTATATATGGCTGACATAGTGAGGATAATAAAAGCACGGGGTATATGATGAAAGTACAGGATCGTCATCCCAACGACCGTCCCCGTGAGAAATTGGCGCGTTACGGTACGGCGCGGCTGAGCGATTTGGAGCTGCTGATGGCGATTATTGGCAGCGGCAATAAACAGGCGGATGTTGGTAAAATTGCGCGCGAGGTGCTGAAGATCTTGCGTCAAAAAGGCGGTGATGTTTCGTATGATGATTTACGCAGCGTGGTTGGCTTGGGCGAAGCGAAAATCCCGGTGATTCTGGCGAGCTTGGAGCTGGCGCGGCGGTACTTGCTAGATAGCGACCAGCCAATCATCGATAGCCCAGAAAAGGCCGTCGAGCTGCTGGCCGACATCCGCGACAAAAAGCAGGAATACTTTGTCTGCCTGACGCTGGATGGTGCGAATCGTTTGATCGCCAAGCGGGTGGTGACTATCGGCACGCTGACGGCCAGCCTGGTACACCCACGCGAGGTCTTCGCCGATGCCATCGTCGACCGTGCCGCCAGTATCATCGTGGCACATAATCATCCGAGCGGGAGCTTGGAGGCGAGTGCTGCTGATAGAGACGTAACGAAGCGTTTATATCAGGCGGGTGAACTACTGGGGATTAGCCTAGTCGATCATATTGTATTGACAAAATATTCATATAAGTCAATTGTATAAAAGAGCATATATTTACCCGTAGGATACATATTGACAGGAAATGTATCCTACGGGTATACTGGTGGTAGCATGAGGGTGTTTCTGTCAAACCAGGGGAACTTACGTAATATACAAAATTTTTTACGGTCTATTGACTGGTCTAAGCCTAAAGAGCTGGAAATCGCAACGCATGATAAGTGGATAACCGTTCACCCGGCTAACCTTGCTTTGGTGGCTGCTTTGGCTATGCAAGTCGGCAAGGGTAAAACGAAAATTATTGGTAAAGTTCCAGCTACTGGTATTTATCTTGATAGAATGGGACTTTACGGTTTAACAAGCACAGCATCACCATTTACATATCAAGAAAAAGAGGCAGCTGGGCGATTTGTGCCGCTAACCGTTATAAAAACACCTGAAGACCAATCTCATTTTATCGCCGAAATGATACCGTTACTACATCTGCCGGAGAAGGACGCGATAGTTATCAAATATATTATTGGCGAATTGGTGCGTAATGTCTTAGAACATGCTAATACGAGATGCGGCGCCATCGTTGCCGCGCAATACTATAAAAAAACGAATAAAGTTAGTATCGCCATCTGCGATACCGGTATAGGTATATGGAAAAGTATGAACGAGACATGGCATCCAAAAGATGATCTGGAAGCGGTGCGGTATAGTCTTACTCCGGGTATAACAGGGACGACTTCGCGAGAGGGCGGTACGAGTGAAAATGCTGGCGCTGGATTATTTTTTATTAAATCAATTGCCAAGATTACACGCAGTTATTTTACGATATATAGCGGCAAGGCAGAATACACACTACTGAAAAATAGGACCGACCAAAAATCAATTACGCTATATGCTGATCCATTTCGCGATAATAGCAGGCGAACTAATAATTTGGGAGATTTTCACGGTACGCTAGTTGCCGTAGATATTGCGTTGGATAATACGCCAGAGTTTAAAGCAATTATGTCTCATATTGGCAGCGTATACGGCGAAGCGATTCGTGAACGAAAGAGAATAAAATACAGGAGGCCAAATTTTATATGATCATCCATTTACGTCCAGTCGTCGGATCATTTGCCGAAAATAAAGAAAAAGCTAAGGAGCTGCGCGTCAACAAAATTATGCCAACTCTGGCTCAACGAAAAAAAGTCACATTAGATTTCAAAGGTGTTGATGGCGCAACCCAGTCATTTATTCACGCTCTCATTAGCGACCCAATCCGTAAGTATGGTGATGAAGCCTACGATAAGTTGTATTATAAAAATATTAATGAAGATGTGAAAGAAATTGTATCTACCGTCTACCGATATATGCAAGAAAGCCTAGACGGCGGGAGCGGTGAATAAAATGAACGGCTACAACGACAACATACATCAGCAGCAAGTTGACAAACTCCAGCAGCTCTTCCCCGAGGTAGTTACCGAAGGCAAGATCGACTGGCAGAAGCTCCAGGCGACTTTAGGCGAGGCGGTTGATTTGGGTGATCGCTACGGGCTTGGCTGGAAGGGTAAGGGCGACGTCTTCGCTGCCATCTAGGAGAAGACTGTCCAGACGCTCCATCCCGACCAGGCGAATTCCGTCGATTGGGATACGACGGGCAATATGTTTATCGAGGGCGACAATCTGGCGGCGCTGAAGATCTTGCACAAGGCGTATTATGGCAAGGTCAAGATGATCTATATCGACCCGCCCTACAACACTGGTAACGATTTCATCTACAACGACGATTTCAAGCAGACACGCCGTAGCTATGAGACAGAGGCAGGCATCACCGATGATGAGGGTAACGTCGTGCGCGACGATGGATTGCGCACCAATACCGGTGGACACAAGCACAGCAACTGGCTGAACATGATGTATCCACGCCTTTTTTTAGCACGCAACCTGCTCCGCCAAGACGGCGTTATCTTCGTATCTATCGACGACAACGAAGTCCATAACCTCCGCCTGATGATGAATGAGATATTTGGGGAGGAGAATTTTGTAGGGGAGTATATTTGGCACAAAAAAGTTACTGGTGGCTATGATAATGAGAACATAAACACGCAACACGAATATATTATTGTTTACGCACGGCATTACAGCGGTAATCTTCTAGTTGGTGAGGAAAAAGAGACCAAATATACTTTAGAAGATGAAGATGGTCGTAAATTTAAGTGGGATAGTCTTTGGAACGTTGGCGGGCTAACATATTCAAAGTCTTTGGACTATCCAATAACTGCACCAGATGGAACGGATATTTGGCCAATAGGCGAAAGAGGAGTTGCTTTTTGGTTATGGAGCAGGAACAAAGTAGAAGAAAACCGTAATAAATTGAAATTTGAGCAAAAACCAGATGGTAGTTGGCGAGTATATAAGAGGGTTTATGCGTCTGACAGTGTGGTGTCAGGATCAATTTTAGACAAAACTATCGTAAAAGGTAACACATATTCCTCTCGAGAGATAAAAGATATGTTTGATGATACGAAACTATTTGATTATGCAAAGCCAACTCCATTGATAAAATATCTAGTTGCGCGAGGCAGCTCAAAAGATGACATTATTCTCGACTTCTTCTCCGGGTCCGGCACCACTGCTCATGCTGTTACTGAGCTTAACGCCGAAGATGGCGGCAACCGTCGTTGGATTTGCGTGCAGTTACCTGAGCTGACTGACGAGAAGTCGGAGGCGTATAAAGCTGGCTACCGCACCATCGCAGACATTGCTCGTGAGCGCATCCGCCGGGTGGGCGCCAAAATCCGGGCTGACCAGGCGGACGAGCTCGCCTCTCGTGATGCTCCGCTTGACCTTGGATTTCGGGCGTATCGGGTGGGTGATAGTAACTTCAAGCAGTGGAACGAGTTAGTTTCTGATCCGGAGGAGATTCGCCAGCAGACACTCGCTAACCTCGACCCGCTGGAGGAAGGTACGACTGATGACGACCTGCTGACCGAGCTCCTGCTCAAGCGTGGCATCTCACCATTGGCGAAGATTGAGCAGCACGATAATTTCTGCTTTATCCCGTCCGAAAAGCTGGCTATTTGTTTGGCACGCTCCATGACGGAGGAATTATTTACAGCCATCCTCGCCGCCAACCCATCGTCTATCATTATTCTTGACCAAGTTTTTGGTGGCGACGTGAATCTAAAAGTAAACCTGCTCCTGCAGGCCGAGCAGCAAGGTGTTGAGGTGGAGGTGGTGTGATGAATGCGCGAGATTACGGTAAAAGATTAGAGGAGCTTCAACATCAATCTAAGACAAAAGTTGAGGATATTGAGTTAACCTATAATTCTGTTTTAGAAATCAAGAAAAAAATTGAAGAATACCTAGCTCAAGCCACCGAGCTTAACGAAAAAATCACCGACGAGGAAACAGGTCTTCAGGCAATATTAGAATCTGCACAGGAGTTGAAGAATAGTATTAATACATCAAAGGTGAATGCCGACGCTCAACTTCAGAAAATTACTGAAGCCCTAAATAGTGTCCAGTCGAACATTGAAGAAATGGAGACTGCATATACCGAATTTACCGAGCTTAACGAAAAAATCACCGACGAGGAAACAGGTCTTCAGGCAATATTAGATCAAGCGGTTGAGTTAAAATCTGAAATTGTTGCTGTAAAATCCAATGCGGAAACTGTATATAAAGAAATTCGTATTTTCCGTGATAATGCGGCTGGCTATATCAAAGATATTGAAAATTTTAAGGGTAATGCAGAAAATGTAGCTCAAGGAATTCAAAACAAATACGATGAAAGTGTTGAATTTAAAGAAAAGATCCAAGAAATATATAGCATAGGTACTAAAGGGGCACATGCCAATCATTTTGTAGAAAGACGGAATAAGCTCAGGTGGATGTTTATAACATGGATGATAATATCTTTGGTATCTCTTATAGCGACCGTAACTTTAGCCATATTGTTTATTAAGCCAATGGCGGACGCCATGAAACATTCTCTTGACATAAACTTAAGTGCGCTTTTACTGCGTTTTAGTATATTGACACCTACAACCTTTGCTTTTATATATTCATTAAATCAATACTCTCAGGAAAGGCGTTTGTATGAGAAATATGCATTCAAAGCTATAAGTACCTACTCTATCGAGACGTCACTAAATACTCTGCTGCGTTCTACTAAAGGACTATCTGACCAAAGTAGAGATAAAAAGATTACCGATTTTGCGATTTGCACATTTAACTCTATATATCAAGAGCCGATAGAGACCAAAAAGGAGCGATGGTCTTTCGGTGTAGGCAATAAAATACTAAAGTTAACAGCCGAAACAAATCAAACTGTAGGAAAGATTCACCAAGAGGTTGATAACTTAAAAGATCTTGCAAAACAGGAAATAGGTGAATAGGATGAAGTTGTTTACTGTAAACGGAGATAGTTGTTCAGTTGTCCGGAAAAACCAGACAACTAACGAAATAGTCACTTGTTCGGAAATTGTGAATAGTTATCTAGAAAATCCGGGATTTCCGGATTTTGTGGAGGTGATACGATGAGCAGTAGTGAAAATAATGAATATGTAACAAAACTAAGCTCTAGGTTTGAAAAAATAGAGAAGCTTGAATCGACGCCCATGATAATGCGGGATCAAGCGGTTCGGTGCCTTAAAACAGTATTAGATGGTAGCTCAAATCTTGTGCATGAGGACAAAAACATAATCGATAATGGTATTAAGTCTCTCAAAAATATAAGAGAAGAGTCTATGAAGGAGCAGTTTAGCGTAATATATTCTCAAATGTGTGTTTTGGCTGTCTCGTCCTTAGAAGCAATATTAAAAGAGTATTTTGTGGATAGTTTTAATGATAAAACAGACATCAATATCAAAAATAAAAGATTAAATGAGATAAAAGTAACAATAAGAGATATTATTGATAACGAGCTTAATTTTGACAATAAACTGGGAGCACTAATACTCGAGCGTGATAAACCCAACTTTCAAGATTTAAAATCTATACTGAGTAATTTTAAAAATTATTTCAATAAAGAAATTGAACTAAAAAGTGATCTTCAGAAGAAGCTATGCTTTTATCTCGAGGTAAGACATTTGCTAGTACATAAGGGTGGTGTAGTTGATAAAAAGTTTATCAATAGTACTGAGGTTTTGGACGCAAATATAAAAAACTACGAAGTGGGTGATACTGTAGAAATCAAATCATCTGACTGGATCGACATGAAGCAAGCCTTTCTGGATTTGCTAGGTATGTTAACAAGGGGAGGCGTTCTGGCAGATACAAAAGACGACGGTGAATCTCAAAAAGCAGCAGAGAGGGCATTTGATTAGCTTTATGAAACTGAAATTTGACCCTAATCAGCAATACCAACTCGACGCCATCGATGCAGTGGTGGATATATTTGCTGGGCAGCCAGCGGATAGCGACGGGGCGACTTGCCATATGGATCAGGATAGGCAGTTAGGCCTGGAGGCGACAATCGCTAGAGGAAATAGCTTGGTGCTGGATATGGCACAGATAACTAAGAATACGCATAAAGTTCAAGAGAAAAATGGCGTCGAGAAAAGTGAAACCAACGAAGGTGGCTTTAGTTTTCCGACGAATTTTCCACTGGAAATCAGTGAAAAATCTCTGAAGTATGGCATGAACTTCTCCATCGAGATGGAGACCGGTACGGGCAAAACCTATGTGTACTTACGGACGATTCATGAACTACATCAGTGCTATGGCTGGAAGAAGTTTATCATTGTGGTGCCGAGTGTGGCGATTCGCGAGGGTGTGCTGAAGAATTTGGCGATTACCAGGGAGCACTTCGCCGATCTCTACAGCAAGCCGGAGATGGACTACTACGTCTGGGACAGCAAGAAAACAGGTCAGGCTCGTGAGTTTGCGACGAACGATACGTTGCAGATCATGGTGATTACCATTGATAGCTTCGCTAAGGCGCAGAATGTGATGAATCGGCAGAGTGACTATGGTCGGCCGCTCGATTTTATCAAGGCTACTCGCCCAGTGGTTATTCTCGATGAGCCGCAGAATATGGAGACGGACATACGGCGGAATGCTATTGCCAGTCTTAATCCGCTGTGCACATTGCGCTATAGTGCCACGCACAAGCACTTATATAATTTGCTTTATCGGCTGACTCCAGTCGATGCCTACGATAAAGGCTTGGTCAAGAAGATCGAGGTGCATAGTGTCCAGAGTGAGGGTAATTATAATGATGCGTATATCAATGTATTGTCGCTGGAGCGTCAGTCGAAGACCCGCTCATTCGCCAAGATAGAGGTGGATGCGAGTGACGAGTATGGCTTGCAACGCAAGGTCATCAAGGCTTTTCCGGGTGATGACCTGGAGGTGAAGACAGGGCGTTCGGTCTATGCCGGCTACTATGTCGAGTCGATCAATCACGGCGATGATTGTGTTGAGTTTAGTAATGGCAAAGTAGTTTACGTTGGTCAGCGTGATGAAAGTCTGCATGATGACATCATCAAGCGGCAGATTGAGCTGACGATTGACGATCACTTTGATAAACAACGCCGACTGGGGAGTAGCGTCAAAGTGCTGAGCCTATTCTTCATCGATAAAGTCATGAATTATCGTGAGTATACGGCGAATGGCGCCCGGAAAGGTAAATTCGCCAAGTGGTTTGAGGAGGCGTACGCCAAGGTGGCGTCTAAACCAAAATACGCTAGCGTGATGGACGGCTTGTCGGCGAGTGAGGTGCACGATGGCTACTTCGCAGCGGATAAGAGCGGTCAGTGGAAGGACTCTCGTGATACCAAGGGCGAGGGTGGTCGCGCCAAGGATGATGATACAGCGTATAACTTAATCATGAAAGACAAGGAAAGACTACTGGATACCAGCGAGCCGCTACGGTTTATCTTTAGCCACTCGGCACTGCGTGAGGGCTGGGATAATCCTAACGTGTTTCAAATTTGTACGCTTAACGAAACGTCAAGCCAAATGAAAAAGCGCCAAGAAATCGGGCGAGGTCTGCGCTTGCCGGTGAATATTGACGGACAACGAGTCTATGACGATAGCATCAATATACTGACAGTGATTGCCAATGAGAGTTATGCATATTTTAGCCGTAAGCTCCAGACGGAGATTGAGGAAGAGACCGGCATCCACTTCGGTGGACGGATCAAGAACCGTGTTAATAGGCAAATTATCAAATTTCAGAAATCACGGGCACTTGATCCGGCCTTTAAGGAATTATGGGATAACATTAAGCATAAGACGACTTATCGGGTGGCAATTGATACAGAAAAGTTGGTGACGGAGGCGGCTAATGAATTAGCGCAGGTCACTATTAGCAAACCGAACATTGCTGATGTTAAAAACCTGATTGACTCCATGGGTAATGATAGTGGCTTTATGGTGCGCGAGACCGGCTTTAACACCTATGCAGCACGCCAAAATGAGGTAAAGATACCAAATTTGTTAGCGGATATTCAGCGTCAGACACAAATGACGCGCCGGGTGATATTTGAGGTGCTTGATCAAGCGGGGATGTTTGAGCAGGTGGTTATTAATCCACAGCAGGTTATCGACGAGGCGGTTCGGGCGATTAATCGGGTGAAACAGCGCTTGGCGGTTGACGGCGTTAAATATCACAGGACAGGTGAGTATTATGACATGACATTGTTTGAGAATGATGAGCTACAGACATACCTGTATGATGCGGCGATGAAAAGTGGGGCAATTGCAGTGACTGATCAAACAAAAACCGTCTACGATTATGTGGCGGTTGATTCGGAAGTTGAGCGTGAATTCATGCAGTTGCTGGAGGACAATGCCGACGTGAAGTTTTATGTTAAGCTACCAAGCTGGTTTAAGATTGATACACCGGTCGGTAAGTATAATCCAGATTGGGCAGTGGCGTTTGATGGCGATGAGCGGATTTACTTTGTGGCCGAGACGAAGGGGTCGGATGATATTCATGATAATCACTTGAGTTCTAATGAACGAGGTAAAATTATTGCTGCCCGCCAGCATTTTGCAGAAATTGATGTACCATACGTGGCGCCAGTGCGGAGTTTGCGGCAGGCGTTGACTATGGTCGGAGATGGTAATTGTGACATCTGATACACACGCAAACTATTCTTTTCGCTCATTGTTGGCCGCCGGGTGTCTACAAGTGCTTTCCGAGTGGCGTAAAAATATCCAGGAGAATGTGTGAATAAGACGAGCAAAACCATCACCATCGCTCGCGCCATCATCCGCATTGGCGATGCTGCCAGGAGTGCCAATGATTATAGTTTGCTGGGCGCGCTACATGAAATGGTGGAGCAATTGGCGCAAAACGGCGTTAAGGATGCTGACGTCGATATGGATTTGCTGCTGGAATATGTCGAGGCAGCGGATGGTTGCGATTATTGTCGAGCAGGCGACGGTAAGCCGAGTGTTGACGAATTGACAACAAAGATCAATCAGCAGCTAGCACGTCGCGGCCAGGTGCAGGTGGAGGCGAGCGATCAGTCAGTGTTGAAGTTTGAGCCAGTGGTCCATCTGGTGACAGCGGCGTATGCTAAAAACGAAGATGGCGTGACGTCGGGCTTGTCGATTGCGCTAGTCGTCAATCAGGACGGGTCGGTGGATCTGCCGCGCGAGCATTTTTTGAACGCGGAATTGCTGGATTATTTTGATAAAAACAGACCATTTAAGTGGCGTTCAGCCGAGCGTGACTTGCCATCAAAGCTGCATGGTTATCATTTGGTGGCGGGCTCGGTAGAAGTGCAGGAGATCTTGCCGCGGGAGTTGGAGGTGATATCGTTTTAACGAATTATAATAAAGTAAAAATAATAAGAGTAGATATTTTATTGATGAAGAGATAAAAGGATTTCTATGGAACTAAAACCTACAGATTGGGCAGAAATAATAAGTGCTATAGGTACGATGATTGCTGCAATAGTTGCTGTTATTGCAGCTTTTCAGTCATATAGATCTGCTGAGCAGAACAACGAGACTAATGAACAGATGATACGACCCAGAGTGGCAGTTTATGTAGAAAGTACAGAAGCCTCAAAAAATCTAATAGACATTGTTGTGTTGAATGAAGGCGGTGGACTTGCTCGGAATATTTGTTTCTCAATAAAAGGTGAGGATTTAGAACTTAATTGTCAAAGTGAAGGTATTGATAAATTATCGAAACTTCGGGTAATTAAACACGGTATAGCTATGTTACCATCAAAAGGCAAAAGAAGGTATTTTATTGTATCTGCTATTGGTTGTTATGAAAAATTGCTTAAAAACAAGACGGAGATAGAGGTGAATTATACTGATGTTACAGGTAAGAAAAAATATAGTGACAGTTTTTTGCTTGATTTTGCAAGCTTATCTGACTCTGACTGGACAACTAGTAAAGACGAGGCTTTTAAGGTAATCTCCGAGGAGCTACCGATAATTAGTAAAAGCCTTAATTCTATAAAAGAAACAACAGAAAAATTTAGCCCAGAGCGACAATTACAGTAGCATGAAAATTTCTACCCGCCTCAAGCCCAACTCCCGCCACCGCGAAGAAGTCGCCCCGAACGATGATGGCTCGTTGACGGTTTATACCAAGGCGCCGGCCATTGAAGGGCGAGCAAATATGGCGGCGGCGAAGCTATTGGCGAAACATTTTGGCGTGGCGCCGTCAAAGGTGAGGTTGGTGCGCGGTGCGGCTTCAAAATATAAGGTGTTTGAGGTGGATAAAGCAGAATAGTCACCGCAACGCGCAGTCGTAACGCCTAGCTATAATTCTACGGATACCCAGCTCCCGCCGCCATATTGCCGAGTAGTCCCTGCACCGTCACAAACGAATATCCTTGCTGCTTCAGCGCGCTAAGGATACACGGCACGGCGCCAACTGAGGTTTGGTGGATGTCGTGCATCAAGATGATGGCTCCGGGGTGGGCGCCAGCGACGGCGCGCGAGCAGACGATTTCGCTATTACGGTCGGCCCAATCGCGGGTATCGACCGACCACAAGATTGACGACATGCCGCGCAGGCGAAGTTGCTCCAAGACAGCGCTGTTGACCGCGCCATAAGGCGGGCGCATAACAGTTGGTGTGACGCCGGTGGCTTGCTTGATGGCGTCATTGGTACGGTCGATTTCGCCGGCAATTTGGCCAACTGGCAACTTAGGCAGTTCTGGGTGCGACCACGAATGATTGCCCAGTTGATGGCCGCGCGCGTGCATACGCCGCAGCACATCGGCTTGCGCGGAAACTTTGCTGCCAATCAGGAAAAAGGTGGCTTTAGCGCCATGTTGATCCAAAATATCCAGCAGTTGCGCGGTGTACGGTCCCGGCCCGTCGTCAAAGGTTAAGGCAATCACTTTACCCCCAGAATTCGCGGCTGGCGGCGCGGCTGGCGCTGGCTTTGGTTTTGGTTCTGGTGGCTTGGGGATATTAGCTAGTTTTCGGGCTGTCGGATTTTGCAGATATTTGGCAACGGCGGCGATCGGCACTTTGATCGTCATTTCGCCGTAGGCTGACGGCAAGAGCGACGCCTGCCCAATCGGCCAAGCTAGACTATTACCGCCATCGGTAATAACGAAATTCGATAGCGTTTCTTGGGTGATCGTTTCATTAAGATCCAGCTCTGACTGCTGGCGCTGCTTGATGGTCTCATTGATGTTGTTTCGGGCAGCTGCCACGATTTCTCCGGTCGCTTTCTCTGATTGCTCGGTCAAATCACTCAGGCTAATCACCTCGCCAGATTTTTTATCAAATGTCCAAAAATGCGTCAACGACACCGGATGCGCGCCATGCATATCTTGTTTAATATTGACAATGATTGATAAAGCCACCGAATTATTATGCGTCACTTGGTAGCTAATCGTCTCGGTCAGCGGCTTGTCAAAAGTTGTCGCCAAAAGAACAGCGCCACGAAAATCACGATCAGTCTTGTCAATCACATCAGCGATGGTACGATTGATTTTCTTGTTTTCCGTGATCGGATATTCAATTGAGACCTTTTCTCGAGCAGTATTCCTGGTTACAAATTTGGAACGGATGCCAGCATAGCGCGAATCGGCAAAGTAATATTTTTCATCGGAAGGCGCGGTTGTTCTCTGCGAATTTAGCCAATTGAGATAATATATCCCGAATAATCCTGCCAAAAATAGTACAATTATAAGAATTCCGATAAATAGATGTTTTGGAGAAGTCGATTGCTGCTTTTTAGCTTGGCGGTTTACTTTTTTCTTTTGAATTCGCATAGATATAGTATAGCACTAGTGTGGTTTGTTATAATCAGCAGTAGCGGAGGATGGTCGGATTAAGATCGGCCAAATTGGCAGAAAGGAATTTATATGGCTCAACCCGAACTAATCATAACAGTTGACCAACTCGTCAAGACTTACGATGGCAAGAATGTCGTCGATAATGTGTCGTTTGAGGTCAAGAAAGGCGAGATCTTCGGCATCCTTGGGCCGAATGGTGCTGGTAAGACGACGACGCTAGAGATGCTCGAGGCGCTGAGGCCGATTGACGGCGGTACGGCGACTATTAATGGGATTGATGTTGCCAGCGCGCCGAGACATATCAAGAATATCATCGGTATTCAGCTACAATCGACAACGTTCTACGACAAGCTGACCCTGCGCGAACAACTGAAAATGTTTGCCAGCCTGTACGGCCAAACGGTCGATGCCGACGCGCTGCTCGCCAAGGTGCAATTGACCGACAAAGCCAAAAGCTATGTCGAGCAGCTCTCGGGCGGGCAAAAGCAACGCTTCGCTATCGCTTCGACGCTGGTCAACAATCCGACAGTGCTGTTCCTCGATGAGCCGACGACTGGGCTGGACCCGCAGGCGCGCCGCAATTTATGGGATTTGATCAAAGAGATTCGCGATGAAGGTATCACTATCGTGCTGACCACACATTACATGGACGAGGCTGAATTGCTGTGCGACCGCTTGGCGATTATGGATAATGGCAAAATCATCACTATTGATACGCCGCATAATCTGATCCAACAGCTACTGGCGCGCGGCTTCAAGAAAAAGCAAGTTGTCGAGCAGGCCAATTTGGAGGACGTATTTATTGACTTAACAGGAAAGGCGATTCGGGATTAGTATGAAAAAATATTGGACTGGTGTATTTGGGCAAGTACGCGCCCAGCAAAAACGTTTCGTCCGCGATAAAATGTCGCTGTTCTTTACCTTCCTGTTTCCGCTCATCTTTTTGTTGGTGTTCGGCTCGATTTTTAATAATCAATCGACCAGCTTTGACATCGCGATTATCAATAATTCGCAGACGGAATTTGCTAAAAGTTTCGTCAAAGGCGCCAAAGACAATGCCAAAGACTCGATTCTCAAAATCAAAGACGTCAAGGATATGAACGAGGCGCGCGAGAAGCTTAAACGTTCGGAACTGAACGGTATCATTGAACTGCCGAGCGATTTTGGCGAGGTTAAGGGCGAGGGCGAGCAGGCTCGGCCGACTGGCACTATCAATGTCTTGTACGCCAAAGGTTCCGAGCAAACCGGTAGCGCTCTCACCGCGGTGATGAACCAGATTGCCAATAAAATTAATATGCACATGGGCCAGCCAGAAGCGCCGCTGAAAGCCGCTGGCAAAGCTGTTGGCGACGAGCAGCTGAAGTCGTTTGATTATACCTTTACCGGGCTGCTGGCGTTTAGCTTGATGAGCATGGGCATCTTTGGTCTGGCCAATCAGATGCCGGCCGAAAAACAGCGTGGCTCCTACCGCCGACTGCGCGCGGCGCCGTTTACCTCGGGTCAGCTGATTATTTCTATGGCGATTCACTACACGATTATTTCGCTGCTTAGCCTAACTATGATGGTTGTCGTTGGCATGTTGATGTTCCAATTTAATATGCGCGGCGATTGGGGACTCTTTGTCCTTATGGCGGTGCTGGCGGCCTTTATGATGGTAGGTATGGGTCTCATGATCGGTGGCTGGGCAAAGAATGAAAATCAGTCCGCACCGCTGAGCAACTTGCTTTCTTTCCCGATGATGTTCTTGTCTGGTGCATTCTTCCCGCTGTACATGTTCCCAGAGTGGTTACGCGGTGCCGCCCAGTTTATCCCGATGACGCCGATTACTGATGGTTTCCGTTTGATCATGACTGAGCATGCCAGCTTCATCGAGGCCCTGCCGCAAATCGGCGCCGTCGCCGCCTGGACTCTCGTTATCTACATCGCCGCGATTAAGTTGTTTAGGTGGGAGTAAATATCTTGGACTAGTCAACGGTTATAATGATTGTCAGCTGGCGTCTTGGGCTAGCCGTATTACTTATTGCCGCCGAAAAGATAATTGATAAAATTGAAGAGTATTTATGATACAGGGCATAAGATACGGGTAGCCATATAGACTATTTTGTTAGCGCTGACGGCATGGTCTTTTTATTATGCTTATGTTAAATTATAAATAGGTGGGAGGGGAGATGTACCAGGTAAGGAATATTGTTAAAAATATTAAAATATGGTACAAAAGAATAATTATGGACACTAATATATCAGCGATGGACATAGCTGCTTATTATATAAAGAAGTCAAGTCTTCTAGCCGAAAACGACCTTACTAATCTTAAGCTTCAGAAAATGCTATATTATACGCAAGCGGAATATGCGGTGGCGAATAACGGCAGAACTCTCTTTAATGAAGAAATACAAGCCTGGCAGTATGGTCCAGTAGTCCCTTCTGTATATAGTGAACTTAAAGGCTGTGGTGCGTATAGAGTGTCAGATTTTGACGTAAATACTAAACATAGTATGTTTAGTGAGCCTGTAAAGAAGTTTTTAGACAGAGTATTTGACAAATACATTAGATATTCGGCGTGGGCGTTAGTTGATGCCACTCATAAGTCAGGGTCTCCGTGGCACAAAACGTATGCAAACGGTACTGGAGATCGCCACATAATACCGCAAAGTCTGATAATAAAAGCAAAACTATTGAACTAGTAGCATGAGAAGGAAAGGTAAAGGACAGTTTGGCGCTGTATCTATTGGTTATTTACCATGTTTTTCGCGTCACTTAGACTCGAAGTATCCGCTGGATAATTTCTACCGCAACAAGGTGTTTTTGGAAAAAGTTCAAAAGTTTATGTCTGTTATAATGGTATCTATTGATCTGAAAGAATTAAAAAATCAGGGGGCGTGTAAGAAAGTAACAAAAATAACCCCAGGCGATGCTGAAAGTCAACAAATTATAAAATTTTGTAATTTTGACGAAGGTGAATTATATAGAGCCGGTTGGGGTAATTGCCCTTATAGATTAATATTTGGTCTTGACACAAAGAATAGGCGATGTCATATATTTATGCTAGATGCTTTACACTCTACCTATAGCGGCAAAACTCGTCGCTAGTATTAGCTGTGGCTATGCTATATTGCTAGTGCGCCAGCTGAAACTGATGGATTGGTTCCATCACGAGTGATTTATACACCTACGAAGAAAGTGGTCTGTTGCCGCCATGAGTTACTCGCAACTTCTATCGCATAGAACAGTTGAAATTCTAACTGTCGTTATCCTTTCGTTAGCGCTGTAGTATAATGAAAGTAAGCTGAATACTAAGGTAAAGGCAAAAAAAGGGGGCGAGTATGAACAAAAAGACGATTGCCATTAGTTCTGTTATTATTATTCTGTGCGGGATTGCGGTTGGGTTGTGGTGCAATCATCGGCACACTACCGAGCAAACGAAGCCTCCGGCGTCTACTATGTCCGACGCTGCCAAATTCAAATCCGAGTACCCGCGAGTGGCGGCGAATAATCGCTTCGTTTATACCAGCGATAAAGAAGTCCTTAACATCTTTGATAGCGGCAGCGGCGTGGTTTTCTTGGGCTTTCCGCAATGTCCGTGGTGCCAGCATTTGAGCGAATACGTTGACCGGGCAGCTCGGGCTGAGGGTATTGATAAAATATACTATTTGAATATCCGCGATGCTCGCGCTAGCAACAGCGAAGTTTACCAAAAATTGGTCAAGAAACTAGAGCCATACCTAGACAAAGATGATAACGGCAAGCCACGAATATTTGTACCGGATGTCTCGATTGTCAAGAACGGCAAGATTATCGGCCGCTACAAAGAGGAGTCAACTGGCGACGATAACATCACGCCGGATAAATACTGGACAACAGAGAGAATCGAGCGAACATCGTCGCAGCTACGCGGATTTATGCGGCAGCTGAAAGGCTAATTTTCTGGATTAGCGTCGTCTTTTGGCTGTTGTTTATCGCTTTTGCGCTGGCGTTTCGGTTGGACGCCGACCAGATAACTCCCGATCGTCCAACCTTTGGCAATCCTTGGTATGATAAACAACTGAATAATAATCCAGACTCCCAGCTCCGTAAAATAGAATCTATCAGGTTGTATGGTGTCTATGAAAAACGGATAAACTAGCGACCGGGTAACTACTGAGGCGAAGATAATAAGGGCTATATTGATGCAGCTAGCTAAGAATTTATTGCGGCGATTAGGCGCGGCATAGTTTTCGTCGCTGAGTTTGACGCTGGGAACTTTATAGCCGATTAGCCATGTCAACATAAATCCGAGCAAGCAGCCAAAGGTATTGGTTATTAAATCGTTAACATCAAACAGCCGATAGCTGCAAGGATATAAACCGAACACGCCAGTTAGCTGCGTCACTTCTATCAGCATTGATAAAAGAAAGCCGCTTAGCAGCGCAAATTTCCAATGCTTGTGAAAATATGCTTTCATAAAAATGCCCAGTGGCACAAAGAAAACGATATTCATAACTAATTGCAATGTGATATATAGGGTATCCTTGTTAGGCTGAACGACGTCGTTAGCCCAGTTGAAGGGGATAAGTTGCGGCTGGATGTGGTATGTTTGGCAAAAGGCAATCGGGTCTTTTGGTACTGGCGATAGCGTAAAAAAGATTAGCCCTGTGAAATAGAGAATTGAGCCGTAGGAAAAGAATACATACGACCACGTTACGCGCCGGCGCATGATCAGCCGTGAAATGATGAATGGTATGGTCAAGAGGATGCATAAAAAAGGCCAGAAACTCAAAGATCCGATCAGCGGCGCTGAAAATGAATTGAGGAATTTTAGCATTAATTAACGCCGCCAGCCTTCAAGATCGCCTTCAGTCCGCTCTCGCCGCCGGCAAAGCCGCTGGTTTGGTAGTCGTTGATGACCATGTACGGCAAGCCGTTCACGCCAAGCGATAGGGCTTTTTGCGTGTTGTCGTTAATTTCTTGTTGGTGGGAGTTGCCTTTCATGCAGTCGGCGAACTTGGCGGTGTCCAGGCCAGCGTTCTTGGCAGACGTTTCGAAGTAGCTGAGTGGTAGCAACGGGATTTCTTTTGGTACAGCGACGTTTTTGACGCCGATACCTTTGTCGAAGTAGTCGGTTTTGATGCGCGGCACGATGTCGTGAGTGTACTGCCAATATTTATCCTGATCGGCGGCGCAGAAGGCGGCTTTAGCACCTTGCTCGGTGTTTGGTACTTTATCCTTTAACAAAGTGACGATTCGGTGTTCGTAGCGTAATTTGCCGGATTTGATATAGTCGTTTTTGAAAGAATCGTTGCTGGTGGCATCTTCAACCTGGGCGCAGAACGAGCAGAAATAATCGGTGTAATCGATAAACACATTTTTCGCATTTGCTGAGCCTTGCGACATGTGTTCGTTCCATGGTTTACCGTTGCCGATATGCTGGTTTGGCGGCCGGTTGACAATACCGTAGATAAATAAAGCGACGATGCCGATGACGATGATCGATAAAACAATCCAAATTGGGGCAATGCCGCGTTCTTGTTGATGACTCATGATTTTTCCTCCTGTTTGGCTAATTGTGCATAAACGAATGCGATTTGTCCAGATTTGTAAAGCGACGCTAGGCTAAGTATAAGTGCTAAGATTAGTACGATAGTACCAGCGACATTGGCGGCGGTAGCAGCCGCTGCGCCTGAGAAAAACAGAGTAACAATTGGCAAGATTAACGAGGTGCCGCACGGTACGCAGCCGAGGCCGATAGCGGCAGCGATCGAGGCAATACCACTGACGCTGAGTTGGCGGGCTACATCTTGTTCGTTGCGTTTGTTGCGCCGTGCTGTAAATATTACAACTGAAAGCGATACGCCTTGCAGAATAGAGACGATCAATAGCAGCGCGCCGTTTGGCGTGGTGAAGCCTTGCTTGAATAGCTCGGCGAGCATATTGCCGGCAACAGCGAATTTATCGACAATTGACAGCCGCGACAAAAACAACGGTCCATAAAAGTTGCCGTTAATCGCAAAGAAAATAATAATGGCGAATAGCAAAGAAAACCCCGCCGCCAGTATGCTGTAGCGCGGCAATTTCAATAGTGCGCCGATACCAGCAGCGGCAGTTTTGACAGTTTCTTTTTGCTGTCGAATACGCTCCATATGATTCTTATTATACGCTAAAATTTGGAGAATTGGACTATCCTTGGTTCTTTGTTCTTGGGGCAGGAGGTGGTATTCTGTATGTAAATTATGTTGTTAACTTTTGATACTTCCTTAGCCGTCACATATACTAGCGCTTCGCAAAAGGTGCGTGTTTTGACCGAGGATTGGGTTGAGCGAATGATTTTTTGTCCGAATTGCGGCCAAGATCATCTCATAAATTATGAAAACAATCGTCCGGTAGCAGATTTCTATTGCCAAAATTGCCAAGAAGATTTCGAGTTGAAAAGCAAGAACGGTAAAATTGACAAGAAAATTGTTGATGGGGCATACGAAACAATGATTAAGCGTTTGCAATCGGACAATAATCCTAATTTCTTTTTGCTGGGTTATACGTCGGGCTATTCCGTCTGTAATTTTGTGGTTATCCCGAAGCAGTTTTTTACTCCGAACATTATTGAGCGACGGAAACCCTTGGCCGATACAGCTCGCCGAGCTGGCTGGGTTGGCTGTAACATTCTGCTTAGCAATATTCCTGATTCTGGCAAAATATACTTGGTTCGTGATGGGGTGGTGATTCTGCGGAGTGAAGTCTTAGTGAAATGGCGGAAAACACTATTTCTGCGCGAGGAAAATAAAATGTCAGCGCGAGGCTGGATGCTTGATATTATGCGGTGCATTGAAAGGGTTGATCGGGCTGATTTTACACTTGACGATATGTATGCTTTTGAGAGTGAACTGGCGGCTGCCCATCCAGAGAATAACCATATTAAAGATAAAATTAGACAACAGCTACAAATGTTACGCGATAAAGGCTACATTGATTTTGTCTCGCGCGGACATTATCGTTTGATTTAATTAATAAGATAATCAATTACACGGACATGCGATTTAAGTAATTTGCATGTAGAGTAGATATAAACTATACACTGAGTGTATAAAACTCTTGCAATAACTAAACACTGGGTGTATAGTAAGTGTATGAGCGTTCAATATACACTGTTAGGTTTTTTAGCGGAAGAGTCAAATTATGGATATGAGTTGAAGAAAAAATACGACGGCTATTTTGGTAAGGACAAGCCAATTCTAACCGGTCAGATATATTCAACTCTGGCACGGCTCAAACGCGACAATAAAGTCAAAGAGATTGCCGATACCAGCGAATCGGGCGGGCCGGATCGGGTTCGGTATGAAATTACCGATGAGGGTAAGCAGGATTTACAAGCATGGTTGGAAGCACCAGAGGCACCGTCGCCACAGCTGCAAGCGACGATGTACATTAAAGCGGTGCTGGCGATTTTGAAAGACGGCGATGCGTCGCCGTATCTGGATAACCAACGGCAGGCGCACATCCAACGGATGCGCGAGCTGACAGCGCAGCGGCGCGATAGTAGCTTGTCGGACATGCTGCTGATCGACCATGCTTTGTATCATTTGGAGGCGGATTTGCGCTGGATTGAATTAACTATTTCGCGTTTAACGCGGCTAAAGGAGGAAATTTTGCATGAGTAAACCAATAATTAGCGCTAAAAATATTAAGAAGTCGTTCGGGCAAACGCACGCGCTGCGCGGCGTCAGCTTGGATGTCGAGGCGGGCGAAGTCCTGGCGATTATGGGGCCATCGGGATCTGGTAAGTCGACGCTGCTGCATAGCTTGGCGGCGATTACCAAGGTTGATAGCGGCGAGATTGATTTCGACGGACGGCGGATTGACAAACTGAATGATGATCAGTGCAGTATATTGCGGCGCACCAGCTTTGGCTTTGTCTTTCAATTTGGGCAGTTGGTGCCGGAGTTGACAGCGCTGGATAATGTGGCGCTGCCGCTGCTACTCAACGGTGTTAAGCGTAAAGAAGCTTATCAACAGGCGAAAACATGGCTGAATAAGGTTGAACTAGGCAATAAAGCTGACAGTATGCTTGGCGAGTTGTCGGGCGGACAAATGCAGCGGGTGGCGATTGCCCGAGCGATGGTGATTGAGCCAAAAGTGTTGTTTGCCGATGAGCCAACTGGTTCGCTGGACAGTCTGAATTCAGAGAGAGTTATGGAGCTATTTATTAAAACCGCCAAAGAACACGGCACAACAGTCATCATGGTGACGCACGAACCGACGATTGCTGCTTATGCTGACCGGGAAATTATTGTCCGCGACGGGCAAATTTCCGGTGTTGATATAGCGGTAAATACATCAAGCAAACCCGGTAAAACCAATGCGGGGGCTGTCAAATGAGTGTCAGTTGGATGTTATTAAAAAAGTCCGGCCGCCAGTCATTCGCGCGTCTGGGCTTGACTACGGTGGCGGTGGCGCTAGGGATCGTACTGGTGTGCTACTTTACGGCTGGTGTCAACGGTCTAATGGGGCGTACTAGTGGACTAGCAATTAATACGGCGGCATATCAGGCGAGTCGTGGCGCACCTTCGCAAAAACCGATTGATGGTGTTGAACCACTGAAAGTTGGCGGTACCCGGCGCGGTGATGCGTCGAAATGGCGCGGTCAATATATCCAGTATTACTCGATGTACGGTACGGCTAAATCGCCGCAGTTTGCTAAGTTAAAAACGCCGCGTCCTGGCGAATATTACTTATCAAAAGCGTTGGCTGATGCGGTTGCCAAACATCCTGATGACAATATCTTGGCGCGTTTTGGTAAAAATACCAAATACCTCGGCGTAATTCCTAGCGAATATACCGCCAGTCCGGATGCGCTGATGATAGTGCGCGGTGCTAGCGCCGAGGAAGTGGCCGAGAGCGATGCTTTTACCAAATCTCAGGGGCAGCCATCATACTTTGCTGACGTTTATCGGACGGACGCTAACGGATTAAAATCGGATGCTAAAATAGACCCGGTTGCCGTCATCGTATTTAGTGTCGGCGGGACAATCTTACTGTTCCCGATTGTTATTTTCGTATCGGTAGCAACACAGCTGGGCGCGGCGCAACGCGAGAAACGTTATGCTGCTTTGCGGCTGATCGGTGCGACTAAGCGGCAGGTGGCACGGATATTGATGCTGGAGTCGCTGTTGGCGTCGGTGGTTGGCGTGATTATCGGGCTAGGCACGTTCTGGCTGTTGCAAGCGCCGCTGCAGGATTTCAAGATGGACGGCATGCGGTTTAATCCTGGTGATTTGGTGTTAACTGGCACGCAATACGCGTTGATTATCGGTCTGACGCTGGGGTTGACGATGTTTGTCAACTGGCGGCGGATGCGCCGGGCGCAGATTTCGCCGCTAGGTGTGTCGCGTTCGGTTGAAAAGGTGAAGAAATTGCGCGCTTGGCGGGCGCTGGTGCCGGCACTTGGTATTGCGTTCTTTGCTTGGCTGTCGTCGAAGCCAGGGCGGGATTGGCTGGCGGCAAATAAAGAGTCAGCTCTGCCGTCGGTACTATTGATGGCGGCGCTGCTACTGGTGATGTTCGGCTTGATTCTGGCTGGCGGATGGCTGACTAATAAGCTGTCGCTGCTGGCAGCGCGCTGGGCTAATAACGCTTCGATGTTGATCGCTGGTAAGCGTACGGCGGTGCATTCGCGGACAATTTTCCGCAGTGTCAGCGGCGTGGTATTGGCGCTGTTTGCGGGCAGCTTTTACTTGACGGCGACCAGCGGTATTGAAGGCTTAAACGCTCAAGCTATCAAGGATAACGGCTTTTCGCAACTGAAGCGCGGCACGGCAGTTGTTATCGGTCAGTCGTTACCGGGTGATATGACAGAGCAGCTCAAACAGAAAACTTACATCACGTCGGTGGCAGCGATTTATCCGCGTGAGGACGGCGATGCAATTCGCTGCCAGGATTTGGCAACGTACACTGAACACGCTTGCCCGAATAATGCCCGACCAGACCAATTTGCGCTGCTGAATTTTGACGCGCCAGTGGTCAAAAACGTATCGTTGATTGGCGATAAGGTTGATACGAACGGCGTCAAAGAATATTTGGTGACATTGAAGTCAGACAATGATATCGAGAAATTGCGTACCTTGGTGACGGCGAAAGCCAATCAGTACGACCTAACGTATGCAGTGAGCGGCACTGATTCCAAGAAGCCGCATATCAATCCGACAATTCGCGAGTTTGCCGACTTGGCTTATGTTGGTATAGGTGTGACGCTGTTCGTGGCGGTGGCGAGCTTGATTGTCTCGACGATTGGCGGGCTGATGGAACGCCGTCGCTCGCTGTATACGCTGCGGCTGAGCGGTATGCGCCTCGCTCAATTGAATCGCTTGGTGATGGTTGAGTCGGTGGCGCCGCTACTCACCACCTCGATTCTGTCATGCGGTTTTGGCGTGTGGACGGGTGCAATATTTACTAGCACGTTCTCGACGACGCTGAAGCCGGTGTTAACACTAACTTACTTCGCGATTGTTGGTATCGGTCTGGCGGCGGCAATCATCGGTATTTACTTGATCCTGCCGATGGTTGATAAGCTGACGCGGGCGGAAGCTAATCAAACCGAGTAGTTTTCTCGCGGAGGTAATCTAACGAAAAGCGTTCCAGTTGATGGCTGGGACGCTTTTTCTTGCTCTGCATTGACTCAATCAAGGCGGGGCTCGGATGTTTGCAGCCAAATGCGGCCGTACGACGATGGGGGTGTTAATCAGGTAAATAGGTGAAAATTAATTATTGTTTTTGGAACTTCACGCGGTCGTTAATTATATTCACTTTTACTGCCATACCGTCATGAATTCGCCCATCAATCAGCTCCAGCGCCAACGGATCAAGCACGCGCTTTTGTACCAAGCGCTTGAGCGGCCGGGCGCCAAAGGCCGGGTCATAGCCATCGCGGGCCAGCATGTCGCGGACGCTGTCGTCAAACTTGAGCGTGATGTCGCGGCTGTCTTTGACCTGGCGGGTGACGCGTTTCAGCTGGACATCGACAATTGCTCGCATGGCCTCTGGTCGAATGCGGTCGAAGATAACGATGTCGTCGATGCGGTTGAGGAATTCCGGGCGGAAGTGCTGCCTGAGCACCTCAAGCATCTGATTATCCAGTACCGACAAATCGTCGCCAGAAAAATCCATAATCGCCTGCGAACCGACATTGCTAGTCATGATGATAACTGTGTTGGAGAAATCGACCGTTCGCCCCTGGCCATCGGTCAGGCGGCCATCATCCAGCACTTGCAGGAGCACGTTGAAGACGTCGGCGTGGGCCTTCTCGATTTCGTCAAACAGTACCACGCTGTAGGGGCGGCGACGGACGGCTTCGGTCAATTGACCGCCTTGGTCGTAGCCCACGTAGCCTGGTGGCGAACCGATCAAGCGGGCTACGGCGTGCCGCTCCATGTATTCACTCATATCGATGCGGATCATGGCGTGTTCGTCGTCAAATAATTCGCGGCACAGGCTGCGGGCCACCTCTGTTTTACCGACCCCGGTTGGACCAAGGAAGAGGAAGGAGCCGATTGGTCGGTTGGTATCACTCAGCCCAGCACGCGAACGGCGAATAGCGCTGGCCACGGCGGCGATGGCCTTGTCTTGACCAATTACTTGCGTACTAATGTGCTCCTCTAATTTGGTTAATTTGCTCGATTCGGTCTCAATCAGCCGCTCCACGGGGATGCCCGTCCAGCGCGCCACCACACTGGCGATGTCGTCAGGAGTGACTTCTTCGCGCAGCAAGCGGTCGGCCGGCGGAATGGCGGCCAGTTCCTGGCGAGCGGCAGCCAGCTTTTTCTCCAACTCTGGTAGGTCGCCGTATTTGATGCGGCTAGCGGTGGCCAGGTCGGCGTCGCGCTCGGCGATTTCCAGCTGCGAGCGTAGACTGTCCATTTTTTCGGTCGCGGTATTGACGGTCTGGAGGATATCCTTTTCGTGCTGCCATTTGCCGTCAATCACCTCAGCCTGAGTCCGAAGGTCAGCGATTTGCTGATTAATCTCCTCTTTGCGGGCCTTGGCGTGGTCGGATTTGTCTTTTTTCAGCGCGGCTTCCTCAATTTCTAGCTGCAAGCGGCGATTATTCAGCCGATCGAGAGCAATCGGCACGCTCTCTAGCTGCATCTTTAGAGCGCTGGTCGCTTCATCCAGGAGGTCAACGGCCTTGTCAGGTAAAAAGCGATCAGGCAGATAGCGGGTGGACAGCCGCGCCGCCGCCACGATGGCATCGTCAGAAATTTTGACGCCGTGATGAACTTCGTACTTTTCCTTTAAACCGCGCAAAATCGCCACGGTATCATCAAAACTCGGCTCGCCGACGTAGACTGGCTGAAAGCGCCGTTCCAGGGCTGCGTCTTTTTCGACATGCTGGCGATATTCCGCCAACGTCGTCGCACCAATCATGTGTAGTTTACCGCGCGCCAGGGCGGGTTTGAGCATATTGCCGGCATCCATACTGCCTTCGGTTTTGCCGGCGCCGACCATGGTGTGAATTTCATCAACGAACAAAATAATTTCGCCGGCGGCTTCTTCAACTTCTTTCAAAATTGCTTTGAGGCGCTCTTCGAATTGGCCGCGAAAGCTAGCACCCGCCAGTAAGCTGGAAATTTCCAAGGAAATCAGCCGCTTGTCCTTTAGCGATGCCGGTACGTCGCCTTTGACGATGCGCTGCGCTAAGGCCTCGACGATGGCGGTTTTACCGACGCCCGGCTCACCGATCAGTACTGGGTTGTTCTTGGTGCGCCGGCTGAGGATCTGCATGGTGCGGCGAATTTCCTCGTCGCGTCCGATGACGGGGTCGAGTTTATTTTCTCTGGCCAGCGCCGTGATATCGGTGCCGAATTTCTCCAGCGGCTGCTCGAGTTCTTCTTGCATAGTTGGTGGCATAGGTCCTCCTTTGATTCTTTGGGCTTTTCTAAGTCCGTATTTATGTACGCCGCGGCGAGAGACAGAGCGGGGATAATTGATACGATTATCATAGCAAATTAGCACTCTCAGTGCAAGAGTGCTAATTCCGTATTTGCCACCCGATAAACGTGTACCGTATACTGAAGACATGAGCCAAATTCGCATTCTGATGTCCATCCAAACCCGCTATGCCGAGAAAATTTTTCGTGGCGAGAAGCGGTGGGAGTTTCGTAAATCCTTGCCGCGCCACAGCAAAGACGATGAGCTAACCGTAGTCGTTTACTCGTCAGGGGGCGACCGAGCGGTTATTGGTGAATTTCGGGTTGGACGTGTCATGCGCTGTCCGCTGGATGAATTGATGCGGCTCACTGGTTATGATACGGACGAGCAAGCCGTGCAGTGGTTTTCGCGCTATTATGCGGGGTAGAAGCGGTGTGGCGCGTTAGAGATACTGGCGCCGGTGCGGTATGGTCGGCCAATTTCCCTGGCGCGGTTGCGTCAATCTATGCCAGCATTTCGCCTGCCGCAAAACTTTAGGTATATTTGGCCGGGTAGTGAGCTGCGGCGCTACTTAATGGCATTAGTGTGATGCGTCCAGATACTCCTCCCAAACCCTTAAAACACCGTCGCTAAACTCTGGCAAGATTTGCTCCTCATCAACCAATTCTCTGATAAACTCGTAATATGTTTGCTCTTTACTACGGATGTCGCTGGAAAAGAACAATCCTGCGATCTCATCGTTATGCTGCTTGTCTAGTTCCTTATATATATTTTCAGCCGGGCGACCTGCACTTCGCGCTTGGGCTAATTGCTCGATAAATCCGTGATAACACTTGTACGCCGACCAATACTCCTGGCGATGCCGATGTTTGACATAACGCAGCGAACCTATCAAAATATCCAGATATTTATGTTGCCGGGGCGATTCTGTCCATGTTTTGACGGACTTTTTATCTGGTTGTTTGGCGTGGTTATTGTTGAACAGCAAGGTTGAGTTCGGGAATAATTTGGTTTGATTAGGCAAGGAAAAACCAATGTCAAGTTTATGAAACAAGCTCATACCGTTCAGGAAAAACGATCGGGCGATTTCATGATTGTTCTGAGAAATAGTGTACGTCGCAATAATACCAAACTGACCTTCGAGGGTTTTGCGCGTGTAGTCCTCGGCGCCAGTCGGAAAGCTGGTGATGGCTGTCATATCGATGTCGGAAAATTCATCGTCATCCAGTGTTGCCCGCGAGCCGAACACATACAACTTGTCGATATATTGATTGGCAGTCAGCGCTGTAAACAGATTCGGTGATATAGGAATATTACACATCTGCTATAATAGTACTATTCCATGAATCATAGCAAAAGGGGTACTTCATGAACATTCTCGTTACTGGCGGCGCTGGGTATATCGGCAGCCATACTATCATCGAACTATTGGCGTCAGGTCACGGCGTGGTGGTGGTTGATAATTTATCGAATTCATCTGCCGAGAGTTTGCGCCGAGTTGAGGAAATTACCGGTCAAGCGGTGCCGTTTTATGAGTTTGATTTGTGTGATCGGACGCGGCTGGCAGAGTTGTTTAGGTCTGAGGCAATTGACGCGGCAATTCATTTTGCGGGTCTGAAAGCTGTCGGCGAGTCGGTGGAAAAGGCGCTGCTCTATTATCAGAACAATCTGGAAAGCACATTGACGCTGCTCGATGTCATGCAGGAATTTGATGTGAAAAAGCTGGTCTTTTCTAGCTCGGCAACGGTGTACGGCGACCCAGCGCGGCTGCCGATTACCGAGGATATGCCGCTGTCGGCGACTAATCCGTACGGACAGACCAAGCTGATGATTGAACAAATTCTACGCGATGTGGCGGCAACCAGGCAGGGCTGGCAGTTTACCTCGCTACGCTACTTCAATCCCGTTGGCGCCCATCCGAGCGGCCGTATCGGTGAAGATCCGTCGGGCATTCCGAACAATTTGCTGCCGTTCGTGTCGCAAGTGGCGGTCGGCAAGCGTGATCATCTGAACGTGTTTGGCGATGATTATGACACGCCGGACGGCACGGGCGTGCGCGATTATATTCACGTGGTTGATTTGGCGCGGGCGCATGTGGCGGCGTTGGAACACTTGGGCGAGCCGGATGAATATAAGGTGTATAACATCGGTACTGGCCGCGGTACGTCGGTGTTGGAGCTGGTGAAAGCGTTTGAAACAGCGTCGGGCCGGGACGTCCCATACCAAATCACGCCGCGCCGGCCGGGCGACATTACCGCGTGTTATGCTGACCCAAGTTTGGCAGAGGCAGAACTGGGCTGGCGAGCCGAATTGACAATTGAGGATGCTTGCCGCGACGCCTGGAATTGGCAGAGCAATAATACGAACGGCTACGGCGGCTAATTGCCAGATCTAGTAAAAATCTTATTTTCGTAATAATCTGAACGTTTGACAAGTTCGGCGTTCAGATTTTCTATACCGCCATATTGCTCGACCAGAGTCTCTTTTCCAGAGAATAAATTTGTTCCTAGGCCTAGTCGTTCACCGTCAATCTTCACACCCAGCGCTGCCAAGGTCGACGGATACATATCGAAGGTTGTAAAGCGGCGATTTTTTGTATGATTAGTGGTCGCTGCAGGATTGACAAAAGCGTTATAAATTGTTCGTTGATAATTGGTGCCGGCGGTTTTTTCATCATAATATGAGGTCTGCATACCCAAATGATCGCCCGAGATGATAATTGTGGTATTTTTATAAAATGGCTGAGATTGCACCCATTTGACGAATTCTGCTACTTGTTTGGATGAGCAGGCGTGGACGTTATCGTACTGATTAGTAAAATGTTTAGCGCACGTTTCATCCAGATAGCCGTCGGTAAAATGTGTATCAGCAGTCAACATTTGTAAGTTAAACGGTTTATCTGACGCGGCTAGGCGCAAGGCTTCTTCGCGGGCAAACTGGAACAGTTTTTTATCTTCATAACCCCACCAAACTTTATAATCGTCAGTAATTTGACCATGTTGTTTGGCGTAATTGTAGTCTTGAATAGTAAAATTACCGTGTTGTGTGAGTAATTTATCGCGTCCGCCAAAACTTGCCTCTGAGCCCATGATAAATGTTTGATTATAGCCTTGTTTCTGTAGGATCTCCCCAAGACTATAAGCGCCAGGTAGAAATTTCTTAAATTCGCCTAATGCATTATGATCACGTCCGCCTACCAAATTTTCTTTTAGTGGTACGCCGGCTGATTGAGCTGCCATACCTGCTACGGTCCAGCCAGTATTTGCCGCTGGTAATGCACCGCCCAGACCAGAAGGTTTATTGGAGAAGAATGTATTTTTTAAGGCCAATTCTTCCAGCTCTGGAATAACAGAGACATCAGAGCTACCGCCATTAGCTTTTGAAGCAATAGTGTTTTCCATTGACTCCAGGTAGATATATATCAAATTGCGTTTTTTCTCTGGGAAAGTTAGCTGAGTGGTTTTTGGATTGACATAATTTTCCTCGTATAGTTTGGTCGATTGTGTTAGGGCGTGAATGTAAGCAGGAATACCGAAACTTTGCATTAGGAGAGTGAACGCTATTAAAAACATGCTTAGTGAATAAATTAGTTTATGTCTTGGGCGTAGGTTGGGCAAAATAATTGTTCGGGGCAGTTTAATTTTATTAACGCAGAAAGTGAGGCTGCGATTAAGGCGGGTGATGACTTTATCAAATATTGGCAGTAGTAATATTCCGAATAATATAAAAACTAGTGGCAGATTTTGGAAAACGGCCGACCATAAATTGTCCGACTTGCTGCCGGCCAAGCCATTGACAAAGTAAAAAATTATTTCATCAATTTGCGAATCTTTGAAGACAATCGATTTATAGCGAGCTGCGATCAGGAAAAACGCTGCCAAAAAAAGGAGGATGGCTGCCATTAATTGAACCCAAAAACGGGTTGTGAGTCTAATTCTTTTCACCATCCCATTATAACACTTTGCTATTCTTGAGCAGAAAAGAGTATAATAAAAGCATGAGCAAGAATAAAATGCGTCTGTTTGGGGTAAGTTGGTGGATTGGTCTGGCGCTGTTTGCTGGGATGATTTGCTTGATGCTGGGCGATATTTTGCAGCGCGACGGCGTGATTGGCTCGAAAACTGACGTGCTGGTGATGGGGACAAATGCCGGCTTTAAGCCGTTTGAGTATATTGATAATAATGAAATTGTTGGTTTCGATGTCGATTTGGCGCGGGAAATTGCCAAAAGTATGGGCAAGGAATTGAAAATTGAAGATATGTCGTTTGACGGGCTGCTGTCGGCGCTGGACAGCGGGCAGATTGATATGGTGGCGGCGGGCATGACAGTCACGCCGGAACGGGCGAAAAATGCGCTGTTTTCTGATCCGTATTATTCGGCGTCGCAGCGCATAATTGTTAAGAAGGGCAGTCCGATTCGCAATAGGTATCAATTGTCGGGGCGAAAAATCGGCGTACAGCTGGGTACGACTGGCGATATGCTGGCATCAAAAATTGCTGGTGCGGCGGTTACACAATTCCAGACGGCGCCGAGCGTCTTGCAGGAACTAAGCGCCGGGAAGATCGAGGCGGTCATTCTGGACGATGCTCCTGCCAAGCAGTACACGGCTGGTTTTCCTGGTTTGGAAATTTTGCCGGGCGCGCTCAGCGACGAAAGTTATGCCATTGCCATTAAAAAAGACAATACGGATTTGTTAGAGAAGGTTAATAAAGAAATTGCCAAGATGAAAAAGGACGGACGCTACGATAAATTGATCCGCAAGCACTTTGGCGAGGAGGCGAAATCGTGAGTTTCTGGGAAGTGATTTTCGGCGGTAATCGCTGGTTATTCTTATGGCACGGGCTGGAAGTAACGCTGGTTTTGACGGTGCTGTCGCTTATCTTAGGCTCAATAATCGGCGTGATTATCGCCTTAATGCGCACCTCGAATTTCCGTCCGTTTGGCAGGATGAAGGCGGGGAAACTTGCCAAATTTAATCCGTTAGCTAGCCTGGGAAAAATCTACGTTGATGTCATCCGCGGCACGCCGCTATTGGTGCAGTTGCTGATTATGTATTACGTGGTTTTTGGCTCGTATCAGTTTATGTCGAAGATTTTTGTGGCGGCGGTGGCGTTCGGTATTAACAGCGGCGCTTATATTGCCGAGATTATTCGCGGTGGTATTGAGAGTATTGACAAGGGGCAAATGGAGGCGGCGCGCTCGCTGGGTTTGAGCAATTGGCAAGCCATGCGCCTGGTGATTCTACCGCAGGCTATGAAGAATTCGCTGCCGGCACTGATTAGCGAATTTATTGCCTTACTAAAGGAGACGTCGGTGGTCGGCTGGATTGGTTTGAACGACATTATGCGCGGCGCTGACAATATTCGTTTTCAGACGGCTACTGCTTTCCAGTCGCTGTTTGCCGCAGCGGTGATGTATCTGGTTTTGACAGCGATTTTTACGCGGGTGATGGCGCGAGTAGAAAGGAAATTGAAGCATGACGATGATCAGCGTTAAAGATTTGAAGAAAACATTCGGTAAAAACCGCGTGCTGCGCGATATTGACGTGGAAATTGACGAGGGTGAAATTGTCGTCGTAGTTGGCTCCAGCGGCTCCGGTAAATCGACGTTTTTACGCTGCTTGAATTTGTTGGAAGAGCCGACATCCGGCGAGATTATCGTCGATGGTGTTAAAATTACCGATCCGCATGTCAATTTGAACGCTTTGCGCCAAACGATCGGTATGGTTTTTCAGCAATTTAATTTGTTCCCGAACCTGAGCGTGATTGAAAATATTAAACTAGCGCCTAAAAAACTCCGCAAATTATCGGATAAAAAGGCGACGCGCTTGGCGCGAGGTTTGCTGGACGATGTCGGGCTGCTGGATAAGGCGGATGCTTCTCCCGATAGCTTGTCGGGCGGCCAAAAACAGCGGGTAGCGATTGCCCGGGCGCTGGCGATGGAGCCGAAAATCATGCTGTTTGACGAGCCGACATCGGCGCTGGATCCGGAAATGATCGGCGAAGTGCTGGATGTGATTCGCAAAGTTGCTGAAAAAGGCATGACGATGGTAATCGTGACGCACGAGATGAAATTTGCCCGCGAAGTTGGCACGCGGATGATTTTTCTGGACAAGGGCGAGATAATTGAGAACGGTACGCCAGCCCAGGTAATGGATCATCCGAAAACCGAGCGCGCTAAAAAATTCTTCGCCAAATAGCCCGAGTGACCTCGCTATAATTCGCTTAGAACTGGAACTTCTATCAATTTGTTAATCAGCTGGTCCAGGTCAACCTC
This sequence comes from uncultured Candidatus Saccharibacteria bacterium, assembly GCA_963524145.1. Lineage (GTDB taxonomy): Bacteria > Patescibacteriota > Saccharimonadia > Saccharimonadales > Saccharimonadaceae > Nanosynbacter. Next base: position 66,324 of record CAURDO010000001.1, read on the forward strand.
CGTCAGATAACTCGGTAAAATTCGCGTCGTTTTCGGATCGACAAAGCCGCATTCCGCCACTTCCTCGACGCCGTGCGATGTTTGCTCCAGGTTGATGTGCTGGTAATCTTGCCAGTTGGTGATGAGGAAGAAAAATTCCAATTGCTCGTTCGGGCCGTGCGCTGATTGCCCGCCCGATTCGGCGAATTGTTGTATAAATAACAACTTACCGATTTCTGGTTTGACGCCTGTTTCTTCAATCATTTCCCGGCGTAGACCGTCCAGCAAGCTTTCGCCCATTTCCAAACCGCCGCCCGGCGTACACCAAAAATCACGCCCTTTGCCGGTATTTGCTGTCAATTTTTGGCAAAAAATCTCGCCCTGATCGCTTACGATAATTCCGCGTACATTAACTCGCCGCCGCATAAAACCTCCTTTATTTTGCTTATCGCCAGAGGTTCTAATTGGTGAACGTACGCTTCAAATAATTTCCATGGTCGGGGTGATCCGATTTGAACGGACGACCTCACCGTCCCGAACGGTGCGCGCTACCAAGCTGCGCCACACCCCGACGCTAGAAATAGTATAAGCCGAGCGGGTGATTTTGTCCAATCCACCGTCCGCCGGGGTGGAGTTGGGCCGCCGCTTAGTGCTATAATAGAAGTTGGCTTTAGGTGGTAAAGGAACAAAATGAAGCATATTTTACGAATTTTTAGCGGCTATTGGCTGATGTTTATCATCTTGGTCGGTTTTACCTACGCCATGGTGATGGCGAATTTGTGGCTGCCTGACAAGATGTCGGAAATCGTCAATAACGGCATCATCAAGCAAGACATGCCAGCGATTTGGCATAACGGACTAGCGATGATTTTAGTGACGGCGGCGGGTGGACTGTGCTCAATTATCATCGGATTTTTGGCCTCCCGGATTGCCACTGGTGTGGCGCAAAAATTACGAATGGAACTATTCGAGCGAGTCGAGAGTTTTGCGCTAGCAGACTTTAACAAATTTTCGACCGCCTCGCTAATCACCCGATCGACCAACGATATTCAGCAAATTCAGATGACATCAATTCTACTATTGCGCATGGCTCTACTGGCGCCAATTATGGCGGTCGGCGGCCTGCAAAAAGCCATCCATAATGCGCCAGATTTGAGCTGGATCATTGCGCTGGCGGTGTCGGTGCTGCTAGTCGTCATTGCCATGCTTTTCGTGATTGCCGTGCCTCGGTTTAAGAAATTGCAAACGCTGGTGGACAAACTAAATTTGGTGACGCGCGAAAATCTAGTCGGCTTGAAAGTTATCCGCGCCTTTCACAACGAAAAAATTGAGCAGAAAAAGTTCCAGCAAGCCAACACCGAGCTGAACAAAATGAATTTATTTGTCAATCGGCTGATGATGCTGCTTGATCCAATCATGACACTGGTGATGAACTTTTCTAGCGTGGCAATTGTCTGGTTCGGCGCGCATTTGATCAGCAGCGGCAATCTACAGATTGGTAATATGATGGCGTTTTTGGAGTATGCCATGCAGGTGATCATTTCGTTCCTGCTGCTGTCGATGGTGTTTATCATGGTGCCGCGGGCGGCCGTGTCGGTAAAGCGGGTGGGCGAGGTGCTCGACACACTGCCGTCAATTGTTGACCCGCAGTCGCCGCAGCAATTGCCGCATGACGCTACAGGTAAAATTGAATTCAAAGATGTGACCTTTACCTATCCAGACGCTGATCTGCCGGTGCTCTCAAACATCAATTTTACCGCTGAACCGGGACAAACCACGGCGTTCATTGGCAGTACTGGCTCTGGCAAATCGACGTTGATCAATTTGATCCCGCGCTTTTACGATGTGTCGGCGGGGCAGATCTTGCTGGACGGCGTGGATATCAGGAATTTGAAACTGGAAGATTTGTACGATCAAATCGGCTACGTACCGCAAAAAGGCGTGCTGTTTAGCGGGACGATCGCCAGCAACATCAAGTACGGTAACGCCAAAGCCAGCCAAGAATTGGTAGAAAAATCCGCTAAAATCGCTCAAGCCGCCGAGTTCATTAGCGAGCTAAAAAACGGTTACAAAAATGAAATTGCTCAAGGCGGCAGCAATGTTTCCGGCGGCCAGCGGCAGCGTTTGTCGATTGCCCGGGCGATTGCTGTCGAGCCGAATGTCTACATTTTTGACGATTCGTTTTCGGCGCTGGATTTCAAAACTGACGCCAAATTGCGGGCGGCACTCGCTAAAGAAACCAAGCACAAAACTGTACTCATCGTCGGTCAGCGCATCAATACCATCATGAACGCTGACAGAATCATTGTGCTGGACGAAGGCAAAATTGTCGGTCAAGGCACGCACCAGGAATTGATGAAAGATTGCGAAGTCTATCAAGAAATTGCCGCTTCCCAACTTTCGGAAGATGACCTGCAGAAAATGTCGGCAACGACCGCGAAAGGAGCGGCGTAATGGCTCAGCAAAGCATGAAAAAACGCCAGCCAGTAAAGATGGGCGGTCCAATGGGCGGCGGCATGGGCACGGGCGAAAAAGCCAAAGATTTCAAAGGCACGGTCAAGAAGCTAGCCAAATACTTGGCAGAGTTCCGCTGGCAGATGCTCATGGTGGCGATTTTTGCTGTCGGTAGTACAGCGTTTGCGATTGTCAGTCCGAAGATTTTGGGCGGCGCCACCAACCAAATCGTCGAAGATTATGTCAGCATGAAGGCGTACGAAACCATCACCAGCAAGCTGCCGAATGGTGTCTCGTTGCCGGCTGGCACGACGGGTGCTGATGTACTGAAACGGCTCCCGAATAAGTCAGAAATTGAAAGTCAAATTCCGTCCAATCAGCTCGAGACCATTAAAAAACTTGATCTTAGCCGGCGTCCAGAATTTCACTTTGAGGCAATTTGGCAGGTGGTCAGTTTGCTAATTGGCTTGTATATACTTAGCGCCATTTTCCGCTACATCCAAACCTGGCTGATGACCCAAGTGACGCAAACGGTTACTTTCAGGATGCGCCGGCAATTATCCGAAAAAATTAACCGTTTGCCGCTGAGTTATTTTGACAAGCAAACCTACGGCGAGGTGCTCAGCCGCGTCACCAACGATGTCGATACCATCAGCCAGACGCTCAACCAAAGCCTGTCGCAAATCGTCTCCTCGACGGTGATGGTGCTCGGGATTTTGGCGATGATGTTTTCCATCAGCTGGCAAATGTCGCTGGTGGCGCTCTTGGTGCTGCCACTGGCTGGCGGCGTGGTGACGCTGATTGCTAAAAGCTCGCAAAAGCAGTTCCTCCGTCAGCAGACGCAGCTGGGTGAACTGAACGGCCATATCGAGGAAATGTACAGCGGTCATCAAGTGATGCGCGTGTTCAACGGTCAGAAAAAGTCGCTGGCTAAGTTTTCACGGATTAACAACCAGCTACAGGAAAGCGCCTGGAAAGCTCATTTTTTTTCGGGGCTGATTTATCCAATCATGAACTTCATCGGCAACATCGGTTACGTCGTGATGGCGATTTTGGGCGGTTGGCTGGCGATTAACGGCCGGCTGAAAATCGGTGATATTCAGGCGTTCATCCAATACATCGACCAGTTCAATCAGCCGCTGGTGCAGGTCGCCAACATCGCCAACATCTTGCAATCAACAGCGGCGGCGGCCGAGCGGGTGTTTGAATTTTTGGACGAGCCTGAGGAAAAGGCGGAGGGCAAGGATTTGGTGAAATTGACTCACGTCAAGGGTGAGGTCGAATTTGACAATGTGGTCTTTGGCTATAAGCCTGACCAAACCATCATCAAAGGTTTGTCGGCGCACATCAAGCCAGGTCAGCGTGTGGCGATCGTCGGTCCGACGGGCGCGGGCAAAACTACCTTGGTCAATTTACTGATGCGATTTTATGAAATTAACAGCGGCGCTGTCAAAATTGACGGCGTGAACATAGCCCAGATGAAGCGCAGCGACGTGCGGCAAATGTTTGGCATGGTGCTGCAGGATACTTGGCTGTTTAACGGCACGATTCGCCAAAATTTGCTCTATGGCAACCCAACAGCCAGCGAAGAAGAGATGGTCGCCACCGCCAAGGAGGCGCATGTTGATCACTTCGTGCGGTCGCTGCCGGGCGGTTATGACATGATGCTGGGCGAGGAAGCCACGAACATTTCACAGGGCGAGAAGCAGCTGCTGACGATCGCCCGAGCGATGCTGGCGCGCACGCCGATGCTTATTTTGGACGAAGCAACCAGCTCGGTTGACACTCGCACCGAAGTGCTCATCCAAAAAGCCATGGACAAGTTGATGCAGGGCAAAACTAGCTTTGTCATCGCCCACCGCCTGAGCACCATCCGCGACGCTGATTTGATCTTGGTTGTCCGCGACGGCAACATCATCGAGCAAGGCAAACACGACGAATTGCTGAAGCAGAATGGCTTTTATGCGGAGTTGTATAATAGCCAGTTTGCTGAGTGATTGGGTGGGGCGTTGATTATAAAAATATAAATTCTATACTATGATCATGAAAAGAATGATCACTGTTGCTGCGGTGCAAATGGAGATTGCGCCGCTGGATACTGGACGCAATTTGGCAAAAATAGAAAAGTTTGTTGGCGAGCTATGCAACCAACAGCCAGTCGACCTTGTGGTTTTGCCAGAAGACGTGCTGACTGGGCCGATTCCGTATAATTTAGAATACGCCTTGAGCGAATCGTCTGGCGAAGTTATGCGTCTATGCCAAATAGCGTGTGAAAAGCAACTTTATCTGGTCGCTGGTTCGTTTATTTGTAAAGAGGGTGACGATTTCTATAATACAGCGCTATTGATTGATCCGTCGGGAGAGATACAACTTCGGTACCGGAAAAATCATTTATGGATTCCTGAACGTCAATATTTGATGCCAGGAAATGAAGCCATGGTTGTTGATACGCCGATTGGTAAAATTGGTTTGGCAATCTGTTGGGACTTAGCCTTTCCAGATTTATTCCGTTCAATGATTAAGCAGGGTGCGGAAATTATTTGCATTCCATCGTATTGGTCAACTGGGGGCAATAAGCCAGCGGACGCTGAAATCAAGGCTTCAAAAATGATGATAGATACGCTTTGTCTGGCGCGAGCGTTGGAAAATGAATGTTTGATAATCTATGCCAATGGCGCGGGAAAAGCTAAATATTACGTGCATGGTAAGATATACTCAGAAAACCAGGTCGGACATTCGCAGATTTGCGCGCCGTTTTATGGCACGGTTGCAAAAATCAGCAGCAATAAGGAAGGTTATATAGTTTACGCTTACGACCGCAATATCGCTGAACGCGCCGAAGTAGTTAACCAGCTTCGTGCTGATATTTCGCGGATGTAAGTCAGAGAGTTGTCTTTAGTCCCGCCGAAAAATATCCAACACACCAAATTTCCCGGTCAACACGGCTTGGCTAATGATGTGCGGCATGAGGGCGGCGATGAGTTCTTTGGGCTTGGTGTTGTCTGGTAAATCTAATGTCGTGTCCAGCGCGTACACGTAAAATTGATAGCGGTGCGTGCCAAATGGCGGTTGCGGCCCGTTCCAGCCAGGACGGCCCCAACTAGTAATCCCCTCGACGGCATCCGCGGGTAGCGATCCATCAGTGATTTCAGTGGTCTTGGCCGGCAAATTCCAAACCGTCCAATGGTAAAATCCATCGCGCCCAGGCGCATCAGAGTCGTGGCAGACGATTGCCAGACTTTTAGTATCTGCTGGCACATCGCTGATCTCGAGTGGCGGGCGTTGGTTACCGCCGAGTTTGGAGTAAATTTTTGGTATTTTAGCGTTTTCAGTGAAGGCTGGGCTGGTAATTTTCATACAATAATTTTAGCATGAAGCTGGTATACTGATGGTAGCAATGATCACCGACCACCTCCTTGCCAAATATCCCATCATTTCCGACCAAGTCGACGCCAAAGAACTTGGCGCTTTGCTGCGGGAACTGGAAAAGGTGCTGCAAAGCGGCGCGGCAGGAAATATCGTCGAGTTTGGATGTTACGTCGGCACGACCAGCTTGTTCATTCGGCGACTGCTGGACGCCTATGATTTTACCGGTGAGTTTCATGTTTACGATTCGTTTATGGGCTTGCCAGAAAAGACCCAAGCCGACGCTAGCGCTGCGGGCGAGCAGTTCAAAGCTGGCGAGCTGCTCGCGCCACGCAAAACCTTCATTCAGAATTTTAAAAAGGCTGGCTTGAAACTGCCGACTGTTCACAAAGGTTGGTTTGCTGATTTCACCCCTGACGACGTGCCAGAAGATATTAGCTTTGCGTTTTTTGACGGTGATTTTTATGAGTCAATTGCCGATTCATTCCGCGTGTGCGGCGGCAAGTTTCAGGAAACGGTAACCATCATTGTTGATGATTACGCCAATGAAGCCTTGCCAGGCGCCGCACGAGCGGTCGATGAATGGATAAAAAATAACCAACAATTTACGATTAGAACCGAAGCCAGCCTAGCAATCATAACTCTTGTTCAAAAACATAAACGTGTTACAATTAAAACATTAGTAATATAAACAGGGGAGGGTTGTGATGGATGAGCCAATTCACATCACGTCTGAAATAGGAAAACTTAAGACCGTTTTGTTGCATAGGCCAGGTGAAGAGCTGGAAAACTTAACGCCAGATTATCTGACCGATCTTTTATTTGACGATATTCCATATCTGAAGGTGGCGCAGGCTGAGCACGACGCTTTTGCGGAAGTACTAAGAAAACATGGTGTTGAAGTGCTGTATCTGGATCAAATGGTGGCAGAGTCGCTCAGTACAGACCAATTGCGTGAACAATTTGTTGATGAAATGTTGGCTGCTTCTAAGCAGGATTCACGCCGTGTTACTCAAACTTTGCGTCAATTCTTGTTGGATTTGCCAACTCACGCTATGATCCGCAAAATTATGGCTGGTGTGCGTAAGGATGAAATTACTCTGCCGCCAGACCAGCATCAGCAGCTGCATAATATGATTGAGAAGAATCATTATCCATTCTATCTCGATCCGATGCCAAATTTGTACTTTACGCGTGACCCAGCTGCAGCCATTGGTAATGGTCTGACTATAAATAAGATGCACTGGACAGCTCGTCGTCGTGAGTCGCTATTTATGCGTTATATCATCGATCATCATCCACGCTTCGCGAATCGCGTACCGGTTTGGTATAACCGCACTGAGAAATTCTCAATCGAGGGCGGCGATGAACTGGTATTAAACGACAAAGTAATGGCGATTGGTGTGTCAGAGCGCACCACAGCTGAGGCGATTGAAAAGATGGCAACCAAGCTGTTTGCCGGTTCCAACTTTAAGAAAGTCGTTGCCATGGAGATTCCGAAGTCGCACGCTTTCATGCACCTGGACACAGTGTTTACCATGATTGATCGGGACAAGTTTACTATTCATCCGGAAATCCGCGATCGCGGCGGTAAGATGAACTGCTTCGTACTGGAGAAAGTTGAGGGCCAGCCGTTCCCGCGTATTACGCATGAGACGGATCTTGAACACGTCTTGCGAGTAGCATTGGAGGTGCCAAATGTCACGCTAATTGAGTGCGGCGGCGGCGATCCGATTGCAGCAGCCCGCGAGCAGTGGAATGACGGTTCCAATACCTTGGCGATTGCGCCGGGCGTGGTGGTAACGTATGACCGCAACTACGTCACCAACCAAAAACTGCGCGAGCACGGCGTTGAAGTTATTGAAGTGAGCGGTGCTGAGCTTGGACGCGGCCGCGGCGGCCCGCGCTGTATGAGTATGCCGCTAGTACGAGAGGATGTATTCTAATGGCTCAGAGTTTGAAGGGCCGGTCGCTACTAACCTTAAGCGACTACACGGCGGAGGAAATTCGTTTACTGCTGGATACGGCGTGTGAATATAAGCGGCTGAAATATGCCGGTGTGCCGCACCGGATTCATGAGGGAAAAAATGTGGCGTTGTTGTTTGAGAAAACCTCAACTCGCACGCGCTGCGCCTTTACCGTGGCGGCTAACGACCTCGGTATCGCGCCGGAATACCTCGGTAAAGACGACATCCAGCTTGGCAAGAAGGAGACAGTTGAAGATACCGCCAAGGTGCTAGGCCGGATGTTTGACGGTATTGAGTTTCGCGGCTTTGCGCACAAGACTGTGGAAGATTTGGCGAAGCATGCCGGCGTGCCAGTGTGGAACGGATTGACCGATCAATTCCATCCGACGCAGATTTTGGCTGACTTCATGACCATTGAGGACCATGTAGGCAAGCTCAAAGGTATCAAGCTGGTGTTTGTGGGCGATGGCCGCAATAATATGGCAAACTCGCTGATGATTGGTTCGGCAAAAATGGGCATTGATTTCCGTATTTTGGCACCTCGTGAACTGCATCCAGAGCAAGCTCTGGTTGATAAGGCTAACCACTTTGCAAGATCAAGTCATGCACGTATAACCATCACCGACAACTTCGAAGAAGCTTTGCGCGGCGCTGATGTTATTTACACTGACGTTTGGGTGTCAATGGGCGAGGAAGATAAGTTCGCTGAGCGTATCAACCAATTGCGCCATTTCCAGGTCAATCGTGACATGATTAACCTGACAGGGAATCCTGAAGTTAAGTTCATGCACTGTTTGCCAGCGTTCCACGACGCATTGACAATTACTGGCAAGAAGGTCCAGGAAGATTTTGGTCTAGATTCCATGGAAGTTACGGATGAGGTGTTCCGTTCGCCACATTCGATTGTGTTTGATCAAGCGGAAAATCGTATGCATACAATTAAAGCCGTCATGGCTTTGACGTTGTAGTTGTTGTCGTAATAAGGGAGTGAAGGAGGCTCCGAGGCAATGGTAGAAAAAATTAAAAAAGCAAAGCAGAAGCTCCGCTCACCGTCGGCGTTTACTGTTCTGTTTGTCGTGATTATTATCATGGCAGCACTAACATGGGTTATCCCATCAGGTCTTTATAAGACAGATGATGACGGCAATCGTATCGCGGGGTCGTATCATGTAGTAAATAAAGATCGCACTGTCAAGGAAAAGAAGGACGGTAAAGAGACTGAAGTCGATAAGCATGATCGACAAGGTTTATGGGACGTCTTCACTGCGCCGATTAAAGGCATGACGAATAAGCTTGATGTGATTGTTTTCGTCATGGTGCTTGGTGGATTCTTGGGTGTTACCATGAAGACCGGTGCTCTTGATGCTTCTCTTGGTGCGCTACTTCGCAAGCTTAAGGGTAAAGAAAAATGGCTCATTCCAATTTTGATGACGCTATTTGCTATCGGTGGTACAACTTACGGCATGCAGGAAGAAACTGTGGCGTTTTACGCACTAGTTATACCGATGATGATTGCTGCTGGCTACAACGCAATGACTGGTGTGATGGTGATTGTGCTTGGCGCCGGTACGGGTGTGCTCGGTTCAACCATTAACCCATTCTCTACTGGCGCTGCAGCCGCAACAGCAGACGTAAAGCTAGGTAATGTAATTCCAATTATGTCTATCATTTTAGTACTGTGTCTGATTGCGGCAATTATCTTCACTATGCGCTATGCTGCAAAAGTGAAGGCTGGCAAATATAAGGAGGATGTTCGTTATAAGCCAGCTACGGCTGCTCTAGATATGGAAAACATACCAAAACTAACTACCCCACGAAAAGTTGTCATGGGCGTATTCGCTATTACATTTATCTTGATGGTTCTTTCGCTGATTCCTTGGGGGAGCTGGGAAATTACTTTCTTTGACGACGTGTTTAAGAGAGCTTCAGATTTACCAGTTATCGGTGCAGCGCTCGGCGTGGTTCATAGTGCCGCCTTTGGCGAATGGCTGTTTGGCGAAATCACTACACTGTTCTTGATGTCAACAATTGTAATAACCGCAATTTACTATAAAGAGTTTAAGAAGGAAGGTATTTTTCCAGTCGACACCTTTATTGATGGCGTGAAAGATATCTTACCAGTTGCTTTGATTATCGCAGTGGCAACCGGCGTCTCTGTTGTGATGACTAACGGTGAGATCCAAGACACTATCATTAGCTGGGGTGAGACGCTGTTGAAAGATGCTGGCGGTGGTGTTGTCGGTGTGTTGGCATATCTGTTCTACTTGCCAATGTCATTCATTGTGCCATCATCGTCAGGTTTGGCGGCAGCAACTATGCCAGTTATTGCGCCAATTGCTGATTTGGTTGGCTCAAGTAAAGAAGTCATGGTGGCAGCCTTTGCTACAGCGTCAGGTCTACTTAACATGATGGCGCCAACTATCGCTTCTCTGATGGGCGGCTTGGCGTTAGCGGGTGTGTCGTATCGCGACTGGCTGAAACGTTCAGCGCCGATCATGGCAGTATTCGCGATTATTAGCGTTGCGGTTATTGCAATCTTTGGAGCGCTGTAGTAGATGGATAAGAAGCGTACTATTGTAGTAGCGCTCGGTGGTAACGCCCTGCAACGGCAGGGCGAAGCCGCATCTGAGCAGCAACAGCGGGTGGCCGATGAGACAGTTCGTCAACTTCTGCCACTTATCCAGGCGGGTCATAATGTGGCGATTGTTCATGGCAATGGTCCGCAGGTCGGCAATATCGTCCTGCACGAAGAGGCAATCAACACGGCCGACGTGCCAAGTTTACCTTTGGAAGATTCTGGCGCCATGAGCCAGGGTTTAATTGGATTCTGGTTACAACAAGCCTTTCATGATGCATTTGCAGTTAATCAAATGAATAATCGTGCTATAAGTGTTGTAACTCAGACGATTGTTGACTTAAGCGACCCAGCTTTCCAAAACCCAACCAAGCCAATTGGCCCGTTTTATTCGGAAGAGGAGGCTAAAACTGTCGCCAGCGAGCGTGGCTATACGGTGAAAGAAGATGCTGGTCGTGGCTGGAGGCGCGTTGTACCTTCGCCGAAACCACAGACAATCGTTGAAGCTGAGGTTATTAAGGCTCTGGTTCACGCCGGAGTTACTGTGGTATCAACTGGCGGCGGTGGCATTCCTGTTCTGCAGGATGAAACCGGGCAGCTAAAAGGCGTAGCGGCAGTGATAGATAAGGATTTTGGCGCGGCCAAATTGGCGGATCTTTTGGATGCGGATACGCTATTGATCCTGACATCGGTTGATGCTGCTAAAATCAATTTTGGCAAACCAGACGAACAGTCGCTTGGCGAAATTTCGGTGGCCGAAATGCAAAAACATATTGACGACGGACAATTCGCAGCTGGCTCCATGCTGCCGAAAACCCAGGCTGCATTGTCGTTTTTAAGTGGTAAATCTGGCCGTACGGCAATTATCACCTCATTAGAAAAAACTGCCGAAGCAATTAACGGCTCGGCTGGTACGCGCGTCCAATCATAACATTTCTAACAAGAAGCTCTTCGCAATAAAGCAGGAGCTTCTTGTGTTTGTTAGGTATTTATTTTATAATATAAAACTATGTTGCAATATCTCCATTCTACCAGTAACGACTCGGTGATTAGTCCGCAGGAATTCTTGCGGTTAGGTTCTTGGGTGCGCTGTGAGCGTCCACACGAGGAGGAGATATCGCAATTATTGACGCTTGGTCTAGATGAGGATCTGATAAGTGACGCACTTGATCCGCATGAAGTGCCGCGTATTGAGTTTGATAACGACTGGACGTACTTAATTGCTCGTTTGCCAGACACCGATGATGATTTTAATGATTTTACCACGCCGATTTTGTTTTGTTTAAATAAAGACTATCTTGTGACATTATCGCGGGATAGTTTGGGGAGATTGTGGCAGCCGTTTATTGATAAAATGCATCTTAGGACTGATAGGCAAATTGAACTACTGGTGGCGATGATTGAGGCGATTTCAATGCAGTATCAGCGGCGAGTGGCGACTATTAATCGTCAAATGCGTGCTGCTACCGATAGTATTCATACTTTGCGAGTTAAAGATATTGCGACTTTAGCAGAATATGAACGTAAATTAAATGATTATCTGGACGCACTTATTCCGATGAATTGGGCGATTGAGCGACTACTGGCCACGCAAAAACTTCGCCTGAAGGCCGACGATAAGGAAGATGTTGAAGATATTTCGATTGATTTAGAGCAGGTGATTGCGCGTTGTAAAAGCCTACTGCGAACCATTACTAACGTTCGTGATAGCTACCGGGCAGTGATGGATACGCGCCTGAATGAAACGATTCGCCTGCTGACGGTAATCACCGTGGCGCTGACTATCCCGACGATGATCGCCGGCTTATACGGCATGAACGTGCCGGTTCCTGGTAATGACAACCCGCTGATGTTTTGGGCAATTACTGGAATCAGCATCATTCTAGCATTTGTTGTTGGTTATTATTTTTTGCGCCGACGATAAGCGTAAGCTTTAATTGCCAATCTTTATCATTTATACTATAATTTACTCATGACGGTGGGTTACTTTGAGCGCAGGTCGCTGACTGAAAAGTTGGTGCAGGTGAATCGGATGCATAAAAGTGGCTGGATTCATTTGGGCGGAAGTTTTGATGCGTCACGGGTGGCGAAAGCTTTGTCGTTGTCCGTCAATATCGTTCGTGACATTTTAGATATTCATGAGTTGCCTCGGGCGGAGTTTTATGATGGTATCGGATATGTTTTTACTCGTATACCGTTTGGGCGAACTGATTCTGGTAAAACAGTGCCGTTTTTAATCGCAATTAGTGGTGGTCATTATATTACTATCTCGCCACACGCTAAATTTTCGCCTTTGGAGGTTAGTGATTTTCTATTTAGTACCACTGAGCGCCCAGCGGGAATCTTTGCAGCTAATTTAGCATATATTATCTCTCAGTACGAGCAGCGTGTTCATTTATTAACAGAGAAAATTAGTGATGCTCGTCAGCGATTAAGCCGTCGTGAAGTTGAGAATTCTGATTTTATTAAATTTGTAGCAATTGAAGATACGCTCAACGAATATCGCAGTAGCTTGGAGGGGATGTCGCGGGTGATTGCTCAGCTGATGGAAAATCGGCGTCATTTATTTAAAACGCGTGATTTAGAGGCACTAGGGGATATTGATTTGCACATTCGACAGATTCTTGTAGCGATTAGCTCCAGCACTCACACTATTTCCAGCATTCAGAATGCCTATTCAACTGTCGCTAATAACACATTAAATCAACGAATGAAAGTCTTAACGGCCATCACCATTCTCTTGGCGATTCCGAACGTTTTTTATGGCATGTATGGCATGAATATTGCTTTGCCGTTTCAAGGAGAACCTTGGGCTTACCCAGTCATTACTGGCTTTACAGTGCTATTAATTCTGCTAGTTATGTTTGTGGCTAAGCGAATCCGTTTATTCTAATATCTAAAAATAAACATCGTGGTGGAGTTTTGCTTGACGTACTAATTGACGTTTGATACCATGATTGACGTGTCTCGCGCCGAAGCATTAAATTGCTGATAAATAAGTAATAAAGGTCGAAGCGCGTGGGGCTGCACATAAGTACGAGGAGTACAAAACACATGCCAATAGCAATCAAGTTTGTGTCTTCTAGGCGCAAAAAGATCGCAGTGGATGTGGTGCCTGCCGAATGGCAAACATACATAGCACAGTAAACGTGCAGTCGCTCTCACAGTAGAATAGGGACGACTATAAACAAATCCCGCTCCAAGGCACCGGAGCGGGATTTTGGTATTTTATGAAATCGGCTAATTTTTAATTTCGACGCCAGCTTTTTTCAGGGCTTCCTTAACGGCTGCCTCAATCGATCCTGAATTGTCCATTTCGGTATTTTTCCCGTTAATATAGAAAGTTGGCGTAGCGGCAACGCCGTGCTTGCGGCCTAGCGCCATATCAAAATCAATTTTATGCTTAACCCTACTACTGGCAATGTCGGTTTTATACTTGTTTAGATCAAGCTTCAGCTGCTCGGCATACAACCTAAAAACGTTATCGCGATCTGCGGCGTTAGCATTTTTCCAAGCATCTTGATTGGCGTACAGCAGCTTATTCATTTCCCAGAATTTGCCCTGTAATCCAGCTGCTTCAGCTACAGCTGCGGCAGCTCGGGCGTTTGGGTGAGAATTAGCAATTGGGAAATTACGGAAAATTAGCTGCACGTGGTCTTTATATTTTTTGGCAATCTCCTCGGCTTTTGGTCCGGCGGTACTACAGCCAGGACACTGATAATCAGCGTATTCAATGATGGTGACTTTAGGACTTTTACCGCCAAATTCATGGTCGGCAATATCGCCATTTCTGGATTCCGCACCAATCGTTTTATTTAATTGTTCGTTATTGATGTCGCTTACATCCAGGCGGTTTTGCGTCGAGATATAAATCATTCCACCAACAATTGCTACCACGATAATCGAGAAAATTATCCAACTTTTCTTGTTCATTTGACCTCCATTTACTCTAGTCAGTATAGCATGAAGTGCGGTACAATAAAACCATGACGATTGTGCTAATTTTTGGATATGTGATGTTTCTGGTGGTCTTGCTAGTGGTTTTAGGCGTCCAGCCAAAGCTGTCTTCGCATAGTCAATTTGAGCTAAGGCGGCGTAGCAATACAGGTGATAAAAAAGCCGAATTATCTCTGCTTCAACGAAAATTCTTACGAGATATTATTTCCCTACAGCGCGTGATGGTATCTTTATGTCTGGTTGTCTTAACGGTGATTAGTATCAATTTGTTTCATTGGGCATTTGGGTTGATGCTGTCGGTGGTGGTGGCTCTTGAGGTCGGCGCAATAGCACGGATTCGTTTGTGGCAAAAATACTCTCAGCAATTGTACGAAAAATATGAGCCGCTTATTTTAGTGACGATTGAAAAACATCAAGCATTATTTTCGTTAATTCGTTCGGTTGCGCCAGTGATTAACGATGATTATGTAATTGAGTCAAAGGGCGAATTGCTGGAAATGGTAGCACGGTCTGGCAGGGTTCTTTCTGCCAATGAAAAGAAGTTGATTACTAATGGATTAAGGTTTAATGACATGAAAATTGAGGGCGTGATGACGCCGCGGAGTATGATTGAATCTGTGTCGGCTGATGAACTTCTTGGGCCGCTAGTGCTCGACGATCTTCATAAAAAAGGCTATAGTCGTTTTCCGGTTATTAAAGGCGATATTGATCACGTGATTGGGATGTTGAGAATTCAAGATTTGCTGACAATTGATCATAAAATAAAATCCCACCGTGCTGAAACAGCGATGAGTCGAGATGTTTATTATATTCGCGAGAATCAGACTCTACAACATGCGTTGGCTGCGTTTTTGAAGACGCAACACCACTTGTTTATTGTTGTAAATGAATTTCGAGAAACGGTTGGCTTGTTGAGTTTGGAAGACGTAATTGAGGCTTTGTTGGGGCGAAAGATTATTGATGAATACGATGTTTATGAAGATTTGCGAGAGGCAGCTGTGACAAATCCACAGAAGAATAACACGCCAACAAAAACTCGCCGTGATGTTTAAATCTGGGGAAACTTCCCAAGTCGTGCTATAATAACAGATATGAAAAATAGAATTTTGGTGGTAAAGACCTCTGATGAAGTTGGGAAAAATATTACAGTAGCTGGCTGGGTACACTCCCGGCGCGATCACGGCGGACTGATTTTTATTGATTTGCGCGACCATACCGGGTTGGTGCAGCTGGTGATTAATCCTGATAAGGCGGAGGCTTTTCGTTTGGCGGAGAGCTTGCGCGATGAGTTTGTGATTCGTGCCAGTGGTGTAGTGATGAAGCGCGGCGAGGGTCTAAAAAACCCAAATATCGCCAGCGGTAATGTGGAAATCGTGGTGGAAAACTTGGAAATTTTGAACCGTGCTGAAACTCTGCCAATCCAGCCGTTTGCTGAGGAAAACCGGGCGGGCGAGGACTTGCGCTTTAAGTATCGCTATCTCGACCTACGCCGCCCGAAGATGCAGGACATGCTGAAAAAACGCGCCGAAATGTACCGACGGATGCATCAGTACATGGACGACCGTGATTTCATTGAGATTCAGACGCCGATTTTGGCAAATTCCAGCCCCGAAGGTGCGCGTGATTTCCTGATCCCCAGTCGTTTGCAGGAAGGTAAATTCTACGCTCTACCGCAAGCACCGCAGCAGTTCAAGCAATTGCTGATGGTTGGCGGCGTGCCACGATATTACCAGTTGGCGGCATGTTTTCGTGATGAAGATCCTCGGGCTGATCGATTGTACGGTGAGTTTTATCAGCTGGATCTGGAGATGAGCTTCGTGGAGGATGGCGAGGAAGTTCGCCAGGAGGTTGAGCCGTTGATGCGGCAGCTAGCGACCGAGTTTGCTGGCAAGAAGTTGCTGGATTTGAGTGGTCTCGCGGTCGGTGACGGCAGTCCAATTCCGCGCATTTCTTACCGCGACGCTATGGAGACGTATGGCTCGGACAAGCCGGACCTACGTTTTGGCATGGAGCTGATTGAGATGACTGATGTGTTTGCTAATACCGAATTTGGCGTATTCAAAAACGCTGAATGCATCAAGGCGATTTGCGTTAAAAACGGCGCCAGCCTCAGCCGCAAGCAAATCGACCAGTTTACTGATGTTGCCAAAAGTGAGGGCGCGGGTGGTTTGGCTTACATCACCTACCAATATGGCGAGGCGAAATCGCCAATCGCTAAGTTCTTGAGCGAAACAGAGCTAGTTTCAATCCAACAAAAAACTGGCGCAGTTGATGGCGACGCAGTTTTCTTTGGTGCCGATGCTCGCCCGGTCGTCAACGCCGTGCTTGGTCGCTTGCGAAACGAATTTGCTGCTCACTTTAGCCTGAAAAAATCGGATGAGGTAGCCTTGGCTTGGATTATCGATTTTCCATTCTATGAATGGGACGACCACGGCAAGAAGCTTGATTTTGGACACAATCCATTTAGTATGCCAAAGGGCGGCCTAGAGGCGCTGGAATCGGCGAACACTGATGCCGAAAAACTAGCCATCGTGGCCGACCAATTCGACATGGTGATGAACGGTTACGAGATTTGCTCCGGCGGTGTGCGCAACCACAACCCAGCGGTGCTATATAAAGTATTTGACCTACTCGGCTTTAGTGAAAGTTACGTTGAGGAAAAATTCGGCGCCATGCTAAACGCCTTCAAATACGGCGCACCGCCGCATGCTGGCTGTGCCTTTGGCGTCGACCGGATCCTCATGGAGCTCATCAATGAGACCAATGTTCGCGAGACTTTAGCCTTTCCAAAGAACGGTTCGGGCGTTGACGTGATGATGGATTCACCGTCAATGGTTGATTCGGCGCAGCTAAAGGAATTGGGGCTATAAACGCAATGTATGATCGGCACGAAGTTAGCGTAAAAGTAGCGCTGTATAGCAGCGACGGCAAGCGTGTGCTACTGATGTATTATCCGCACGATGATGGTTTTGGCCTGCCGGGCGGGCATATTGATGCTGGCGAAACGCCTGACGTGGCGCTAGAGCGAGAGCTGCGCGAGGAGCTGGGTATCACCATCTATGCGACGCCAGCTGATTTCTATATGCGCTATCCGCGAGGTAGTGCTGTCGAAGACCGTAAAATTATTCTTGGATACACAGCCATAGCTGATGGTAGTATTAAGATACCAAGTCGGGCTTGCGATGGCGGCGAGGAGCGCCCGATTTGGCTCGCTCAAGCAGAGATTGAAACTACTGACAAACTCGCGCCGGGTTATCGGGATTTTGTTCTGAGATGGTGGCCGTAAGAAGCGTAATGTCTGAGGAGGTGCAAGCAGGCTATGAAATCAATTCCCAAACGAACGCTGAAATTCATTGACTCATGGCTAACGCTGCGCAGCCAGTGGGCGCGCTGGCCAGGATTTACGGTGGCGATAGCCAAGGACGGCGAGGTGGTTTTTAATAAAGCTTATGGACTGGCAAATATAGAAAATAATGAGAAATTAACAACCAACCATCTCTTTCACGTTGCTTCGCAATCAAAAACATTTACTGCCACGGCCGTGATGCAGCTGCAGGAGCGCGGCAAGTTGCGCATCGACGATCCAGTTACGACGTACCTAACGTGGCTAGCGCAGCACAGCGACCAGCGTTGGTGCGATGTAACCTTGCGCCAATTATTGAGCCACTCAGCAGGCGTGATTCGCGACGGTCAGGCGTCAGGCTTTTGGCAGTTCCAAGGAGAATTTCCAGATAAAGAAGAGTTCAAGCAGCAAATCATGCAATCGCAGCTGGTGTTTGAGCCAAATTCCGAATTCAAGTATTCCAATTTTGGTTTTGGCTTGCTGGGTTTGGTAATTGAGCAAGCTAGCGGCAAATCGTACGCTGATTTTGTGACGGAAAACATTATCGCGCCACTTGATTTGAAACAAACCACCACGGAATATTCGCCAGAACTTCGTATGGCAACTGGCTACAGTAGGTTTGATTTACGCCAGCAGCGCCGTCCGTTTCAACACGTCACAACTGGTGTATTGCAGCCAGCCACGGGATTTTGCTCAACAGCACATGACTTGGCGAAATTCTTTGCTGCTCTGCAAGTCGGCTCAGGCAAACTATTGAGCGATACTTCTAAAAGGGAAATGCAGCGCCCATCGTGGCAAGTCGCTGACGAAGCAAACGTAGGAAGTTATGGATTGGGTGTTGATGCCGCAAAAGCTAAAGATGGTAAGCGGCTCGTCGGTCATAGCGGCGGTTATCCAGGATTTGTCGGCCGCACCTGGTCGCGGATAGACGACGGAATAACTGTTTCGGTGCTGGCGAACACGTATGATACAGCGCCAGGAATAGTTGCAAATTCGATATTAGGAATTATTGATCAATTTGGTGATGCTTCTGATAAAAGCCGTCGAAAGTTTGAATCGCGGTTCGTTAACGATTACGGCGTGTATGAAGTTGTTGATACGGAAAAAGGATTGAGGGGTTTATGGTCGAATGATTGGCAACCATTCAATATGGCTGAAGAACTGGAAATAGTCGATGATGCCACCTTAAAAATTGCGAAGGGTAATCATTTTAGCTATTTTGGCGAACTGATGAAATATGAGTTTGATGCCAAAAATAAGCCTTCCGCCATGTATCGCAGCGGCGCTAAGAATTATGTTAGTTTAGACGGCGATGTGAAAGTGTAAAAGAGTATTTGTGACGAGTATCTAAATGCCAGTCAACATTAAAAAATCCAGAAAAGACATGCCGACTGTCTTTACGCGCGTGAAAAATAAATTGGCGCTAGTGCTTGCGGATGGTTCGCAAATTCATCATGTAGGCAGTACTGCGGTGCTTGGATTGGACGGTAAAAATATCCTAGATATCCTTATTTCTGCTAAAGACAGCGAACACATGAACGAGCTGCGGGATAAATTGGTAGCAATTGGATATTTTCCTTCATTAAATCCAAGTTCCCGCCAAGATTATATCTTCCTGGCGTCCCGAAGGGAAGAGACTGGCGAGGGCGATATCCATATTCACCTCGCGGTTGCGGATACTGAAACGCACGATAACTTCTTAATTATCAGAGATTATCTAAGATCTCACAATGACGAAGCTGATCAATATTCAAATATAAAATACAAATACGCAAAACAAGCAAATTACGACAGATCAGCGTATAAAAAGCTCAAAGCAGCTTATGTCGATAAGCTATTGCAACGTGCCAGGCAGTGGAAAAATGGCGGCTAATCTCCTTATTCATATCCCGCACGCTTCGCTGTGTTTACCGCAGGGTTTTTGGCGCGATGTCGTGGTTGATCGGAAAACTATCGAGCACAATCTGCGCTTTATGGCTGATTATAAAGTGGACGAGCTTGCCGGAGATATTGATTGCCATAAAGTAACAGCCAGGTATTCGCGGCTATATTGCGATGTTGAGCGGTTTCAAAATGACGCCGATGAGCCGATGGCGAGGCTGGGTATGGGCGCGGTCTATACGCATTTGCCGGGCAGTGCGCAGTATCGCCAGGTAACACCTGAGCGCCGCGAGGAAATCATCAGTCAAGCTTATGAATCTCATCATGTACAGCTAAACAAATTGAGCCAAAAAATTGTTGCTCAGCACGGCTCGTGTATGATGATTGATCTGCATAGCTACAGTGATGATTTGGTGCGAAAATTGTTTGGCTATACGGAAAATCTGCCTGATATTTGCCTTGGCTATGACGACGAATGGTTTAGTGGAAATGACGCGCTGAAGCTAAAATTATACATAGAAAAGCTGGGTTATAGCTGCGCGCTAAATTATCCGTATGCCGGTGCGCTGGTGCCGATGGATTTTTATCGTAATAAAATGCCAGGGCTACGTTCGGTGATGCTGGAGGTTAATCGGCGTGTTTACCTGGAGGATGGAACGGTGCGCCAAGAATCAGTGCGCGACATTAGTAAAATAATCAAATATATCGCTAATGAATTTTAAGGATTATAACTGAACGCCCAGCCACGCCGCCAATACATCGCCGGCAAAGTAGGCCAGTCCAGCGGCGACCGCTCCCAGGAGCAGGGTAATAGCGGCTTCCCGCCACGGTGATTGCTTGCCAACTTTGCCTTTAATAAAGCCGATTGTTAAGAAAGTAATTGCCGTTAGCAGCGAGCTGATGTAAAACAGAGTGGTGCTTGGTGCTTTCAGAGCTGCAACTACGTCGACCGAGTAGGGCAGTACTGGCACGCTGCCGACCGCCACGAAAGCTAAGAATGTAACTAAACCGATAATTTTAGGAGAAGCTCGCTTTTGGGTGCCGCGGGCCGATTCGTCGTGTTCGGCGCTGGCTGCCAAGTAGGCGCTGGAACCCATTGAAAAGCCATCGGCAATTAAGTTAGCCACGCCTAAAATAAGAATAACCGTGCTGGAAATCCCCGCGCCAGCCGACGCTGCCACCACGGCAAAGGTTGTCACCGTGCCGTCAACTGCACCGTAAACAAATTCTGGAATATATCTTTTGAAAAGCAGCTTCATAGCTATATCAGTGTAGCATATCAGAGCGAATTAAGCATAAGGCTATTGACATTTTAATACGCTTATGCTATAGTGAAATAGTTAGATTATCTAATACAAACAAATCATTAAAGCATGCTACAATAGATATAACAAATACAAACTTCTGCAGAAAGGTAAGGCGTGGAAGATATTCAAACGATCATCATCTTACTGTCAATCATTATTGGGTTACTATCAGTCATTATCGTGGCTCTACTGGCAGTGGTTATTACCTTGCTGGCGAAAATAAATGCAGTCATGAAAAATGTTGATAAAATCACAACAAATGTGGCTAGTGCGACTGAGTGGTTGTCGCCCACAAAGGTTTTTAGTGAAATAGCAGGGTTGTTTCGTAAAAAATAATAAAAAAGGAGTAACAATATGAAAAAAGTATTAGCAGTTATCGGTGCGGCAGCAGCAGGATTTGCAGCAGGAATTTTAACCGCACCAAAGAGCGGTAAAGAAACCCGAAAAGATTTGAAAAAGAAAGCGGGAAAGCTGAAGTCTGATGCAGAAAAAGTTGCCAGTAAGGCTGCTGCGGCCGCTAAAGACAGCGTTGGTTCATTAAAAACTGGCTCCCAAAAAGTTGGTGGCGCGGTGGCAGAAACTGCAAAAGATGTAAAAAGTAACGTTGAAAAACAATTTAAGTAATATTTGACTGTAATCGAGAAGACGTGAGATAATAGGACTGATGAAAAGGTTCACTTTCTATCTCGCGTCTTTTTTGATTGGATCTGGTTTGCTATTAATGCCGCAGGTGGCGCTAGCCCAAACAGCCGATACTGCTGCAAATTCGGAACTTGCAAAGATTCTTAGCTGGAACTGTAGTTCTGTAAGGGTAGCAATTAAAAATATTCACACCAACGATGCATTAACTCGAGTAAATGTTGGTCAGAGGTATAACTCGATTTCGACCAAGCTTATGGCCAGATTAAATGGTCGGTTGGCAGTCAATAAGCTGGATAGTTCTAAGCTAGTAAATATCACTAATGATTTTGAGTCGGCCCGCCTAAAATTTAATAGCAATTATAATGATTATGATACAACGATGACTGAGCTAGACCATGCCAATTGCTCGGAGGACGTTGCAGGATATTATCAGAAATTAGTAGCTGCTCGGGAGGCACGAAATCGACTTTCAGAGGATGTGAAAACATTGAATGATTTGTTGATAAAATATAGGGTAGAAGTTCAGGTGGTTAGGGATTCGTTGTCTGGAGGGTCTAATGGATAAGCTTAAAGATTTTTTCGATAATTATAGGTTTGTTACGTTTGTCGGTTTGGTGATCGCTGCATCTGTCGTACTAGCATCAATTGCGATGGTCGTCTATTATAAAACTGACGCATATCGGCTAGACTTGAGTCGGCCTGAATATGCTTCACGCCGTAATCAAATTAGTAAGGATACAAATGAAAAAACTCATGAATTTGACACCCAGGGTCAGGTTAATAAGGATACGCTAAAAAAATTCTTAAGTATGTACGACAAAGAAGCGGATGGGGCTAGTAGAATTAAGGCGTTTTCTAACGACGTGCTGAGCGATAAAGAATTAGGTTTATCTAACAACTAACTATTTCTTAATGATTGGCGTTGGTGTCGGTAGTGTTGCTAAAAGTACACCTTCACGGTCAAAATTCTGCAATAATCGGTGGCGCATTTCAGAAGTAACAGCCCACTGGTCGGATGGTTGGGTTTTTCCGGCAATGATAAGCTCGGTGCCGCGCCCGCTTATGTCGCCAACGGAGACAAACTTTGGCGGGTCGATAATTTTTCGTTGCCAAGCCTTCTCTTTAGCTAACTTCTCGCCAGTGGTGTTAATGATTTCGGTAACCTCGGATATATCAGAGCTGGGGTCAATATAAATACTGAACCTCGACATGCTATAGCCCATTGTCTTATTGATGACGTGTTGGATTGTGCCATTGGGGACATAATGAACGTTACCGCCCGAGTCGCGAATTACCGTCGTGCGAGTTCCGACTCGCTCAACTGTACCAGCTGCTCCCATGACGTCGACTACGTCGCCAACACGATATTGGTTTTCGGCAATGATAAAAATTCCCGATAGAAAATCCTTAACTAGCGACTGAGCACCAAATCCTAATGCCACACCAATAATGCCAGCGCTGGCGAATAGCGGCGATAAATCAAATGAGAACAACTTATTGGCGATAATTGCCATGACGTAAAAAATAATAATAATTCGCCAAAAACTACGCGTTAGTTGGATGAGAGTTTTCTCGCGTTTTTCCATGTCTTTACGATGCCAAGAGCGGTGTTTGGCGGTGGAGCGGATAGAATAGTGAATCGCCCAAGACAGCAAATATTTGCCAAAAAAATAGACAAAAACAGATCCAATTATAATACTAATAGTTTCAATAATATGTTCGCTAATCAACCAACCCATGCTGTTGTTGTGTAGCCATTGTCCCAAAGTTGAAGAGTCTAAAAACTGTTTTATAAGCTTATCCATTACTGATTTAGTATAATGGAAAGTATGAATTTTGTCGATCCAAATCGGTTTATTATTACTCGTAAGCGCAAAAAATATAAGTTTGCTTTGTTTCACAACTCGCCGCTATGTTTTGAGTTTGAGGAGTGGGCACTGCGCCAGGTTGACGTGGTGGAAATTGGTGCTGGCAACGGTATGTTTGTGGTCGAGTTAGCGACCCGCCATCCGGAGCAGATGTTTGTGGCGGTTGACGTTAAGGGCGATCGCTTGCAAAAAGGTGCGCGGGAAGCGGAAGCTCGCGGGCTTAATAATGTGTTTTTTGTGCGAGCTCGTGCTGATCAGATCGGTGAGTTGTTTGAGCCCGGTTCACTGAGTACTATTTGGCTGACTTTCTCTGACCCATTTCCGCGTAAGCGTAGTGCTGGCCGCCGTCTGACGCATCCGCATTTTCTAAGAAATTATGCCAAGCTGCTGCGTACCGACGGATCGTTAATCATCAAACATGATAATCCTGATTTCTTCAATTGGAGTCTCGAGCAGCTGGTTGCTGGGGGTTGGCACTTGAAAGAATTGACCTTTGACTTGCACGAATCAGACCTCGGCGAAGATTACAAAATCCTCACCGCCTACGAGCAGCGCTGGTTGGGTGAGGGTAGGGTGACACACTGTGTGCGGGCCGCTCCTGATTTTAATAATTTAATCTACTTAAATAGTCTTGAGGAATACCATACAGTGCTAGCCATTGGTTCTTAAAATCTTTTCTGCATGTGACTTCGTAGCCAAGCCAGTCGGGTATCTCGAATTTCTCAGATGCTTCCACATTGTCAAACTCAATTTCTGCTGAAATTAATCCCTCGAGGTCGCTGCTATATACATCCACTTCAAGCGTATTGCCATCGAGGTCAAACATTAGTCTTGTTTTATTTATAATATTGCCAATATGACTTCGCATAGCTTCGTCAAATTGTTCTGCGGTAATAATTTCGGTTACTTCGCCTCTGACAAGGCCATTGTTATCGTTATCTAACTTCGTCTTTACGGTACATTCGTATGACAATTGACCATCTTTCTCTGTTTTTCTGATGCGGACCTCGCGTTCATCAGTAATTTCAAGATACGCCTGAGTTATCTCGAGCTTTCCTATGAGCGGTAAAGAGTCCTTTATCTTTTCTAGGGAGTTGAGACTGATTGCAAATTTGCGTTCGATTTCCGTTGGTGGCGTCTGCTCATTTTCTGGCATATCAACTTTTTCCATACGCATATATTACAATGATAAAGCTAGCAAAGCAATCATAAGCAAATATTTCTATTTACTCAAAAACCATAACCAGCTACACTATAATTATGCAATTTAACGACTATTCAATAAAAGCAATTTCTACATTAACAGACAAGCAATCTCATCAGTATGGTGATGTTGACGCCAGGTTAATGTCTCAGGTTTTGGGGTTGAGCGGTGAAGCTGGCGAAGTGATGGAGAAATTTAAGAAGATATTGCGGGATAAGAGCGGTATGATTTCTGAAGACGACCATGCTGCAATAATTAAGGAACTTGGCGACGTACTGTGGTATGTCAATTCCATATCTCATCTGCTCGGTAGCAGCTTAGAAGAAGTAGCTCGGAAAAATAACGATAAACTACTTAGTCGTCAGAGTCGTGGAAAAATCCATGGCAGCGGCGACGATCGCTAAGCCGTAGCTAGTCGTGTGCGTAGCCAGCCGTCGATAGTGCCTGCTCCCATACAGAGAACCAGTTTACCAGTCGCTTGCGCCGTAGTAATGGCGTGCCATAAATCATCGTCCATCTCTGCAAAGTAAAGTTTTTCTGGATCAATATTTTTAGCGAGCTGCTGTGGTGTTAGAATTGGCAGGTCTGGCTTTTCTCTAGTTAGGTATGTTGGCAACCAATAAACCTCATCAGCATCATGGAAAATATCCGCGGTATACTGGTCTATTATTTCATGCTGACGAACGTTTTGGTGTGGTTGATAAACTAATACCACTTGATCTGATAGCTCTCGGGCCATTTGTAGTGTTGCGCTAATCTCAATCGGATGATGTCCATAGTCGGAATATAAATTGTCGGCCAACTTTTCAAAGCGGCGCCCCGATCCTGGGAAAGAATTAATTGCTTGATAAATTGCAAATTGCTCGGCTGGCACATCCATGCTTTTTATGGCTTCAATTACCAGTGTGGCATTCTTGCGGTTGTGTATACCGGGAAGGGTAATATTCTGGTTAATCTCCCTCATGGTGAATAGATTTTTCTGGTCAAAAACGGTAGCGTTTTCCTGCCAAGCAATAACTTTTTGGGATTTCTCACCAAATTCACGGAAGGCTGATAGGTAAGATTCTTTTGTTGGGTATGTGTCTGGATGGTCGTAATCTACAGAGGTAATTAAACTAATTTCTGGAGAAAAGTGTAAGAAATTGCGATCAAATTCGTCACACTCATATACAAAAAATTGGCTATTTTCATCAAACTCTCCACTTGGCGCGAAGCTTAATGTCGAGCCAACGGAATAGCTGACGGGAATTTGTAATTGTTTCATCGCCCAGACTAGCATGCTTGTGGTGGTAGTTTTTCCGTGAGTGCCAGCAATTGCAATGAGCTTAAGATTCTTATCGGCAATTATCTGTGCCAGTAGCTCGTCGCGTTTACTGGTTTTTATGCCTAATTTTCGAGCTAAAACTAGTTCTGGATGGTCTTCGGGCAGGGCTGCAGTGTATATGAACCAATCAAATGGAGTCTTGTCATGTTCTGCTTGTAAAAATGCACCGGATTGGTCAAAAGAAACCGAAATGCCAGCTGCCACTAATTCATCAGTAATAAGACTAGTTGATTTATCGGAGCCACAAACACTGTAGCCGGCGTCAAGAGCGATTTTACTGAGCGGACCAATGCCAACACCGCCAATTCCTGAAAAATAGATCCTCATACTCTTATTATACCATTGCCTAACTAGTAATATTTCCGCCGTCGGGATAATTTGCTATACTAAAACAAGAGAGAAAGTGGTGGGATGGCAGTAGATAAGCGAAAAACCAAGTTTAGGATTAAACGGCTTAGTCAAGTGAAGACGTGGCAGCTGGTGATTTTGCTTATTATGGCTGGATTTATATCGGCGACATTTCTACGACTTAATAATGTTGGCATGATTGAACGGCGAGAGGCTGTGGAAAATGCCGATAAGACTGGGGATATTGTGAGTCTTCAACAGCGGCTATATGATTTGCAGCGATATGTGGCGACACATATGAACGCTGACCCAGGAAAAATTGCACTAGATCATACCTATAAGCGGGTATACGACCAAAAATTAAAAGAATTTGAAGAGGCGATTAAAAATCGATCAAATAACGACACGATTTCTAAGGTTCGGGCGGTGTGTGATGCCAAGGCTCAACAGGGTGGCTATGGGCGGTTTACTACACAGGCAGATCCGCGTTACGTCAGTTGTATAAACGAGGAGTGGGAGAAATACCCTGCCGCTAAAACTTCTAGTCTACAGTTTGAGGCACCTTCTACCGAGCCATACTACCATACGTTTGTCTCACCACTCTGGTCAGCGGATTTTGCGGGCTGGTCACTGTTGGTGACGGGGGTAATTGCTATGATTATTGTATTGAGATTAGTGGTCTTGGGGATTTTAAAATTTATGCTACGACGACAAAATCGACTTTTTTAGCTTGACAGGGGTGGGTAAGAGATAGTAACCTATAAGGGTATAGCATTAATAGGAGGTATAGAACCATATGGCTTACAAGCATACCAACTCAAAGGGGATCACATACTACTTGCACAAGACTGACGTAACTTTGCGCGGCGGTAAGACGCAAACTATCTACTTCTTCACTAAGGTTGAGAAGAATGATAAGGGTGTTCCATGTGATTTGCCAGAAGATCGAATTGTCAAGGAAAACCCACGCAACGGTTTCTTGACAATCTCAAAGAAGAAATAAGCACTTGCGTTATGCATCGGTTTAGCGGTACAATGGTACCAAACAAACAGGTGCCAGAGCTCCTCTGCGGATAGCGGGGGAGTTTTTTGATGGTATTGATTATTTTTGGTAATTATTGTACAATATAAGGGTGGTAGTTGCAAAAGAGATGCTAGGTCCAATAGAATCAGGAGCGGGCAATATTGTTGATGAGGATGGTGACGTTAAGCCGATAGATCCATACGATCCGCTTATTCCTGCGGATAATTTGGACACTTCAAACTTTGAAGCTAGAAATGAGTTGTTAGTAGGGGTGTGTAATATTCAGGGTGGTTTGAATAGTCTTGCTGGTCTTGCCGCAAGAACGAGAAGAGAGTCAATGCCTTGGTGTAGGTCGAAAAGTCGTAGGCTAGAGGGGATAGCTAAGCGTCAAAAAGAGCTTGCCGCTAAGCTTAGCAGGACTGCCGAGCTTGCTTGTGAGGCCTGCCCCCTGAAGCGCGGCTGCGGTCTTTTTGGAAACTTGGAAGGTGCCCTCTCAGATGGCACAATTGACTATAAGACCCTTCGTGATAAAGTCTCTACCACACCAAGGGGTAAAAAACGTCCAGGCTGGTCTAAGAGCTGTATTGATAACGGCGGTAAATAAAAGAAAATAACCCCTTCATCAGAAGAGGCTATTTTCTTGGTTGCGGGGGTAGGATTTGAACCTACGACCTTTTGGTTATGAGCCAAACGAGCTACCAGGCTGCTCTACCCCGCGGCACGTACTTTATAATATCAGGTTAATGTAATAATTGCAAATGTCTCAGCGCCTGCGGCTATTGCCACCGAATAAAAAGTTCATCCATTGCTGGAAATTACTGTCGGTTCTTGTTTGTTTGGGGGCAGGGTTTTGTGCGGAAATCGCACTGTCTGTTGATGGTGTAATAAGTTGTTTTTCGCCGGGCAGACCTTTACCGGTTCGCTGCCGAATAGTTAATTCTTGATACTCTTCACTCTGATAATATTTAGACTCATATTCTAACAGGGCGACCTGTAGAGTCTCGATTTCTACCTGTTGACGCTTATTGTCGATGGAGCGCTGCAGCTCATAATTCTTTTGCATTGACTCAATTGAGCCCCAGGCCCAGCTCATAGCAATTAAAATAGCGACAGCAATAACTACGTTATTTAAGGTCAAATAGTCGTGCTGTATCCGGTAAATTAGTCGTTTTAGTTTCAGTTTGTTCATTTTACAAATTCAATATCTACCACACTATATTGTAGCAGGAATGTGGAGAATATTCATCTTATGGTTATCAAGCTCAGACTGTGGTGGCCCTCAGTGAGTTCCATGCGAAAGAAGTCGAGCCGCTGCTACAGTTCCTGGCCACCATGGACCGAGGGCTCAACGAGGAACCCATATCTACAGTATCGCACAAATCGCAACGGAAAACTAGGAAACAACACTATAAAACACTAACCAGGGCAGAGCAAGACGAAATATGCCACTTATATTCCACTGGCACACTAATTACGACAATCTGCTCAAAGTTCAGCATTTCAAGGACAACCGTTCATCGAATCTGGCGTTCGCGCGGACTCTCTCCTCGTCAGCGCGGTCTCAACAAGACCCAGAAGGACGAGGCGAAAACCCTCTACCTTGAGGGCAAGTCCCTTGCTGCCCTGGGCAAGCTCTTCGACGTCAGCCCCAGCACCGTACGCGACTGCTTGCTCCGACAAGGAGTGGCGATGCGACCGAGAAGAGGGCGGAAATAGAAGGTTCGTATCTATACGTTCAATTATATTACTCTTTATATAACAACCACGCGCTCGAAGCGTCCCGTTTTGGAATAGATATCGTATAATAGATACGACGCAATGTGCGCCAAGAACACAGGAAGGAGATTGAGTCATGAAGTTAACACATGCCGAAATTCGTCGCTACAGAAGCATTAGTGAGCCTACTAGTTTCGATGTCGAATCAGATGTGACATGCCTTGTAGGAAAGAACGAGTCAGGTAAAACAGCAATTTTACAAGCTCTGTATAAGAGTTTCCCCGTTGGAAGCTCCTCTTGCTTTGATACAGATCTTGATTATCCAAGTCACCTGACACGCGAAATTAGAGGAGATAAGAGGGCGAAGGTCACGAAACTGACCTACGAACTCGATGAGGCCGATATTGCTGCCGTGGAGGATGTTATCGGACCGAACTCTCTGTCGAATAATGTGGTCTCAATAAACAAAAGTTACAACCAATCTGAGTGCACATGGTCGGTTCCTGTAGACGACGAAAAGGTGCTCCACTTCCTGCGCAGTCAGCTCGATCTTCCACAAGGGGATACCGAACGGATTGAGAAAGCAGATACCGTCGAAAAGTTTATCGAGATCTTGGGTACTTTGGAGTCAAAGACTCCAAGTAGCGGCGATGTCACCAAGAGGATTAACGGGTGGCGTAACCAGAGTCCGTTGCTCGCAGCGATTGACGTTCTTCATAAACGTCGCCCGAAGTTTGTCTACTTCGGCGATTATGACGTAATGCCGGGAAAAGTATCAATCCCACGACTCATTGATAAGGAGAATAACGATACGCTTGAGCGAGGTGAAGAGGCACTGCTCGCACTCCTGTCTCTGGCTGGTGTTGAGCTTAGGGACTTCATTTCAACCGACAATCATGAACATCTAATCAGACAGATGGAAAACGCGTCTAATACGATCAGCGACGAAGTATTTAAGTACTGGAGTCAGAATAAAGAACTTTCAGTAGAGCTTAAAGACATTTCCTCGCCAGAACCAGGTGCCGAGCCGCCACTTGATTCGGCGCCCTTGCTCCAAGTTCGCGTCCGAAATCAACGTCATCGAGTGACGGTCCCATTCGATGAACGGTCAAGGGGATTTGTTTGGTTCTTTTCATTCTTGGCATACTTCTCAAAGTTGGAGTCGGAATCCGAGTATCCATTAGTGTTGCTCTTGGATGAGCCCGGCTTAAACTTACACGCTACAGCCCAGAATGACTTACTTCGGTTTATTGATGAACGTCTAGCGCCAAAACATCAGGTCATATTCACGACACACTCTCCATTTATGATCAATCCACATAATATCAAGAGGGTACGCACGGTTGTAGATGATCGGACATGTGGAACAACTATCTCGGACGACGTGCTTCGAACAGATAAAGAATCTACCTTTCCACTACATGCCGCACTTGGTATCGAATTGACGCAGACGTTGTTTGTTGGCCCCCACGTTCTCCTTGTTGAAGGTCCTTCTGACGTGATATTTCTTCAGTTCCTTTCCGAACAACTGCGTCAAGCCGGGAAGGAATTTCTTGACGAACGTTGGACCTTAGTCCCCGGTGGAGGAATTACTAAGCTTCCGGCTTTTCTTTCATTGTTTGGGGCAAATAACCTAACGGTGGCATGTCTTTCAGATTCTTCAGTCGAAAATAGGCGCATTCTTGCTGAACTAAAAAAGACAGGGAAACTGTATAACACTTCATTGGTCCAAGTCGGCGATGCTCTAGACACGACAGAAGCTGACATAGAAGATCTTCTCCCAGAGAGTCTTTACATTGAGCTTGTAAACGAAGCTTATGCTGGCCAAGTTTCAAAAGATCCTCTCAAGGTAAGTGACCTTCCTGATGGAGACCGCATTACAAAACGTGTTGAATCCGTATTTTCTGCGCGAAACATCAATAATGGACACCTCAACCACTTCGCTCCCGCAGGCGCACTTTTGCGTCGAGATACGACGAGCGGACTGACAGAGTCGATTCTTTGCCGTGCTGAGAAACTGATAAAGGAGATCAATAGTCTGCTCAAGTAGTGTGCTCGCGATGTGTTGGCCCATTGACAACGGGCCAACACATCGCATCTCATCTCACCTCATCAGCTCCTCTACCTCTACGCCCATCTGCTCAGCGATGCGCTCCAGGCTGCGTAGGGTGAGGTTACGCTCCCCTCGTTCCAGTCCTCCCATGTAGGTCCTGTGGACTCCGAGGGCCTCGGCGAAGGCCTCCTGGGACAGACCCCTCCTCTGCCGGTAGGAACGGATGTTCCTGCCGACCTTCTTCTGGAGGTCTCCTTCTGCCACATCGGCAAGCCTGACGGCTTGCTACTTGAAGGTCTACAGACTTATGAGTAGCATCGTTGGTGTAGGAAGGAAAAGTCGAAGCTGCCCATACGCCTGAAAGGAAGAACTGAGGTAGAACCATGACCGTCAGAATCCACGCCTTCACTGAGGAGCACATTCCTCACATCCTTAAGGCATGTGCAGATTGGGAGGAGCTGGCCAAGCACGGGCCACCTTACTGGCGTCCGCGCTCCAGCGCCGAGCTTCGCCGCAAGATTGCTGCAACCTCCGGCCCCCAGCCCGCATCCGACTATAATTTCGTCCTGGAGGATTTAGGCCGACTGGTCGGCGAATGTTCCCTACACGGCATCGACTGGCGCAATCGTCACGCTCAGATAGGCATCTGCATCTGGAGTCCAGAGGATCGTCACCACGGCTACGGCACAGCGGGTGTCACACAGATGGTCCACTGGGCAAGTGACCATCTCGGACTCCACCGCCTTGAGGCGTGGATCTTGGCCGACAATGACGCTTCGCGGAGCCTGTTCCGCCACCTGGGCTTCACGCCAGAAGCAGTTCTCCGCGAACGCTACTTCCATGACGGTACATACAAAGACTTCCATGTCTACGGACGCCTGTTGAGCAGCGATAGGTGACGCACTGTGTGCCAGGGAGCAGATACGGACTACATGGTCTAACTGTGTGCCAGCTCAGGGAACTTCGCCTCACCGGGCGCAAGCGTCTGTCGAGCGAGCCGTAGAGAGTGTAGTCCGCGACTTCATGACCACCCGATTCATGGAACAAGTCTCGCCGTAACTCGGCAAAGTCAGCCCGAATATCTGCCTGATCAGCCTTTAGTCGTTCGAAGCGGGCTTCAAACCACAGCTTCATATCTTTCTAGGAAATTACGAACTACTTTGGTAAAATAGTCCTAGATATGAAGCATAAGCGAAAACCCAGCACGCCACTTACTAAACGCCTCCGTAAAACCAAAGCCTTCCTTTTGGCCACATCGCTAACACTTGCAGGCGTCCTTCTCATCATGCTCAATGGCTGGGTGAGTAATCTCAATCTTGGCGTCTGGAATTGGCTACATGCATTACCAATCGGAGAACTCGGTGGCACATTGTTCGGGGCGGGACTACTCAGTACACTCTTCGAATACACCTTCCGCAAAGATCAGGAAGAGGCAACCGTCGAGCAATTTCGTCAGATCATCCACGAACAAGCACCAGCCATGAGGGACGCCGTCATCGAAGGATTCGCCATCCACCCCGAAGACCTAAAGCGTGTCTCTAATCCGGACTTGCTCGATGACATCGCCGCCAACGTCATGGCCTTACGTCTCGGCGATGAGCAGTTCGCACGTGAAATCTATACCGACATTCGCGACCAAGCCATCCGCGCCGCCGAACGCTGGTATGACGTCGAAGTTCGTATCCGACTCTCCAGTGCACTGGAGAGGAGTACCAATGGTACTCCTCTTTTCGACGTTACTGTTGAATGGGAGTATACAACGGTGCCGTCGAGCGCGACACGCCGGTTCGCTTGTGTCGACAATAGGGAAGAATACACAGACCTTCGCGAAGATCTTCCAGCGACCTCCGCCTGGATGATGGTTCCACGCCCCGGGATGAACGCCTCGAGCAAGGAATCCTATGAACTCCTCGAGTTCACCGTTGACGGCCGTCCGCAAACGATCCGCCGAGCTACCCGAAAGTCAGGTCAGACATATACCGTGCACCTGGACGCAAAGTCTCGCACTGGTGAAGCCGTCCGCCTCCGCCAAATCTTCAGGACTATCACACCGTGTTGGGGGCACCGTCTGTTCTTCGAGCTACCGCAGCCAGCGAGGAATATGGCGCTGAGCTTGGACTATACCAACACGGACATCACACACATGCGGGTCAGCGACACAGTCGCATCGGCTCGCCCAGTCCATGTCGTCCGCTCGCCGCAAGAAGTCACCGACAAGGTCATCAAGGTGAGTGCTGATGGCTGGCTCATGCCGAAAAGCGGCTTCGCTTTCACCTGGACCCTTGAGAAGGAGCTGCCCCGCGACCAGAGCCGCGAGGCAGCATAACGTTAGACATTCGGGTCACTCGCCGCCGCTCATCATGGATCGTCACCTCCTCACACCGACTTTTCCTTCCTACACCAACGATGCTACTCATAAGTCTGTAGACCTTCAAGTAGCAAGCCGTCAGGCTTGCCGATGTGGCAGAAGGAGACCTCCAGAAGAAGGTCGGCAGGAACATCCGTTCCTACCGGCAGAGGAGGGGTCTGTCCCAGGAGGCCTTCGCCGAGGTCCTCGGAGTCCACAGGACCTACATGGGAGGACTGGAACGAGGGGAGCGCAACCTCACCCTACGCAGCCTGGAGCGCATCGCCGAGCAGATGGGCGTAGAGGTGGAGGAGCTGATGAGGTGACAAGTAAGTCACTACAAATAACCGCTCCCTTTCAAATTAGAATTCAGAAAGCAGTTTCTTCGTTAGCTCCATGATAACAAATCGAAGCTTAACTAGGCGAGTCTTAAACACCGGTATAGGACCAATATCATCCACGTGTTCTTGAAAACGGCTCCGTACTTCTTCGCGAGTGAAGCTCTGTAGATTACTAGGTTCCCTGAGGCGAATCGCTACCACTATGGCACCGACATCAACCGGTAATTGAACATGCGATTCCCCCATCTGACAAAATATAGGAAACGTGAAAAAGGCCTGCCATCTTGAGGCATTTTGAATGATTCCAAGTCTCCTCAGACTGACCAGTTCAATTCGCCCGAACTGAAGAGAGCGAAGTGCTGCCGTACGTGAAGGAAACCTTCGATTGAACGACTCATGCCGTCGAGAGTCCATGCTAAGTTGAATACTAGAAGAGTCCCCTACACGCACCAAACAGTCTTCATCACCCGCGTGCGGAGTAAGTCCTTTTAGCCAGAACTCAACTCTGATTGCTATATCTGAATCACTATTAAGAATAGCTGAAATATGCTTGAGTATAATTCCGCTATAGCTATTTAGAATCAGGTGAATGCGCTTCAAGCGTTTCTTAGCACTAAGACGCTTAGAAGCTTGTTTGCACCACTCGCTGAGATCCTTAGAGGTGCGCTCAATCAGTTTAGCATTGTCACCGTTCGGTTCAGATACCGCAAGTGCAGCTATAGTGTCACGCACAAAGAACGAGGCAGCGGCAAAATATCGAACAGGAATATAATAATCAATTCCTAGATGCCGATAAACCCATGTGTTCAATGAAACGATGTCAGCCCTTTGGGCGTCCTCTACGCGAGCCTCGCTAGGATCCTCTGGGTCAAGCGATTGAATAAGAACCACATCACAAGAATTCGTCTTTTCATCCCCGTGGGAACTATTTTCGCTTTTTAACCACCGTACAAGTGGACGATCCTCCATGGACGAACCTAGAATAAGAAGGCAGTCAGCTCCCTCCAGAGCTCGCGACAATAAGTGTTCCGTCGACGACTCTTTGACTGCGTAATCCTCTTCAGAGAACACAACACTTCCGTTCAATATGGGCTCTCCATTAGGATTATTCCTCACGTCGTACTTCGTGGGCACTCTACCGTGTAGATAATATAGACACAGAGCCGACTCGGGGATTGCATCGTGCTCCTCTTCTGGGCAATTTGACACTATCCAAAGCCTGTCGCTCTTCTTTTTCCAACTCAAGGCACTTCGCAAAGGCTCCTCAAGAAAAGTATCATAATTCGTGGTAATAATCGATATTCGACGCCCGCGCTCGAGAGCGAATGCTGCGAGCATAGACACGAAGCGCAGGAGGGAAGTTGGATTACTGTATAATGCGGAGCTAAGAATATGATCGCTTGATTCTTTACGCTTACGCCTAGCTTGCGGAGTATTCCGAGAACTTAACGAGTACAGGCTTCTCGAAAGGAGCTGCGACATCCTGTCACGTGAGGACATCATCCCCGAGCTGGCGCGGTCGCAAATCTCGTAGATCAACTCAGATACTATCGATGCATTTTGTATTGGGGAAGCAGAATTACGACGGATTCTGGTCAGCAAAGCCGCATACTGCTGAGGAGTGAGGATAGTGTCGACAAGTTCATCTTTAAGGTGTTGAGCGACATCCAATATCAGTTGATTCCAAACCAGACCAGTGCGTGAGTTCGACACACCAGCGCCACAATACACTGCTATATTCTCTGCGTTTACGAGGGAAAGAATCGCCCCTTCATAAGCTTCAGCGGAATACAGTTTAGCCATGAAAACACCAGATGAATCGTCTCAGCTGAACGCTGTTGTTTGAATTAAATTACGGCGTCGCCCATATAGCCCGCGATGCGCACAAACTCCTCAGTGACCATACAGTCATAAATCTCATAGTCACTAAGGGAGTCTAGACCTTCGGGAGTGATGTCCTTCGGCAGTCCATTTATACACTTCGTCTCACGGCCACGATACGTTCCCAACTCTTTCATAAGAGCAACACCGTGCAACCTAATCTCCCGTTCACCCATTTTCCCTATCGCGCACCGCCCCAGTTCTCTCCCACAACGCTCGCACAGCTGTTCGTGTCGCTGTGCTTGGCTTCCGCATTGTTCTGGTCGATCGTATTCACTAGGCATTACACTACATATTTTAGCAAAATCCATTGCTAAAACAAGTAGCAACCAAGTGTGGGCGGCAGCTTCCTCCTTTCATGCTCTGGTGCGCATCGAGACCGCCCATCGGACGGTTTCTGCACAACTACTGGACTGTCTGTTGAGTTTGCGATGGGGCTTCCGTCCCAGATGTGAGAGATTAACACACATTTTCAGGGCTGTGTAGAGTATTTGGCACCAACACTTCCACTCTTATGCTGAAAATCACTTGTCGTATTGGTCCACTTCTTCCTCGTCCATCCTTGTTTGGAGTTTCCGCCACGTCACCATCCGTCGTCGGATGGTGTTCTCGCTGTACTTGCGGCGCCGCAGCAGGGCACAGTACTGCCTGAGGTCGCGGTCCTCCAGCGCCAGGACGTCCTTGTCCCGCTCTACCGCCCACTCGAAGATGTCTTGGAGATCGGCGTAGTACGCCCGCGCGGTCTGGTGGCCGTAGTCGATGAGGATGTCCTCGCGTAGGTCGAAGAACCGCTTCCAGCGGGCCGCAACCTCGGGTGGGATGTCGGGTGGGAACTCCATCAGGTAGTCGGGGTAGCGCGGCTCAACATCGCTCGACGCCTGTTTTGTGGGCTCGTCAACGTCACCAGGGAGGTCTGGCGATTGCCCCCATACCTCGCCGGGGCCTCTGTCGCGTGTCGTTGGCATAGAGCAAATCTACCACTTCCGCAGCCTGCTCGTTGTTATCACGCTTATGCTTTGTCCCTGAATCGCAAGGATTTAACCTGATCTTGCCGTCACCGGTTGTTATCAGGAGGGGAGGAGCCCCTCGGCCGGGAGGCGGTGGGAAGGAGCTGTCCATCATGCCCAACGAGATCATCTCCATGCCAGAGCCCTACGCCACGGGAGTCATGCCGTTCCAAGGGCCGTCGTCACGGGCGGTGGCCCGCCAGTCCCGACGGGAGGTGGACACAGTGCTGGGACGCGCCGAGGTCGCGCACACACGGGATCAGGTGCGGGCAGTGCTGGCGTCCAGTGCCCTCAGCAACGTCAGCGCCTTAGTGGGGCTGGCGGAGCAGTGCTACGAAGCGGCTCCCTCTGGCGGCCCGTACTACGAGGCCATCATCAAGGCGTACGGGTTTGGAGCCGCCCGCCAGATCGCCGGGTTCTAGGCGCCGTCGGCGGAAGGGAGCAGGGGCAATGCAGTTCGTCATCAACGTACTGGCCCTCATCGGACTGGTGGCAGTAGCTATCTCAGCATGGGCGGTGCTGTCCTCGGAGGGCTCGACGTCCTCGCGGACGAGACGACCACCCTTGGGCAGCGGTGCTACCGGGGGACTCCGTCGAAACACGAACGCCACAAGGCGACAGCGCGAGTTAGACGACCTCGCGCACCGGGCTGCGGTCGTGCGCTTGCAGCAGGACGCGGCAGCCCTGGAGGCGGCACGGACCATGCAGGCGATTGCCCGCAGTCTCCGGAAGGATTAACGCATCAGAGCAGGGCCACACCACTGGTTCTCCGCTGAGTCGTTGCGTTTTCCACAACAACGGTTTTCAGCGCCGCTACTGGGCGGTTGCCCGCATTCAACAACAACGTAGTCGCCCGGTCCCCGAGATCATTGAGTTGGTCCGTCCGTCGGGGAATGTCCGCCCGCGCGGTCTTGTAATTTACGGCGTCTTGCCTCGTAATACGGATCAGAACCCCCGGGGACAGCGCCGTCCTCATCGCCGGAGCCGTTCCCGGGGCGAGGCAAACAACCAGTTAAGTCGAAAGCGAGGTCTATCTATGTCCACACCACCAACCACCTTCACGACCATTTTGGCCGATCCACCGTGGCCGGATCAGGGCGGGGAACGCCACTACCAGACGATGAGCCTGGAACGCATCGCTTCACTGCCGGTCTCCGACCTGGCGGCTGATGACGCCCACCTGTGGTTGTGGACCACCAACGCCCTTCTGCGCCAAGCCTACGAGGTTGCCGAGGCGTGGGGTTTCACAGTGCGCAGCCCCTTGACGTGGGTGAAGTTCCGCCTCGGCCTGTCGAGCCAGTACCAACTGCGCAACGCCACCGAGCAGTTGCTGTTCTGCACTCGGGGCCGCGCACCGGTCAATTTCCGGTCCCAGCCAACCTGGTTGCAAGCACCGGTCCAGGAGCACTCCCGCAAGCCCGCTGAACAGTTCGCCATCATCGAGCGGGTCAGCCGGGGACCGTACCTGGAGCTCTTCGCACGGCGCCGCCCCGAATCGCGGGCCGACTGGTCGGTGTGGGGCCTGGAAGTCGACTCCGACATCACCATCCCCGGCTTTCCTGTCCCGTCGGACAGGGAAAACCGCCAGAAGAAAAGGGGACAGTCATGAAACAGATGAGAGGTGAGGACTATGAGCAATGGTGGGAGTCGCAACCCGTTTTCGAGCCTACTGCACGGCGCACTCGTTCTCCTTTTGAGCGCCGTATGCGTCAATCTGACGGTGAGACTACTGGTCGCCGTGTGGTTGCCGCTGACCGTCGTCGCCGTCAGCGTCGGTCTGGCCGCCGCCGTGGCGGGGGCGGCAATGGCGTGGTGGAGAAGGGGCAACCACTGGTGAAACCCGAGCGCTTCCCCGAAGGAGACCATCATGTCTAGGCGTGGCAGGCGCAGGGAGGTGGGACTTGGGCGATCCCGCTCCTCACAAGTGAGGGTCCGACCGCAGTGGCGGCGGCCTCGTGACGACCGCCAGCTCGCCCGCGCCCTAGCGCTCTACATGTTGTGGTGTCTTGATCACAGCACCGACGACGAATCATCGACGGATACGGCGGAGGAGCCGTCATGAGCCGACAGACATCCTTCACCTGGCGTATCGCCCACTTGCCGCGTCCACTGCGGTGGCCGACTGTTCTCGAGGCGGTCCACCGGTTGGTGGCCGATCCAACGTTGGGCACGTTGACCTTCGAGACCAGGGCGACTCCCGCAGAGCTGCAATTCCTCATCGGGGCTGACCAGGGAAAGATCCGAGCGGTCGGGGAGTTGCTCGGCGATCTGGTCCCCGGGTTGTGCCTGACTACTCTGGAGCGTGCTCGCACACCCCTCGATCTCGCTGCTGGAGTGTCCGTGTCTCATCCGTCGCTATCTCTCGAGACCGGCCGCGTCGAAGCGCTTGCCCGCGCCATCCTGGCTAGCATGTCCGGGCTAGCGGAGGACGAAGAGTTGGCGTTGCAGGTGATTGTCGGCTCGCGCTTGGCCCCGGTAACTACCACCACGGAAATCCCGGACGCCCGCCAACCATGGTGGAGTTTACTCACCATTGGGACTCGCCATCTCAGCGGCGAAGCGCTGGCACGCACCAGCGCCCGGCGGCGTCAGCACGGCGCTCTGGTGAGTTTGCGGCTGGCGGCCACCTCGAGCACTCCCCCAAGGGCGAAAGCACTCATACAGCGCCTTTTCGGCGGTCTCCGGGTTGCCGAGGCAGCGGGGGTACGGCTGCGCCTCACGCCTGACAGCCCACTCCACTTCAACAGTGTGAGGATTCCGTGGCGCTACCCATTGCGCCTGTCCGCCAGCGAGATCGCGTGCTTGCTGGGTTGGCCGATCGGAGACGGCGACCTGCCGGGACTGCCACCCGTTTCTCCTCGCCTCATCGCCCCACCGGCGTGGCTGGACGCCTCGGCCCACCTGTTGCGAGGCCGTGTCTTCGCCCGCACCAACGGCCCCGGACCGACAGCACCAGTGGGCGTTGGTCCAAGCGACGCACTGTTGCACACCGTGCTGCTCGGACCCACCGGGGCGGGTAAGTCCACGGCCATGGCCCACCTCATCCAAGCCGACATCGAAGCAGGACGGGGCGTGGTCGTCATCGACCCGAAGAACGACCTGGTCACCGATATCTTGGAGCGTGTGCCCGACCAACGCCTCCACGACGTGGTCGTAATTGATCCGACTGACGCCTCCCCCGTGGGGCTCAACCCGCTCAGTGGTGTCAAGAACCCGGAACTCGCCGTCGATGCCCTGTTGGCGACCTTCAAGGCCTTGTTCGCCGACTCGTGGGGAGTGCGCACCGAGGAGATCCTCACCGCGTGTCTGCTCACCCTCGCCAAAGCGGGCGGCGACACCGCCACCTTGATCGCCATTCCCAGCCTGTTGACCAATCCCGCCTTCCGTCGCACCGTGACCGCCGCCGTACGCGACCCCCTCGGCGTCTCCGCCTTCTGGGCGAAGTACGAGGCAAAGAGCCCTGAACAACAGGCGGTCGAGATCGCCCCCGTCCTCAACAAACTCCAACAGTTCGTCATCCGCCCCCAGATACGCGCCGTCCTTGGCCAGGTCAGGCCCCGCTTCCAACTGCGCGACGTGTTCACCAAACGTTCCATCGTCCTAGTCAGTCTCAACAAGGGGATTATCGGGGGAGAATCCGCCCGACTGCTCGGCTCGCTGCTCATCGGGCAATTGTGGCCGCTCATCCTGTCCCGCGCCGCACAACCGAAGGAGCGCCGCCACCTCGTCAGCGTCTACGTCGATGAGGTCCACGACTTCATCCACGGCATACCCGGGGACCTGGCCGACGCCCTCGCTCAATCCCGGTCCCTCGGCGTCGCCTGGCACATGGCGCACCAGTACCGCGCCCAGCTCACCACGCAGATGAAGGGAGCCATTGACGCCAACGCCCGCAACAAGATCTGTTTCGGCCTGTCCGCACCGGATGCCCGCGACATGGCCGCCGCGGCCGACGGCCTCGATCCTCTTGACTTCATTCGCCTGCCGCGATTCGCCACCTACTCCAACACCTGGATAGGCGGGCGCGCAACCGGATGGATCTCCGCCACCGCTTTACCGCCGACTCCCAGCCGCCACACAGCCATCGACATCAAGGCCGCGAGCAGCCACGCCTACGGAGTTCCCGCCCACAGCACCGAAGCACTCCTTGAGTCGTTCACAGGTACCACCACGGCGCACACAGCTCCGTACCCGAAGCAGAAAACCCAGAGCTTTGGCCGCAAACCCACCAAATCCGACCATCTCAGCAACGACGAACCGATAGACCGACCGACGCAGTGAGCGCGTCGTCACCAACCGCACACTATCGCCCGCACCCCACCACCAAGGGAGGTGACTGTCTGCCCCTATTGGCAGACACTGCCGTCCCGGACAGTAAACAACCACGAAAGGAGTTCTTATGACCAGCCGAGTCTCCCGTCCACGCCTCGAGCGGATCGCCGCCTCTCTGGACGAACGCAGTTGGCGTGTCGTCCGCATTCTCGCCGAGCACCGATTCGCCACCACCAACCAACTCGCCCGCCTCCGCCAGTCTCACCACAAGACCGCCGCCTCGGCGCTGCGGCAAACCACCCGCCTCATACGCCACCTCCAAACGCTGTCACTCGTACATCACCTCGAGCGGCGCATCGGTGGTCAACGCGCCGGATCCACCGGTCTC
Organism: uncultured Candidatus Saccharibacteria bacterium; assembly: GCA_963524145.1. Lineage (GTDB taxonomy): Bacteria > Patescibacteriota > Saccharimonadia > Saccharimonadales > Saccharimonadaceae > Nanosynbacter. Next base: position 107,568 of record CAURDO010000001.1, read on the forward strand.
ATCTGGTACCTGACCGAACCCGGCTTCCGCCTCCTCGCGATCAACGCTGAGAGGCACACGACCACGCGCCACCGCAACGCCGAACCCTCCACCAGGTTCCTCGCGCACACCCTGGCTGTGATGGAGGCGCGGGTCCTGGCCGAGGAAACCAGTCAACGACGAGGCGTGAGACTCCTGCGCGTCAACACCGAACCCTTGTGCTGGCGCAGCCACCTCGGAATACACGGCAACCCCGAGTGGGTCAAGCCCGACCTTGAGATCGTCACCCAAGTGGAGGGGTACGAGGACCACTGGTGGTTGGAGATCGACCTCGACACCGAGCACCCCAAACGACTTCTCGTCAAAGCTCACGCCTACCTGCGCCACTACCAATCCGGCATCGAGCAGAACCAGCACGGCGTTTTCCCAGTCATAGTCTGGGTCACCGCGACCAGTGACCGTGCAGGACGCATCGCCGACCTCATGGCCGCCGACCCGCGATTGCCCGAAGGCATGTTCGCCACCGCCTGCCTCAACGATCTCCAGGCCCTCCTTGCTCCAAGCCTCGCAGTACGCGCCTCTGAAGGCCCGGAAAATCAAGGAGATCCATCCTGAGAGGACTGGACTTCCACGCCGAAATGAGCGTCAATATAAGAAAGAGGAGTATCCGCGTCAAAGCTTCATTAAATGTTATGAAAAATTCACAGAAGAGAAGGAGGAACATTATCATGCGCCCCACCAAACACGCACCACACCCACTGGCGATCGGCTACCACCGGCATGCCACCGCAAGCGAGACCACCGCCAATTTGGCCAGCATCCGCGCCTGCGCAACCGGGGAAGGCCTCGACCTTGTCGCCGTCTACGCTGATCCACCCACCGGTCGCCGAGGAATCCACGCCGCGCTCGGTACCCTCGAAAACAACCCGGCCGTGCGCTACTTCCTCGTCCCTGACGGCTACCAGCTCAACGAGGGGGACAAGGAGCTAGCGGACCGCATTGTCACGGTCCTGGCCCGCCGGGCTATCACCTTGGTGCTAACTGGGGAAGGAGACGACCGATGACCGCCGACCCGCTGGAAGCCATGAGCCAAGCCCTCACTCCCAAACGCGCTATCTCCTATATCCGTGTCTCCACCCGCGGGCAGGCGCAGCGGGGCGGGGCGGCGGAAGGCTTCTCCATCCCCGCCCAACGCGAGGCCAACAAGAAGAAAGCCGCCAGCCTGGGCGCGCTCATCGTCAAGGAGTTCGTCGACCGGGGAGAATCCGCCCGCAGCGCCAATCGCCCTGAGCTCCAGAAGATGCTCGCCTACATCCAAGAAGCGGGGGACATCGACTACTGCATCGTCCACAAACTCGACCGTCTCGCCCGCAACCGCGCCGACGACGTCGACATCAACAGGGCCCTCGACCAGGCGGGCGTCCGCCTGATCTCCACCACGGAGAATATCGACCAAACCCCCGGCGGCATCCTCCTGCACGGCATCATGAGCTCCATCGCCGAGTTCTACAGCCGCAACCTGGCCAACGAAGTGGTCAAAGGAATGAGCCAGAAAGCTCGGAGCGGCGGCACCATCTGCAGGGCGCCCCTGGGCTACCTCAACAAACAGGGCCGTGACCCGCAAGGGCGGGAGGCCCGCTGGGTCGAGCTCGACCCCGAGCGCGCGCCCCTCATGCGCCTGGCCTTCACCGAGTACGCCACAGGGGAATGGACCCTGTCCACCCTCACCGACCACCTCACCGCCCGTGGCCTGACCACTCTGCCCACGCCGACCAGGCCCTCCCATCCACTCGACCACAACAAACTCCTCGACCTGCTGCGCAACCCGTACTACCAGGGAATCGTCACCTACCAGGGCGTCCAATACCCTGGCAAACACGAGGCCCTCGTAGACGAAGCCACCTGGCAGCGGGTCCAGGCCGTCCTCAGCCAGCACCGCAACGGGGAGCGCCAACGCCTCCACAACCACCACCTCAAAACCACCATCCGCTGCGGGCAATGCGGTGGGCGCCTCATCGTCCACATGGCCAAATCCCGCTCCGGACAGGTCTATCCCTACTTCGTCTGCTCCCACCGCCAGCGCCACCGCGACCAATGCCAGTTCAAAGCCGTCCTCATCGACGAAGTCGAAGCCCGCGTCACCGACATCTACCGCCGCATCACCATTACCCCCGAGGAGAGGCGAACCATCGAAGAACACCTCCACTACGAACTCGACCGCCTCCACACCGCCGCCCACCAGCACACCAAGGACCTCACCCGCCAACAGGGCACACTCAAAGCCCAGCAAACCAAACTCCTCCAAGCCCACTACGCCGGGGCCATCCCCCTCGACCTGCTCAAAGCCGAACAGACCCGCATCGCCCGCGAACTCGCCGCCATCACCGAAGAACTCCACTCCCTCACCTCCAGCCACCACGCCGTCAAGCACCACCTCACCCAAGCCCTCGACCTCCTCCAGGACTGCCACCGCCTTTACACCCGCGCCCCTGCGCCCCTCAAGAAACTCCTCAACACCATCTTCTTCGACCACATCACCGTCAACCCCCAGGACGACGACGCCCCACAACCCCACCGCACAGCCATCCCGCACCCCGCACCGCCCTTCAACCACCTCACCAACCCCGCACTCATCCACGCCACCACAACCACCGTGTCCGGCCCCACACACGCAAAAACTCCCCCGGCGAACGCCGAGGGAGCCCAGAACCATATTCACTTCGACCCAGTTTCGTGTAAGACCCTGGTGGTGGGGGCGGCTGGGATCGAACCAGCGACCAATCGGTTATGAGCCGACTGCTCTAACCCCTGAGCTACGCCCCCGTAAAGCTTATTATAGCGCATCAGAGGTGATTAGAGAAGTTTTCCAGCGGCAATTCGCACAGCCTCTGACCAAGAGGTGAAACAATGTGGCGTCGCCGCTAGTTCATCGCTGGTTATTTTACACCGAATAGCTAAGGCCAGCTCAGATGCAAGATCACTGGCGTGTGGTCCAACAATTGTACCGCCGATAATAACTCGTTTCCTATCAACAATCAGCTTCACGAAGCCTGTTCGCTGATCAGTAATATTGCTGCGTACGGTCATGGTTAACGGTACGACTGCCATTTTTACTTTAATATTTTTTATCCGACAGTCTTGTTCGTTCATGCCAATTTGAGCAATTTCTGGCTGAGTGAAAGCTATCTGCATATGTGGTGAATTATTAATCTTCAAGTGGTTGTTGTGGAGCAGATTATGAGCAGCTACGCGACTTTGTGCTAAAACTTCGTAAGTTTGGAGGCTAGTGTCGACAGCACTACCTGCGGCAAAGATGTGGCGAGAGGTGGTTTGCAGGGAAGAGCTGACGGAGATGCCGTTTTTTGTATATTTTACACCAGCATTTTCTAGACCCAAATCAGTAGTGGATAGTCGCTGATTGGCAATTAAGACTTCATCAATTCGCACTGTTTTTTCTACGCGTCCTTGTACGAAAGTAATGCGTTTTTGGAGGGCGGATTTTTGAATAGCAATAACCTTGGTGTGGGTTAAGATATTCATGCCACGATTTTTCTTTGCGTCGCTGGCTAATAGGTCACTGACTTCTGTGTCAAACTCTGGTAAAATCCGCACCGATTCTTCTGCTATATAAACTTTAGTTCCCAGGGTAGAGAATAGATGAGCCAACTCTAATGCCGTCGCACCAGAGCCAATAATGAAAAGACTTTTTGGCGGGCGTGTGAGGCTAAAGATGGTTTTTGGGGTGTGATAAGATATACTATCTAATCCAGGGATATCCGGAATTTTCCAGGTTGAGCCGGTTGCAATAAGGAATTTGCGAGCCGATAAGTGCCTGCGATTTACGGTGATTTCATTTGGACTTAGAAAATGTGCACTGCCTGCAAATACGCTAATCCCTTGCTTTTCATAGTAGTAGCGGTTACCGCCTGCGCCAGTTCGTTTGACAGTGGTGTCTTTCCAGGAGAGAAGAGAAGGGTAGTTGTAGCCAATGGTGCTGGTGCGCAGTCCAAATTTGGCGGCGTCTTTCGCGGCTCGATAAGTGCTAATAGCATAGGTTAGCGACCCCGTCGGTACGTCTCCCCAATTTGGTGATTCCCCGCCGAATGTTGCTTTTTCTACAACAGCAACTTTTTTACCAGCGCCAGCCAAAATACTTGCTGCCGGTGAGCCGCCCGCACCGCTACCAATAATGATACAGTCATAATCAAATGTTGGTTTTTGTGACATGAATTCTCCTAAATTATAGTTTTATAGTGTTCGTATAAATAGGCGGCATCAGGATGTAAGTCTTTCATAATACGCTGCGCTTGGCGGCGAATGTCGGCGGAGGTGATTTCTGGTCGAGTTTCACACCAGTTCATAACACCTAAGGTAACAGTTTTTGCAATATCTTGAGACTGTCCTTCTGGTGTACGAACGCTCAGGCAAGTAGCAACGATGGAATCGTGAAGCTTGTCGGGACTAAATTCTTCTGGTGGACGCTCCCCTCTCTTAATGACGTTAATTTGCCCCGGTTTTACCATAAATTGCCTCCGTAGCTAATCACGCCGATAACACGATCTACGAAAATAAAGGCCGCTAAAATCAATAAGCTGCCGCCGCTGACGAATTGTAAAAATCGTTTGTGTTTTTCTCGCCAGCGCTGTAAGTTAGAAATATTATGCCCGCTACCGACGAGGATAATGATGATTGAGAGTGGCAGAATAGAGATGAGAGTGTAGGTGATGACGCTAGCGATTTGCAGTAAGGGGTTTGGTAGGGTGATGATTGCTAGCGCGGCAGCTAGGATTGGCGCAAGGATGAAGATGATTTCGGCAATAACGCTAGTTAGTCCCAGAGCAAAGCTTTCGATAGAATTTCGGGTTTTTTTAGTTCGTTTATTCAAGTAATCCGCAAAGCCGCGCGGAACCCATAATGAGGTACCAGGCTGGCGACGATAGTAAAATGCCCAGATGGCAATTCCTAGACCAAACATCATTCCAGAGGCGATTGCTGCAACTAATTGCTCAGCGCTGGTAATATGACGGATGAATAGAGATAGGTAATAAGAGACGGCGCTGATAAGTAGTAAGGTGATGATTGATACACCAAATACAAAACTAGTACTCATACGAAATATTTTTCGTTGGGCGGTTTTCTTACCAATTGAATGTCCGCTAAGTAAGGTTAAAACACTGATGCTGAGCTGAAAACTAGCATGGATAATTGCTGCGAAAACGATGATGGCTAGCGATGAGATTGTTACGGGGGTCATGTTTGTGTATAAATCCTTCCCTACCAGTGTAGCACAAGCGGAATAAAAAGGTAAATAATAACTGAAAAAGGTATTGCTTTTTTGTCAAATTTATGGTAGTATAAAAACAGTTAAATAATTAACACAAAAAAGGAAAACTTTATGGAAATCAACACCAGCGAATTGGCTGAATTTTTAGAGGTAACTCAAAAAAAGGAATTAGCAACGTGGGATCGGCAGCGTAGCTCGCGAGAGCTAGATGGGTTTGTTTCACGGCGATTGGCTGCGTTGGACGGCGTTCAGGTTGATGAGCTAGAGTTAATCTGAGTCTTATAAAAAACTCCCCGTCATGTGGACGAGGGGTGATTGGATAATTTATGGTAGCACCGGGTGGACCCGAACCACCGACCTCAGGCTTATGAGTCCTGCGCTCTAACCAGCTGAGCTACGGTGCCACACTGCACTGATTGTAACAGATGGTATAAAATTTGCCAAATTGGTTTTAGGTATAAGCATTTTGTGAGATAATGGGTATGTGAGATATATTGTCGCGGTCAGTGGTGGGATTGATTCGGTAGTATTGCTGGATTTAATGTCGCGGACGGAAAAAGATTTAGTAGTGGCGCACTTTGATCACGGCATTCGTGAGGATTCAGCGAGTGACGCTAGGTTTGTTGAGGCGTTAGCTGAGAGATATAAGCTTCAGTTTGTTTGCAGGCGTGAGAAGCTGGGTGTTGATGCTAGCGAAGAACTGGCGCGTCAAAGACGATATGATTTTTTACGTGAGGTAGCGGCAGATTTTGATGGCGTGGTGGTAACGGCACATCATCGAGATGACGTTATCGAGACGGTGGTGATGAATTTGAAGCGTGGCTCTCGGTGGCGAGGTCTGGCTGGCATGAGTGATGCGCGAGTAGTGAGGCCAATGAATGGTTGGACAAAGCAGCGAATTTACGAATATGCGACTCGACAGAAATTAGAGTGGTGTGAAGATGAAACGAACCAAAGCGATATTTATCAGCGTAACGTACTACGTCGGCAAATAAATTGTGGATTGGACGAATATCAGAAGATTGGGGTGTATGAGGCGTGGCGTAAGCAGCGAAAATTGAGGGTGGAAATTGAGCAAGCGTTAGAGAGGTTTGATAGGGAGGTGTCTAATCGGTATTTTTTGACGATGATTGATGATAATGTCGCACAAGAATTAATATACTATTATATTTTACGACATTACGATGTTTCGTTACTGGGCTCTCAGCTGGAGCGAACGTTAATTGCTATAAAAACCGGAAAATCTGGCTCGCACTGGCAAATCGGTGGCGGCATGGTGATGAAATTGACATTAAAAAATGTTATAATAGACCGAGTTGATTAGTATAGGTGAAAGGAATAGTTGAGCATGGCCGTTAAGATGCCGCAGAGAAACGGAAAGAATGGAATTAAGCAGGTAGTACGATTTGGACTATTTTGGGCGATTATAATTTTTGTAGCGTTGATTTTTTATGCAACACTGTTCCCTGCCTCGAATCTTAAAGAAGTGTCATTGTCAGACGTAGTGCGTCGGGCAAATGAAGGTAAAATTGCTCAATTAGAAATTCAGGGTAATGACATTAAGGTGACCGTGAAAGATCAGTCTAAGCCTACTGAGCGGTCAGTCAAAGAGTCTAGCAGTATTTATGAACAGGGATTAAATAAGGACGCGAAGGTTGAGGTTAAGGTAATCCCACCGTCAACAACTGGTGAGACGATTTGGAATTTGGCGGTGATGGTGGTGCCTGTATTGATTATTGTAGCGTTCTTTATGTTTATGATGCGCCAGGCCCAAGGGCAGAATAATCAAGCAATGGGCTTTGGTAAGAGCAAGGCGCGTCTGTATGGGCAGGATAAAGAGAAAGTACTGTTTGAGGATATCGCCGGCAATGATAATGCCAAGCAGGACCTGCAAGAAGTCGTCGATTTCTTGAAGCACCCAAAGAAGTACAAGGAATTAGGCGCTAAGATTCCGAAAGGCGTGTTGCTGGTCGGTAATCCGGGTACCGGTAAAACCATGTTGGCGCGGGCGGTAGCTGGCGAGGCGGGTGTGCCGTTCTTCTCAATCTCTGGCTCAGAATTTGTCGAGATGTTCGTCGGCGTTGGTGCTAGCCGGGTGCGCGACCTTTTCTCAAAGGCTAAGAAAAATGCGCCGTGTATCATTTTTATCGATGAGATCGATGCGGTCGGGCGTAAGCGTGGCTCGGGTATGGGCGGCGGCCACGATGAGCGCGAGCAGACCTTGAACCAGATTCTGGTGGAAATGGACGGGTTTGATGGCGATACTAATGTGATTGTGTTGGCAGCCACCAACCGGGCAGATGTGCTGGATCCGGCGTTGCTGCGCCCGGGACGATTTGACCGACGAGTGACGATTACTCTGCCGGAGCGTAAAGACCGTGAGGCAATCCTCAAAGTTCATTTCAAGAAAAAGCCAACCGACGAGACGGTTGACCTGGATAAATTGGCGGCCAAGACAGCTGGCTCATCGGGGGCGGATCTCGCTAATATGGCTAATGAAGCAGCAATTATCGCAGCGCGGCGCAATAAAAAGAAGATTACCAACGAGGAATTAACCGAGGCATTTGAGCGGGTAGCTATCGGGCCGGAGCGCAAGGCCAAGGTGATGAACGACCATGAGAAAGAGTTGACAGCATACCACGAGGCAGGCCACGCCATCGTCGGCCATGTCTTGCCAGATTCCGATCCAGTTCACAAGGTAACGATCATTCCGCGCGGCGGTACCGGTGGCGTGACATGGTTCTTGCCGCCAGAGGATAAGAGCTACACCAATGTCTATGAGTTCAAGGATATCTTGGCTCGGGCGATGGGCGGCCGGATCGCTGAGCAGATTATTTACGGCGATGACGGTATTACTACGGGCGCTGGCTCGGACCTGCGTAAAGCCACCGAGATTGCCCGGGAAATGGTGATTGAGCAGGGTATGGGCAAGAGCTTGCGCGATCAAGTGTTCCACGAAGACAACGGCGGGCTGATGTTTGATAAGATGACTCGCGAGCGGCCATACTCGGATGAGACTGCTAAGCTGATCGATCAGGAAGTGTCGCAGCTGATCACCGAAGCCAAGCAGCGGGCAATGCTGGTACTAAAAGCTAACCGTCCGTTCCTTGACAAATTGGCTGAGGCGCTGCTGAAAGACGAGACATTAGAAGAAACAGCGGTGGATGAGATTCTTAAAGGAACGAAACTGCCAAAGGAAGCAAAGTTACACGCGTAAATTGTTATGGGACGCGTCCGGAGAACTGTCGATAAGATCAATCAGCGGCTGACAGTCAAGTTAGCTGCAACCATTCTGGCTGGCTCGACTTTGTTGTCGAGCTTGCTGGGGTTTTTTCGTGATCGACTACTTAACTCCGCCTATATGCCGAGTGAAAACGGCGCGCTGGCTGGCTATCCTGTCGGATTAGATGCCTACACGGCGGCGTTTATGGTGCCGGATTTCATGTTTGCCGTGCTGGTGTCCGGCGCATTAAGCGTGACATTTATTCCAGTCTTTAACGAGCGCTGGATGAAGGGTAATAAACAGTCAGCGTGGCAAATTAGCTCCAGTATGATCAATTTTATGGCGCTAGTAACGATGATCGCATCAGTGCTGATCATTATTTTTGCTGATCCATTGATGAAATATTTAATCGCGCCAGGCTTGAGCGAGTCGGGTCATGCTCTGGCGGTGAGCATGATGCGGGTGATTGCGGTAAATCCGTTTATTTTTGCTATTGCCTCAGTGATTGCCAGTATCCAGCAGGCGGTCGGGCGGTTCATGTTCTGTGCCCTGGCTCCAATGATTTACAATATCGGCATTATTATTGGTACGGTGTGGTTTACTAATGGTATTAATTTGTTTGGTTGGCAAATATTTGATGGTGGAATTATGGGCGTAGCGCTTGGTGTGGTGTTGGGGTCATTCTTGCAGCTGATTGTGAGCGCGGTTGGGCTAGCAGGTCTGGGCTTTGATTATAATTTTAAGATCTATTGGCGCAATAGAGGATTTAGGAAAGTTTTGTCGCTACTACCAGCAAGGTCGGTTGATCAGGGGATGGATTATGTGGTGAGCTTGGTTGAAGTTAATCTGGCGTCGCGCTTGGCGGACGGTACGGTTCGGGCGTATCAGCAGGCGTTGACCCTGCATTTGATGCCAATTAATCTCATCGGCGTGGCAATTTCTAACGCTGCCTTCCCTAAGCTTACTGAGCATTTGGGTGAGGGGCGCCATGATTTGTTTCAAAAGGATCTGCGGTCCCTGTTGAGGATTATCTTTTGGATGGCGTTGCCAGTGGCGGTGATAATTTTCTTTACGCGCGGTTATGTTGTGCATTTTATTCGTAATGGCGGCAATCAGTTAATTGCGGGTATTTTGGGGTGTTTAGTGGTGGCAATTTTGTTTCGGACGATTTACCACATGGCAGCACGGGCATTTTATGCTCGCCAAGACACGAAAACTCCATTATATATTTCAATTTTCTCAATTTCTTTAAATATTATTTTGGCTATTGTTTTGTCGATGGCTTTGGGGATGGGCGCCTATGGTCTAGCATGGGCGCAATCAATAGTGGCGGTTTTAGAGGTGGTGATTTTACTAGCGGTTATGAACCGTCAAATGCCGAAGATGTTTAATTTGACTTTCATGCAAGCGATTTTTAAGATGTCTATTGCTGGTGTGTTGACTGGATTTGTTTGTTATATTAGTGTACTCATTTTGCCGTTTCGTTATCATGACGATAGTTTCTTTAGCGCTTTTCCAAAGTTTGTCGTGATTTCATTGGTTAGCTTTGGCGCGTATGCCATGTTCTCAAAGTGGTTGAAATTGCCAGAAATTGATCCAATCTTGACGCGCTTAAGGAAGATGTTATTTGGTCGATTGGAGATTATGCGCTAATGAATAATATCCGCAATTTTTGCATCATCGCTCACATTGACCACGGCAAATCGACGCTGGCTGACCGGATGATGGAGATGACGGGGACGGTGGAGAAACGTGAGATGAAATCGCAGCTGCTCGATAGTATGGATTTGGAGCGCGAGAAAGGTATCACTATTAAGTTGGCCCCGGTGCGGATGAAATATGAATATCAGGGAGTGGAAGCTAATGGCACATCACCACCACTCCCATCGTCGAAGACTCTTGCAGAGTCTTCGCGTCGGTCGCTAGACGCGGGTCCTGTTAGTCGACCCGCCCCTTCTTCTGAAAAATCAGAGATTTCTTCAGAAGCGGGCGCTACCCCATCGACTGCCACCCGCTTAGCGCAGTCTGACTCTCGGGCTTGTGCAGATGTTGGCGTGAATGGGCTGGTTCAGTCAACTGTCTACGACCTCAATCTCATCGACACGCCCGGCCATGTCGATTTTAGCTATGAGGTGTCGCGTAGTTTGCAAGCCTGCGAGGGTGCGGTGTTGGTGGTTGATGCCAGCCAAGGTATTCAGGCGCAGACGCTGGCGAATGTGTACTTGGCGATGGAGCAGGACCTCACAATTATTCCAGTGCTAAACAAGGTTGATTTACCGGCTGCCGATGTGTCGCGGGTGTCTAAGCAGGTGATTAATTTGCTGGGCTGCGATGAAAGCGAGATTATTCATATTTCTGCCAAAACAGGGCAGAATGTTGACCAAGTTTTGGCGGCGATTGTCGAGCGAATTCCAGCACCAATTGGCCAGCCGGACGATCCAACGCGGGCGCTGATTTTTGATAGTTATTATGATGATTATCGCGGGGTGATTTTGTATGTCAGGGTGGTTGACGGCCAGATCAAAAAAGGTGAAGCGATTCACATGATGGCGACTGGTGCTAATGGTTTGGCGTTAGAAGTCGGTCATCTCAGTCCCGGCATGATCCCCGACCTGTCGCTGGACACCGGTGAAATTGGCTACATCGTCACCAACCTAAAAACCACGCGTGAAGCGCGGGTGGGTGATACGGTGACGCTGAAAAAGTACTTCACGAAAGAGACCAAATAGGAGGCTAGAAGCAACTATTTCTTGAAAAGAGGCTATATGCACCCAGCTCCCGGACTATCTAGCAGCGTCAGACCTTATGAACGTTTTGCGCTGTGGATTACCAGCGTTTCAGAAGGTGATTAAGGTTTTGAATAAGGTTGATCCTGACTTCGGGGAGCCACTGGCATGTCGTAGCAGAAGGGAGAACGGTGCAAGCGGTACGCCGGGTTACTTCTACATCCCCGAGCAACAGGCGAAGATTGCTGCGATGCTTGAAGATATTCGCCAGAGTGACCAGTGAGTTTGACAAACGGCGAAGCACTTACTATCAAATCAGCCACCGAACCACCGATAGCTATGATTGACAAATAAATAATATTATGATAAAATGCAAGCCATGAGTCAACCGAATTTTAATCGCTTGAGAAATGATATCGGAGAGTCTGTTGTCTATGATGTAGTCCCAGATTCAGAGAGAGAGTTATAGGTACTGGCGCGGCTTGAGCTTGGCGCGATTGGCGCTGGAGCTTTCACGGGGTAATCGTACCTTTCAGTTTGGTATGGATGGCGTCCATTTCGCAGATTTTCATTTATATGCGTACAATGTAGCGCGTGACATTGCTGGTGGTGCAAGTCCTTTGCAGACTCAGCCAGAAGATTGTTCCGCCATTCAGCAGACTATCGGCGAACGGTTTACCAGTAAAACACCCCACCCAGCACTAGTCGTTGCATATGCGCGACCAAATGCTTACACAGTACCATCAGATAAGGGTGAGTGTCGTGGTGTTAAATTGTATGGTCGACTGACCGACTTAGATGAGTATTCCCAAGAGTTTATTCAAGATTATTTTGGTCTCAGTTCACTTGCATCAGAAGTAAGCGAGCGGCGGCATTATATCATCTAGCAATTGATGGTATAATAATCCAAGTAAATGTCTCATATCACCATCCAACCCCTCCCCGGCTACAAAGAAGTCAAGCCCTTCGTCTACGCGGGCTTTTTTCCGGTGTCTAACGAGGATTATAATGACCTGAAAGAGGCGATTGAAAAGTTGAGCTTGAGCGATTCGGCGCTGCAGTTTGAGCCGGAAAACTCGCCAGTGCTGGGCTATGGTGTACGGATTGGTTTCCTCGGCTTGCTCCACATGGATATTATTCGCGAGCGGCTGGAGCGCGAGTATAATCTGGACCTCATCGTCACCAATCCGAGCACGGATTATCAGGTCAGTTTAACTAACGGCGAGGAGCTGGATATCAAGTCAGCCAGCGAATTGCCCGATCCAGCACAAATCACCGAGGTTCGTGAGCCGTGGATTGATGGCGAAATTGTGGTGCCGCAGGACTACATCGGTGCGGTGATCCAGCTGATCGTCGCCAAGCGCGGCCGGCAGAAAAACCTCAGCTACATCGACGAGCGGGCGCTGATTTCTTTTACGGCGCCGCTGGCAAATTTGCTGACGGATTTTTACGATCAACTGAAGTCGGTGACTAGCGGCTACGGTTCATTTAATTATGAGCTGGCGGGCTATCAGCCGGAAGATTTGGTGCGGGTTGATTTCTATGTGGCGGGCGAAATGGTCGATGCGCTGAGTGTGATGCGTCACCGTTCGGAGGCGCCAGGCTTGGGCCGCGAAATCGTCAAAAAACTCAAAGATGTCGTGCCGCGCCAGAGTTTTGAGGTGTCACTGCAGGCAGCAATCGGCGGCAGGTTTATCGCCCGTGAAAACATCGGTGCCTACCGCAAAGATGTTACTGGCTATCTGTACGGTGGCGACGTTAGCCGTAAAAAGAAGCTCCTCGCCAAGCAAGCCCGCGGCAAAAAGCGCATGAAACGATTTGGCAAGGTTGACATTCCGTCAGAGGCGTTTACGGTGATGCTGCGGCGGGAGTAAATCAAAGTCGCAGTCTAGCGGTCGCTAGAATCTCCTTTTTTTATACGATTCATGACTTTTTCAATGTCTTCATACATTAGGCTCATATCGTAAGATTGGGGATCGTAAGTGCCTGGCTCGTGCGGAAGAAGTGTATTGTAACTCTGGAAATGGCCGCGTAGCTGGCGAGCTTGGATGTATGTAATACCAAATAATCCATGAAAATTATCTGTCATATGATTACAAACTGCCGCGTGAAAAACCCTTCCCATTCCGCTGTCACGTTGAGGTGAATAGAGGCCTAACTTCTTCGTGAGGCTGTCTAGGAATGGGTAGTTGACTACCATGCGAAGTGCCTGTTCTGCGATCGGAATAACCCCCTGCTCGTCGGAAAATTCACTATAGTCTGAGTCAAGGTCACCGACGGAGGTTTCTTGGAGTAGTTTCGAGAGGCGGCGCACGGAGTCTTGTTGGTAATAATCGTCTGGCTGGCTCAGTGCAACACTACGCCGTCCAAGCTCTTGTAGTATATGTGGGGTAACCTGGCTAATCTCTGTGGTACCTTTTGGAACTTTATTATAGAGTTCGCTTAACGGTATCTTTTGGGTGCTTTCGGGGCTGTTCATAATAGTATAATTCTATCATGAATAACATAACAAATAATACAATATTGATCAGAAAATGCTATAATTGGGTGTGGCTGTAAAAAATATTGAAGATCTAATTATGAATTATCGTCCAACCGTGCAGGCTGTCGAGCTGGTTCGGTCGACAAAAATTGCCCTCCTGGCGGGCATTTCTGGGGCTGGCAAAGACACGATAAAAAAGCGGTTGTTGCAGCTGCCGGAATTTCGTGATATCGTGTCGCACACGACGCGCCAGCCGCGGATTAATAACGGCCGCGCCGAGCAGGATGGTGTTGACTACCATTTTATTGATCAAAAAATAGCCGAGGAAATGCTAATGAGTCATAAATTCATTGAGGCAAAATTTGTGCATGGCACGGTCTACGGAACCTCGGCGGCCGAGTTAAAATTGGCACATGATAATAATCAAGTGGCAATTACTGACGTCGATGTTCAGGGCGTAGCGGAATATGAACAATTAGCGCCAGGTTGTATCGCGATTTTTATCGTGCCGCCGGATTATAAAACATGGCTGGAGCGGCTAAAAAAACGCTACGCCACTGAGGAGGATTTTCAAGCCGAATGGCCAAAGCGCCATCAATCAGCCATCAAAGAACTGGCGCATGCGCTGGAAGTGCCGTATTATCACGTGATTATTAATGATGATTTGGAGCGGGCTGTCAGGGTAACCGAGGAAATCATTTTACGCGGTGATATTTTTAAGCGCCAAGACGACGAGGCTCGCTTGGCGGCCCGAAATCTGCTCAATGATATAATGGACGTATGAGTTCAACAAAAACTCCAAAAAAACTAGCAGTCAGACGTTTACAGTCATCAAGACCATTTACTGCATTATTAGACCAAGTTTTCTTTATTTTTGCAGGCTTGGCGTCGTTTTGGTTGGCGTGGTTGGTGCTTAGGGAGGGCTGGGCGACCGGAGGTTGGTGGTTGGTTGGATTGTTCTTTGTGGTTTGGGCAATTGTCTCTTACATAGCATTACCTCGATTGCATCGAATTCTAAGCAACGTGTACGTGCCAAATTATTTTATTGGTAGAACGAGAACGGCAGATGGAATATTGAGCGATCCGGTGAATTTAAGCGTTCGTGGTCCAGAGGAAAAATTACACAAGGCAATGACTACGGCGGGCTGGGCTCTGGCGGATGATATTACGCCGCGGTCGGCTTGGCGGATGATACTAACAACGTTGGGTCGACGGAGTTACCCAAACGCACCAGTCTCGCCAGCTTTTTTGTTTGGTCGGCGACAGGATTTTGCCTATCAGCAAGAAGTTGATGGTAATCCAATGCGTCGGCATCATGTGCGGTTTTGGCGCTGTCCAGACGGTTGGTTGTTGCCGGGTGGACATCGGGTGGATTGGCTGGCGGCTGGCTCGTATGATAAAAGTGTCGGTTTATCGCTATTTACTTTTCAATTGACGCATAAAATTGACGAAAATATTGATATTGAAAGAGACTATATTATCGAATCAGTTAAAAATAGTGAGAAATATATCCGCGTGACGGTTCTGAAGGATTTTTCTACAGGCTATCATTCACGCAATGGTCATGGCGATTCAATTCGTACTGATGGTGATTTGCCAATTCTGGAAGTTGGTCGCGTAAAGCTTGATCGTCCGGTGACGACATTGAAGCGCTTCGGGATTATCATGGATGGGACAATTCACGATCGTCATCCGCGAAATCATGAGACGTTAATTGAGGAATTATGGAGTCGTCGTCCGCCGCAGATTTTAATTGGCAGCGGTTTGATGGTTTTGGTATCGCTGTTTACGATTGGGCAAACGATGGTTAATTTTTCTAGCTGGCCAGAACTTTTGGCGCAGGTAACGAATATTGAGCAAATTGATATTAATCTGGCCAACACGATACTGTCAATAACATCCGATCTGAACCTGCTGCTGGTGATAGTAGAGTTTGTATTGGTTGGGCTGCTGCTTCGGGGGAGTAGTCGGGCGCGGATATCGCTGTTGGCTGTGGCCACTTTGGCTATTATTACCGAGTCTCTGTCGGTGACGATTGAACGAATTAATATGTCGACCGTATTTCTTTTAACTTCAATTGGTGTGCATATTATGATTATGATGTTGTTTTCGTCAGATGCAGCACGCTATTTTACGGACCGGCGACGAAATTAAAATCCTAGCACTCTACTTGTACGAGTGCTAAACATGCGCTATAATTGATATATGACCGAACGTCAACAGGCGATTTTAGCTGCCATCATTGAGCAATATGCCGAAATTGCGGCGCCGGTTGGCAGCGTGACGCTGGCCAAGTTGTTTGGCGTGTCCAGCGCCACCATTCGCAGCGAAATGGCCAAGCTCGAGGAGATGGGTTTTATCGAGGCGCCACACACCAGCGCTGGGCGCATTCCCACCGACAAAGGCTATCGCTTTTATGTCAATGGCATCACCAGTGCGCAGATGACGGAGCTGCCGAGCGGCATCGATCGCAGTGCGAGAGCGATCGAAGCGCATGTTAACTCGCACGTTGATAAGTCTGACCGAGCAATTCGCAGCGCCGTTGATAGTTTGGTGGAGCTGACGGGTAACTTTGGTTTTGCGTCGTTTAGTACGCACTTGTATATGAATGGTATGACGCAGCTGTTTTCTCAGCCTGAGTTTGTCGAGGGCGATCACGTGCAGGCGATTGCCAGGTTGATTGATAATATCGAGCCGTGGCTGCATGAGGCTGCGCCGAACCAGCCGCTGAATGTGTTTATTGGCAGCGAAAACCCGATTGGCAAAAGTTCTGGCGCCACGTTGATCATCAGTAAGTTTCGCTCACAGTTTAGCGATGATAGCTATATCGGCGTGATTGGCCCAACGCGGCAAAATTATCGCCGAACGATGGAGCTGGTGCGCCGAACGGGCGCTATGCTGGAGGGGATATTGTAGGAGGAAAAAATGACAAAGAATAAAGCTAAGAAAACTGAAGATTTAGAGCAGCAATTGGGCGAGTTGACGCTGGATTTGCAGCGGACGCGGGCGGATTTTGAGAATTACCGCAAGCGCGTGGAGGCGGAGAAACAATCGGCGCACCAAATGGGCCAGGCGAAGTCGGTGATGAAACTGCTGCCAGTGATTGATACGATTGAGCGGGCGATTGCCAATGTGCCAGAGGAATTACAGGATAATGCTTGGGCGAAAGGCGTGGTTGGCCTTGGTAAACAGCTTGACAAACAGCTGAAGGAAATTGGCCTCGAGAAAATTAATGCTAAACCTGGTACGCTGTTTAACCCTGAATTGCACCAAGCCGTTCAATTTGATGAAGAAGCAGAAGGCGACAAAGAAGTTGTTGCCAAGGAGCTCCGCGCTGGCTACACGCTAGACGGCGTAGTGATTCGCGACGCGATGGTTAAGGTGACGCGCCAACCGTCAGCGCCGGAACAGGCGGAAACCGAACCAAACGCCGCCACACCGGTGGCATAATTAGCAACTAGTAAAAACCTGAATTAGCACTCTTGACACCAGAGTGCTAATTATTTATACTGGAATAGTTGGCACTCATCGGCAAAGAGTGCTAAAATATAACTAGACAATTTGACCTAAAATCTTAAACGAAAGGGGAATAACAATGGGTAAAATTATCGGTATCGACCTCGGTACGACCAACAGCGCGTTTGCGTATCTACTGGCGGGTAAGCCGGAAGTCATCACTAACGCTGAAGGCAACCGCACCACGCCGTCGGTGGTTGCCATCAATAAAAAAGGTGAGCGCTTGGTCGGCCAGGTGGCGCAGCGCCAGCGTGTGACTAATCCGAAGAACACGATTTACGGTGTGAAACGTTTGATTGGTCGTAAGTTTAATGATAAGGAAGTCCAAAAAGACTTGGATATCATGCCGTACCAAATTGTTAAAAAAGGCACTGGCGTGGCGGTCAAGATGGGCGACAAGGAATACACGCCAGAAGAAGTTTCAGCTATGATCCTCAGTAAAATCAAAGCTGATGCCGAGGCGTTCCTGGGCGAAAAGGTCACCGAAGCTGTCATTACCGTCCCAGCCTACTTCGACGATTCGCAGCGCCAGGCGACCAAGGACGCTGGTAAAATTGCCGGCCTGGAAGTTAAGCGTATCATCAATGAGCCAACGGCGGCTGCTTTGGCGTACGGCCTGGAGAAAGGTAAAAATGACGAAACCATCGTGGTGTTTGACCTCGGTGGTGGTACCTTTGACGTTTCCATCCTGGAGCTCGGCGACGGCGTGTTTGAAGTGAAGGCCACCAATGGCGACACCCACCTGGGTGGTGAGGACTTTGATAACATCATCGTTAACTATTTCCTGGATGACTTTAAATCTAAAGAAGGCATTGACCTGCGTAAAGACAACGCTGCCATGCAGCGCCTAAAGGACGAGGCTGAAAAGGCTAAGAAGGAGCTGTCAACGGTTACTGAATACGAAGTCAATATTCCGTTTATCACCGCTGACGCTGACGGGCCAAAGCACTTTGAATTGAGCTTGACGCGGGCTAAGCTGGAAGATTTGGTGAAAGATCTGCTAGCGCGCCTTGACGGCCCAGTTGAAAAAGCGCTCAAAGACGCCAAGCTCAGCAAATCAGACATCCAAAACGTGGTGATGGTTGGCGGTATGACTCGTATGCCAGCAGTAGTTGAGCGGGTGAAAAAGCTGTTTGGTAAAGACCCAATGCAAGGCGTTAACCCAGACGAAGTGGTAGCCGTTGGTGCAGCCATTCAGGGCGGCGTGTTGGCCGGCGACGTCAAGGATGTGCTGCTGCTGGACGTGACGCCGCTGAGCCTTGGTATTGAGACGATGGGCGGCGTGTCGACCAAGCTGATTGAGCGTAATACCACCGTGCCGACCAGCAAGAGCGAAGTGTTCTCGACGGCTGCCGACAATCAGCCGCAAGTGGAAATTCACGTCTTGCAGGGTGAGCGCGAATTTGCCAATGACAACAAGAGCTTGGGTCGCTTTGTGCTTGACGGTATCGCGCCAGCACCGCGCGGCGTGCCGCAGATTGAAGTGACCTTCAATATCGACGCTAACGGTATCCTCAATGTTACTGCCAAGGACAAAGGCACTGGCAAGGAGCAATCAATTACCATCCAAAACTCTGGCAACATGAGTAAGGAAGATATTGAAAAAGCTCAGAAAGAAGCCGAACTCCACGCTGACGAGGACAAGAAAAAGCGCGAAACCGTTGACGCTAAAAACCAGCTAGAAAACGCCATCTATCAGGCAAAGAAAATGCCAGACGAGTTTAAGGATAAGATTTCTGACGACGACAAGAAAGCGATTGACGAAGCGGTCAAGGAAGCAGAAAAGCACAAAGACGCTGACGACAAAGACGAGCTGGAAGCAGCAGCCAAAGCCTTGCAGGATGCCATCATGCCAATCGGCGCCAAAATGTACCAGCAAGCTGCCGAAGACAAAAAGGCTGATGAGTCGAAGGACGACAAAAAGTCTGACAAAGATGAGCCAGTTGAGGGTGAGGTGGTTGACGAGAAATAGAAAGCTAGCCGCCTATATCCTATAGCAACGAAGAACTGCCCAACGATTAAGGGCAGTTTTTCTGTAGAGTATGGTATTGACATAATATAAATAATATGTTACAATCTGAGCGTATGGATCACATTAAATTTACCCCCCATCGTCAGAATACGACCCCTCTCGTAAAGAGGGATTTGATGACCTGGATAGTATAATTATATCCAGTTTGGTTGCTAGCGGCCTGCGCCGTAATAGAGAATTCACCTTGCCAAGCTCGCGCCCAAAGCCCTATATCGCTGGCAATACCTCTGCAATATATAGAATAAATCCAAAATTACAATTTATAGATACTAACAGCGTGTATCGTCCGTCTTTCTATGAAGCTGAAAGTAAGGCGGGGACAAAATTAATTGGTATGGATAGCTATGGCCGCGTCGAAGCTAGACCTAGCGAAACAGTGAAAATTGCAACATTTGGGCTTAGCGGCTGTACTGCCGCCGCAATCGTTGCTGAGTATCCAGACGGTAGGAAATCTGCACATGTTCAGCATTTTCTCTGCTAGGTCGGGGGTTGAGTGAGGCTGTATTTCAAAAGGAAATGATAGAAAGCCAAGATGCGGTTTCGCGCAAGGTAGTAGTTATGACACCTGGTCAATATACTCAAGATAGTGAAGGCAAGTGGGTGATGACACCAAAAGATCAAGCCTTGGTGGATGGGCTACTGAAGGATGGCAATCTAAGTGACGGTGATGATGTAAAGACATATTTGTATAATATGGTGGAACATATCGAAAGCAGTTACAGACAGGGTACACTCATGGTCGATCTGGGTGAAGAATCAGTTATTTACACTGAGATGTGTCCAGTCAAATTTGAATAGGGGCTTGTCTTATTAGAGTATAATCTTGGACTGAGTGCTACTGGCTATTGCTATATTTTGGCGGAAATCAGATCCCCCTTGCGCCAGCTTTCTCTGGCTATTTTGAGTCGTTTTATTGACGAAATTCCTGCTACTAGGCAACTCTAGCTAATTGACTTGTGACTGCAGTCCCCAGAATGCTAGCAGCATCATCTGCTGTTGGTCTCTTTTCTGCGCCTTCATTATCTTTCCAGAAGATCGGAAACATCTCTTCAACCCGTGCTCCCACTTCGCGTGTTATTGCCTCCATGAGTAGCTCAATGTCAGCAATTTGTAAAGTCTGGACTGTCCCGTTGTGGTACGTGGCTTCTGTTGCATGGTATTCTGAATCGAGCTTGGCATGGATTCTCTCCATAGCGTACATAGGGGTTTCACCAATCTTTGGTC
This sequence comes from uncultured Candidatus Saccharibacteria bacterium, assembly GCA_963524145.1. Taxonomy (GTDB): domain Bacteria; phylum Patescibacteriota; class Saccharimonadia; order Saccharimonadales; family Saccharimonadaceae; genus Nanosynbacter. Next base: position 128,034 of record CAURDO010000001.1, read on the forward strand.
GACTGGACGGAGGGGTATTCTCGTAGTTAGTAGGTTTCAATACGATATTAGCATTATTTGCCTTATCAACCACCACCCCTAAGACATCGATTTGCTTTGCCGTTCCGTCTTGTAGGTTGAGTTCGATGGCGTTCCAGGCATCGGCCCCATTTTGCCAGTTGTCTTTCATGACAGATATGGCGCTATACTGAGGTTTGCCGGTTCCCTTATCTTTCCAGCATAATATTCCAGCGATAACTGGAACAGAGTAGACATATTCTTGGCCGTTTATTTCACGTTTTATCAATGGATGGTTGCCGGTATATCGTGCTCTAGGATCAGAATCTCCCATTGTCAGCCACTTCATGTCCTGGAGCCACTTGAGGACTTCTGGATTAGTGGCGAGGGTGTTTGCTAGCGGCGCAAGATCGGTAATTTGTCGTTCTTCCTTGTCTGAATATGATCGCGGCGATTCTAGAGCTTCGCTACTTGGTGGCAGCGGATATTTAGTTAATAATTCGCTTGGCATATTTCCCTCTTTTCGACTTGTTTGTTTATGGTAACAAAGCCTCTGCTTCCTATATAACATAAGGGACATGAGAAGTCAACAGCTAAGAAATATTAGGCATATATTAGTTAGCACTCTTGCGCGTCGAGTGCTAAAAGCGTATAATAAGCATGTATGAGCAAGCGTGATTATTATGAAGTGTTAGGCGTGTCAAAATCGGCCTCAGAAGATGAGATTAAGAAGGCTTTTCGCAAATTGGCGGTAAAATATCACCCGGATAAACAGGGTGGCGACGAGGCGAAGTTCAAAGAGATTAATGAAGCATACGAAGTTCTGAAAGATAAGCAAAAGCGCCAGCGCTACGATCAATTTGGTCATGCTGGCGTCGGCGGCGCCTCGGGAGGCGGTTTTTCTGGCAATCCGTTTGAAGGGTTTGGCGGCTTTGGCGGGCAAAATATTCATTTTGACTTTGGCGATGGCGGCTTGGGAGATATTTTCAGCCAGTTTTTCGGCAGCGCGGCAGGTAGTTCAGACGGCGGACGTCCGCGCGGGCGCGATATTGAAACGAACATAACATTAAGCTTTGAAGATGCGGTGTTTGGCGTGGAAAAGAAAATTAGTTTGAATCTGGAGGATGAGTGCGAACACTGTCATGGCAACGGTGCCGAGCCGGGATTTGGTATGAAAACATGTCCGACCTGCAAAGGCGCCGGCCAGCAAACGCGGGTGATGAATTCATTGTTCGGGCAAATCCAGCAGGCGGTTACTTGTGAAACCTGCCGGGGCAAGGGGAAAATTCCGGAAAAAGAATGCTCGGTTTGCCGCGGCAAAGGCACGACTCGCCAGCATCAAGATATTACTGTCAAGATTCCGGCGGGGATTGACGATGGCGCGACCATTCGCTTGCGTGAGCGCGGCGAGGCGGCAGCTGGCGGCAGTAAGGGAGATTTATATATCCATATCCGCGTTAAGGCGCATAAAAAGTTCACCCGCGAGGGCGATATTATCCTTTCAGAAGAGCATATTTCCATGGTTGATGCGGCATTGGGAACGGAAATTGACGTGGAGACTGTGGACGGCGTTATTACTATGAAAATTCCAGCTGGCACCCAGTCGGGGACTGATTTCAAGTTATCAGGTCACGGTGTGCCGCATTTGCGCAGTGAATCGCGCGGTCCGCATATTGTGGGCGTAGTGGTTGATACGCCAACCAAATTAACGAAAAAACAGAAAGAACTCTTAGAGCAGTTTAAGGGAACGAAGAGACGCGGTTTGTTTTCGTAGTAAAATTTCTCCATGAAAATCCCTCTCGTGCTATACTAAAATTAGCATAAGGGGAATTAGGCATGGAATTGATTTTTCTGTTAGTGATTATCATCGTGATAATTAAGGTGGCGCAGGGAGGCAGCAATCGGCTGTCTCGTCAATCTGAGGACTATCAGCGCGGTTATTGGGACGGCGTGCGCGATGCGCAGAATGGCCGTGCAAAAATTGAAGATAACGACGGTCAAGTCAAGCTTATTACCGAGAATCAGGCTGCAGTTTCACAATCTACCGGCCTTGTATTAATTGGCGACGAAGAGGAGGAGTCGAGCGATTCATCGGCTACTGATGCCGCGCCAATTGAAGAAAAGACTAATATTCCTGACGAAAAGACGCAGATTGTCGAGTGGCTATCCCCAGCTAGTAGTAAAAATAAAGAGAAAAATCGTCAAACTACCATCAATGTGGCGCTCTATACGGCATCGTTATTGCTGACCGCCGGTATATTATTGTTGGCACAAACGATTGAACTTTCGGCGCAGCTCAGGTTTAGTTTGGTGTGGTTGTTTATTTTTGTCTATTATGTTACTGGCCAGGTGTTGTACGCCCGATTGCCGATCTTAAAGCCAGCCTCAACGGCGTTTATTGGTACGGCGCTGGCTGCTGTGCCGATCGGCGGGTGGAGTATGCATTTACTGTTGGGGATTGATCCGGCATTGTGCTGGCTTATCACCTCCTTCATCGGTACTTTCCTATGCGTGGATGCTACAGTCAGGCTCAATAGCCAACCGCTCGCCTATATTTCTCTGCTGTCGATGTTCACGATGACCACTAGCTTGCCAGCTGTTATGCACGCTCAGTTGGTGTGGTATTATGCTGCGGTGCTATTGTTTGGATGCCTGATGACCTTGGCTGCGTACTTTTCTAATCGTTTTCCACGCCAATTCACTGAGCCGTTGACGCTGGTTAATCCGTTTATCGTTCCGTCCACTTTGCTTCTCGCTATCGGTTCGTCGGTGCATATGGGAACGCTTGACGTCAGTATGCTGCTGCTCATCAGCGTTATATATTATTTTACTGTTGCCCTCGTCGAGAAATCAAAGGATATGCGCACGTATGAACTAACGACGGCGCGCGTGCTGCTGATGGCGATGACTGCTAGTTTTGCGCTGTACTTATCGAATAACGACAGGCTGGTTATGGGCGTAGCGCTGGGGGTAGCGGCACTTGGTAATATGATTTGGTCTGTCAGATCGACGTATGTCCAAAAGCAGCCCGACAAGCAGCACGAAATAGTATTGTGGATTAGTTTCGTTGCGTCGCTAGTTGCTTTTTTGGTTATAGCTGGCGTCGAAAGTCCGCTAAGAGATGTGGTCATATTTATCCTGCTGAGTATGATATCGGCAGTAAGTTTTATGACGCTTGCATTGCTGCGCCGCTCCCGTTTTGGCGGTATGGTAGTAATGTCTGGAATTTTGTTAGTGCCGGCTGGCGTCAGGCTATTTGGCTTCGAACCCATAACAACCTTGCATACACATTACTCTATCTTTATGCTTATGGCTTTCCTGCCGATTGTCTGCCGATTACTGGTTTTGAAGCGCCCAAATATTACTAAAAGTCAAGCAATACTAGCGTATGGCGCGGCGGCCGCTTGGTGGTTAATGACGGTGTTTATAGCATTAGCTTTTTTGACTGCTTATCCAGCAGGAGAAGGCATGCTGTATCTGTCAGATTCGGTGGCGGTTGCTGCTATAGTCATGGGTATCGCTGCGTGGCGTGAGAAGGTTTATGGCTTAGTGATTGGTATTCACGCCTCTTTTCTGGCGATAGCGTTGCTGCTGGCTTCTTATTTCAAGCTGGCTGGCGAAAATCTTGCTATTTTGATGGCGTGGTTGAACGGCTTGTCGTTGCTACTATTAGTAGAGTGGCTGTACAATTACCGCAAAGAGGCGGCGGTTAAGTGCCGCGAATTGTTGTTATATTCTGCTATTGGCGCGGCTATCTTGATCATCTTTTCGTCTATTCATCCGGCGGTTTGGTTGTCATTAGTAGCGCTGTTGTACTATGCGTTTTATCGGCGGCGTGAGGATGGTTATCTGGGCGGAGCATACTTGGCGACGATCGCTTTGGTGCTGCTGTTCTTGCATTGGCTACGCGTGCCGCTAAGCGATAATTTCACTATCACTGCTTGGGCGACGTTTGTCGGCTTTGGGGTAGTGTATTGGTCGCTGGCGATGAATAAGCGATCATCAATCACTAGCGATATGACTCTACTAGCTGCTACGGTACCAGCGGTGATATTACCGATGATAAATCTATTGACGACGTATGGATTACCGTTCAAAATCTTGGGCTGGCTGGCAGCTGTCGCGGCACTTTATATGGTAGTGTATGCTAAGCGGGATTGGCGGCCGATGGCGATATTGGCGCATCCAAGTTTGGTATTGTTATTCTACCTAACTGCAGAGTGGCTCGGCATTAAGCTTGAGTTCATGTCGATCGTTTCGCTTATTACCTTTGCGGTGTTTTATGGCGCCGCTGTGGCTATGCGAACCAAGAAATTATCAGTTTATTGGTATTATGCGTCATTTTGGAGCGCTATCGGTTGGTCGATGACTTTACTGCTGATGGCCATGCCAGCCAGTATCACAACGGAGGCGGTGCTGCTAGTAACACTAACGTGGGCGGTCAATGGTAGCGCCCTAATAGCTGAGGGGTTGCCGAAGAAGAATATTTTGTACTTCGACTCGGGTGTGCTTTTAGTGCTGTGTGGCATTCTATTTGCTATTCATATGCTAATTGCGCCTGTTCACGACATAGTGGTGCCATATCTGTGGTCGGCAGCAATTCTTTCAGGGGCGGTGATGTCGTGGCGCTGGCTGGGGTATGCTCATGTATACACTATCGCTCATTTGGTGCTAGCGCTCGCTGTGTTCAGCTTATCGACCCTTGTCCTGGCGCTAAGGGGAGATAATGCTATGGAAATATTGTTCCTGGCCGAGCATTCGCTGATGGTTATCGTCGGCTTGGCGCTCGGCAGGCGGCTGATTACTATCTGGGGTGCTGTCGGCGTGACGTTGGCCTTAATTTACTTGCTGTCAGGCTATGCCTACGCGCTGGCTATTTTGGCTGGGCTATCAATTATCACGGCAGTGGTGGTTGTAGTGGCCAGAGGACAGAGGAATAAGCAGAAAAAAGTTGCAAAAAAGTAGATTTTATAAAATTTACAAATATGGCAATTCATGAATTGATGGGCTGAGTGCACAATATGTTATAATGAGTGTCAATTGTGAACGAACGACCGTCACCACCCGAATTAGAGAGATATTCCGTTGAATCTATAGAAAATCTTTATGCTCAGCTAATGGATTTGTCGCCAAAAATTGTTACAATGTTTACACCGTCAAATCGCGCTGAACAGGAGGAGAAATTTTTGTCTGGTGAGGTCAGGAACCCTCAGTTTATTTATGAAAAATTGGGTACGGCTGATTTTGGAGCAGTGATAAAAACATCCAGCAGCTTGGCGATAGCATACTAAACCACCCTGATTTACCGTCAAGACATAGGAAGGTCTATGAATAATTTATTAAAAACTATCAAAAGTAAACAGAGCTTCTTCTTTGCGCGCAGATGTATCACGTCGTCGGGTCAGAATATAGGCAGGATATTGCCGAGAGGTATGTGCGTCTGAATGTGGAGAATTATGGCGAACCAGAGGAAGAGACGTATCGTTCGTTGTTGGGTGAAAAATTGAAAAATATCCATAGTAAAAAATTAACAGGAAAAGCAAGTAAATTGCGTGAAGAATTATTTGACATGGTTGACTTCGATTCTGATATGGATATTCCAGAAAGGTTTCGTCCATCAGATGAGACGGTGGAATTGATACATGACGCAGCAAGGTCTTTGTATGGAGGTATGTTGAGTCATGTTCCGGTTGATAAATCTGAATTCTGCCCACATGAACTACAGGAAATATTCGTCAATGTTATCCAAAATGAGTTTAATGCATATGGAAATTCTGGTGGTGTTAGGTTTTATAATGGTGTAGCAGAAGGCTGGCGGGTTTCTGTAGAGGAGGCTGGTTCTATTAATGTAAGATCTTCTGAGAAAAAGATCGTTATTCCTGATAATGGTATGATGAGGTCTCGTGAAAAAGTTGAAGAGCTGATAGTTCATGAAATTGGCGTTCATATGCTCAGAGCTATTACGGGTGGAGAGACTGACGTTCCTCCTTTGGCGCGGATACTATGACACAGAAGAGGGTTTGGGCGTGGTGATGGAGCAGGCTCTGAGGGGGAAGTTTGCTGAACGGGGCGTCGATCATTATATAACAGCTGGACTAGCGTATTATGACAAAAAAGATTTTCGTGGGGCATTTGAAGTGAAGTGGAGGTTGTCGCTACTTAATTCCATTAAGGACGGGGATGATATTAGTGATGAAAAAATAGAAAAGGCAAAAAAGACAGCTTTTGCTCAGACCCTACGAAGCTTCCGCGGTACAAACGACATGCCTTTATTTAAGGATTTGAGCTATTATAATGGCTCGGTAGAGGTTTGGAGATATATAGATTCCATGATGGAGACTGTAGATAATCGCGACCTTAAGCTGTTCCTGTTGTTGGCGGGTAAGGCGAGTATCTCAGTGGAGCATAGAGGAATTGTTCTTGATTCTAAAACGAAGTAAGCGCCAACTGTCATGTATTTGATGTATATCGAAAAATATGCCATAATATTTACGCATGAAAGAAAAAACCGTTATTGGATCAACTGAATTCGTGGATTTCGGCAAACGAGCGCAAAAAGTCCCAGCTAAGATTGATACGGGGGCTGATTCAAGTGCAGTGTGGGCGAGCAATATTCGTATTGATAAAGACGGAGTGCTAAAGTTTTCGCTGTTTGGCGAAGGGTCGCCTTATTATAACGGTAAAATATTCAAGAGAACTGATTATACTGTTGCTAGTGTGCGCTCCGCCATGGGGCAAGAGCAAGTTCGTTATCGTACACATTTTTGGGTAAAAATTGGCGGTCGAAAAATTAAAATGTTGATGAATTTGTCCGATCGATCAAAAAATGAATTTCCAGTGCTAATTGGAAGACGATCGATTTCTGGAAAATTCATAGTGGACGTATCGAGGAAAAATGTCCGTAGAAAAAAACCGTCCGTAACTATTAGTCTTAATGAAGAAATAAAACAAGACCCATATAAATTTTATAAAAAATATCACCAGAAAGATGGAGAAAAATAATGCGAATTGCGATCTTATCTAACGGGAATGCTAATTATTCTACACTCCGTCTAAAAGAAGAAGTCGAAAAACGCGGGCATCAGGTTAAGGTTATTAAATATAAAAATTGCTACGTTTCAATTGACGAAAAACATCCGACGGTTATTTATAAAGGTAAGGAAATCGGTGAGTTTGATGTGGTGATTCCGAGAATTGCTAGTTACATGACAAAGTACGGTACGGCAGTCCTGCGCCAATTGGAGATGATGTATCCGAAAGCTTTTTTCATGAATAGGTCTATTGCTATTACGCGGGCGCGGGATAAATTGCGTTCAACGCAGCTACTGGTTAAGGCGGGTGTGTCAATTCCAAAGACGGTTTTCTCGCGGAATGCGACGGATATCGACTCGTTGATTGAAGAGATTGGCGGCATGCCAGCGATTATCAAATTGGCGCGCGGCACACACGGCAATGGCGTTGTCTTGGCCGAGACAAAAAAGGCAGCCAAGTCGGTCCTTCAGGCGTTTTATTTGACAAATTCTGATGGTACCAACGTGCTACTTCAGGAATTTATTAGAGAATCGGCAGGCGTTGATATTCGAGCATTTGTGGTTGGTAGCCAAGTAGTGGCTAGTATGAAGCGCCAGAGTCTGGACGATGATTTTCGGAGCAATTTGCATAAAGGCGGTCTCGGCGAATCAATCAAGCTTACTGATACTGAGCGAAAAATGTGTGTTAAGGCTGCTAGGGCTATGGGTTTGACGATCGCTGGTGTCGATTTTATGCGATCGGGTCGCGGTGCGTTGGTGTTGGAGGTCAACGCTAGTCCAGGATTTGGTATTGAGAAAGTAACACGTCGGAATGTGGCGAGTAGAATAATTGATTATATTGAGCGCAATGCTAAGCGCGGCAATAAAAAAGATAAAATCGGCGCTTAAGCATAAACTTGATATAATAAATATATGAGCGAGCTGCTGCATCCGGCAAGAACTCGGGCTGCTATTAAATGGCTGTTTATTTGTGGCGTGCTGATAGCTATTGGTGCAGCAATTTTTTATGTGTTTCGAGCGGTTACGCCAAAAACAGAGATGCTTTATCTTAATAAAACGATGCTTCGAGTGGAAGTCGCTGACGACGAAGAGTCGCGGCGCAAGGGACTAGGCGGTCGCTTGGGGATGGATGAAAATTATGCGATGCTGTTCGTGTTTGATAATAGCGATCGACACCAAATGTGGATGAAAGATATGAATTTCTCAGTCGATATTATTTGGATTAATGAACGTAAACGTGTTGTTCATGTGCGACATAACGTTAAGCCAGATACTGAGCCTTATGAAAAATATAGCCCAACAGTTCCGGCGAGGTATGTGTTGGAGGTAAAGGCGGGTGTTGCTAAACGGGCAGGCGTGACGGTTGGGTCGCCGGTAAAATTTGATTTGGAGGAGAATAAATGAGCGTGATAATTTTATTTGGGGCAATTTTAGTTGCGGTTTTTATGATTGCGTTTGTGTCGTCTCGGCGATTTGGCTCGTTGGCGTTGTCGTTGGCGGCAGGATTTTTGTTGTCAGAGTGGTGGGCAAGTTGGCTGACGGGGCTGTTGGATGGACTAAAATTGGCGGTTAGTTGGCTACCTAACGGAGTGATTGCGGCGTTAATCTTAACACTGATTCCGTTATTTGCACTCCTGCTGGGTGGTCCAAGATATCAGCGCAAACATGAAAAAATTATTTCCGCAGTAGCAATTGCATTTTTAACGGCAGCATTGTTGGTGGTGCCATTAGGAAAGTACGTATCATTAGATGGTCAAGCGATGGATTTATATAAGGTATTTGCAAATAGCTGGCGGTATATTGCGACGGTGGGATTGGTGTTTGGACTGGTAGATTTGTTCTTGCTACACACGGGTGGACATAAATCTAGCAAGCATTGACCTCATGGGCGGTTTGTGCTAGGATAAAGAAAGCGGATTTTCCGTTTTTATGGATGGGCCCATAGCTCAGCTGGTTAGAGCACCTGCCTTTTAAGCAGGGTGTCCCGGGTTCAAGCCCCGGTGGGCCCTCCAGTTTTGAAATCGACTCCTTTTGGAGTCTTTTTTCTTACCTGTAATCTGGTTATACTTTAACTATGAGTAACCACTTATTTGAGAAAATTCATATTTCTTGGTTGGTGGCGGCGTGGTGCTTGGGTCTGACGGTTGGCATAATTGCGGTTCATTATCTGCCGCGCTCAGTCGAGTTTAACATGCTGGCGTTATTTGGCGGGATAATATTGTTTGTGCCAGTACTTGTTTGGCGGTGGCGGGTATTGATGATTGTGGCAATTATTTCTGGTGGGCTGGTCGGGCTGTGGCGCGGTGAACTGGGCCGAGCGGGTTTGGAGGTGTACGATTCATTGATTGGTAAAACCGCCGTTATTCAGGGCCGTGTTTTGGAAGATCCTGACATTGATAAGAAAGGGCAAACGGTGTTGCTGTTGAGTGATTTACGGACCAATGGCGAAAAGTTGGTAGGACAACTATGGGTGGTGACGGCTGACAAGCGCCTCATTAAACGCAGCGACATCGTTCAGGCTCAAGGAAAATTGACGGCGGGATTTGGGGCTTTTTCGGCGAGTATGTATCGGGCGAAAATTGGTAGCGTCGAGCGTCCAGTCCCCGGCGACGTGGCGGTTGGGGTGCGCGACTGGTTTGCTGAGCGGGTGCGCAAACATATTCCAGAGTCTGAGTCGGCGCTGGGTTTGGGATTTTTACTGGGACTGCGGCGAGCTATGCCGACGGAACTGAGCGACAATCTGAAGATTGCTGGCTTGACACACATTGTGGTGGCGAGCGGTTACAATTTGACAATTTTGGTGCGCCTGGCGCGGCGGTTATTTGCCAAGCGGTCAAAATATCTGGCAATGCTCAGTGCGGCAACGATGATCCTTGGTTTCATGGCAGTAACGGGTTTGAGTCCGAGCATGTCGCGGGCTGGGCTGGTGGCGGGCTTGAGTCTGGCAGCGTGGTATTATGGCCGGACGATTCATCCGCTGGTGCTGTTACCGGTCTCGGCGGCGATTACGTTGATGATCAATCCGCAATTTGGCTGGGGTGATTTGGGCTGGCAACTGAGCTTCGCATCGTTTACCGGCGTGATCGTTCTGGCGCCGCTGCTACACAAATATTTCTTTGGCGGCAAAAATCCCGGCATGTTTCGACAAATTTTAATCGAGACGATGTCGGCGCAGCTTGCGACACTGCCGCTGTTGATGGTGAGTTTTGGCGTGGTTAGTAATGTGGCACTGATCGCTAATATGCTGATCTTGCCGTTTGTGCCGCTGGCGATGCTATTGACTTTTGCGTCAGGGATACTGTCAGCGGTTCCGATGATTGGCGCGGCCATTGCCCTGCCGACGACATGGCTGCTGGGCTATATGATCCAGGCGGCCAATTGGCTGGCGGGGCTGGAGTGGGCGCAGATGGAGGTGAATATTACTTGGTGGCAGTGCGGTTTGATGTATGCGGCGATGATTGGCGCTATGTGGTGGATGAAGAAGCAGACGAAATTAGATCTCATTCAGGTGAATATCGTGGAGTAGTGTATAATAGTAACAGATTGAAATAGCAATAAACGGTAGGAGATAATATGTCAGGACATAGTAAATGGGCAACGACGCACCGGCAGAAAGCAATTGTTGATGCTAAGCGCGGTGCAATTTTTACGAAGCTGGGTAATCAAATTGCAATTGCGGCCCGCGGCGGTACCGACCCGGCGCTAAATTCAAGTTTAGCAATGGCGATTGAAAAAGCCAAGGCTGCTAACATGCCGAGTGCTAACATTCAGCGGGCGATTGACCGCGTGGCGGATAAAAATGCAGCGGCGCTGGAAGAGATTACTTATGAAGGTTACGGCCCGGGCGGCGTTGGCATTATCATTGAAACAGCGACCGATAATCGTAATCGCACGTTGCCAGAAGTAAAAACCGCATTGGTGAAAAACGGCGGGCGAATCGCTGACGCCGGCAGTGTGGCGTTTCAGTTTACTCGCAAGGGGGTAATCACCGTGGAAGGTACGGGCGAGGAATTGCTGTTGCAAGTGCTGGATGCTGGTGCTGAGGATGCGGTCGAAGAAGACGGCGAGATTATTGTTTACACGGAGTTGAAGGATTTGGCGAGCGTTAGAAATCAGTTGGTTGAGCAGGGATTGAAAGTAAAAGACGCCGAACTGCGCTACATCGCCAATACGCCAGTCGAGATTGCTGATTCGGAAACCGCGCAGAAATTAATGAAGGTCGTTGACGCTCTGGATGACCTGGATGATGTGGTGAACGTCCACACAAATGCTGATATTACCGCAGAATAGCATTATTATTAGAAAAAATCGCCTCATTTTCCGGGGCGGTTTTTATTTTGGTAAAAAGTACGCTACACTAAGGGTAGTCAAACATAAGCAAGGGGCAAGCATGAAATATCTGCGATACACACTACTTATGATACTAATTACGGCGTTAATTATGCCGTCGTCGTCAGTCTTGGCGGCTGGCGATACGGGATCTAATATGAAATCCGAGGGTGACATACATCAGGCTATTGATAAATCAACTGATAATATGCCGCCTAGCAAGGATCTGACTACGGATACGCCGTCGCCTCAATTGAATAATGATCCAAAACAAAATCCTGACAAAGAACAGTCATCGCCAGAAAAACAGCCTGAAGTCAATCCGCCAACTGCTGAGCCGCCAAAGCAGGAATTGCAGACACCCAATCAGGGTAATGATTCATTAGACAACATGTCGCAAATACTGATATCAAAAGTTAGCCCCGACAAGAAGTATATTGAGATATATAATCCGACAGACAGTAATGTGAAGCTAGCAGGTTGGAAAATTGAACACTATAAGGCTGATGTGAAGACCGGCGGAAAAGAGTTCAAGGATGAGGTGATTCTGGCGAATGATTTTCTGGTGCTGTCAAATGATCCAGCGCTAACCAAAGCAGTGAGGTTTGATAAGGCACCGAGTATGATCCAGGGTGAAGGGTCGGTGGTGTTGTCGCGGGCTGACGGATCGACTGCGGATGTTGTTGGTTGGGGTGAGGCAAAGAAGTTTTTGGCTGCTCCCGTAACTGGCAGTGTCAAAACTATCTGGCGCTGTTTTGCCGACGGACTCATCGTTGATTCAAAAAATAATTTCGCTGATTTTTCGTTAAATAAGACAGCTGATGACCAGGAGGTGGCGCCGTACACACGTCCACGTTGCAAAACTCCTGAGCCACCAAAACCACTGAATAAGTGTGAAGGTTTGAAGTTGAATGAAATTGCTTCTAATGTCGATGAGCCATTCATTGAATTGGTGAATGGGGGTAATAAAACCATTACGACGGCTGGCTGCAAGTTAGCGATCGGCGGTAATAAATCGCAGGAGGTCCTTGGTGATATTGAGCTGAAGCCTGGTGAATTGTGGGCGGTTAAAGTGAATCATACGGAATTAAAATTACCAAAAACCAAAGGCAAGGTGTGCATCTTGGACGAGGCTGGCGCGGAAATTAATGCTACTACATATGACAAAATAGCAAAGGGCGCTTCTTGGAGTTTGTTTGATGGTGAATGGATGCAGACGTTTGCGGTGACTGAGAATTCTGCTAATGTGTTTAAGGAATATGCGGATTGTCAGAGTGGGTATGAGCGTAGCGCACTGGGTAAATGTGTGAAGATTTCGGTGCCGCCTGCTGCGTCTGATGTGTTGGCGCCGTGCCCAACTGGTCAATATCGGCACCCTGAAACTCGTCGCTGTCGGAAGGTTGAAACCACCAAAGTCAAGCCCGTGACGCCGTGCAAAGAGGGCTATTACCGCAGTGAAGCAACGGGTCGGTGCCGCTCAATTGCTTCGGCGGCTGCCAAAACGTTGAAACCATGTCCTGATGGTCAATTTCGTAATCCAGCAACTGGCCGCTGCAAGAAAATTGCTGCCGCAGATGACATTTTGAAAGACTGTCCGGAAGGATTTGAGCTCAACCCAACCACCCGGCGTTGTCGGAAAATAAAAACTGCCAGTATACCAGTTGTTGGCTCGGCGACAGCGGGCGTTCAACAAGTCGCTGGCGCGACCTGGGGCTGGTGGGTGTTTGGTGGCGTTAGTTTGTCGGCGGTAGGTTACGGCGCATGGCAGTGGCGCTGGGAGCTGTCACAATTGATACGAAAATTGCGAAGATGAGTTAGTGACTGAGCGGTCAAATCATTGCTATAATACAACACATGAGAATTATTGGTATTGATCCAGGAACGGGGATTTTGGGGTTTGGTGTAATCGATTTTTCGGGCGGTAGGTTTAAGTTGGTGACAGCAGGGGTTGTCAGAACGCCAGCGCACACGCCGATTGATGAGCGGCTGGAAGAAATTTTTGACAGTTTGACAGAGATCATTACTGAGACTAAACCTGACGTCATGTCGATTGAAAAATTGTTTTTTGCCCGTAACGTCACGACAGCAATTTCCGTGGCGGAAGCGCGTGGTGTAGCGATGCTCACGGGCCGAAAAGCGGGGTTGCCAATTGCTGAATATACGCCGCTGCAGATCAAACAGACGCTGACGGGTTATGGCAAGGCTGATAAAAAGCAAGTGCAGGAAATGGTTCGCCTGAATTTGGGGCTCAAGGATGTGCCGAAGCCAGATGACTGTGCTGATGCGCTGGCGGCGGCAATTACCCATGCAGCGATGAATCGGGTATAATTAGAATATGATTGCACATGTTTTTGGAAAAGTTGCCGAGAAGCTTAATGGGTCGTTGGTGATTGACGTTAACGGCGTTGGCTATGAAGTTAGTGTGGCGGCTGGTGATTTTGATGCGGTGGCGCTGAATCAAGACGCCAAGTTTTATACCTACCATCATGTGCGCGAGCAGGCGGAAGAGCTATTCGGTTTTTCGAGTCTGGCGGCAAAGAAGCTGTTTGAAATACTCATCACTGTTCAGGGTGTCGGCCCGAAGGCAGCACTGGCAATTCTCAGCCTGGGTGACGCAGAGCAGGTGCGCAATGCCATCGCTAACGCCGATAGTGCTTTTGTGCAAAAAGCTGCTGGCGTCGGCAAAAAAACTGCCGAACGCGTGGTGGTTGATTTGAGTGATAAAGTTGGCTTGCCAACGCAGTATGGTCGAGCGGACACGCCAGTCCAGGTTGAACTGAACACTTCTGATGAGGCACTGGAAGCGCTGATGGCGCTGGGTTATACCTTGGCTGATGCTACTAAAGCGCTAGAAAACGTTGATGTCAATCTGCCGACGGCACAGCGGGTGACCGAGGCGTTGAAAAAGTAGCGGATATAGAAAAGGACGCTAAAAGCATAGCGTCCTCATAATGATAATTCGTTTTCTTACGGCTCAATAATAATTTTCTTATTTGACCAGAATGACGGTTGGTAATGAATTTTGATTTTTGAATCTTTTGCAACCTCAAAAATAACAGAACCCTCTTTTTTACCGTTGACTGCCAGGTCGCCAGATCCCAGGCTATCGCTTGCGGTGAAGGCTGTACCACTTGGTCCTTCAATAGCACCGTTTGCATCCTCAATTTTCCAATCGAATGTATTGAAAGACAATTCGCTATTTGATTTGTTAACGATTGAAACGTTTGCTTTAACATATTCTTTGCCATCGCTAGCTTTAATGAATTGATTGCCAGAGTCCCAATTGCGATCAATTGACTTGATTGTTACTTCTTTGCCGTCAAAAGCGATAGTTTCGCCAACTTTGAAAGTGGTCTTTTCGGATGGTTTATTCTCCGAAGTAGCGTTATTATTGTTCGGATTAACGACAGTGGCTTTGTTTTGCTGCGATGCGCTGTATGCTCCAATCACAATAATAACAACAACTACCCAAAACCAAGCCTTTTTAAAAACTGGTTTTTTCTCTTTTGTGTTCATTTTATCCCCTCCTATGAGATATGCTGTCTAACAAAAAGGACAGCCGTTAAATTTGGCTGTCTACACCTAGAACGCAAGTTTACGCTCAATAACGGCTGCCCATTATGCACGTAAACAATGCGCTCAAAACGCTTGGTTCTAGATGTAGACACTCCTATTGTACTACAAATGATATAATTAGTTTATGGCAATTCAAAGAATAGTCGATACCAGCCCGCACGATGATGACGCCGAGGAGCAGCGGATTGAAGTTAGCTTGCGCCCGCAGAGTTTTAGTGAGTACGTTGGCCAGGAACGGTTGAAACGCAATTTACGCTTGGCGATTGAGGCGGCGAAGAAACGCGGCGAGCCGCTGGATCATGTGCTACTGTACGGCCCGCCAGGGCTGGGCAAGACCACCATGGCGACAGTGATCGCTAATGAGATGGGGGCGAACTTGCACATCACTAGCGGCCCGGCCATTGAAAAGGCGGGTGATTTGGCGTCGATTTTGACCAATTTGGCGGACGGCGACATTTTGTTTATTGATGAAATTCATCGGCTCGGTCGGGCAGTGGAAGAGATTTTATATTCGGCCATGGAAGATTTTAAGCTGGATATCGTCATTGGCAAGGGGCCGGCGGCGCGCTCTATCCGGCTGGATTTGCCGTGGTTTACGGTGATCGGTGCGACCACGCGGACGGGCAGCTTGGCGGCGCCGCTGCGTGATCGGTTCGGGCATATTTACCGGTTGGAGTTTTATGATCCAGGAGATATCGCTAAGATCGTAACTCGCAGCGCAGCGATTTTGGACTCAACCATCAAAGGCGAGGCTGCTGATTTGCTATCGACTCGCGCCCGCCTGACGCCGCGTATCGCCAATCGCCTGCTCAAGCGCGTGCGCGACTACGCTGACGTCAACGGTGATGGCATAATTGATGTGAAAACGACAACGAATGCCTTGGAAATGTTGGAGGTGGATGAGCTCGGTTTGGATCCAGCTGACCGCAATTTATTACAGTCAATTTTGGAAAACTACGGCGATAACCCAGTCGGACTGACAACCATTGCGGCGCTGACTGGCGACGAAGCGACAACGATCGAGGATTTTTATGAGCCGTATTTGCTGCAAATTGGCTTCATCGAGCGTACGCCGCGCGGCCGCCGGGTAACGATTAAGGCGAAGCGGCATCTTCAGAAATAAGATTGTGTTTTGAGGCAGATATAACTAAGACAATAAAAGTTTGCTATGGATCATGATATAATGTGGTCATGAAGCCACAATCATCAGAAGATCTAACGCAGCCAGTAGCCTACGATGCTGATGGGCGTCCGCTATATCATCATCCGCAGCAGACCGGTCAGCCAGCTCCAGTGGTGGCGCAGACTGAGTCTCATGTGACTTCGCGTCCAGAGATAATTGATGGCGAGAATTTTGACCCGCGTTTACGCAGTCAATACGCGAACGAGCCGCAGGTTGTGCATGTTGGCCGTGAACTTGAACGAAAACCGTTTACTATTAGCGACGAGTTAAAACGGAAGCATGAAAGGTCAGTCCAGCAATATCCAAATCTCAACTTGAGTGAAGGGGAGTATGTTATTTTGGATATCAAGCGTCACCCTATTGGTATGCTGATTCCTGCGAGTATTGCAATTTTTTTGATGTTGATAATTATGGTATTTGTGCTGATGTATCCGTCGCTAGCTCGTGATTCAATTATCTCACCTATGCCATCAGTAACTGATGTGTTTGGTGTTGCGATGTTACTAATTGGTTTGGTAGTTTTGGGCGGCGCGGTAGCACTATGGATTTATTTACAAAATCAATTCTTTTTAACTAATGAAAGTGTCATTCAGGAGATTCAAGAGAGCCTATTTTCTCGGCACGAACAAACCGTAAGTTTAGGTAGTATTGAGGATGCTAGTTTCCGCCAATCGGGTATTATTCAGACAGTCTTCAATTATGGGACTATCCGCCTAAGTACCGAGGGCGAAGAAACTACATATATTTTTCACTTTGTAGCAAAGCCGCGCGAGCAGATTGCGGTGATCAATAACGCTATTGAAGATTTCAAAAACGGACGCCCTGTCTGTGATGATTAGATTATTTGTGACGACTATTTTTAATGTAATCGTCTTCGCCAACTAGTGTTGCTACGAGCTTGTACGACTTGCATTTTCCATCTTTGCAATTTGTTGATTCGTAACGATAGCTGCTGTCTTTTTCGCCAACTTTTTTCCCGTTTGGATCTTTCAACAGTTCGGCATCCATGGTTTTTAGCGTTGTGTCTTCCAACTTCTCTGGATAATAGCCGTTCTTAACGTAGAAACTTTCCTCTAAACTATAATAAATGGCATTAATTGCGGTGCGTTTTTTGGTATTGTTTGATTCATTGATTAATTTGGTGTACTGTGAAAAACCTAAAATTGCGATGGCGATCAAAAAAGCTATGACGACCAATAATTCAATAACAGTAAAACCATTTCGCTTATTCATAGACTAATTATAGCAAATATAGCAACAAATCGGTATAATAAAACTAACAACTAAGGAGGGGAGCGTTATGGCGAAGGCAGACGACAAAAAAACAAACAAGGTAGTAGCGGCTGAGAAAAAGGCTGATGACGGCAAGTTAAAAGCGCTGGGCCTGGCTATGGATCAAATCACTAAGCAGTTTGGTGACGGCTCAATCATGAAACTCGGTGAGGCACATAAAGTTGATGTTGAAGTGATTCCGTCAGGCTCGCTGAGCCTCGATTTGGCGCTGGGCGGCGGTTACCCGAAAGGCCGTATCATTGAGATTTATGGCCCAGAAAGTTCGGGTAAGACAACTCTAACGCTCCACGCCATTGCCGAAATCCAAAAGCAGGGCGGTACGGCAGCATTCATCGACGCTGAGCATGCGCTTGACCCGAGCTACGCCAAGCGGTTGGGCGTCGACACCGAAAACCTGCTGGTATCGCAGCCAGACAACGGCGAGCAGGCGCTGGAAATTACCGAAACCTTGGTGCGCTCAAACGCGGTAGACCTCATTGTGGTGGACTCGGTGGCGGCATTAACCCCGCAAGCAGAAATTGACGGCGATATGGGTGATTCGCACATGGGTCTGCAGGCGCGGCTGATGAGCCAGGCGTTGCGTAAATTGACTGGTATCATCAACAAGTCAAAAGCCACGGTGATTTTCATCAACCAGATTCGCATGAAGATTGGTGTGATGTTTGGCAATCCGGAGACTACGACGGGTGGTAATGCACTGAAGTTTTACGCCTCGCAGCGTGTAGATATCCGCCGGATTGGGCAGATTAAGGTTGGCGATGATATCCTCGGTAACCGCACCAAGATCAAGGTGGTGAAGAATAAGATTGCGCCACCATTCCGCATCGCTGAATTTGACATTATGTATAATGAAGGCATTTCTAAAACTGGCGACATTCTTGACCTGGCAGCTACGCACGGCATTGTCGAAAAATCTGGTGCCTTTTACAAATATAACGGCGAAACTATTGGTCAGGGGCGTGATAAGTCTAAAGCTTACCTAAAAGAAAATCCTGAAGTTCTGGCAGAAATTGATCAGAAAGTGCGTGATAAAGTGAAAGAAGCGGAAAGTTAATGCGAGCAGTAGAGTCCAGATATTCAGCCGAAAAGCATATGGCGTCAGTTAATCTTATTTTTGATGATGAGCAGACTACTTACCTTCGAGAACTGTCGGAAAAAATGAATCTTGATTTCGGTGAGTTTATCCCGCACGTGACACTGATTAACGTGACTGAGCAAGATATGCCACGCCTCAAATCAGCCGCTGCGGCACTACCTATCCTAAGTAAGTTGGTGCTTGATGGTGTTAGTTTCTTGCCAGACGAGGCCGGTAACTGTGTTTGGGTTGAGCTACGCATGCAGAAAAATGCCTGGATGATTGAGGCGCGTCAGCAATTACTCGCGGCATTGGATGGTATCCACCCAGGACTGGATGTTGATGGGTTCCGCCCGCACATCACGCTTGGTTGTGTCGAGGCTGGTACGCTGGACGACGTTAATATGAGCGCCATTCCAGGGCAACTGCCAGTCATCACTGAGCCGCGTGCCGCTGCTTGCTATAACGGAGTATACGGCAAGGTTGTCGAGATGGTCGAGTAGTCACTATAGTAGCCGGCCGGTTATCTTCGCGTTATAATAGTTTTATGAAAATCACTGACATCTCTCTTCAGGCTCGCGACAACAACCGTGTTAACGTGAGTATTGATGGTGGCTATCGCTTTAGTCTCGATGTGTTTCAGGTGGGCGAGCTGGGGATTAAAGTTGGGCGCGAATACACTGATGAAGAATTGGCGGCGCTGGAGGACGAAAGCCAATTTGGTAAGTTGTACGCCCGCGCCATGGAGTATTGCTTGACGCGGCCGCGCTCGGCTAAAGAGATGCGCGATTATCTGTGGCGTAAAACTAGGCCAACCAAAAAGCGCTCGCCAAAGACCGGTGAAATTATTGAGCGTCCGGGCGTGAAGCCGGAAATTACCGAGCGGGTGCTCGCGCGGTTGATCGAGAAAAAATACCTCGACGATGAAAAGTTTGCCCGTTTTTGGCTGGAACATCGTTTTTTACAGAAAGGCACTAGTGTCAGGCGGCTAAAATTAGAATTGGCGCAAAAGGGAATTGATCGCGAGACGATAGAACAGTTGGTTAGCGAAAATATCCGCTCCGACGATGAGGAACTACGAAAAATTATCGCTAAAAAACGCTACAAGTATGCTGGCGACCAGCAAAAATTTATGGCATATCTGGCGAGGCAAGGGTTTTCATACGATGATATTAAGACGGCACTTGAAGAAACTGGAGGCTAATCAATTTTTACGGATTCGGGTTGTGTACGTGGTTGCTTGCGGAACGGATTATCGTAGGAATTTATGCGCGGAGTTGGCATTTTCTTCTCGGTTGCGTGGGAAACTGTTGCTGATTTTACAATAATTTTTTCATCAGTTATTTTAACAATTTGTGAGCGATGAATTAGGAGCTCTGTGTCGCCAAAGCTTTTTAAAAGTGGTCGGCGGATACGTAATTGTTGAATAATAAAACTACCTGCAGCCAACGTGTAACCAATGACCCGACCAATTTTATGTTTCTTTTCATCAATAACCAACTTATCCTTCAAAGTGAAACCGATATCATAGATCTCTTTAAGGCTAATCACGTCATCTACACCAACGATTTCATCAGTTGAGTCAATGATCATGCCCAATGGGCCGATTTCGCGGATATCATCAACGCGTAGTAAACTAGGATGCTGGTCTAAAAGTCGCCCTTCTAGTTCGTAGGCAGCTACGGATAGATTCTTTGGGTTGATGACTTCGCGTGAGGTTCGTGCTAATTCCGAGCCAGTCTGAAGACTCATGACAGGCGTGTTGAGAAATCTATCAGCAGATATAAGCATATTATTAGTATATACGGTTATGGTTTATTCGGCAAACGGATTCGACCGCCCAGCAGGCAGGGCAAATGAGTCTTTGGCAGAAATTGATGAGTGGAAATTCTCAATTGACTTCATGGTTTTTTTATCAAAACTTGTAGATGAATTTTGTGGTGTTTCTGTAGAGATTGCTAAAAGTCCGCTAAGTAGGAATATTGCGATTGCTACGCCACCGATTACCACCACGCTATAAAGCATAACGTGAAATCGCCACAAGAACTTAGATAGCGGTTTTACGATTGGTTCGAGCTGTTCTGAGATTGATGGTTTCATCGTGTGTACACCTTTACTTCAAGAGCTTGGACTAATAATTCATGATTGTTGGCTCCTCTGGAGATTGAAATTCCAGAGAGCTGCATCCGGGTAACGTTCTTTTCAATCAGGTCAAGGAAGTGTAGGAATCGGACGTAATCAATATTTTCGCCCAATTGGATTGATACGAAGGTACTTTTCACACCAGCTGGAGTCGCGCCGGTTGGTTTTTTGCTGGTAGAGGTAGTTGACTTGGTGGCGGTTGATTCGCTTTGGAAAGTGAATGAGCGAATTGGTATACCCGCGCGATCAGCATAGTTCGACAGGTCTTGGATAATTTGATTCTGATATTGGTACATCTTTGATTCAGAGACAATATTTTTAGCCTTTTTTGCAATCTCAGAATTTTTATCCAGTTGGGACTTTAGGGCAAGTAAATTCTGGATTTTTGATTCAATGGCTATTGCCTCAGTCTGTAGTTTGCCAACGTCGTCTGAGGTTTTACTGAGAAATGAGTAGGCAACAATTACTGAGCCGACCATTGCTGCCAGAATAACTAGAAGCAGTAGCGCCATGATGATACGCGCAACGCTGGCATTTAGTGTTTTTTTCATCTCTTTAAGACCTCCGGTTTTGGTGTGACGCTGATAGTAATGGTAATTGGGTAATCATTAGATTTTTTATCTGATTTGCCATCACTATACACGATACTCTCCAGGTGGACATCTTTAAATATTTCCGACTCTTCCAGACTTGTCTTTAACCGAATGGCGTCGCCCTTGTTTTTTCCGAGTGCCACCAGGGATAGTGGCTTGTCTAAGGCTGATGTATCCAGAGTTAGCGACTCTAGCACCATTCCAGAAGGCACGCGCTGGGCGATTTTAGGGATAATTGACGAGTAGTGAGCTTCACCGCTAATGATAGCCTTAGCGGCGGTTAAATCCCTAGTGAAATCGTTAACATCTTTTTGTACTGACTGGTATTGAGCAAGTTTTTCATTTCCTTCATTAATTTTGTTTTGAGCGGCCGATCGGCTGCTCTCTAAGAATAGATAAAAACCGCCAATTGTTAAAAATAACAGTCCAGCGAACATTAACGACACCACGCAGTATCGCCTGAGGATTACGTTGACGCGTCCAGCGCTAATCTGCTTTTTTTCTTGAGGAGGCAGAAGGTTAATCATAGATATCCTCCTGTTTGATGAGTGCTAGTCCTGCAACGGGAGACAATTGAGAGCGCAGTTGCTTAGGCGGCTGTTCAAGATTGCCAAAGTTCAGGATCTGCCATGGACTTGCTACGCGCGCTGGCATCAATAATTCGTTAGTGAAAAATTCTCCAATTCCCGGTAAGTTTCCTCCGCCACCAACGATTAGAACCTGCTCAATTTTTCTATCATTTGGAAAACGATCAGTATAATATCGCATAACACGCTTAACTTCATTGGTCATTTTTTGTAGGCTTGGCTGCAGGGCGCCAGCAATTCGTGCTTGCCTCGGTCCAGGATTAAGTCCGTTTAGTACCTTAAATTGATGGGCGGTTTCGATTGGCACGTTCATCTTTTTCGCTAGACTTAAGGTTAAGGTGTAACCACCGACGTTCAAGCCTCCTGTCACGCGAATATCAGAGTCCAGGATTGCAATATCTGTCGCTGATGTCCCGATGTCAACAATAATTGTCGGTAGCATTCCTTCTTCTGTTCGTTTCAATAGCCTAGCAATTGCGCTGATATTTGGTTCGATGATTGCTACTTCCAGTCCGCACTGTTGGGCAGCACTCAGCATATTGTCAATCATTTTTTTCGGAGCAGCACACATTAGCACGGTTAATTCATCTTTTGTGCGATTGATAATCCGATAATCCATATAGAGTGAATCTAGCGGAGCTGGGATGTATTGTTCGGCTTCCAGATTCACCGCGCTGCGCACGTTACTTTCCTCTTTTATTGGCAGTGTGAATGTGCGGGAAAAAGTTCGGTTAGTTGGGATACCAAGTGATACGCGATTACTATCAATCTGTCCAATGATATTTTTCTGCAATAAGTCTTTTATGTTACGAGCCAAATACTCGGTGTTGTCGCCAGAATCGCTGTCGTTTTTTTGAGAATCGAGGTTAACTGAACCGTAACCATGAACCAGCATTCGATTTTTATCAATCGACATAATTTTAATGCTAGTTCGGCTAATTTCTAGTCCGACAATTGGTTTCTTTCTATAAAATATACTTGACACTTTTATTTTCCCACCTATATACGAGTATTATAACATAAGCTTTTTTGAAAAACTACCCCTTAACTTGACCCGCCATACTGGTAATTGGACCCATCACGCTGACTGCCACCAGAGCAATCACGCCACCCATTGCTACGATCATCACTGGTTCAATAATAGAGCTGACGCCATCAATTGCGGTATCAACTTCTTCTTCATAAAAATCAGCGACCTTAATAAGCACTTTGTCAGTTTGACCAGTTTCTTCACCAACTGATAACATCTGGGCAACAATTGGCGGATATAGATCGTCGCGCTCGGCGATAATTCTTGATAAAACCTCGCCGTTTTGAACGCGTTTAGTGGCGTCTCTCAGGGAGTCTTCGTAAACAACATTACCGACTGCACGGGAGGTTACGTCTAGGGCCTCGAGCACTGCTACACCTGCACCGATGAGGGCAGAGAAAGTTCGTGTAAAGCGAGCAATTGCCACTTTTCTCACAATTGCTCCAACGGCAGGTACTTTAATGATGACATGGTGGAATTTAATACGCCCCTTTGGGGTTTTAATATAGCGAATTAACGCCCAGATACCACCAATGAATGCTGGTACAATTAAATACCAAAACGACACCATAAAGTCACTAATGCCGAGCATAATTTCGGTTAGTAATGGTAATTTGGCGTCCGGTCCACCCATATCTTTGATGGTTTTACCAATGACTGGAATAATGAAAGTCATGAGGATGAAGAAAGCGATGATGGTAATTACCAGTAGCACAATCGGATAAGTCATGGCCCCTTTAATTTTCTTTTTCATGGATGAGTTTTTTTCTTGTTGTAGAGCCAGCCTCTTTAGAATATCGTCTAAAATACCACCAGTTTCGCCAGCAGCAACCATATTGACATAGATGTCATTGAAAGTTTCAGGATGTTTTCCTAGGGCGTCGGCAAATGACATGCCACCTTCAATATCTCTTATGACGGAATTAATCGTCTCTCGGAATCCAGCGCTCTCGGCGTGTTTGGACATTGAGTTCAGTGAGCGGAGAATAGGTACACCGGCTGAGACCATGGCGCTTAATTGGCGAGTAAACATCACCAACTCATCCGTTTTAGCGCCTTTCTTTTTCTTGCTAAATGAAAAGCTAAGTTCTTTTTTGGCATTTTTTTCTTCAATTTTTATCAATTGTCCGTGCGATTTTAAGCTATTGACGGCAGACAATTTATCAGTCGCCTCAATTGTCGAAGCGACGGTCTCTTTCTTTTTATTGACAAGTAGATACTCAAAAACTGGCATTTTATTACTCCCTCGTTGCCCTCAATACTTCCTCAACGGTAGTGATACCGCGTAGAGATTTAATTAATCCATCCATCTGCATGGTTACCATGCCTTCGGAAATTGCTTGATCTTGGATGTCGTTACTGGTGGCGTTGGCGGTAATCATTTTTTGAATCGGAATAGAAATACCCAGAACTTCATAAATGCCAACACGACCCTTAAACCCGTTATGTCCACATTCATCGCAGCCGTCGGGATTTGGCCGCCATAGATGCTCGATAGTGATCTCGGTTGAACCCATCGGTGTGTCTCCGCCAATTTTATCATCAAAGGCTTGCTGCTCGAGATTGTGGATTTTTTTAATTGACTCGGTATTTATATTAAACATCTCAGCAACGTATTTTATCTCTTCTTGATTTGGTGTATATTCCTGCCGGCAATTCATACATAACCGCCGCACCAAACGCTGACCGATCACCGCCTTGACCGTTGAGGCGATTAAGAACGGTTCAATTCCCATATCCAGCAAGCGCGGTAAACAGGTCGCCGCATTGTTGGTGTGCAGGGTGGAAAACACCAAGTGTCCAGTCAGCGCTGCCTGCACGCCCAGGTTGGCAGTCTCGCCGTCGCGAATCTCACCAACCATGATGATGTTCGGGTCCTGACGAAGCAATGCGCGCAGACCCGAAGCAAAGGTCATGCCAGCTTTGGCGTTAGTCTGGGTTTGGTTGACGCCGGGGATTTTATACTCGACCGGGTCTTCAATAGTTGAAATATTCACGTCTGGCGTATTAAGTTCTGACAGCACGCTGAACAGGGAAGTTGATTTTCCCGAACCAGTTGGCCCAGTCACCAAAATCATACCGTTTGGCTGTGCCATGGCGTCTTTCACGGTAGCTAGCGATAATCCCCAGTAGCCAAGTTTGTCGAGCGAAATTGCCTGGTTTGACTCGTCCAAAATACGCATTACCACCTTTTCGCCGTCGGCAATTGGCAGGGTCGAGACACGCAGCGCGTATTGCTTGCCGGAAACTTTTATCTTAAAGCGTCCGTCTTGTGGCACGCGGCGTTCGTCAATCTTCAGATTTGATAAAATTTTAATGCGGCTAACCAACGCGCCGTGAACATTGCGCGGCAGCTTGTTGACCTCTTTTAATACGCCGTCGATGCGGTAGCGGACTTGGACATAATCCTCGCGCGGCTCGATATGAATGTCAGAGGCGTTAGATTTGATGGCGTATTCCAGTAACAAATTAACCGTCTGGGCAATCGGTGAATTTTCCGCAAAATCATCTTGGCTAACGTTTTGATCTTCGGCAGAAGCGTCTTTCTGAACTGCAATAACCTCATCTAGCTCGGCATCAATATTACCACGGTAATTCTCTAAACAGTCCAAGATATTGCTTCTTGTCGCCAGAAAAACCTTAGTGTTGTAGCCGATTTCCTTCTGAATAAAGTTCAGCGCCTGTACATCATCTGGATCTTCCATCGCCAGCGACAGGCTTTCGTCTTCGTTCTTTTCAAATAGTACAACGTTATATTGTCTGGCAATGTGCTCAGGAATTCTCTTTAAGATTTCATCGGGAATAT
The DNA here is from genome assembly GCA_963524145.1 of uncultured Candidatus Saccharibacteria bacterium. Classification (GTDB taxonomy): domain Bacteria; phylum Patescibacteriota; class Saccharimonadia; order Saccharimonadales; family Saccharimonadaceae; genus Nanosynbacter. The sequence goes on from CAURDO010000001.1 coordinate 153,676, forward strand.
CTTTTGGGTCAATCTTCGCAAAAGGCACGCCAATATAATCGCTGATTAGCTTCGTTAAATCCTCTTCAGAAATGGCTTTTTGCTCAATGGCAGTTTCTTGTAACGTTTGTTTTGATCGTTCAGCAATCACTTTCAAATCAGCAAGCTGCGGTTCATCGACAACCCCACCCTGTTTCAGAATCTTCTCAATTGTTTCGTCTGAAACGCGCATAATACTTATGGTTATTGTACTATTGTCGCTAAAAAAAAGCTAGCATAGTATAATACAAAGTGTGAGAATTGATAACGAAGCAAGAATGAAGCAGCTGGGCGAGGCGATCGGCCAGTCGCTTTCTGGCGGTGAAGTTTTGGAATTGGTCGGCGATATCGGCGCGGGAAAAACCACGTTGACTAAGGGTATTGCACAGGCGCTAGGGATTAGCGAGCCGGTACAAAGTCCGACTTTCACAATTTCACGCGTGTATGATTCGCCCAAAGGGCTGCGTTTGGTGCACTATGATTTTTATCGTTTGAGCGAAGCGGGTATTATGGGCGATGAGATTCGCGAAGCTATGGACGATGATTCGGTGGTAGTAGTTGAGTGGGCGGGCGCGGTTGATGATGATTTGCCGAAAGATCGCTTGGTGGTAAAAATTACAACAATTAGCGAGGAAGAGCGGCTAGTGGAGTTTCATCCCGGCGGTAAAAAGTCAACTGAACTTTGGCAGAAGATAAAGGAGAATCTGGCGTGATAATTTTATTAGATACATCGACGGCAACTTGTTTTTTGACGGTGGTTGATGATGAGGCTCGGCAGGATTTTGAGTGGCAAGCGGGGCGGACATTGGCGCGCGGTTTATTGAAGTTTTTGGAAGAAAAAACCGGCGATTTGCACGATATCAGCGGTATCGGCGTAATGAAAGGGCCGGGCAGTTTTACTGGATTGAGGATCGGGCTGACGGTTGCGAATACGTTGGCGGATAGCCTAAATATACCAATTGTCGGCGCAATGGGCGAGAACTGGCAGGAGCGAGCGTTGGAAAAATTACGCTCTGGTGAAGACGAGAAGATTGTTCTACCAGAATATGGTTCTTTAGCACACATTACTGCGCCAAAAAAATGATGACGGCTATGGTATAATTCACGGCATGACAGAGCGCGCCATAAAACAGAAACAGCCCGTAAAACGTAAGAAGAAAGCTATAAAAGCTGTGAAAGTCGATACACCTCAGCCAAACAATACAGCGGAAGCGGCTATTTTTGTTGGCAGTTTGGGGATGGCGTTGTATGCGATTTTTGTGTTTGTAATGTCGGTGGTCGCTGTAGCGTTCAACGACACTGGCGCTAAAGGCGTAGAATTAATTAGTTTTGCGATATTCTTGTTTGGGGTTAATATTGTAGCTCAGAGTGTTCTTGTATCCAAAGAGATATGCCGGGTTGATCGTTATGGCCAAAGGATTATTGCTGTATTTATGACAATTGCTCCGCTTCTAGTCAGTGTGGCGTTAATGCCGATTGTGTTATTTTATAACTCTAGCGATTGTAAATATGATGAAGCGTCAGATGTAGTCTGCGGTATTTTACGCGAGGTGTATTATATAGCGAATATGCAATATGTGTTTGTTATTACATCGATAGCTGGATCTGCTTACTTGTGGTTTTTACTAAAGCGTAAAGACAAATTATTCTGGATATATGACGAGGCCTCAAAAAATAAAATTGCCAATGAAGAGATAATAGAGCGATCAAAAAGTTTTCGCAGAATTGGCATCATGCTCATGACTATACCAGTGGCGCTTTACGCAACTAAAATAATTGTGACCATATTTCGCGGTTATAACGGCATAGAGGGAAATTTGCTTCAGGCTACCGTGCTCTGGGTGATTGATTATTTCTTTGCCTCTATGGTTTGGGTAATATTCATTATTGCTGGAATTATATTTTTCATAAAAAGTAAGTAGCTGTTTGGTGATTTTTCTGCCAACTTTCCGTGCGAAAACTTCTAAAACCGTGTATAATTAAATTACGGCGGTTTGTAAGTTTTGACTCGCCGGATTAGATAGTTTGAAGTTGATTGGCTGTTGATATATTTCCTTGAGGCGAATACTCCGGGGCAGTCGGTCGGAAAGGAATGACAATGATAGAGATAATTATCGCCGCTGCCATTGGAGCTGGTGCCGGTGTTGGTGGTTTCATGGGTTATCAGCGAACTCGTCAAATTAATGGTAAAAATCAGATTGAGCGCGATTTGGCGGATGCTAAGACAAAGGCTAGTGATATCGTTTTGAAGGCCAAAGACGAGGCGCTGAAAATCGAGAACGAACGCCGGCGCGAATGGCAAAAAACCGAGAATCGCTTGGCTGACCGAGAAAAGACACTTGACAATAAACTAGAGGAATTGGATCGTCGGGCGGAGAAGCTGCGCGCTCATGAAGATGAGGTCGATAGTCTTAAAAATGAGATTCGTGATATCCGTACGCGTCAGCAGGAAAAACTTGAAAAAATTGCTGGGCTAAAAAAGAAAGATGCTGCCGACAAACTCATGCAGATGACTGAGCGTGATATTAAACAAGATTTAGCGGGTCTAGTGTCAAAATTACAACATGACGCAATGGATGACGCTGAAGAGCGGGCGCAAATGATTCTAGTTACTGCTATGGAGCGGATGAGCAGCGAAGTAACGGCTGAACGGACGGTGACGGCGGTTAAGCTGACTGACGACGAGATGAAGGGTCGAATTATTGGCAAGGAAGGCCGCAATATTCAGGCATTGCAGCGTGAAACTGGTGTTGATATTTTAGTGGATGACACGCCGGGTATGATTGTGTTGTCGAGCTTCGATCCGATTCGTCGACAGGTGGCTCGTTTGAGTTTGGAGATGTTGATGAAGGACGGGCGCATTCATCCAGCGCGCATTGAGGAAGTTGTCGCTAAGGCTAAAAAGCAAATTGATAAAGAGGTCAGGCAGGCTGGCGAAGATGCTATGCGCGAGACTGGCGTGGTCGGTATTCCAAAGGAAATGTTGTTGCTGCTTGGTGAACTGAAGTTTCGTACTAGCTTTGGCCAGAACGTTCTGAAGCACTCAACGGAGATGGCGCAAATTGCTGGTATGATTGCTGAGGAAATTGGTGCGGATGTGCGTATTACAAAAATTGCTACGCTGTTGCATGACGTTGGTAAGGCGGTGACTCATAAAATTGAGGGCAAGCATCATCACATTGGCGCGGAATTGGCGCGTAAATATGGCATGGATGAGCGGATCGTGCACGCGATCGAGGCGCACCACGATGACATTGAGGCAACTACGCCAGAGGCGATTATCGTTAGGGTTTGTGACGCAGCTTCAGCGGCCCGTCCAGGTGCGCGTAATGTTTCAGCTGAGAACTTTGCTGAGCGAATGCGTGACTTGGAGAATGTGGCAACTAGCTTTGAGGGAATTGATAAGGCATATGCAATATCTGCTGGCCGTGAAGTTCGGGTGATTGTTAAACCGCAAACAATTGATGATTTATCGGCAATTAAATTAGCGCGAGACATTGCTACGAAGATTGAGTCGACTATGCAATATCCTGGCACGATTAAGGTTAATGTTATTCGCGAAACGCGAGCAATTGAGTTTGCAAAATAATGAAATTTACTGACGAGCAGCGGCGAACTTGGTTGGCTAGTTTAGATAGGCGTTTTTCCAGTGCGGCAGTATTGATAGAAAACGAACAGGGCGAATTATTAATCGTCAAATCCGACTACAAAGACCACTGGTCGCTGCCTGGCGGAATTGTTGATCCCGGAGAATCTCCCTTGAAAGCGGCAGTGCGCGAAGTTGAGGAAGAAGTGGGAATTCGAATTGAGCCCAAAGATTTACGCCTTGCCATGGTCGCGTCGCGCCATTCAGATGAGTTTTTAACGCATCAGTTTGTATTTTTTACGCAATTAGAGGACAGTGTCTTGTCTAAAATAAAGTTGCAAGAGTCAGAAATTGTGTCTAGTAAACTTATTTCTAAGAGTGAAGTTGACTCTGATGACGCGTCGTTATTGTGGGCGATTCGTGCTTGGGAGGCTGATAAATTCGGTTACGTAAATACGAAAATAATTGATGTAAATGGTGTGAAAAATGAGCGAATAGAGTTTTTTGTGCCAATGTTTGGAGGAAAATAATGGGAACATTAGTTATCAGTCGACACGGCGAGAGTGAATGGAATCTGCTTGGCAAGTGGACGGGCTGGACAGATGTGGGACTCACGGAAAAGGGGCGAGCTGACACAGTGCGGCTAGGTGCGCTGCTGAAGGATATCAAGCTTGATGAGGCGTATACGTCAGCGCTGCAGCGGACGCATCAAACGCTGGAGGCGCTGCTTGAGGGGCGCGGTATGGGCAGTCTACCGACGACACGGGCGGCTGAACTAAACGAGCGTGATTATGGTGATTTGACCGGTAAAAATAAATGGGAAGTCAAGGCTGAGATTGGCGAGGAGGCGTTCAATGGCATCCGGCGCGGTTGGGATTATCCGGTACCGGGCGGCGAAACGCTTAAAGACGTCTATGCGCGGGTCGTGCCATACTTTGAGCGAGAAATTCTACCGAAACTACAGGCAGGTGAGAACATTCTATTGGTGGCGCATGGTAATTCTATCCGCGCGCTGATGAAGCGCCTCGAAAGTGTACCAGAAGAAGATATGGCACATGTGGAAATGCCGTTTGGCCAGCTACTAGTTTATAAATTTGAGTCAGGTCAGCCGATGCCAGTTCATAAGGAAGTTCGCTCAGTTGAAATTGATAAAGTGAACGCGTAGCTAGCCGCGTAGAATTTCATAGGCGCTCAGTGCTGATAAGAATTATTGAAATCTAACCGTGTTCTCACCGCGATATGGCCAAGTGGCGTGATTTAGCCAAAAGCCGATGAGCTTTAGGCAGTGGTTTACGTTAATCATGTCACGATACGGTGAAATATCGTGGCCGCTTTTATGTAAATCAATTAACAGGTTTGTTAATATCGCTGCCTGGTTCGCCCGGTCCAGACCAACTCCAATCAACTAGCTTGCTGCTATGTTCTGGATGCCAGGCGATGTTTGATTGCCTAATGTCGTGACGACAAGTGCGGTGTCATTATAATTTCAAGATTGATCTAGGCTGAAGTTGCTAGTTTATTATGTACTTATTTCACGATATATGATAGGATAATGAAAGACGGATGATAGTGTCATCTTTCGGGGTGTGGCGCAGTTGGCTAGCGCGCGCGGTTTGGGACCGTGAGGTCGAAGGTTCGAGTCCTTTCACCCCGACCAACTTAATGATCATTCGAAGTATTGAGAATAACTGACGAACCTGTCGGTTATTTTTTATTCTTGTATAGCCCAATAATCAAATCACCCTCATGATATTCTTGTTGTAATTGCCAATGTGGCGGCACTTGCTTCTTATATTCATTATAAGTTTTTGTGCGTAGAATTAACCAGATTCGCGGGCTCTTTACTGTATTTAATGAAGCTATTTCTGGAGTGTTAAGCTTTTTGATTAGGCCCCATTCGCCAACCCAATCCAACTCCTCTGCCGGTTTTAGTAAAATAATTTCCTTACCAGAGAGGTTATAATATGAGATATGAAAATAGGTGTAGATTTCACCAGAAATAATCGTATCGCTGCCTTTGATGTTTTTATTTATATAACTCATGGCGGTATTGGTGTTATTCCAGGACGCTTCTGTAATATTTTTATTGCCGATCTGCCACATATAATGTCCGATGGATAAAATAAGAATAATTGAAGTGCCAAGCTTCCACCATTCTTTATTAGAGAAGCCGCTAGAGAAAATAAGCCCCACGTAAACCGCTAGTAAACTATAAAAAGCTGGTGCTGAGTAAGTAAAATAACGGTCTAGGTAAATCGGTCGTCCTTGACTGAGGAGATAGACGATAACCATTGGCAAGAATGCCCAGGTTGTCAGCAGCCAAATTGCTGCTTGGTGTTTATGAAATTTTCTAGCCAATATGAATGACATAAAGACCATCATCGGCAGTAATAGTAAGCCAAAATATTGAACTAGCCTCTCGTCGTATGTTAAGAACATTGATAAGGTTATTGGTATGGTAAACTTGGTGACCTCCGGAATCCAAAACCCGCCGCTTACTCGACTGGTTTGAGAAACCATAACGGGTAGCCATGGCAAAAATAGTAAAAAGCAAAACCCTCCAGCTATCCAGATATTTTTATTCTTAGCAATTTGCATTATCGCCATCCGGATTCCGCCAAGTTTTAACCATAAATATACAAAATGCGCCGGTAGTAGCAATGCCAAAAAATACTGCGTATAAAAGCCGGCTGCTATCAATGCGCCGTAGAGAAACCACCAGTATTTTTGATTCTTTTTCTCAATCGCTACAACAAATACATACGTTGCCGCTACAGCTAATAATGCCGCCAATGCGTACATTCGGGCTTCATCGCTATAGCGAATTAGGAATGGTCCTAGCGCTGCTAAAAACGACCCGAATATTGCAATTCTTTTTAAGAAGAGTTTTTGTAGTAGAAAAAACAACAGAGAAATTGTTGCAACACCACAAACCACGCTAAACCCTCTGAGTGAAACGGCAGAAACACCAAACACTAATTGCCAGACGTGCATAATAACGTAATATAATGGCGGATGAACGTCGGTGGTGGTGATGGTGACAATGTCATGAAGTGGTTGCTGAATGATTGCGGCAGTATAGCCTTCATCGTGCCAAATATCAGCCTTCGTTAAATATAGCAGGCGAACTTGGGTAGCTAAAAGTAAAATTGGAATTAGCCAAACCCAGCTGGGTATTCTATGAAAAAATAAGTTGAGTTTAATAAGTTGTTTGTCTATGCTTTCCATTATATTATCGGGGCAATCTTAAGGATATATCTCGTGCTTGGTGTGCGAAATTATCGTCAATTTTTTTCGCCTGATCTATATCAATTCCGCGTCGCTTTAAAGCCTCATTGATTAAAAAATCAGCAATTTGCGGATTCTTTGGCAGAATTGGTCCGTGAAGATAGGTGGCGATAATATTATGATAGCGCACTCCCTCATAAGGGTCGCTCATGTTGTTGCCTGCACCTTTTATTACGTCACCGAGCGGCGTGGTTTCTTTATCCAAAAAGGTTTGGCCACTGTGATTCTCATATCCAACAATCTCGCCAAATTCATGACTTTTGATAACAATATTGCCAATCATTCGCTCATTACCAGCAATTGTCTCAATTGGTAAAATATTTGCGCCGATAATTTCTTCGCCTTTGAGTGTACGGAAAAACCGACCGAATAGTTGGTACATTCCGCAAATCATCAACATCGGTACGCCGCTTGTTGCTAGTTGCTTGAGCTCGTCTGCTCTATTTAGTAGGTCGCTTTGGATAATCGTCTGTCCAGAATCTTGTCCACCTCCACCAGTAAAGATATCAATGTCAGAAAAATTAGTCTTATCGCCTGGATTATGATCAATAATCTCGACCGTAAAACCCCGCCACTCTAGTCGTTTTTTGAGAGTCAGTGTGTTGCCCCAGTCGCCATATAAACTCATATCTCGTGGATAAAGTTGGGCAATTTTTATCTTGGTCATTATATTTCCTCCACATCAGTTTTTTCACTAAGTAAGCGCCGAATTGTAGTCATAGCGGTATAACTACAGAATATCTGTTTTGGTTCATCGTTGTGTTTATTAATGAAATTATCCAGTGCTTTTGGAATATTAGTGTCGACTTCTTCAATTGAGACCTCATCATATTGTAGGCGTAACGCCATGTCATATGCTCGTGTTCCGCTAATCATTGCGACGTTTTTTAGGGAAGAAAAATCAACATCCCAAAACCAACTGACATCACGCCCGTCAGCATAATTATCATTAACAGCAATCATTGTAGCTGCACCACCTTTAGCGAATGACAAAAGGGCCAGTCGGAATCCGCTCGGATTTTTTACTAATATAAGTTCAATTGGCGTGTCGTCTAGGAAAATAGTTTCACCTCGACCAAAGGCTGGCTTGATATTTTCAAGTGCCGCTAAAATTGTGCTGGTAACTTCTGGGCCAGTGATTTGTCGAACTAAAGCTACGGCTGCCGCTGCGTTAAGTAGATTATAAACACCTGTCAACTGTAGGTCGACATCAACCTTTCTGTTGTCAATTTGCAAAGTTGCTTGCTGGGTATCGATTTTTGTCAAGAGCACATCGGCGGAGGTGTCTTTGTTAGCGGTAGCGTTGCCATATTTTAAATTATCATCGGTTGGCATTAGCTGTAGTAATTTGCTAGTTGTACCAAAGAATGCTTTTTTTGCTTGAATATGCTTACTGATATTGAAAATTCGTGGATCATCACGGTTAAGAACAACCGTATCTGTAGTCGCTTCGGCTATCTTTTGAAGCAGCGATGCTGTATTGTCAATTTCTCCAAATCGGTCTAGCTGGTCGCGCATCACGTTTAGTAGCAGCGAGAATCGTGGACGAACCATTTGTACAAATTTCACCGCCCAAGCCTCGTCGAGCTCCAAGGCTGCAATATCAGCCTCTAGTTTACCGCGAAGATTAACCTCATCCAGTAGTGCCGCCGCAACGCCTCGGGAAAAATTGCTGCCAGTCCGATTCGTAAAGACTTTCAGGCCCACAGACTCGAGCAATTCCACGATAATTTTTGTTGTCGTTGTTTTTCCATTCGTGCCGCTAATAATCACCACGCCCTGTGGTAAATTTCTCAATGTCCGTTGAATATACTTTGGGTCAATTTTTTCAATCACCAAGCCCGGCAGGGCTGAGCCGCCGCCGCGTAATTTCGCAACTTTCTTGACGCTCTTGCCAATAATAGTACTAATCATTTGTCTTGCCATAGTGTCCATTATACTCTGTCAGGCTAATATGCTACAATATCAATATGTTTTTGGTGGGAATCTTTCAGTGGTGGTATGGTGATGGGTTGCTGCGCTACATTCGACAAAGTTTTCTGGGCGTCTTAAGGACGGCGGATTTTTTCTCAGTTGGATTGTTATTGCAGACACTTTTTAACCCATTTCGACAAATTTCAGCCGCACCAGTCGGCGGAGCTATGTCGGTGCAATTATCCGCCTTTTTCGATAAATTATTCTCGCGGGCGGTCGGTACTGTGGTACGTTCTGGTGTGATAATTGTCGGTATTCTGATGATAGCGCTAAGATTTTTGTGGATGATATTGGGGATATTTCTATGGCTGACTCTGCCGATATTTCCGATTATCAGCATTGTGTTGTGGCAGATGGGATTTTCATTATGAACATTCAGCCGAAGTTTAACTATGGCAGCTTGCGGGCGCAAAAGGCTCGGTTCTCAGTAAAATTCGGTAACGCTTGGCATGTGGTGACGGTAGTGGCTGCCATTGCATTAACGATATTGGGTGTGTGGGTGCTAATTGAGCATGGAGCGGTTGGCTGGCTGTTGTTGGGCCTTAGCGGACCGATGGCTATGGTGTCAATTTGGTGGCAGGAGGATCTTAAGACTGCGGAAATTAGCCGAAATCCGCAGACAATTGATGATGTGATGGCAGCAGATATTTTAGGTAAGCTACCACGCCGGCCGACACCGACGGATATCGCAGAGGCAACTACTGGCACTCGAGCAGGGCAATTTTTAGCGGTGCGCGTAGGTTTGACTCCGAACTTCTTACATAATATTTCCATTGATGATCCAGACCAAACCGAGCAAATTTGGCAGGAGGCGATTGAGATTTGGCAGGATACCAAAAGTCCAAAGATCACCAGCGCAGTTTTGGCGGCAGCAATAGTGAAGCAGCTGCCTCAGCATGATGCTTTACTGGCAAATATGAAAATTGATTTTAATGATATTAAAGAGGCGATTCGGTGGTATGAGCGAATAAAATCATTGATTGAGCAATACAAAAAAAAGCCGCTGCGAACGGGCGGTATTGCTAGAGATTGGTCATTTGGGTATACGCCGCTGCTGAGTCGATTTGCGCAGAATATTAGCGTTCGGGTGTCTGGCGGTGCGATGGCGACCAAGTTAGCAGCACATGAAGAAGCACTGGGACAAATGTTAAAAATATTTGGTTCGGGCGGGCGACAAAATATTACGCTGGTTGGTGCTGATGGCGCTGGGAAAAGTACGGTAGTTTCGGCGTTTGCAGAGATGTTGATTGATGGACATCAGGGTGTGCCTAGGTCGCTTCTTTATCAGCAGGTTTTTATGCTTGATGCATCGTCATTAATTAGTGTAGCGGCGGGACGTGGTGAGTTGGAGAATCTGGTCACTATGATCCTGAATGAAGCCTTTTTATCAAAGAATGTGATTTTATGTTTGGATAATGCGCAATTATTCTTTGAAGAAGGGGTTGGTTCGGTTGACTTAAGTAATGTGTTGCTGCCAATTTTGGAGTCGGGCAATCTTCGGATGATTTTAACGATGGACGACCAGCGGTTTTTACAGATTTCTCAGATGAAGCCGCAATTAGCACACGCTTTGAATACCATTGCCATCCAACCATCAACCGAAGCAGAGACTATGAAGATTATGCGTGATCAATTAGTGTTATTTGAAGCACAACATAAAGTGACTTATATGTACCAAGCTTTGGCGGAAGCTTATCGTGTTGGCGATCGCTACGTTCAGGATTTGGCAATGCCAGGTAAAGCGCTGAAAATTTTAGAGGCGGCAGCGAGTTATGCTAGCGGCGGTCTGGTGACAGCGCAATCAGTCGACGATGCAATCGAAAAAACGCTTGGTATAAAAATATCCACAGCGAATACCGGCGACGAGCGTGAGAAATTGCTTAATTTGGAAACACTGATTCATCAGCGGATGATTAATCAATCGCGGGCGGTGACGGTTGTTTCCGATGCTATTCGTCGGGCGCGTACTGGCGTTAGGAACCAAAATCGTCCAATTGGCGCCTTCCTTTTCCTTGGTCCGACTGGCGTTGGTAAAACTGAACTATCCAAAGCGCTGGCGGATGTTTATTTTGGCGGCGAGGGCAGTATGATTCGTTTGGATCTTAACGAGTTTGTTCGCCCAGATGACGTAGCGCGGCTGATTGCTGATGGCGCGCATGATCCAGGCAGTTTGACTGCCCAGGTGCAGAAGCGGCCGTTTTCTGTTGTGCTGCTGGATGAGATTGAGAAGGCTCATCCGCAAGTTTTAACAACGCTGCTGCAGCTGTTGGACGAAGGTATCCTGCGCGATGAAAATAACCGGGAAATTAGTTTTCGCGATACGATTGTTATTGCTACGTCAAACGCTGGAGCGGATAGGATTCGCGAATATATTGAACGCGGTTACCAGTTGGAGCAATTTGAACAAACGTTTATCAACGAGCTGATTAATGCCAATTTGTTCCGCCCAGAGTTTTTGAACCGTTTTGATGAAATTGTCTTATTTCGTCCGCTGGGCAAGGAAGAGCTATTGCAGGTTGTCGATTTAATTTTGGCTGGTGTTAATAAAACCTTGGCGCCGCAAAAAATCCAGGTTGCGGTCGAGGAGGAAGGTAAGAAATTATTGGTTGAAGCTGGTTATGATCCGCGTCTGGGCGCGCGTCCGATGCGCCGTGTTGTCCAGCGAGCAGTTGAGAATACTGTCGCTAAACAGATGCTAGCTGGTACCGTTGCACCTGGATCAACTACGATTATCACTACTGAACAAATTCGTCAAATTCTGAGCAGTCGAACTCCTCAAACTCCAGTCATCCCGCCAAGTAGCTAGTTAAGTTTCTTAACAATAGATTTAGCGAACTCTCTATTGAATGGTGCCACGGCTGCCACAGCTACCGTGCCAACACCTCTTACAGACGCGCGAGCCTTAGCTTTGAAGCGTTCTGTAATGGACAGCTTCGGATTTGAAGTATCAATCTTTGGTGATTCAGACCAGAATGCCAGCCATACGGCTCTGGCTCCAAGTGCTAAACTCCTCTTTGTATTGCCAGCCAGTGCTTCAGCGAAGCTGGTGCGAGCAGTAAAGTTAATATCATATTGGTCAATCTTGCTGTTCTTGTTTGTAGTATATTCGCGAGACTCTTCAATGTAGCGCAGACCTTTGCTTAGGTTTTCTGCTGCTCGTTGAGAGTTTTCCTGATTATCATAAGAAGGGTCTGTTGCGATACGCTGCAGCTGCAGGGTTCCAAGCGTCGCGACACTCGCGCCCAGCTCACGCAGTACGCGACGCCTCCTCTTCTTGTCTTTTTCTGTCAAATCTTCCAGACCCTCTTGCTGCTTTATTACTTCTTCAGCCAAAGCTCTATGCTGCTTTATTGCTTTAGTAACCCATTCTTTGGCCTCATCATACTTGTTCAGATGGCGATAGGTAGCACTTAAATCCGCGAGCCGCTCGCGTCTGCTCAGATGGGTCTGGTTCTAAATTATAAGCCAGAGAGGCTAATATAGCCGCCTGCTCGAAATCTTTCCCGCGTATTGCCTTCAGGGCAGCCTCCATTGCACCAGAGAAATCATTTATAGGTCTTTGTTCGTTAATCTCCATGATATGTCTAGCTACATCACTATTTAGTATAAAAGCAAGCAGCGGCTATAATTAAAACCCGTCACAATAACGGGCTAATCTGGTACCCCGCACAGGAATCGAACCTGCAACCTTTGGTACCGGAAACCAACGCTCTATCCAGTTGAGCTAACGGGGCATTTGGTGCGCTGATAGGGTAATGTCTGGTGAAAATAGCGCCAATTAATGGTACACCCGGCAAGATTCGAACTTGCGACCCCTTGGTTCGAAGCCAAGTACTCTAATCCGCTGAGCTACGGGTGCGTACAGAGGTATTATAGCATAGATGACTATTGAGCAAAATGTTATACTATATCTATGGATATCATGACAAATATATCACTGAAGCAATATACAACAATGAAACTGGGCGGTGAAACGCGCTATATGGCGGCGGCAGATTCTGCTGATGATGTAGTATCTTTATATCGGGATGCTCGGAGAGAAGGCTTACCGGTTTTTGTGTTGGGCGGCGGTAGTAATGTAATTACGCGCGATGAAGTATTTGAGGGGATTGTTCTGCTGAATAAAATCAAAGGATTTGAAGTTATTGCTGATAATGACGATACGACAGATATCAAGATTGGCGCTGGTGAAGTTTGGGATGAAGCGGTTGAGCGAACGGTCGGTATGGGATTGCAAGGAGTCGAGGCTATGTCGGGAATCCCGGGAATTGCCGGTGCGGCGCCAGTACAGAATATTGGCGCTTATGGCCAGGAGGTTGCCGATACGTTGGTGAGCCTGGAAGCTTATGATTCTCATGCTGATTCAATTGTAACCATTACGGCGGATGAGTGTGATTTTTCGTATCGTAACAGTATCTTTCGCGGCGCTCAAAGAGGTAGATATTGTATTTTGAATATTACTCTGCGTCTATATAAAGCGGAACCAAAACCGCCATATTATGCTTCATTGCAGCAATATATTGATAATAATGATATTCGTGAAGTTAATCTATCAGTAATTCGGGTAGCAGTACTTAATATCCGTTCAGAAAAATTACCAGACCCAGCTGAGTTACCTAACGCAGGATCTTTCTTTAAGAATGCTTTGATTGAAAAATGGCAATTAGAGAACTTACAAAAAGAATATCCTGACATACCGAACTACGCCATGTCTGATGGAAAATATAAGATTCCGTCCGGTTGGTTAATTGAACAGGCGGGTCTTAAGGGGATGCGTAGTCATGGCATGAGAGTGTATGAAAAGAACGCACTGGTGCTGGTGAATGATGCAGCTACAGGCTATGTTGATTTGGCAGCAATTCGTGGACAAATTACCCAAACAGTATATGATAAGTTTGGTATAAAAATCGAACAAGAACCGTTAGAACTTTCTTTGTAATAAGCATAGGCTTTTTTGCAAATCTGCGCTACAATATGAAGTATGAATCGTGGGATGGGCGGCTATACGCTGATGGAGATGATGGTGATTGTTGTAGTTGTGTCAATTTTGGCAGGTATTGCTTTCGTTGGTGGTGAGCGTTTTTTAAGCCGAACTAGAGATGAACGACAGCGGGCGAATGTTTCGGTATTGTCATTAAAGTTAGAGCGATATTATAAATACCATAGCGATAATCACATTGGTCATGAATATCCTTCATGTAAGGATTTACTTAAGAATTTTAAGTCAATTATTGGCGACGATTCTTTGAAAAAGGAACTGGTAAAGTGTAATCGCGGCGATTGGGCTGGCGGAAATAGCGGTGAGCTACTTTATGAAACCTCAAATATTGATGATGGCGACTGTACCAAGCCAACACATGGTGTACCGGCTGACATCGTGGCTGCGACATGTGTGAAATATAGCATTATCTATAAAGAGCGTTCAACGGGAATAGAAAAAAAGGTGGATAGTATATGGCGCGACTAGCGGGCGGAAGTGACGGTTTTACTATTGTTGAAGTAGTGGTGACGTTGGTCATTATCGGTATTTTTTCGATTGTTATTTTAAATATGCAGGCCCAAGTCAGCACGATAGCTATTTTTGAGGTGCAACACACGAGGGCAAGCTACTTGGCCTATGATAATATGCGGGCCTATGTCAACGACTCGCCGCCATCATGGTTTAAGTGTAATGCGTCGGCCAGTACAGGATATAAGGTCATGACGAAGTCAGGCCATGTCGATGGTCTACCGGGGGTGGTTAAACAAGAGGTGGTTGCCTCAGCGCCATATGGCTGTAAGGATTCTAAGGGTATGCCAATTAAAGTAGAGTCGATCGTGGAATATGGACTGCCAAGTTCTGGCTCGGGTAGTGGAAGAAAGGTGACACATGCAACTTACGCGGCATTCTAGGGAAAATGGTTTTACGCTAGCTGAATTAGCGGTAGTGATGGTTATTATTGCTATGGTTGTGGGTGTATTTAGCCAAATGTTAATTACCTCAAATCAAAACGCTTCCACCAGTAAGGCTATGGTTGATATTAATCGCAATCTCCATAATTCCATGGACGCGATTGAGGTAGACGTACGCCAGGCGGTTCGCTTTAAGGCCAGCGGCTATGATGGCTATGATACGTTTGCCGGCGATAAGAGTATTTCTGGGATAACTCACAAGTGGAGTTATATGAATACTCCGTATGTTAATGGGACGAAAGTTGCTCTCATATTATTACAGTACGCCACTACGACTGGCCGTGGCTCCGATGCTCGGGAGATTGTTTACCTAAGAACGCCGCGGTTTGATTGTGCGGCAAATAAAAGTCAGCAACCAAAGTATAAAAAAATAGTTGTGTATTTTTTGGTGGACGGGCAGCTACATCGACGTACTGTCTATAACGATTTACTTGACACCTATGGTCATGTATACACTGGTGCTGCGGGGAATTATTTCTGCATGAATCACTCAGAGGCTGATAAGTTTAAGGATCGTGCTATGAAAACCCGCCAAGACTCAATTTTAGCAACTGGCGTATCAGAGTTCAAAGTCGAATATTATGAAGGCAGCAGGCCGGTACAGCACCAATATGATATTGCTAAAAGCCATCCAAAAATCCTTGATGCTGCTGATAGTATAAAAGTCACTTTAAAGTTGCAGTCACCATCTAAAAATGTTTCTGATTCACAAACATTAACCATACGAAAGATAAATAACTTATGATTCGACAAAAAGACGGCTATTCTCTGGTTTTAATCGTGCTAATGAGTACTTTCATTTTGGCGGTTTTAGCGGGAGCATTAAGAATTGTTACCCAATCCTATATTTATTCTCAAGAAGAATATTATTATAAATTAGCCCAAGAGGCGGGCGAGGCGGGTACTGCATATGCGAACGCTTGTTTGGATGCTAATAATGCGGAGCAATCGTGGAGTTCGGCTCCTGGTGGTATCGGTCCTTTGCGACCAAACACTAATTGTAAGGGAGCAGCGGCATTTCATAGCAATAATTATGTACTTGATAATGGTAAAGTACGGACGACGTTTGAGGTTGGCAATCTGGAAGCATCAACGAAGAGCTCGGCATTATCAGCTGCTACCGCCCAGATTTCTGCTACTGGTCGAGTTGAGGTTGTAGGTGGCGGGTCTAAGACTTATGTGGCGGTCGTAAAAAAGTCTGTTACTTGGCCGGCCGACCTTGACGCTACACGGACAGTTAGTGGGACAGGGCGTACCTGTGCTATTTTGTCGAATAATGTATGGTGTTGGGGTGACAATAGCAAGGGTCAATTGGGAGATGGTACAATGACCAGCTCTGAGACGCCAGTAAAAGTACGTTCAATTGGCGATATGATTTATGGAAAAATTATTGATATGTTTGCTGCGCAGCACCACAATTGTGTTTTAACCCAGCTAGGCTCTGCAAAAAAGGTTTACTGCTGGGGTGATAATGAGCATGGTCAATTAGGTAATGGGCGGTCGGGTGCTGGTGAACGCTCCAATATTCCAGTGGAGGTTGGTGGGGCTATTGTTGGCAAAAATGTGACAGCAATCGGTGGCAGCGGCGATGTATCTTGTGCGATTGCGGATGGTAAAATTTATTGCTGGGGAAGGAATGACTATGGTCAGCTAGGCTCTGGCTCTCCTGGTAATCCGGCTCGTTCTGTCACGCCCGTGGAGGTGGCTTCAGGTACTGATCCTACCTGGAGGTTGCCTGCTGGATATACTGCGAAAAAACTCTCAACTAGTGGCTCTCGTGCGCATAGTATGTGTGCGATCATCACCACCGGTACTGCGTATTGTTGGGGCCAGGCTAACTATGGTCAAAATGGTAGTGGTCCAGTGTCTAGTACATACAATTACGGACAGCCGGTTCGTGTTGTTGACATTTCTAACGTAACCGATATATCCCAAGATGGTTACACGTGGGCTAGTTATGAAGCAATTCCATACCTCGTACATGTTTGCGCAGTTGCCTCTGGTAAGGTGTATTGCTGGGGTGGATCTGGTCGCGGACAATCTGGCTCTGGCTCTTATGGAAGTGGTTCGTATCAAAGTTTTGATAAGCCTGTTCAGGTTAAGGATTTGCCTGGCACGGCGTTGCGAGTTGAAGTGGGAATTGCTCATTCTTGTGCTTTGGTGAGTGATGCTGGCAAGAGAAAAATGTATTGCTGGGGGACAAACCAGTGGGGGCAGTTGGGGGTAAATAATTCTGGAGTCAATCACGTCACAAAGCCGCGTCCTGTCTATGTTGGAACGGATGGTCTGCCAGTGACAGAGGAAGTGGTAGACATAGCAGCTGGAGCAAACCGCGGCTGTGCGCTTATGACAAACAAGCGGGCGTATTGCTGGGGATTAAACCACACTGGGCAGATTGGCGACGGGACAAAGGATAATCGATATAACCCGACAGAATCATTGTTCTTGCGCCCGCTCCAAAATCGCTATATCTATTAAAAATGCTTGCGCTTTTAAAAACGTTGTAGTATTATCAAATTACAAATCAAATTAACACAATTTTAGGGGGCACATTATCGTGACTACAAAAAATATTAAAAATCAAGGTTTTACGCTCGTCGAGCTTTTGATTGTTATCGTTATCATCGCGATTTTGACAGTTGTTTCTTTGGTTGCATACAACGGTTTGCAAAACCAGGCAAAGACATCAGCTGCTAAATCAACAGTTGACTCAGTTGCTAAGAAAGCTGAACTATATAACACTGAAGAGGGTAAGTATCCAGAGGATATCGCAAAATTAACTACCGCAGATACAAAGAAGTCTTACTACATTGCTGCAGCCAATGTTACTGAATTAGGTACTGGTACTTTTGGTTCAACCACTCCAACTACAACAGTTAAATACACTAAGTGTGGTACCGGTGACCCAACAGGCGCGAAGATTGAATACTACGACTACAGTAAGAATACTGTTGAGACTCGCGTAGTTGGTACTGGCTGTTAATTAGCTCTATACCAATAGAAAACTCCGGTCATAGTGCCGGAGTTTTATTATGTTTTAGGAATTAAATGGCGCATAATGTTTGGCAGAAATATTTGACTTCTTGGCGGAGTTCGGTCAACTCTTCGTCGTTATTGCGATTATTGATTGCCTGCTTCATCCATTCAGCTATTTTTTCCATATCCGTATCTTTGGCGCCACGTGTGGTAATTGCTGGCGTCCCCAGGCGAATACCGCTTGGGCGGAATCGTGGTAGCTTGTCATTTGGTATAGCATTGGCATTTAATGTCAGACCAGTCTTATCCATGGCGATTTCTGCCTCTTTACCATCAATGCCGAAACTGCTATAAATATTTGCCAAAATTAGGTGGTTACTAGTCCCACCTGTAACCAATTTAAAACCTCGTTTTTGTAGTTCTTCTGCTAGCTTTTCTGCATTCTTAACAATCTGCCGAGTATAATTCTTAAATTCTGGCTGTAATGCTTCGCCAAATGCCACTGCCTTAGCAGCGATGGTGTGCATGTGCGGGCCGCCTTGAGTGCCAGGGAAGACTGCCCGGTCAATCAGTGTTGGCAAGTTTTCTAAGGTTTTTTCTGGTCGCTTCAAAGGATTGCCGACCACACCTTTTGACAAAATCAAGCCGCCACGCGGGCCGCGTAAGGTTTTGTGTGTGGTAGTGGTGATAACATGAAAGCCGTAGTCAAACGGATTTTTAGCCACGTCGCCAACGATTAATCCAGCGATGTGGCTCATATCCGCCATCAACATAGCGCCAACTTCGTTGCCAATCTCGGAAAACTTGGCGTAATCGAGTTCTCGTGGATAGGCCGAAAATCCCGCCAAGATAATTTTTGGCCGATGTTTTAGTGCCAAGCGGCGAATTTCTTCATAGTCAATTTCGCCAGTCTCGACATCCTTAATACCGTAGCGGATGAAATTATATTCGCGGGCCGAACGAGTGACTGGAGCACCGTGCGTCAGATGTCCACCGTGTGCCAAATCCATCGCCAGAATGGTATCGCCTGGCTCGCACCACGCATAATACACCGCCTCGTTGGCTTGGGCGCCAGAGTGTGGCTGGACATTAGCGTGGTCAGCGCCGAATAGTTTTTTAGCGCGGTCAATCGCCAGTTGCTCAATTTGGTCGGTGTTTTCTTGTCCGCCGTAATAGCGTCGTCCGGGGTAACCCTCAGAGTATTTGTTGGTAAAGACGCTGCCCAGCGCCTTCAGTACGTCTGGTGATACGTAATTTTCACTCGGAATTAGCTCCAGTCCGTCAGTTTGTCGATTTTTTTCTGCTTTTATGAGTTGCTCAACTTGCTTATCTTTCATAGCTATACCTCCAATATTCTCATTATACCATTGCCTAAATATATCATTAGTGATATAATCCGGGCATGATCAAAGATAGGTATCTCCAAAAAATTGGCAATTTAATTGCAGAAAATCGTCAAAAACAGGGCCTTACGCAGACACAGCTGGCCGAGGCGATTGGTACATCACAGAGCGCTATTAACCGGATTGAAAACGGGGGTCAGAATATTAGCATTGAAATGGTGGCGCGCATTAGCGAGGTGCTTAATAGTAACATTGTGACGGTTAATCATTCAGGAAAAATGAATTTTAAAGTACATGGTGGTAAAAAACTGTCTGGTGAGATACGAGTTAAAACAAGTAAGAATGCCGCCGTGGCGCTGCTTTGTGCCAGCTTGCTAAATAAAGGAAAAACCACCTTCAGGAAAGTTGCAAGAATCGAGGAAGTTAATCGTATTATTGAGGTGTTAAATTCTATGGGCGTAAAAACTCGTTGGCTGGATGGTAACGATTTGGAGATTATGCCACCAGCCAGATTAAGGTTGGAGGGTATGGATATTGAGGCTGCCAAGCGAACGCGCACGGTAATTATGTTTCTTGGGCCGCTACTTTATCAGTATGCCGATTTTAAATTGCCATTTGCGGGCGGCTGTAACTTGGGTAAGCGCACAGTGGAGCCTCACTTGAGCGGGTTAAGGCATTTTGGCATGAGTGTAACGGCAGAAACTGATTATTATCATGCAAAAACCAATATCCATTCTGGCAATCGGACGATTCTTTTAACGGAGCGTGGTGATACAGTAACTGAAAATATTATTATGGCGGCGGCGCTTTCTCCAGATACGACTATCATTCGCAATGCTAGTCCAAATTACATGGTTCAGGATGTTTGCTTTTTCTTAAAGAAGCTGGGTGTAAAAATAGAGGGAATTGGCACAACCACACTGAAGATTACAGGACGTAAACATATAAATAAAAACCTAGATTACTACCCGAGCGAAGATCCGATTGAGGCGATGAGTTTTATCGCTGCGGCAGTTGTGACCGATTCAGAGATCACGATTCGTCGGGCGCCAATTGAATTTTTGGAGATTGAACTGGCAACGTTGGCGGAAATGGGACTAAAATTTGATTTGAGTGAAGAATATTTTGCTAATAATGGGCAGACGCGTTTGGTAGATATTACGCTCCATCATTCTGAGCTTAAAGCCGCTAAAGATAAGTTACACGCCCTGCCGTTCCCAGGAATAAATATGGACAACCTGCCATTTTTGGGGTTGATTGCTACGGTTGCTAAAGGTCGGACATTAGTGCACGACTGGAGCTATGAAAATCGGGCAATTTATTTTACAGAGCTAAGTAAATTAAATGCGCAAATTGAACTGGTTGATCCGCACCGCGTCTATATCACTGGACCTACCAAGTGGAAGCCGGCTGACGTTGTAGCACCGCCCGCCTTAAGACCGTCAGTGGTAGTTTTGTTGGCAATGCTGGCAGCGCCGGGTACATCAATCCTGCGTGACGTGTATTCGATTAACCGTGGCTACGAAGAATTGGCCGCCCGCTTAAATTCCTTGGGTGCTGAAGTTGAAGTGGTTATTGAATAGTAATTTGTTTAGTTTCTGGTAATTTTTTTGGCTGAGTTTGCGACTTTGGAAAGAGGAATTTTAAATAATCTTTCATCATTCGAGCGCCAGAAATTATTGGCAAGTAGCTGCCTAATTGGTGATGAATGTGATGTTCTAATAATTGACCATCTTGTAATATAGTGGCGGCTTTATGCATGTTAACGTATAGTGATGAAATTTCTGCCTCGTAGTTTTTCCCTGTCACTTCCAAGCAGGCAATTGGTTGCACATCTGCTACTCCGCCATCGCTTGTGGAAATCAGTAGTTTTAAATTGGCAATATCTTTCTCCCATGACGTACCGCAGGCTTCTAAACCAATAATCGGCACATTGATAGCAATATCTGAACCGATCGCTAAAGCCCGACCTAACTCTTCGTCGTAATCTTGGATATAGTGAACTCGTTCACGTAGAACAGGGTCATGATCAATTAATTTTAACACTTCCAGCAGTTTCTGATACATTGTCGTGTCGCCCTGGTGGACTTTTCCCGCTAAAATATAATGCGCGTTATGACTGATAAGGATTTGACGTAGCGCGTCGGGATTCTCAAAAGGCATATAAGGACGCTTGTAATTTGCAAATCGCCGCTTAAAATCAAACAGTATTGCATCTTCTGGAATTTGTACAGGCTGATTATATTGATCTTTGCGCTTCGACAAGACTCGGTTAAGTTCCAGGCGCCCATGTTTTTTCAAACGTTTTATGTCCGTACTATGGAGTTTATTTACCTGTTCAGTGAATTTCTCTGTTGGTAAACCAAACTTGTCTATGATGTTGTGTTCACGATACGATTGTAAGATTTCTGGTAGCACCCATGTTTCCAGGTCAATTCCATTGGTGATGGCATGAAACTTGACTTTGTCGTTGTTGCGGTCGCGGAAATTTGCCACTCGTGCGTGCAGTTTGCTGACGCCATTTTTGGCTTCAGTCAGCTCAATTGCTAGCAAGTTTGGTCGCAAGCGATCATTACGAAATTGTTCCATCAGCCAGCAGCGCACCGCGTTACTTTTGAGATTTGGCAGTACCAATTTTTCAAATTGCGAGCGGTGGAATTCTGGTTCAGCTGCCTGGAGTAGGGTGTGGTTGGTGTAGAGTGTGTGTTTGCGTACGTAAACGATTGCTTCATACAGGTTCATGCCGTTGGCGCATAGTTCGTCCAGTCGAGCCAATGCCGCAAAAATGGTTGCGGTTTCGTTGAGTTGGATGACGGCTGGTTTGATGCCGAGTAGTTTCAGGGCTTTATAGCCGCCGAACCCAAGCGCGACTTCTTGGTATAGCCGGTGATCTCCCGAACCTTCTCCTTCGTACAATTGTCCAAAGTTTGGCTCTGAGATAGTAACAAACTGAGTCGAGCCGAGTGTCTTTTTGAAAATGCTTAAACTAGCATCGGGAAACCCACGTGAACTGATGGACACGTCGTCAATGTACTCAAAACCATAGTCTTGTGGTGAGACAGTTTCTGAAAATTCTTCCTGCTCGAGGTCAGTGATTTTTTGGTGCGATTCACTGCGGTAAAATGGCGTCACTACCACAAATGGCACGTCTAATTTTTCGGCCACTCGCCGTGTGTCTGCCGCCAGTACGCCCAAGCCGCCGCCACCTTTGATACCGTTGGCTTTGTCATAAATCTCTATTGTCCAGTAGATGTACGGCCTGGAATCAGACAACTGATGTGTCAAACTACTGCGTTCAATGATGTCATAAAACTCAGAGACATCTTCGATGTCGTGTGGTCGGTATTTTGGTTTTTCTGTGTAAAAATATGGATCCATGATGCCCTTTATGGATGGGAATTGTCTCAATTGGTGTAGTCTATACCACAACTCGAGCTTATTTTATCACAAAGTACTAACCTATCGCCAGTCATATCCCGTTAAAATAGTAGAGGTGTAGCTTTTACCGGTGAAGCTGACACGCTATGTGTAGTGACTTGTCAGTATTTTAGCCTATTATTGCATACGCTCATTGTGCTTAGGTTTCCCTTAATGGATATATTGCAGAAGATGAACTGGTGTGTATAATTATGTGTATGATAGTATACACATATTAAATTATGGAGGAGTTAATGAAAGAAATCATTACTGACAATGCTAGACTTGACCCCTCGGTTTTTCGTGAAGGCAATCCGTGGAGGGTGGTGGTTGACTTGAACGAAGCTTGTAATCTTAAGTGTTCTTACTGTCATATTGATGCACTTTTTGGCAAAGATGCACGAGATTCTCGCACTCTTCCACCTAGTTTAGTAGATTCTTTACTGCAAGATGCTGATCAAATGAGGGTGTTCGACGTTACGCTTACGGGAGGTGAAATCACAATTATGCCCAACCTCATGGACTATTTGGAGTCGGTTAATAAGTTAGGTTTTACATCTGTGCAGATAATCACTAACGGAACACTATTATCAGAGGGGCTAGCTAGGGAGCTCAAGGATGCTGGTATTGGGCGTATTTCGATCAGTATTGATGGGCTAGAAGCTGCTAATGATAAAGCGCGAGGTGAAAGAGTATGGAGACGTGCGTGGAGAGGTATGGAGAATGCAGTTAGTGCTGGCCTGGATGTAAATATTATTTCAGTACTGGGAAAACATAATATTGATAATTGGCATGAGCTGCCTCCGATTTTGAAGGAAGCTGGTGTACGAAGTCAGAATATTTCTTTAATGTGTAGACTTGGGCGTGCTGAAACGGCAGAGGAATGGCAGGGAGTGCCAGAAGATCGATTGGAAGAAGTTCGGTACACAGCGAGAAAACTACAAGAGGAGCTCAATGACGAGAATTTTTCCTTAACAATTAATGATGGAGTTATGCTGGAGCCAGGCTGGTCAGGTATACCGACCCCAATACATGCGTTTCAAGATCAAAACCCCGGTATTGAAGCTGTTGTTAAAGTTAATGGAAACGTTCTCCGTAATCGAATCTATGGAAGAAATAGATCTATTGGCAATCTTGCTATATCCTCTTTATCAGAGATCTGGCAACAAGACCAAGCCCGAAGGTCGCGGCTTGGGTATATTGTTGGTGAAGATAATGAACATGTCTTGCCTAGTCTTTACTATCACTATGATGGTGTACACGATAGCTTAGGGGCCTTATCGCCGCAAACCACGGCTAATACGTCTACACAAGGTGGTGACATGCGAGTGCGGGAGGAACCATGGGGTACAATAGAGTTTAATAGAAGAACCTATGCGATTACTAATATAACGCCAAAGGAGGACGGGAATGAATAGGCTCGTTTACCGCTGGACCTCCCCTCAACTGAGCGATGAAGGTCGCAGCCTACTGGATATGGTAATTAACTCAGGGCAATGGTCGTATGGCCCTATAGCACGATCAGTAGAACGCGAGATATCCACACAGCTCAGTGTGCCGCACGTGTTATTAACTAACTCTGGTACGTCTGCTTTGTGGATCCTGCTATCAATGGCAAGGCGAAAAGACAAGCAGCAAGCCGTTATATTACCGGCATTTGGATATTCAGCTGCTGCCAATATTGCAGCCTCTCTGGGTTATGAAATTTATGCAGCAGAATCTCGTGAAGATGCACCGGTTATTGATCCACGCTCGGTTGAGAAGTTGATTGATGATAATGTCGCGTTTATTATAGGTATAAACTATTTCGGATATTCTGTTGATTGGGATAAAATTCCTAAGAGTAGTAAGTATAAGATAATTGAAGATGCGGCCGGTTCGTTTGGCGCATGCTTCAAGGGCAAACCGTCTGGTTCAAATGCTGAACTGTCAATCATGAGTTTTCATACTAGCAAGGCAGCCGCCGCAGGTGGCGAGGGTGGCTGTATCCTGACTCGGGATGGTGATATTATGAATATGGCGAAAGCTGTCGGTAAGAATGGCCACATGAAGGGCTATTATTATACTGAAATGCCAGGCATGAACATGCTTATGACCGACGTTGCTGCCTGTTTCTTGAGTGATACGATCGGGCATTTTAGCGAGGCGAGCGATAGGCGTCGCGACATCATCAAGTCTGTAGATGATATTTTACAAAGCGCAGGAATAAAGGTCGCTAAGTTTAATCACGATTCAGACGACAGGACACAAAACTACCAGACGTATGCGATGTTGATGGATGGTGATCGGGATCTTGCAGTTGAACTAATGCGCATAGGTGGTTTTGAGGTTCGTCCTTGCTGGCCATTTTTGATTACAGAACAGCCAGCCACTCAAGGGGCGATTACTAAGACGGATGGTTCGCTAAAGCATGCACGATATTTTGCGAACCATATTATAAACATACCGATAAATCCTGCCTGTGCGGAAGGGCAACTTGATAGATTAGAAAAAGCCCTACCGTTAATACTTAGTACATGTAAACAGAGGAGTTAAAATGATTAATTTGTGTATAGTTGGGTCAGGTGATGTAGTAAGGGACAGGCATGCTCCTATTCTGAAGGATCTATCAAAAGAGATACGCGTAGCAGCCATAGTCTCAAGACGTCAGTCTGCTTTTGAAGAGGTTCAAAAAGTATTGGGCTACAAGGTTAAACGCTATGAATCATTAGATGAAGTGATTAGAAAAAATACTATTAACGCAGCATTGGTTGCTGTTACTCCTTCTAACACCCTAGATGTTGCTTTGCGGATTGCACGATTGGGACTGCCTCAATATGTAGAAAAACCAATTGCAAGTGACGTAATATCAGGCGCAAAGTTTGTTGAAGAAATCATTTCTCAAAAAATATCAACTGTTATAGGTGAGAATTTTCAGAACCAAGAGAGGTTTAGTGCGGCGAGAACAATGATAGGCAAATGCGGACACAAGAAGCTAACACATGTGGTCGTTCGAGATACCCTAAGGAGGGGCTTGCGTGTCAACCCACGTACTGACGATGATTTATTCCTTGAACATTTCGTGCACATCGTTAGTTCAGTGCGAGCAGTCACTGGGAAGTCTGTGAAAGTAGTCCAAAGTTGTGAAAAGCGATTAATTGGTAGTATCTCGGAATATATCATTAAATGTGAACTTGAAGGAGGTGCTCTATTAGAGATCCAATTAAATCTCACTAACACATGGAGTGATGACCGTTACTCGCTAATTTTTGATGATGCAGATATAAAGATTAGCCATGTGTATAGTCATGATACTAAAAAGTATACTGATACAATTGAACATTGGCATGGTTCGGAAAAGTTGATAGAAGTTACTACTATACCGGACGCTGATTGTGGCATGAAAAAGTGTTGGAGTGAGTTTCTGGGTATGATAAAAAAGGGAGCTCAAGCACCTTCCCCTTCGCTTATGAATGCACTTAATGACCTACAGGTGAGAGAGGCTGTATGCTTAACATGGCGTAATGGAAGCGGTGTTCCTATTGTAAAACTTGGTTAGGTAAGTTAGGGTATGGAAAATCTAAGAAAACCGGGCTTTCCTGAAGTAGTGACACTTCTTGGGACGGAGACGGCTGGCAAAACGACAACAAGTAAACTTTTAGCAAGAAGGTTGGGTGGTCATGCCCTAAGTGTTCCTACGTGGCCTATGTTTGAAAAATTTCTAAACAATCCTGCAGGTTATGCTTTTGAAAACCAAACAGAGGCGATGAGCTATGTACTTAAGGCAAAACAAAAGGCGTTAGAGTCACAATCACACCCCCTGTTTGCCGACACCTCTCCCGACAGGATTCATAAAGTTCACTCTTGGAGGTTGAGAGAAAATGGCTTTTTGTCAGACTATGAATGGTCAAGACTTGATCAACAATATAGTCAAGCACAAGAACAGTGGGGTATGTATTATGTTTATTTACGAGTCGGACTACCTACTATAATCCAGAGGCTTAAAAGGAGAGGTCGTCCAGAAGATATAGAATATAATTTGCAATCGGCAGATGTGGTGTTAGAAAGATGGGAAGATATTATTGCAGATGAACGTTGGAGAGATGGTAAGAGAGTCCTAGAGATAAGTGGTGAGCTCAATCCAGTCGAAATATGTGAGACAATTGAATCTTGGCTCGGAACAGACGAACGTCAGGAAGGGGATAAAAGTCGACTATGAAAATTCTAATCACTGGTGCGGCTGGGTTTGTTGGGGTGAATCTATCCCACTATCTTATAAACAGGGGGCATGAGGTTATAGGTATTGATATAGAAGATCGCCATAGTCGCCTATCGACTTCTCATCTATTGAATAACGATAGGTATACATTTAGGCGACTCGACCTTGTGAAGCAATCTATCAATACTTCTGAGTTGTATGATATTGATATCATTTATCATCTTGCAGCGCTACCTCACGTTGATTACTCTTACTTTTACCCACACCGAACGATAACAAATAATATAGAGTCTTTGCTGACCATTATCGAGTTTGCCTGTAGAATTGGCAAGCCACTCATCTTTTCCTCTTCAGTAGAGGTATATGGTGGCAGTGATAAAAAAATATATGTTGAAAGCGACACACTTGCACCGCTATCGCCCTATGCAGCTTCTAAAGTAGCCAACGAAGCCATAATCAAATCCTATGTAGAGACTCAGGGGCTTCAGGCGACCATTTTTAGATTCACCAACCTTTATGGTAGATGGCAAGCACCAGATAGACTCTTACCTAGGGTTATATCTCAAATCCTTTTAGGTGAAGAGGTAACTGTTGAAAAAGGCACAAATAGGGATTTTGTTTCTATTGAAGACGCTTGTGGAGTACTAGAGAAGTCCGCTGGGTTTAATCACTTAGGCGAGGTCTTTAACCTATCCTCGGGGGTTCAATGTGATAACTATCATGCCGTAGAGGAGATATTAAATATTATTCCTGCAAGTAGCGTTAACGTGATAGAGCCACGTACTCATGACGGGAGGGGTAAGTTTTTAGTCTCTAGCCCTGAGAAGCTTTCTCGAAAGACAGGATGGACAGCCAAAACAGATCTCAAGAGTGGAATTTTTAATGTGATTGAATGGTATCAATCCAATCACGATTGGGTGAAACAGTTCGAGGAGAACATTACGTCTAGTAGAGAGACCGATCATTTTCTTACGGATTCAAAATTAAAATTATCCTACTGGTAATCTTTATGGATAAACTTAATTTTGCTAAGTCATTGGCTATAGAAGCAGGCCTACTGATAAGAGAGTCCTTTATTCATGCAGGTAACTACTCTCTTAAGTTCGATGGTAGTGTTATTACCCCAGTCGATATACAGATAAATA
The DNA here is from genome assembly GCA_963524145.1 of uncultured Candidatus Saccharibacteria bacterium. GTDB lineage: Bacteria > Patescibacteriota > Saccharimonadia > Saccharimonadales > Saccharimonadaceae > Nanosynbacter. Next base: position 181,573 of record CAURDO010000001.1, read on the forward strand.
GAATCGTAGTTGACTCAGTAAGGAAGAATTTTCCTGGGTATTCTGTTATCGGGGAGGAGCAAAGCTTTAAGTCTAGTCAAAACTTAGGTACGTGGATATGCGATCCCATTGATGGCTCATTGCCATATTCACTCGGCATACCAACGTGTGTATTTTCGCTTGCCTTATTGGATAGGAAGGGCTCACCTGTTATTGCTGTTGTCTATGACCCTTTCTTAGAAAGAATGTATTGGGCAATCAGGGGAGGTGGTGCTTTTGAGGATGCTCGGCCGTTACGAGTTAACAGTATAGCTGCTCTCGACAAAGCACTAATTGGGAATTCTGGACGCTCCTCAAAAGTAGTGAGTGGGCCTAAGTTTAAAACTCATCTATATACTCGGTCTTACCGTCCAATAATTTTACATAGTGTTATTTATGAGGCTATGCTTGTTGCTTCTGGGAAAATTGCCGCAACTGTACTGACAGGTTCGGGAATGCACGACGCGGCAAGTGCAAAGTTAATTGTTGAAGAGGCTGGAGGTAAGGTTACCGATTTGTTCGGAAATGATCAACGTTATGATCAGCCTCTCAAGGGCGCAATTTTTAGTAACAGCCTAATACATAAAGAGATTGTCGGAATAGCCCGCCTACATAAGCTGTAATAACCATGTGTTATTATTTACATTTTTGTAATCATAGTAGCAACGGCTGATACCCGTCTCTCGGGTAAAGGAAGTTTAAAATACCGAGCGTCAA
>CAURDO010000002.1:0-148396 GCA_963524145.1 uncultured Candidatus Saccharibacteria bacterium
ACAACACAGCATAGATATTAATTATACATACCTAAAGAAAATCCACGATACTATTAATCAGTTGGGGCATAAGCCCTCCAGGAAATGGCTCAGTAAAGAGCGTAGATTTATTGAATCAATCAATCGTAAAGATGGCATTAATTGGGGTGTGTTCACAAAGAAGGATTTGGAGGCTATCGGAGGGGCGGATGTGGTTATTGCAGAAGTTACTGATGAAAATATAGCTATTGGTTATCAAATAGCAATTGCTGTACAACAAAGGAAGCCAGTCCTTATGTTATCGTGCCATGACGTATCGTCTGTCAGTTTCTCTAGTGGCACAAACTCTGAATTTGATCAGCTTGTTACTATCAAGAGATATAATCTGGATGATCTGAGGGAGATAGTGAAAGATTTTTTTGAGAAAAATGATACAAAAAAGCAGGGCATGCGCTTTAATTTTTTTATAAACTTAGAAATATATAATTACTTAAAGCACGAGGCATATATTACGGGCAAAAACAAATCTGAAATTTTGCGAGAGTTGGTACTTAAGGAAATAAGAAAGTAATAGATTAAGGCTGAAGACTTTGTTCGTGACATTGAATTTACGATATCGTGGTATGAGTATAGGTGTAACGTTTATGTTTTCATAGAAGGCAATCTACCAACATGATCAAAGTACCTACCAGTCAATTCCTCTTCAAGTAAAATAAAAAACAGTGGGTAAAATCTTAAAAGACTGTTCAGTCGGGCGGCAAAGTCTCAGAAATCCCCATTTTGGTGCGGGTGGGGAGAATCGAACTCCCATCTCAAGTTTGGAAAACTTGCATACTAGCCGCTGTACTACACCCGCAAGCTTGCACTATTGTAGCAGAAAGATGCTATAATGTGAATACGCCCTGATAGCTCAGCTGGATAGAGCAGAGGACTTCTAAGCCTAAGGTCGTAGGTTCGAATCCTACTCGGGGCGCCATTTCATATAACAATAGGGGGTATATGGATGCAAATCGGAAACCGCAGATGACGCGGGAAATGGTGATGAGATTATCTGGCTCCAGGAATGGGTCAGTTGATGGATTTAAAACATATGGCGCAACAGGTAGAAGTCTAAGCGCAAATCGCCAAGCAAATTCAGACCGGCGGTATATTGAGAATTATCGGACTTCCATGGCGGCAAATAACTCTACGAATATACGACGATTTGGCGCGGAAATGGGAATAGTTGCTCCGGCGAATAATACTGCCGATGGACTGCTACCTAAGAACAATCGACAAATAAACGTCGTAAAACCTTCTAGTAAGAAAAATTCTGCCGCATCATGTAGCCCTCGTCAGTCATTTAATGCTGCCAGTTCGCGACCAGTTTTTCGTGAGCCACCACCACGTCGTTATAATCCATTTGGGTAAAATAAAATCCTCACGGATAGTGAGGTTATTTTTTGGAGGGCCAGGAGGGGCTCGAACCCTCGACACCCTGCTTAAGAGGCAGGTGCTCTAACCAGCTGAGCTACTGGCCCACAATTCAATTATACGACAATCAATAAAAATGTCTACACTTTTATTATATCACAATTTTCTAGAAAAGTAAATTGCAACAAGACTTGGGGCGAATGATGGGGTTCGAACCCACGGCCTCCGGAGCCACAATCCAGCGCTCTAACCAAACTGAGCTACATCCGCCAAGATCCAAGCTCCTCGAATTATAACATACATCCTCTCTGTACTCAAGGCGATAAAGTTGCTATACTTAAGGGCAATGAAAGAACTAAACGGCTCAGAATTGGCTAGTTTTATTAAGGAGCGGCAGGCAAAACAAGTACGTGCCCTACGTCAGGCTTGGCGTATTCAGCCGTGTTTGGCAATTGTGACGGATGTTCAGAATCCAGTTATCGAGACATATATGCGCCTAAAGCAACGGTATGGTGCGGATATTTTAATTGATGTAGAGATTCATCGGGCTGCTGCCGGTCAGGCCTTGGGGGTAATTGACAAGTTGAACCATCGGGAAGACGTTCAGGGGATAATTGTACAACTTCCAGTTAGTGATCTTGCACAAACCGAGGAGCTATTGGAGAGCGTTCAAAAAGAGAAGGATGTTGATGGTTTGTGTCAGAAATCGAACTTCCAAGCAGCAACGCCAACGGCGATAAGCTGGCTGCTGGCTGGATATGGTGTTGAGCTTAAAGGTAGAAAAGTAGCAATTGTTGGACGGGGACGTTTAGTGGGTGCTCCTCTGGAACGTATGTGGCTAAAATCTGGCGTTGATGTGACAGTTTTTGAGAAAGGCGATGACCTTATACAATTAACTAACTATGATGTCATAGTATCGGCGACAGGCGTACCAGGTTTAATTACTAGCCAGATGGTTAAGCCAAAAGCAGTGGTTATTGATGCGGGCACAGCGTCGGAAGATGGGAAAATTGTCGGCGACGTAGCCGAGGAAGTGCGTCTGCGTAAGGATGTTGTCATTACGCCAAAAAAGGGGGGCGTTGGTCCGCTGACGGTGTCGGCGTTATTTGATAATGTAATTACGGCCTGTCTGAAAATTGCTAATCAGGTGAAAAATTAAGCAGTTTTTATTGCAGATTTGACCTGTTCGACAACCTGCCGTGGCGTAAGATTTGCTTTAACAATATAGCTATGTACGCCAAGCTCCTTTATCTCGCGTGGCGCCTCTTCCTCGCCGAGGTTAGTTAAAACAATGACTGGAATAGCCTTTCCCCAATCTTTAGCTCTAATATATCGCAGAGCTTCTGTCCCGTTCATCTCTGGCATTTGTAAATCTAGGAGAATGATATCTGGTTGGAATTTTTCGACAACTTCCACGCCAATTTGACCATTGGCTGCTAGCCGCACCTCAAAACCGTCTGATTCAAATTTCATGCGGTACATTTGGCTGATGGTTGGGTCGTCTTCAATGATGGCAATTTTTATCATGCTTTAAGTATAGCATACAAATTATGGTATAATTTTTGGCATGGAAAAATACCCAAATAATAAAGAGAAAGAGTTTCTGGGTAGCATCGATCTGGAAGTGAGTCGGAAATTAAATGATGAAATCGCAGAACTTACTAAAGAAGGCTATGATGTTCAGGTCGGTGAAAGAACGGATCCCGCATATAAGAATCCGCAGGGAATAAAAAAGGTATTTAGCTATTTGAAAAATCGGTGTGAGAAATTCAATGAAGAACACCTTAAATTTCTGTATACTCATGCGAGTATGGCAGCATTAGCTAAGTGTCTTGGAAAAATACCTCTGCTGGGACGCCGGACTGTAGATAAATGGAATGAAAGAGTTGAAGAAATCCTGGAGTATCATCGTGACGACTTATTGTATGATGCTAATGAAACCAACTCAGAGCCGTGGCATAAGCAGCGTGGTTCAGCATCAACTTTTTTGTCAATTGCTGAGGCGTATGCGCTAGCGGTCATCGATGACGATAAATTAGTATTTCCTGGTAAATATCCTACCATGAGCGGTCCGATAGATGAATCTCTCTTCGAAGAAAAGGTGAATGGCAAGCCCTTAAGAGAGGCGATGATTGAAGCGCAGATGAACAGGGGGGAGAGTCGGCAGCAAGCTGAGCAGTCGGTAAATGAAAGATTGCAGAGCGTACAAGAATTTATCAACGCGCCAGTAACGCCAAAATTTGCTGAGATTATTAAGTATTGTGCGGATGGAATTGGTATTCGTGAGCGAAAAGACATCGTGAATAGGCATATGATCGAGCATCTGAAGAAGACGGCAGAGAGGGATGAAGGCAGGTCAATTAACGATATGCTAATCATGAGCTTTGGCTGTGGAACGGCGCTGCCGACGCTGCAAATGATAAAAGCATTGAAAAAGGAAACTGGCCAAGCACCAACAGTTATTTTGCTAGACCAAGATCCACTGTCACTGGCAGCAGCTCAGAATTTGGCGCGGCAAATGGGCCTGGAAGAGAATATAGAAGTTCATTGTCAGCGATTGTTTAGTAAGTTAGGCAGACCGTTGGGACTGGAGAAAGTTCTAAAAGGTCGACTGTTGGATATTGCGGAAGATTCTGGTTTACGTGAATATTTGCCGGACGTGGTTTATAGAAAATTAACAAAAGAATCGTGGCGATTCTTGCGAGGCGGTGGCCGGATGGTCACTGGCAATATGAATGAAAACCGTCCACAGAAAGGATTCCTGCACGGCTTAATGGGTTGGCTGCCAAGGGTGACTAGGCGTAATATTAAGCGGAGCTTTGAGCTACTTATAGAATCTGGCGTGCCAAGGGAAGCTATCTCTGCAGAAGTTGCACCGAGTGGTGTTTATACAATTTTTACCGCTGAAAAACCATAGATGATGCTATAATAGCATTAGCATGATGGTTCGAGCGTTAGTACTGGGCTTGATCGCGCTGATGGCGTTGATTTTGGGTGTGTTGGTACTCAGAAAATCGAAACGTCGCCAGGGTGTCAAATGGTGGTTCTTTTTGGTTTGTCTGTGTCTGGGGGTATGGTCGGCTGGCCTTGAGCTGTTTTCCTTAGCGGATAATGCGATGGTCTTAGATATTGCTTCAAGGTGGTTTTATGTCGCTTCGGCGATTTTTTGTCCAGCGCTCGCTATTTTTACTGCCAAGTCATTTCTGCCGCCGACCAAATCGGTAAAAAGTTTTATCTATATATCTAGTGCGATGTTCGTTGTTCTTGCGATATACATTGCTTTAGTACCAGAGTTTATTATTAATACTTCAGAGATTTACACACCAATAGATTTCTCGCAAATTCCAATCAATGCCATTCATTACACAGTTTTTGCTATCTTTTTTATGACATTTTTCTTGATTGCAATGTGGTTTGGTTATAGGGCTTGGAAGAACTCTGATACTATTCGCCGTAAACAAGTTGCAATATACATGGTTGGTTTATTTATATCCAGTATTCCTGGGTTTGTGGTTGATTTACTGCTGCCAGCGCTTGGGGATTATAGATATATATGGATTGGGCCAGTGGCTACGGTTATTTTCCTCTTTGCGATTATGTATAGTATTGTGCGGTATCGTCTGATGGATGTAAAGACGGCGGTAGCTCGGAGTGTTTCGTACATACTGCTATTAATTGCCTTAGCGGCTATTTATGCAGTTTCCGCGTACGTTATTTCAATTGTTGTCTTCCAACGTACTTTAACTGTTGATAGTCATGTCAGTCTGCTAAATATGATTTTGGCGCTGATTTTGGCGTTTTTATATCAGCCAGTCAAGCGGTTTTTTGACAAATTCACTGATAAAATCTTCTATTACGGCGAATATGATACAGATGCTTTTGCCCGCGAAATTAGTAAAATATTAACTTATACTGCAGATTTACAATTATTGACGCGGCGAGTTAGTAATTATATCGCTAGGGCACTAAAGGCGGAAAAAGTGACATTTTGCATTCCAGAGAAGGGCATTTATGGACGAACAGGGCGTCGGCGCCTGTCGGTTATTGAAGAAGATGTACGTAGAATTATGGATTATTATCATGAACATTATGATTTTCCAGAGGTGATTTTAGCAAACCAAGTTAAAGACCCAGAATTAAAGAAGATTTTGGATATTCACCGGACAAAAATTATTGTGCCACTTCTACATCAAAATCAGGAGGTGGGAATCTTATTTCTAGGTGAGCATAAGAGCTTGGGGTATAGTTCACGGGATATTGAAATGTTGGAGTCAATCGCTGGTGAGCTGGCAGTATCGATTCGGAATTCGCTGTCGATGGAGGAAATCAATGAATTGAATAAGAGTCTGCAGCGAAGAATTGATGAGTCAACGAAAGAATTGAGGTTTAGCAATCGTCAATTACAGAGGTTGGACGAGGCAAAAAACGAATTTATTTCTATGGCGTCACATCAGCTTAGAACGCCATTGACTAGCATTAAAGGCTATCTGGACATGATTTTGGAGGGCGATTTGGGAAAAATTTCGCCAACACAACGGGCAGTTCTGAGAGAAGCATTCTCCTCAAGTGAGCGTATGGTGCGCTTAATCAATGATTTTCTTAATGTATCACGACTACAGACGGGGCGGTTTGCCATTGATAAGCAAAAAATAGATATTGCGCGCGTTCTTCGTGATGAAATTTCGCTATTGCAGGTTGTGGCAGATCAGCGTTCGGTTGAGCTGAATGTGAAGATTGATAAAAAGATACCACTGGCGACAATAGACTCTGAGAAGATTCGTCAGGTTATGCTAAATATGATTGATAATGCAATCTATTATTCTAACCCGCACGCAAAGGTGACTATTACGTTAAAAAATAGCGATAAAGTAATTGAGTTTACTGTGAAAGACTCAGGAATTGGTGTGCCAAAAGCAGAGCAAGCAAGGCTGTTTAGTAAGTTTTTCCGTGGAGCTAATGCCAGAAAAAGACGGCCAGACGGAACTGGTGTCGGGCTGTTCTTGGCAAAGAAAGTCGTTTTATTACACGATGGCGAGATGATTTTTGAATCAGAAGAAGGAAAGGGTAGTACTTTTGGGTTTAGGCTGCCAGTTTGCTAGCGAAAAAGACTGATAATTCCAGAGATGATCAGTGCTAGCGAGATTACTGCTAAAATGACAACTCCGATTGCGCGAAGAAACTTTTTCCGATCAAAAATCCACTGTGATAGTTTGGAACGGTTAGTTGCTGTAATTCGAATTACTTTTGGTCGTTGAGTCGCAGCATCTGCTCCGGTATATTTTTTATTGCGCCTTTTCTTCTGCTTTATCATGGGGTTATTATACATGAAAACACTCCCTGGGAGTAGGGAGTGTTTTGTCTGAAACTGAGCGCTTCAGATAGGGTATGGAGCGGTCAATCTCTATAGTTGTCGCCGGCTAGCAACGTAAGCTAATCCTGCCGTCAGCAGTGCACCAACCCCTAGTCCGCTCATTAACAGGTCGCTGGAACCAGTTTGTGGCAGGGATGATGGTGTAGCTGACTTTGGATTTGATGGCGTCGTTTCTGGGTTTGTTGGTGTCTGAGCTGAAGGTTTGGTTGGACTACTTGGGCTTGTTGGTGTAGTTGGTTTGGCTGGAGATGACAGATTCGATGGTTTTTCTGGAACAGTGGGATTTGTCGGTTTTGAAGGCTCAGTTGGCTTATTTGGATTACTAGGGTTCGTTGGTGTAGTTGGCTTGCTAATCTCAACAGTAGCGTCATCGCAGGAGTCTGGGGTGTTTGCATTTGGATTTGCGACGCCTGGCGCATCGACGCAAGCGGTATTCTTAATTTTACCATCCTGGGCTGTAGGGATTTTTGCGGTAATGGTAAAGCTAATAGATTGACCGGATTTTAACTCAGCGATAGTGTGTGTCCATTTATTGTCTTTTATAGTGCCAGCGCTTGCCTTTACGAAAGTAACTCCCTTTGGTGCATTATCGGTAGCAGCAATATTTTTCAAGTCAGTTTCACCAGTATTGGTGACTTTAATCTGGTAGGTAAATTCGGTATTGAGTTTGACAGATTTGTGCTTCTCGCCATCGACCAGCTTCTCGACTTTTACGCCCGGCTTTTTAGTAGTCGGCTTCTCGCCATCACTGATAACAAAGGCTTTTGTGCAATCTTCGCTGGTAACGGTTTTCTCTGAATCCTTCAAGGCTACAGTAATGAAGGCCTTCACAGTGTATTTACCTGGCTTGAAACCTTCAAACTTGCCGTTATCTGAGCTATAAACTTCATTATTCGCAGAGTTGTAGACTTTATAAGTAACTTTCTTGAAAGTTGCGCCGTTATTGGCGGTGTATTTGACAGAGAACTTAAAACTATCTTGGGAGATTTTGTCAATGGAAAGAGCATTACACTGGTAAACAGGAGTTTGCTCGCAGTTTTTTTCAACTTTTACGCTAGCTTCGGCGTGTTTAGTGCCTTCCTGAATCGCTGCGCCAGCGGTACTTGAGAAAGAAACGCTACTACCGCAGGTCAGATTATCAACAGTAACTTTAGCTTGGTAGGTGATGATGGCGTTGGTGTTTGGCGCGTAGTTACCAAGATTAAGTGTTTTATTGAATATATCGCCATTTAATGTCGTGCCTTGAGGATTGTTACTATTGGTGAGCTTTGTTGAGCCGTCAATATATGTTAGTCCGCTTGGTAATTTATCCTTAACGAGGACATCACGCTGTTCGGCCGTGCTGGTATTTTTATACTCTAGGCGGTATTCAATAGTGTCGCCAGGGTTAACGGTTACGCTTTTTTGCCAAGCAGTGTCACCTTGTTTACGAACTTGCTTGGTAAAAGAAAAATTCGGCTGACCAGTATTGGTGTTGGTTTGGTTTGCTGTGCCCAGTGCGTTCAGCGCCGCTGGTAAGGATATAGCCATAATTGTAGCCATGGCTAATACGTAAAATCGCTTTGGAATGCTCCGCAGCCAATCAAAACTTTTATGCATGCGTTTTCCTCCTCGTTATCTGCCAATTTACGTTGGCTGATTAAATGCATTGAATGTAGCTATTATATACAAAATATTAAGAAAAGTCAATAACAGATGAGAGGCTTACATACTATAGACATTTTTATGATAATTTGCTATGATACCTGAAGTCGTGGCCTTATCGTCTAACGGTTAGGACACCAGGTTTTCATCCTGGCAATCCGGGTTCGATTCCCGGTAAGGTCACCATTTTAAGGCAAAAATTCAAACCATCGTCTTTCTGGGCGATTTTTTTGATTTAGATTTTAGTTCGTTTACATTTGCTTGTCTATCGCATCAAAGTAATAGGCTTCACCAATTAAAATTTTGTCTTGGGGGTTTTGCAAGCTTATTTCCTGATAATGATTATTGTCATATTACATTATATCAATCATTTTCCATCACTGTTATTTCGTGGTATAATTTAAAAAATGAGCAGCAATACATTTAAACGAACAAAAATATTAGCAACAATAGGGCCGGCAACGTTTAGCCAGGAGAAAGTTTTTCAACTGCTGGACGCTGGCGTTAACGGCATCCGCATGAATTTTAGTCACGGTGCGAATGAGGAGCGAATTGAGCAAATCAATTGGGTGCGTACAGCTAGCAAGCAGTTGGGTAAGCCAGTAGCAATCCTCCAGGATTTACAGGGGCCAAAGATTCGTTTGGGTATTCTGAAAGATAATATGCTGAACGTCAAGGTTGGCGACATGTTGACTTTAGATTCAGAAATTGCCGAACATGACGGTAGTTTTAATTTGCCGGTACAGTATAATTTGGCAGAAAAGATGAAAGTCGGCGAACCGCTTTATATGTTTGATGGAAAGATTAAGACGATTGTGCGGGAAATTGTTAGTTCGACGGCGATTCGCGTGGAAGTTCAAAATGACGGATTTTTGATGAGCCGCAAGGGGCTGAATTTGCCGGATACGGATTTCGGCGGTGATATTATGACACCGAAAGACATCGCCGATCTGGAGTGGGGCGCTAAGCAAGATTTTGATTATGTGGCGCTTAGCTTTGTGCAGAAGGCCGACGATATTATTGATCTTCGGCAGAGGCTGGTGGAATTGGGTTCAACGGCTGATATCATTGCTAAGATTGAAACAAAATCAGCAGTTGATCCGGAAAATTTGGAAGAGATCGTCAAAGCTAGCGACGGCGTGATGGTGGCGCGCGGCGACTTGGCAGTGGAGGCTGGCGCGGAGATTGTGCCGGTGATGCAGCGGCGAATTATTGCTCTGTGTCGTAAATACTGTAAATTGGTGATTGTGGCGACACAAATGATGGGTAGTATGGTTGATAATCCAGAACCAAGCCGCGCTGAAGTGAGTGATGTAGCAAATGCCGTCATTCAGGGCGCCGATGTGGTAATGTTGTCGGATGAGACAGCTAACGGTAAATATCCTATCGAGACAATTCGGGCGATGCGTAAGACCATTATCTACACCCAAGAACATAGTGAAGTGATGATGGTTGATAAGACTGAGATGCGCGAAAAAACTGATGCGATTTTAAGCTACACGGCGGCGCAGCTGGCTAGGAGAATTAAGGCACGGGCAATTATTGCTGAAACTAATACTGGCGCTACCGCGGTTAATGTCGGTGCGTATCGTCCGAACTTGCCAATTGTTTGCGTGACCGAGAATGTCAAGACGGCGCAAAAATTAGCGTTAAGTTATGCTTCTCGCCCATACATTCGTCCGAATGAGCTGAACGCTGCGACGAAGCTGGCTGAGGAATTGAAGCGGGAAGGCTATTTTGGCGAGGATCCAGTTACAGTTGTACTGGTGAGCGGTCATCATCCTGAGCCGGGTAAAACGGATAATATTCAAATTAAGACGTTGTCATAGGAAAATATTGGGTGGGCAAGCAATTTCCGAAGCAGACGATTCGTGACGTCAATTTACACGGAAAAACTATTCTTCTGCGAGCAGATTATAATGTGCCGCTAACAAAGCGTGGCCAGATTTCCGATGATTTACGAATTCGTGCTTCGCTGCCCACTCTTAATTATCTTTTAGAACAAAATTGTAAAATTGTCATCATGTCTCATCTGGGTCGACCAAGGCGAAAGGAGGCTAGATTCAGTCTGAACATTGTAGCGAAGCATTTAGAGAAGTTACTCGATCGGCCAGTCAAGTTATTGAATGACTGCGTGGGTGAATCGGTGCGCCAAGCTGTCCGTCGTGCGCCGCTAGGTAGTGTGCTCATGTTAGAAAATCTACGTTTTTATGACGAAGAAGAGGCGGATGATTTGGTTTTCGCCAGATCAATCCAACGGGCAGTTCGGGCAGATTATTTTGTGCAAGATGGGTTTGCGGTAGTGCATCGGGCGCACGCTAGTACACATACTATTTCTCTTTGTGTGCCGGGATTGGCGGGATTATTGCTTGAAAAAGAATATACAATAATCACCAAAGCAATGAGCAGGCCAAAGCGTCCACTGGTAGCGATTATTGGTGGCGCAAAGATTAGTGATAAAATCTCCCTGATAAAGCGGCTAATCAATAAAGCTGACCAAATTCTAATTGGTGGCGCAATGTCAAATACTTTTTTATACTGCCGCGGTGTGAATATTGGTCGTAGTATTTTTGAACCAGGCATGGAGAAAGTTGTAGCGGAAATTTATGAGTTGGCGGCAGCTAAAGTTGGTGTTGAGAATGTTGATAAGTTTTTAGTATTGCCGGTTGATGTGGCGGTAGCGCCGGAGATTTCCAGGGAGTACCCTCGACAGGAAGTTGATGTTAAGAATATAAAAAATCATGATATGGCGCTGGACATTGGCAGCCGAACAATCGATGTATTTACAAATATCTTAGCGGGTGCAAAAACGGTGATTTGGAACGGGCCGCTGGGGTACGCAGAAATTGATAACTTTGCGATTGGCTCAGCACGAGTAGCGCTGGCGATTGCTCAAAATACTGAGGTGACTTCAATTGTTGGTGGTGGTGATACAGCAGATTTTATTTTAAAGTGGGACGGGCATGACGGAGCTAGTTTTACGCATGTTTCCACTGGCGGCGGGGCTAGTATGGCCCTGATGGCGGGTAAAAAGTTACCAGGAATTGAAAGTCTACTAGACGCATACGGGCTGAAATGATACACTAAGCATAAGGATTATCCTATGAGAAAAAAGCTAATCATCGGCAACTGGAAAATGAACTTCAATATGCATGAGGCTAGCTTGTATTTGCACAAGCTGATGAATACATTGCCGTCTCATCGAGATGTTGAAGTAGTCTTGGCACCTACAATTTTGACGCTTCAAAGTTTAAGTTTACAGATCAATCGGCGGATTGCTAAATTGGCAGCCCAAAACTGCTATTGGCGAGATTCTGGTGCTTATACTGGTGAGATTCCAGCGGCACATCTTCGAGGAATTGCTGATTATGCGCTAATTGGACATTCGGAGCGGCGATATATTTTCATTGAAAGCGAGAAAGATATTCGCTTAAAAGTGCAGGCGGCAATCCGTAATCGAATTTATCCTGTTCTGTGTATTGGCGAGACGATTCAAGAGCGAACACTTGGTGAGACGAAAGATGTTTTAGCGGATCAATTGACAAGTGGTTTGGCAAATGTGACGGCAGAAGAGCTGGATAAGGTGGTGATTGCTTATGAGCCTGTCTGGGCAATTGGTACGGGTGATGCTGCTAAGCCAGTTGATGTAAAAAAAGCAACACAAATGATTCGGCGGCATATTGCTCATTTGTATGGCAAAAAATCAGCAGAGTCGGTACGGATTTTATATGGCGGTAGTGTCACATCCACTAGTGCCGCAGACTATTTGGCAATCGACGGACTTGATGGTTTATTGGTGGGCGCAGCAAGCTTAGATGCATATCAATTTGGGGAGATAATTTCAAAGGCACATAAAGGTTAAAAAATAGGGGGCATATGACAGACATTGATTTTGACGAGCTAGACAGAGCAGTAAATTCTCTAATGAATAAGCAGCAAGAAGCGAAAGCGTCAGCAGAGGCGAAGACTGAGATTGAGCCAGATGTTTTGACCAGCGCTCAGCCAGTACAGCCAGATCCACCGGTTAGTGTCGCTAATACCAGCTTTACTCCACCTGTTACCTCTGCTCCTGTAGCTCCTGTTGCTACTCCAGCCCCAACGCCTGCCGCTACTGTTTCTAAGACTGAGTCGGAGCCATCTCTCACTCCTGCCTCTTCTCCTGCTCCTCATCCCGTAGAAGATTCTCAGCCCGTAGCATCCTCCTCTGTCTTGGCGTCGCCTCCCGAGTCTACTCCTATTGTTAGTCGAACCACAGGTCTGGCAGCAAAAGATATCAAATCTTCTCCGGCAATCACTAGGCGGCCAACGGGTCGTTTCATGGATGTAGTTCGCCCATCATCTACTACGGCTAACCCAAAATCATCTACTCCAATGCCATCTCGAACCGGCGTATCGCTTCAGCCTTCAGCTGACCTGGTGGATGTGGTTAATATGAATGGTAAGAGCTTGGCGACTGGGGAAGATTCGCAAGATATAGATACTCAGTCAGATAATTTGGATAATACCCCCGACCTTAAGGATATTGAGCAGAGCGAGTCGGCCTTTGCGGCAATAGAAAATGCACCGATTGAGGAGTTAGCGAATGATTCTGCCGCTGAGGAACACTCATTGACAAATAAAATTGCTCAGTCGCTAGCGGCAAATAATGAATCAGACGTCCCGGTCGCCGCTCCGCTAGAGTCGCCTTTTATTGCTAATGTTGAAGTTGAGAAGCGACCACTTGGTGCTGCTAATCGGATGACAGAAAATTTTGAGACAATTAGTGAGGAAGATGATGCAGAGACAACGGGCACAGAAGAGATGAAGCTGGAGCATCAGTATAATACTGGATTGGCTGACTATTCTACGGATAAGGAAATAATAAGCGATGCGCCAGATTCGTTGAATGATCTTAATCCAGAGATTATAGCAATTGAAGAGGCTGGAATTCCTGAGTCGCCAGAGACAGAAAAAGAATCAGGCAATAATAGTTCGGCAAAGACGCCATCTGCTGGCGGCACTTCGTCTGGAGCTCAAGCCGTAGACCCAGAGCCAGCACCGATGTTTGCCGCTGCCTCTATGGAGGTCAAGCCTTCATCTGATAAAGAGAAGAAAAAGTCTGGTGCCTTGACAGCTTTACTGATTGTTTTGTTCTTAGCAATTGGCGTAGCGGGTGGTGCTGTTTCTTACTTTTTGCTGATAAAATAGATACATGACTGATTTTACGGATGGTTTGAATGACGAGCAAGCTCGGGCGGTGACGCATGGCGACGGACCGCTATTGATTTTGGCGGGCGCTGGTTCTGGAAAAACAAAGACGCTAACGCATAGGATTGCTTATTTGATTGGCGAGTTGAAAGTTTTTCCTAGCCGAATTTTAGCAGTAACATTTACTAACAAAGCCGCCAAGGAAATGCGGCAGCGATTGGCGCAATTGCTGGATGAAGACGCTAATAATCGTCAATTTATGCCGTGGATGGGGACATTTCATAGTATTTGCGTACGGATATTAAGGATGGACGGCGCACATATTGGGCTGGACAGGCGGTTTTTAATCTACGATACTGACGATCAAGTAAGCCTGATGAAACAGATTATGAAAGCGCGCGGTCTGACGGATAAAGATATTAAGCCGCGGGCAGTGCTTTCGGTTATTTCAAACGCTAAAAATGAAATGCGCAGCGCGGAAGATTTTTCAATGTCAGCGCGCGGTCCTCGGGAGCAGAAAATTGCTGAATTGTTCTTTGCCTATGAAAAAGCTTTGAAAGAAGCGGCGGCGCTCGATTTCGATGATTTATTGACTAAAACCGTAGAATTATTACAGAACAGTCCAGAGATTCGCCATAAATGGCAGCGTCAGTTTGAGTATATTCTAATTGATGAGTATCAGGATACAAACGCTGTGCAGTACGCTCTGATCAAATTATTAGTTAACGAACGGCGTAATTTATGCGTGGTTGGCGATGATGCGCAGTCGATTTATAGTTTTCGCGGCGCTGATTATACTAATATTCTTAATTTTGAGCGCGATTTTCCGGGGACAACCATAGTCAAACTGGAGCAAAATTATCGTTCAACGGGCGCGATTTTAGATTTAGCAAATTCACTCATCCAACATAATATTCATCGGACAGATAAGAATCTATGGACGGCAAATGGTGATGGCATTGATCCAAAGTTATGGCAATTATATAGCGAGTCGGAAGAGGCGCTGGCGATTGCTAATGAGATTCAAGCGCAAATTGCCAATGGCCGCCAGTACGGTGATGTGGCGGTGTTATATCGAACAAATGCGCAGAGTTATGCGATCGAGCGGGCGCTCAGGCAGAGCTATATTCCGTATAAAATTGTCGGCGGTCTAAGATTTTTAGATCGGGCGGTCGTTAAGGATGTACTGGCGTATCTTCGATTGTTGTATCAGCCGAGCGATCGGGTTAGTTTTTTAAGGATTGTCAATGTTCCAAAGCGCGGTATCGGTACAGTGAGCGTGGCTAAATTTTTGGACTGGAATGATGCGGCGCGGCGGGATATTGTTAGCGGCTTGCTGGCGGTCGAAGAGGCCGATAATTTGACGGCGCGAGCGAAACGACCTTTATTGGAGCTAGGAAAAATTCTGGAGGAACTACAGCAGGAAATAGACGGTTCGCCAGCAGAATTAATTGAAAAAATTATAAAAAGAACTGGCTACGAAGATTTTATTAATGATGGCACACCTCAAGCTGAGGAGCGGATGGAAAATATTGGTGTGTTGCTGGCGGAAGCTAAAGCTTATGTTGACGTGCCGGCGTTTTTGGAAGAAATGGCGTTAATGTCTTCGGCGGACACAGCGGCGGAGCAGCAGGTAACGCTTATGACGCTGCACGCGGCTAAGGGTTTGGAATTTCCGGTAGTATTTTTGGCGGGGCTGGAAGAGGGGATTTTACCGCACGCGCGAGTGTTTGACAGCGGTAAGGCTGACGACATTGAGGAAGAACGCCGGTTGTGCTATGTCGGCGTGACGCGCGCCAGGGAGGAGCTGTTTGTTAGTTTCGCCAGTTCCCGGACACAATTTGGACAAATTGGTTATAATATGCCGTCGCGGTTTTTGGACGAGATGGGGCTGATGGTTGGCGGAATTGATAGGCCAGCTCAGCCGCCAGCAGAAGCCGATTTTTATTCAGAAGAAATTGGGCTGGAAGTGGGGGATAGGGTGCGCAGTCCGAGCTTTGGTGCGGGTGAAATTATTGACAGCGAGGGCTTGGGCGTGACTGTTAAATTTGACGACGGAACAGTTAAGAAGCTAAACGTTGAGTTCGCTCGGTTGGAAAAAATTTGATATAATAAGGACATTCGCGCTGTAGCGCGTAGCATATGAGCATAAGACTACAAGCACATCATACGAGGAAAATTATGTTCACCGCCGGCATGGCATTGATGCTATTTGGCGGGCTATTTTTCGTTAATCGGGCATTAGCTGAAACTGCCAAGCCAGTTGCCAAAGCTGGCGAAAGGCTGGTGACGATTTATGATCGAGGCACAGAACGGACGATTGTTACGAAGGCACGGACAGTTCGTGAAGCGCTAAAATTGGCAAAGCTTTCAATTGATGAACGTCAAGATGTAGTTGAGCCGGGTTTGGATTCTGAGATGGTGGCAGAGCGGTATAATGTTAATATTTTTCGTGCACGACCAGTGACGATTGTTGATGGCGGTAAGCGCCTGAGAGTAACGACAGCGCAGCAAACGCCAATTTTAATAGCAAAGGCTGCTGGATTAGAAATATTTAATGAGGATAAGACGACGGTAGCGAAGGCCGACAATGTAGCTGTTGATGGTGCGGACATGGTAATGCGGGTCGAGCGAGCATTGGCAGTGAATTTTATACTCTATGGTAAAACGTCAACAATTCGCACTCATGCAAAAACGGTTGGTGAATTATTGAAGGATAAGCATATCACTCTGAAAAAGGATGATACGTTATCGGTGGATTTATCGTCAAAAATTGTGCCCGGAATGAAAATCGAACTGTGGCGCAATGGTAAGCAAACGGTGACTGTCGAGGAAGAGGTTAAGTTTGAGACGGAGAAAATTAAGGATGCCAATCGAGAGACGAGTTATCGTGAAGTAAAACAGGCTGGCGAAAATGGTAAAAAGAACGTTACCTATGAAATTGAGATGAAGAATGGGACGGAAGTTAGTCGTAAGGAAATCGCTAGCGTTGTAACAAAGGAGCCTAAAAAGCAGGTTGAGATTGTGGGAACGAAGAGTTCAAATACGTTTTCGGGTAGTTTTTCTGAGGCGTTAGCTCGACTAAGGAGTTGTGAGGGTAACTATAAGTCAAATACTGGCAATGGCTATTACGGTGCTTACCAGTTCGATAAGCGAACTTGGGGTAAATATGGTGGCTATGAGGTTGCCTCTGAAGCACCGCCGTCAGTGCAGGATGAAAAAGCCTGGGAGACTTATAAAGCTCGCGGCTGGCAACCGTGGCCTACCTGCAAGATAAAGATGGGTCTTCAGGACATCTATAGATAATAATCTCATAATTTGATATAATTCTTTTAACGCACTTTGTGAGTTGCTGATTGAATTATGCGAGCAAAAGGTTTGTTTTTTGGAAAAATTATTGGCTTTGCCATATTGATTGCGGTTGCAATGCCAATGTTATCATTTGCCGAAGGAAAAAATCCCACGGAGCACTTAGTTAGCGTTTATGATCGTGGTGGAGAGAAAACTATTGTGACTAATGCGTTGACGGTGCGGCAAGCCTTGCAGGCTGCTCGGATTTCTATTGATGAAAAGCGCGATATGATTGAGCCAAATATTGACATGGAACTGACGGGCGTGAAATATCAAATCAATATTTTTCGGGCACGACCAGTCACGGTGATGGATGGTGCGAAAGTCCGGCAAATAACAACCGCGCAACAGACACCATCGGGTATCGCTAAAGCAGCGGGCTTGGTGCTGTATCGTGAAGATAAAGTAGATTTCATGAGTTCTGACAATTTACTGGTTGACGGGGCCAGTTTGGTAATGAAAATTGAGCGGGCTAAGCAGCGGACGGTGACGGAAGAGGTTGATATTGACTTTGAAATCGAGCAAGTCAAGGACGATTCTCAGCCAATTGGTTTTAAGAGTATAAAGCAGTTGGGTGAGAAGGGCGTACGAAAAATGACGTACCAAGTTGAGGCTAATAACGGTGTGGAAGTTAGCCGTAAGGAGCTATCTGGTGAAATTATCAAGCAGCCTAAAAAGCAAATCGAAGTGATCGGCACCAGGCCGAAAAACCCACTAACCAAAGGCAAGGGCGCGCAGATATTTACTGATTCTAAAGGCGTGGCGCACCGCGAGACTTATTATGATTTACCGATGAATATTGTTGCTAACGCCTGCGGTGGCGGTGGCTACACGGTACGTGCGGACGGTGCCAAGGTAGACAAGGACGGTTATATTTTGGTGGCGGCAAATTACGGTAATTATCCGCGCTGTTCGGTGGTGGAAACCAGCATGGGTCCTGGCAAAGTGTATGATACTGGTGGCTTTGCGGCCCGTCATCCGCACGGGTTTGACCTGGCGACTGATTGGACGAACGGGGACGGACGTTAGATGGCGTCAGCGCGTGGGCCGAAAAAAGAATTAGGCCAGCACTGGCTGCGCGACCCAGAAATCTTGGCGGAGATTGCCGAGGCGGCGGAACTTGGCAAGAGTGATGTGGTCTTGGAGATTGGGCCGGGACTTGGTACCTTGACCAGCCGGTTGTTGGCGCGAGCCGGGCGCGTAGTGGCGGTGGAGTTTGATGGGGATTTGGCGCGCAAGTTACCGGGGCAATTTCCTGGCAAAAACCTGGAAGTGATCAATGAAGATATTTTGCAATTTGATTTGAATCAGCTGCCGACTGGCTATAAAGTGGTCGCTAATGTGCCATACTATATCACCAGTAAAATTGTTGAAAAGTTGATGACGGCGGAAAATAAACCGAGCTTGGCGGTGCTGTTGGTACAGAAAGAGGTCGCCCAGCGCATCGCGGCGGAGCCTGGTGAGATGAGCATTTTGGCGGTTAGCGCGCAGTTGTTTGCCGAGGCAGAACTCGACATTGAAGTGCCGCGGCAATTTTTCACGCCGCCGCCAAAAGTTGATTCGCAGGTGGTGGTATTGAGGAATCGTGATGAACCGCTAGTTGCCGCTGAAGACCAAAAAGATTTTTTCCGCATCGTCAAAGCCGGTTTTTCAGCCAAGCGTAAAAAACTGCGTTCTAGTCTGAGCGGCGGACTGGGCGTCAGTAAAGCTAGCGCCGAGCAGTTACTAAAAAAGGCTAACATTTCACCCGATGTCCGTGCTGAAGATTTGGCGATTGCGGATTGGCAGCGGCTGCTGGCGGTTCAGAAAAATATTAAACACAACGAGGGGAAATACAATGAGCAATCAAACTAATACTAATGCGACGCAATTTGGTACAATTGCGCAGAATATTGCGCCATACGGCGTGATGATGGCGATCTTTGCGCTGGTTTATGGCGCGTGCTTTGGGCTTGCCTGGGGCTGGACTGGCTGGACGCTGCTCGGGATAGTATGCGTAGCGGCGTTGATTATAGTTGTGCTTAGCGTGAGGAATGTCTGCCACTCTAAACAGTTTCCCGTAGCACAGACAGCTGAGGGGCAGCGAATCGTCCGGACCATGGGTATTTTGAGCGGTATTACATATAGCACGATTTGGCTGCTGGGCATCATATTGGCTGTCATTGGGCAGGCAATATTTATCATGCCGATGGTGACACTGCTAATTGGTTTTCATTTTGTGCCGCAAGCGAAAATCATGAGTCGCAAAATTGATTATTTCGTAGCGCCAGTGCCAATTTTTTCTGCTGTAGTGGCTATCTACTTAGGATGTTTTACAAACGAACCTTGGACGGTGTTATACGCAGTGGCTGGCGCGGGTGGTGCAACGGCGACGCTTACATATGGCTGTTATATTATATATGCGTATAGACGATTGATGCGACAATATGGAATTGAGCGGTAGAGGATGATTAGGACAGACCAGCCAACCTATTTCCTGCCTGATCTGCTCATTGCGGTCTCGTCGAAAGACGACGGCACCATGCTCAATCGTATTCACGGTCGTCACGTGGCTGAGGTATTGGAGAATCGGCGGCGGTTTTGTGATCAAATTGGTGTTAAGTATGACGACGTTGTTTATCACGTGATTTCATACGACCAAGGACAAACGTTTGATAATATCGCCGAAGTTACTGAAACTGACACAGTTAAGTGCAACAACGAGGGGATTTTTGCTGACGCGCTATATACCGAAATGGCTGGTGTAGGATTATTCCTGCCAGTGGCGGACTGTATCGCCACCGTCATCTATGACTCAAAACGCCAGGCGCTTATGTTGGCGCATTTGGGCCGACATTCGACGGTTGCGCAGTTGATGTCTCAGGCGGTGCGGTATTTTGTCGAGCGCGGCAGCCAGGCAAAAGATTTACAAATTTGGATGTCGCCAAGCATCACTCAGAAAAATTATCGTATGGATTATTTTGATCATGTGGATGATACGAATTGGCACAATTTCTGCCGTCAAACGGCTGACGGAATTTATCTGGACATGCAAGGATTCAATCGTTCGCTAGCCGTGCAGTCGGGCGTTCCTGGTCGTAACATTTTCATTTCGCCAATCGATACGGCGGATAATCCAAATTATTTTTCGCACTCATCGGGCGATACGGCGGGGCGAATTGCAGTGGTAGCAATGATGCGCGGATGAACTCTCGGCGAACGCATATCGGTGAAAATTATTCCAGATAATGATACAATGAGTAGCATGACTAAACAACACGCCTACATCACTACTGCTATTCCTTATGTCAACGGTTTGCCGCACATTGGGCACGCCATGGACTACATGCTAGCGGATGTGTGGACGCGGTATCAGCGGCAAAACGGCCGCGAGGTGCGTTTCCAGACGGGCGTGGATGAACACGGCAATAAAATTGCTGCCAAGGCTGCTAGCCAAAATCAGACACCGCAAGCCTATGTTGATCAAATGTATGGCAATTTCCAGAACATGATTGCCGAGTTGAATATTTCGGCGACGGATTTTATCCGCACAACTGACCCGCATCATGTTAGCGCGGTGCAGTATATTTGGCAGAAGCTGGCTGTGGCTGGCTATATCTATAAAGGCACTTATGAGGGCTGGTATTGTCAGGGCTGTGAAGCGTTCGTTACCGATAAGGAAGCGGCCGAAAATAACGGTGTTTGTCCTGGCCACCAAGCGCCGTACCAGCGGCTGAGCGAAGAAAATTATTATTTTAAGACCAGTGCTTTTTCGGACAAAATTCGCCAGGCAATTGAATCAAACAAGATGAAAATTGTGCCTGAGTTCCGTAAAAAAGAGTTTTTGGAATTGATGAAGGACGGACTGAAAGACGTGTCGGTTTCGCGTCCGCGCAAAAATTTGAGCTGGGGTGTGCCAGTACCAGGCGATGACACGCAGGTGATGTATGTCTGGTTGGATGCGCTGAGCAATTATATTACGGTTATTGGTTATCCTGACCGAGCTGAGGAATGGCAGGCGTTTTGGCCTGCGGATGTGCAGGTGATCGGTAAGGATATTCTTCGTTTTCATGCTGGGATTTGGCCGGCGATGCTGATGGCGTTGGATTTGCCGCTGCCAAAAGTGCTATTGGTTCATGGCTTTATTAATGTTGGTGGTACCAAAATGAGTAAGAGTCTCGGTAACGGCGTCGGTCCAGCCGACATCATCCCACACTACGGTGTCGAGGCATTTCGCTATTATTTCCTGCGTCATGTGCCGACACAAGATGACGGTGATTTCACCTGGGAGAAGTTCGAGGCAGCGTATAACGGCGAGCTGGGTAATGACCTCGGTAATTTGGTGCAGCGAGTGGCAAAGATGGTGCAGTCGTACCAAGCCGGCGTTATCGGTGATGCGCCGCAGGCCGAACATGATATGGGCCCATACCGCCAGGCGATGGAGAGCTTTATGTTTGACCAGGCTATGGATGAGATTTGGCGAATTATTCGCACGTTGAATCAATATATTGAGCGGGTCCGGCCATGGCAAGTCGCGAAAAATCGCGATAAAGATCCGGAGGCAGAGGCGCATCTGGGCGAGATTTTAGCGCATGCTTGCGGTGCATTATTGCAAGTTTCTGACATGCTGCGGCCATTTATGCCGCAAACTGCTGAGAAAATTCACGAGATGTTTGCTAGTGGTGTCGTGCCGTCAGAATTGACGCCGTTATTCCCGCGCAAATATCTTCACACGCCCGATCCTCGCGCACCAAAAGTAGAAGCCCAAGGAAAATAATTATGAATTCAGTAGCGGAGCATCACGCGGTGACAGATTTACGCTTAATTGATTCACATTGTCATTTGCACGACACTGAATTTTTTGCGGACAATCGTGAGGAATTTTATCGTCAGTCAATCACCGCGGGCATCGGTATGATTTGTGTTGGCACTGACGAGCGTAGTAGCCAACAGGCGGTGGAATTTGCCGCTAACCACGACTGTGTGTGGGCGGCGGTTGGCGTTCATCCGCATGACAGCAAGGCTGGCTGGAGCGATATAGAGCGGCTACTTAAAGCCAAGACGGAGAATTCACCGATTGTAGCGATTGGTGAGATTGGCCTTGATTATTATTACAATCACAGCCCGCGCGAGGTGCAAATTCAGGCGCTGGAGGCGCAACTGCAGTTGGCAGTGGATTATAATCTGCCGGTTAGTTTTCATGTGCGTGATGGCGCGCCTGACCAGCCGTCGGTGTGGGATGATTTTTGGCCAATTTTTGATAATTTCCATGGCCTGCGCGGCATGTTGCACAGTTTTACTGATACGCGCCTCAATTTAGACAAGGGGTTTGCTCGCGGATTGTATGTTGGCTTGAATGGCATTAGCACGTTCACCAAAGACCAAGCGCAGCAGGAATTATTCGCCTCCATTCCGTTGGAACGATTATTGCTAGAAACCGACGCGCCGTTCTTGACACCGAAGCCATTTCGTGGTAAGATGAATAAGCCAGAATATGTGGAGTTGGTGGCAAAATATTGGGTAGAGCAACGAAATATTGATTTTGATAATCTGGCTAAGACCACTGCTCACAGCACCAAGAAACTTTTTGGCATTTAAAAGTGGAGAACAATGAATAAGTATAATAATCTTCCTTCTGGAGACTTAGTTGAAGCTCAGAGAAAATTCGAGTGGTCTTGTGCTACAGAGAACCAGAAAATCCCTAACTCTAATCTAAAGAGTCAAGAATTTGGTGGAGTCGCTTTGGCTGGTACTGACAGTGAAGTTAATGATAGTGGCAAGTATCTTGATTACCGAAATAAATTTAATAAATGCCCTTCTGTTGAAGAGGTCTTGAAGGTTGGTAAATTGATTGAGGGGCTTCGTAACGATAAAGTAAATGCGGGGTTATAAATGTCTCGCTTACTAAAGAGAGCATTAAGACTAGTCTTCACTGATGACAACGGCGCGGTGTCATTATTAAAACTGCGAAAAAAGGATCGTCCACTGAAGAAGTTTACTGAGCGTGAATTAATTCAGCTAGAAAGTGAAATCGGTGCGACAATCTTCGGTGAGAAGCCGGCGCATGTGATGCGGCGGGAATTCTTTAATTTGGACAAAGATACTTGGATTTGGTATGAAGAAGTCACTGATAAAAATGGTAAAAAACAGGAACTGACGACGCGCTATGAAGTGCAGGCAAAAGGCATTTTAAAGATTCAGCCTAACTACCATTATAGCTACCTAGAGGGCGACGAACTTAATAACTTTGTACTGGCGGTTAAAGAATATTATGAGCGAGTTTCTCGGCGGCTATATAGGCGAGATCCGCAAACTGGTCAGCCTCTCTGATATAATAAAGAAGTGAATAGTGATTATATTTACCTTGATCATGCTGCTGCTACACCAATGGATCCGCTGGTGGTTGAGGTAATGCTGCCGTATTTTTCTGAAAAGTTTTTCAATCCGTCTAGTCCATATGCGCCAGCAGTTTTTGTGAAACGTGAATATCAACAAGCAAAATCACGCTTAGCACGGTGTTTGGGGGTGATGGCTGACGAATTGGTGATGACAGCGGGTGCAACGGAGTCGGTTAACCTGGCGTTTGGCGCAGCAAATGGTATAAGTCTAATTTCGGCTATTGAACATGATTCGGTTATCAATTCTGCAAAAGCACGTTCGGAAGTGAAGCTAATCCAGCCAATGAAAAATGGACGCATTGATCCGCAATCTGTCAAAAAAATGTTGACGCCAGATGTTGGTTTTGTCAGTATTGCGCTAGTAAATCATGAGCTCGGGTATATCCAGCCAATTGAAGAAATTGCAGAAATTATCAAAGATGAGCGTCTTAGGCGTCAGGGAAGTGGCGAGTCAACGCCGCTAGTTTTTCATACTGATGCTTCACAGGCAGCGGCTTTAATTGACGTGAAGATTAAACGATTAGGCGTTGATTTATTAACGCTGTCTGCGGCAAAAGTTTATGGACCAAAGCAGGTTGGTCTGCTATGGGTGCGGCCAGGCATTACGCTGGCTGCTAATGTTTTGGGCGGCGGACAGGAACTGGGGTTGCGTAGTGGCACAGAAAATGTGGCTGGCGTGATGGGGTTTGCGATGGCCTTAGAGTTGGCTCAAAAACGACGTTCGGCGGAAATTAAGCGCTTGCGATACCTGAGGGAAAAACTAGTGAAGGAGTTGCGTCAGGTTTTTCCAGAAATAACTATATCATCGGACATGAAAAAAAGCCTAGTAAGCTTTCTGAATATCTCATTTCCTGGGTTGGATGCTGAGCGTCTGATTTTCTTATTAGAGAGTCGCGGTGTGTTGGTGGCGACGGGCAGCGCTTGTGCGGCCAACTCCGGGACGCGTTCACATGTATTGACGTGTATCGGTTTGAGTGGGGCGGAAATTGATGGTAGTCTGCGGTTGACTCTCGGCAAGTTGAATGATGAAGAAAATATTAATCGAGCTAGTGGATTGATAATTGAAGCGGTGCGCGCAGAGATGGAGAGAAGTCGGCGATGATTCATAAGATAATTGGTCTAGCGATTTTTACGGCACTACTGGTGTTTGGCATTGGTGTTTATTTGTCGCCAAATGATTTGGATAAATGCGAGAGTCCAGGAGAGGAAAGTTGTCGAAAGTCTGATGCGATTGTAGTTGTGAGCGGGGGTGACACTAATGCGCGAACTAATGAAGCCATTGAATTATATAGAGAGGGGTGGGCGCCATTAATTATTGTATCGGGCGCAGCTGCGGACAAATCTGGCCCATCCAATGCAAAGACTATGTATCAGCAAGCAATTGATAATGGGGTGCCAAGGCGTGCCATTGTTATGGAAGAGTCTTCTGAAACTACTAAACAGAACGCTACTGAAGTAAAGAAAATTATTAATACACGGAAGATTAAAGATGTTATCCTAGTAACGAGCGCTTATCATATGCGTCGTGCACAATTGGAATTCTCGGCGCAGTTTACTGATGTAAAAATTCGAAGCCACCCAGTTATGGCTGATAAACACTGGAATTCCTGGTGGTGGTTAACGCCATGGGGTTGGTGGCTGGCGTTAGGTGAGTTAGGAAGAATTGGTCTATTTGCTGTGGGGTTATCTAGGTGAGTAGGGTGTTCGTCGGTATGTCAGGCGGCGTTGATTCGTCGGTAGCGGCAGCGCTATTGGTTGAACAAGGCCACGAGGTGACTGGTGTGTATATGAAAAACTGGTCGGAAGACTTGCCGGGTATGCACTGTCCGTGGGCGGAGGATGTGGCTGATGCCAAGCGTGTGGCGGTGGGGCTGGGAATTGATTTTCAGGTGTTTGATTTCCAGAAAGAGTACAAGCAAACTGTCGTTGACTATATGATCCGCGAATACCAAGCGGGTCGGACGCCAAATCCTGATGTGATGTGTAATCAAGAGGTCAAGTTTAAGTTGTTCTTAGAGGCGTCGTTGGCGGCGGGTGCGGAGTGTATTGCGACGGGGCATTATGCGCGAGTTGAACCTATAACAGGCAGTATAGCGTTGGGTAATTCTGGCGCGGTTGTCTCACGCCATGGTATTCACGCTGATCCGTTGCTGTCGCCTGCGGAACTCACTGCGTTCAGACAGTCCTCGGCGATTCAGGACGAATCAACGCTTGTACCTGGGCTCGTCAAAGCGCCATCACTACCCAACACTGCTCACTTGCTTCGGGCTCACGATGACAACAAAGATCAGACGTATTTCCTGTACCGCGTAACGTCCGGGGCGCTGGCGAAAACCATCTTCCCGCTCGGCGATTTTACCAAGGCTGAGGTGCGCCAGATGGCTAAGGAGCGGGGTTTGTGGACAGCTAGTAAAAAGGAATCGATGGGGATTTGCTTTGTTGGACAAGTGGGAATTCGCGAGTTTTTGTCAGAATATGTTGAGACTAGCCCGGGCGACATTATTGACCAACAAACAGGCGCGGTTGTTGGGCGGCATGACGGGGTGATATTTTATACCCTGGGGCAGCGGCATGGTCTGAATGTTGGCGGCGGGCTGCCATACTATGTAGTGGGTAAAGATATGGCAAAGAATGAAGTTTACGTGTCCCGCTCAATTGATAATGCAAAATTGTGGCGGAAAGAATTGACACTGGCTGACGTTCACTGGATTAATCAGCCACCAAAAGGTGATGCCTGTCAAATTCGGGTGCGGCATCGGGCACCGCTCATTAATGCGGAGATTACACGTGTGAACGATAATGCTGGTGAGAAAGTGACGGTTATCTTGTCCGAGCCGCAGCGCGCCGTCGCCCCGGGTCAGTCGGCTGTAATCTACGACGGCCAGGAATGTTTGGGTGGCGGAATTATTTGCTAAGCTAGCTGCTACTAAGAAGCGTATTTGAGAGCTATCTCTTCCAAAGCTTTAAGGTATTTCAATCCCGGTTTCCTTGGCATTCCCTTGAATCCTACATCGGTCTGACGACCATGAGCTGGATTTGGACCATGATAATCAGAGCCAGCGCTCACAGCAAGTCCAAACTCTTGAGCAAGTTCTGTCATTTGATCAATTGCTGTTACCATTGCTCCACCCCTGGATTGGTCATGATAGTAATAAAACGCTTCGAGTGCGTCGAAATTAGTATTGCTAATCACATCGCGGAGAGCTGTCATGTCCATATCTTCGTATAAACTGGCAATAGGATGGGCGAAGATCGCAACGCCGTGCGCGTCGTGAATTGCTTGGATAGCTTCTGTCGGCGATAGTGTTTCACGTTCTAGGAAATACTTGCAGCCTTCATTCATCATAGCCTCGATAAACATACCGCGGTTAGGAATTTGGCCAAACAATTGTTTTAGACGTTCAAAGTTTTCTTCGTGTTCGACGATACTTTGAGAAATGTGAGCTTTAGTAACTGATCCTAGCGAAAGTAAACTTTCTTTTGAAGCAATCGCCCAGCCGTCTTTTTCAAACATATCAACGACGCGGTTCATATACTCAATTCTAAAATTATGCTGCCTGTTTAAGACGTTATGAAGAGCGTCATTCTCATGATCAATAAAAAGTCCCAAAACATGAATACCGATAGATCGATACTTGGCTGAAATTTCAACTCCAGGAATGAGGCGAATGTCACGCTTTTTAGCCTGTTCAAATATTGATTCGTCCTCATATGCGCCTAACGTATCGTGGTCAGCGATCGACAATACAGATACACCATTATCATGCGCTCGATCAATTAGTTCAATCGGTGTTAACACTCCGTCAGAGTGGACAGTATGAGTATGCATGTCAATGATGCGTCGTTTCATTTCCAAGAATTAATCCTTTCCTTTAAGCATTGCGCAACACCGGGCGCTTCAAGCTGGCGTTTTTCTTTTTCTGCTCTGTCAGACACGGCTTTTATCGGATCATCAGCAATTAAATCATGTACTTCGCGTCGAGCGCTTGACAGCGCTTCTAGAAGCTCATTGTCATTCCATGTGTGAGGGGTGAGAGAAAATAGGAAATCTTTTACAAAATCATAAGGTTCTTTGGTATCTTCCCAGACCTTGTGTAATGAGCGCGGAGCAATACCAACAGCTTTGTCTTTTCGAATTGCGTCAGGAGTTGCTTTTAGACATTCCAAGAGTTCTGCTTTAGTAATTATATGCATATCTACTGGTAGCATCGCTCCCGGTTGAAAACCTCTAAGAACTGTTTCCATAGCGTATCTTGTTGTTTCGAGCGTCTGAATGATATTACTATCAGACGATTCAAATGAAGCTGCTTGAGCGCATTCTTGAATTTTCTTCTCTTGCCGACGAAGACCTGCTTCAGGAGCGTCATCAACCACAATCCAATAATCTAAATCAAGCAATGCTTTAAAGATATCTCTTGGCTTAAAGTCGACTGAATCGCATGGTTTACAATACTTTTTAAGATCGGGTAAGTCGCAAGCTAGCTCGCAAGCGCCACAAAGCCATCCGCCATATGACCGCAGACGATCCCTATTAATTGCTGCTTGAAACGATTTCTGGTAACGTCGTATCTCAGGTATATCTGCGATGGAGCCGTCGTTCTGGTAGGCATAGAAAGGATATCCAGTCCCAAAAACTCCTATTACACCTGGAATATCCTTGACTGAATCATGAAATCGATCGAACTGATTATTGAAATACTTGCTCTTTGTCCGACTTTCGTCGGCAGTAAAGCGAATCGCTGTATTCAGAATGTCTGTCAACGCTTGATGCGACCAGAATTCTCTGGGATATGTCGCTTTAAATTCAGCCACGCGATCACTGGGCCATTGTGGATGACCACCCGGCTTACTAAGTGGCGGTTCTGATAAGTACGCTAACCTCATGGATTTTTTTATTATATTATGTTGCAGCTAAAAGGTCAAATCAATTTTTCACAGCAGAATTGACGACCAGGCACAAATAGTGTACACTCTCTAGGAGTAAGACATTAATCAAAGAGTTGTAAGAAAAGGAAGAAATTACACATGCTAGCAATTCGTTTGCAACGGTTGGGTCGCAAAGGTTATCCAGTGTAT
The DNA here is from genome assembly GCA_963524145.1 of uncultured Candidatus Saccharibacteria bacterium. Lineage (GTDB taxonomy): Bacteria > Patescibacteriota > Saccharimonadia > Saccharimonadales > Saccharimonadaceae > Nanosynbacter. The sequence continues at coordinate 28,399 of CAURDO010000002.1, forward strand.
CGCCTGGCGGTACAAGAGGCGCATCGTCACCCGTCGAGTGGCCGTGTGGTCGCGTATGTCGGTAGTTACAACCCACACACTAAAGAGGTAAGTATTCAGGTTGAATTGGCCCAGAAATATCTGGATAACGGTGCTCAACCAACACCGCGAGTTGTCAAATTATTGAAAGAAGCTGGTGTTAAATTGCCAAAATGGGTTAAACAACCGGTCGCCGATAAGAAAAAGTCAATCCGCAACCCAGAAAAGCTGCGCAAGAACCAGCCAAAAGAAGAAGCTCCAGTCGAGGAAGCTACTGAAGAATCAGCCGAGTAAAGCTGTGACAGGTTCAGAAAATTGCCCCCCCTTGGAGGGGTAATTTTTGTGGTATAATTTACAGATATGAAAGCTCAAGATATCCGCAACAAATACCTCGAATTTTACGCTAGGCAGCAGCATGCCATTATCAAGCGTGCGCCGCTGATTCTAACTGACGATCCGACAACGCTATTTACCGGTGCGGGCATGCAGCCAATGATTCCATATCTGCTGGGTGAGCCGCATCCTGAGGGTAAGCGAATCGCTGATTCACAGACGTGCTTGCGGGCCCAAGACATTGATGACATTGGCGATAACCGTCACACGACTTTTTTTGAGATGCTCGGTAACTGGAGCTTGGGCGATTATTTCAAAAAAGAGCAGATTAATTGGATGTGGCAATTCTTGTCAGAAGAGGTCGGACTAGACATGAACCGCATTTATGTCACCTGTTACATTGGTGATGAGCGCTATAATATCCCGAAAGACACTGAGGCGGCGGAAATTTGGGCGGAACTATACGAAAAAGCAGGCTTGAGTAGCGGTCAGGCTGATATCGGTTCGGAAGAGGCCGGTTATGCGCGCGGTATTAAGCCGGGCGAGCGGATTTTTTACTATGATGGCAGCAAGAACTGGTGGAGCCGCAACGGCGGGCCGGAGACTACGCCAATTGGCGATCCGTGTGGGCCGGATAGCGAGATGTTTTATGAATTTGACTTCATTGAGCACGATCCGAAGTTTGGTGAGCATTGTCATCCGAACTGCGACTGCGGCCGTTTTATGGAGATTGGTAACAATGTCTTTATGGCCTATAAAAAGGTGGCGGACGGTGTGTTTAAGCCACTAGAAAAGCCAAACATTGATCATGGTTCGGGCCTGGAGCGAATTGCGGCGGCCGCTAATAACGACCCTGATGTCTTCAAGATTAGCTTACTATGGCCAATCGTCGAGAAATTGCAGGATTTGAGCGGCAAAAAGTATGATTCACATACCGAAAGTATGCGAGTGATCGCCGACCACCTGAGGGCTGCTACCTTTATGGCGGTTGATGGCTGTGTGCCAAGTAACAAGGAGCAGGGCTACGTGATGCGTCGCTTACTGCGCCGGGCGATTCGCTATAGTTTTGACCTGGGGATTGAGCAGAATTTTCTGGAGGAAGTCGTGCCGGTGATCGCTGACTTATACGAAGCGGATTTCCCAGAGGTTAAGGAAAACCGCGAGAGTATCATCGCTGTGCTGGTCAAGGAAGAAAAAACCTTCCGTCAGACGCTGCGTAAAGGTCTCAGGCAAATGCAGCATTATATTGATGACGGCTTGACTGGCGAAGAGTTATTTACGCTGTACGATACGTTTGGTTTTCCGGTGGAGCTGAGCACCGAGGAAGCCTATAAACAAGGCATTAAACTTTCTGATGATTGGCGCGCCGAATTTGATAGGCGAATGGCCGAGCAACGCCGGCGCTCCAAGACAGCACGCAAAGGGCAATTTAGCGGCGGCTTGGAGGGTCATGATCCGATTCATCTCAAATACCACACGGCGACACACCTGTTGGGGGCGGCACTGCGCAAGGTTCTGAAGGCGCCGGATTTGCAGCAGCACGGCAGCAATATCACTGCCCAGCGCCTGCGTTTCGATTTTAATCACGATAAATTGACGCCAGAGGAAAAACAGGCAGTGGAGGATCAAGTCAATGCCTGGATCGATGCTGATTTACCAGTCAGCTTTGCCGTTTATCCGACTGACGAGGCGCTGAACATGGGTGCAATCGGCGCCTTTGGCGAGCGCTACGGCGATAAAGTAAAAGTCTATTCCATCGGCGAAGGCGACAATGTCGTTAGTTTCGAAGTTTGCGGCGGCCCGCACGTTGAACACACGGGTGTCTTGGCTGAAGGCGGTAAGCGCTTCAAAATCACCAAGGAGGAGTCCAGCTCGGCGGGAATTCGCCGGATTAAAGCGGTTTTGAGATAAACATATTGAGACTGTTGCCTCAAAATCACAAGCGTTATATAATAAACCCTATATGGCATTGAAAGACATGTTGAAGAAGTCTGATAAAGATAGCCGCGAGCTACTAGTCAGCTTGGACATCGGTACAGAGGTTGTTAAGGCGCTGATTGCTGAGGTTGGGGACGACGAGCTGAAGATTATTGGCGTTGGACGCAAGCAACAAGACATGGGTGATATGCATATGGGTGCGATTGCTGATATTGCTGGTGTGGTCGCAAATTGCGAGGAGGCGCTGTCTGAAGCTGAGGATCAGGCTGGCGTTCAGGGCAAGAGAGTTGTGATTGGTATTGCTGGCGAATTGGTTAAAGGTGTTACTAACACTATTCGCTATCGTCGGCCACAGCCAACTAAGCCGTTAGACGTGGCTGAGATGGAGTTTATAATTGAAAAGGTGCAGGAGCGGGCCCAGGGTAGAGCTCAGGCGCAAACTGCGCTAGAAACTGGCAATGCAGATGTTGAAGTGAAGCTGGTCAATTCAGCGCTGGTGAGTATTCATATTGATGGTTATAAGGTATCAAATCCGATTGGTTTTCAGGGAAAGGACGTAGCGGTACAGATTTATACGGCCTTTGCGCCGATGGTACATATCGGGGCGCTGGAAAAAGTTGCTGATGAATTGGCGCTGGACCTGGTGGCAGTGGCGGCTGAGCCGTTTGCTGTAAGTCGAAGTGTACTGGGGTCGGATACCGACAGTAATTTTACAGCGATTTTGGCTGATGTTGGTGGTGGTACTACTGATATTGCGGTGGTCAATGACGGCGGCGTTGAGGGAACGAAGATGTTTGGTATTGGCGGTCGGAGTTTCACACGGACAATTGCGGCTGATCTGGACTTGAGTTTTAAGGATGCAGAAAAACTGAAATTAAATATTGATAATGAAAAGTTGAAGCCAACGGTAAAGAAAAAGATCGACGCAGCAATTGATAAAACTATGGAAGTATGGCTGGCTGGTGTTGAATTGGCCCTCGGTGATTTTGACAATGTTGATTATTTGCCAAATCGAATCTTATTGTGCGGTGGTGGTTCAAGCTTGAAGAGAATTACTGAGGCTGTAAAAAACCGCCAGTGGTCTGAGGATCTACCGTTCACTAAAAAACCGGTAGTCCAATATATCAATCCGAGTGATGTGACAGGGATAGTTGATGAGACGGGTGATATTGACGATCATACATTTGTTACCGCCATGGGACTACTTCGGGTCGGGTATGATACAATTATCGGTAGTCAAGATGGTAATAGTCTGGTTGAAAAAGTAAATAGGTTATTAAAGATTTAAGATGAATAAAGACGTTATTTATATCGACACAGAAGATGATATTACGACGATAATCAGTAAGATTAAGGCGTCAAAGGAACGGATTATTGCGTTGGTGCCACCCAGGCGAATTGGTGTTTTGCAGAGTGCGGTCAATATTCGTCTATTGGCGCGAGCGGCAAATTCAGTAGATAAGAGAATAGTACTGATTACAAATGATACGGTTCTAGCGGGGTTGGCAGCTACGGCAAAGATTCCAGTAGCGAAGACATTGCAAAGCAAGCCAGAAATTGCTGAGATCCCAGCGTTAAAGATTGATGATGAAAACGATGTAATTGATGGTGGAAAATTAGCAGTTGGCGATATGGCTGACGCTGCAAAGAAGCCAGCCTCAAAAGGTGATGCTGCGATAGACAGTGCAATTGCCGCGGCGGATAAGAAAGAGCCGAAGGCAATAAATACACTAAAAAGTATGGTTAAAAAACCAAAAGTGCCTGATTTTAACATGTTTCGGAAAAAGTTTCTGCTTATCGGTGGCGGAGCGCTGCTGTTTATCGTATTTTTAGTCTGGGCAATTTGGTTTGCGCCACATGCAACGGTTGTGATCTCGGCCAAAACTACCAGCACGACAGTCAGCGAAGCGGTTAGCTTAAGTGAGGGTGCCAGCACCGATGCGAAAGCAAAAGTAATTAAGTCAATTAAGAAAGAATTAGCCAAGGAAGTTAGCGTAGAATTCGCCGCTACAGGGAAAAAGAATGTTGGCGAAAAAGCCAAAGGAGTGGTTAATTTTAAGAATTCGTCGCCTAGTAGTATAACAATTGCGTCAGGTACGATCCTAAAAAACAGCGGACTATCTTATACGTTGAATTCTTCGGTAACTGTTCCTGGGGCGACGCTGGGCTGGAGTTGCCCTGGGCGTACTTGTGCAGGATCGGCTTCTGGAACTATTACGGCTGCCGAAGGTGGTGCTCAGTATAATGCAGCCACTGGCAGTATGAGTATTTCAGTCGATGATATCTCTGCGTCACTGCGGTCGGCTACTAGTGGCGGCACTGATAAAACAGCAACGGTTGTAACAGCTGGCGATATTGAGACAGCAAAAAGTAAGTTAGGTGAGCAAAAAGTTGACGGATTAAAGGAAAAACTAGCGTCGTCATTTGGCGGTTCTGCGAAGGTAATTGTAGAAAGCTATGCTGAGAGTCGTTCAAACCCTAACCCAAGCGTGGCGGTTGACGGCGAGGCGACTGGTGCAGTAACTCTCAAAACTACGATTACCGCAAGCATGTCAGCCATCGATAAAAGCGAATTGAAAAATTTCGTGGAAGCAAAATTGAAAGATGAGATTTCTGGGAAAAAATCACAGCGAATCTATGATGATGGTGTTGATAAGGTGACGTTTTCTCAGTTTGCTGTTACGCGGAATGGGCAAACAGTTCGCTTGACTGTCAATGGTAAGGTTGGTCCTGAGATTAAAGAATCAAATGTCAAAGACCAAGCTAAGGGGCGAAGCTACGGCGAGGTTCAGTCGGCTATTGAGGCGATTGACGGTGTCGAAGATGTCGATGTTAAATTCTCTCCATTCTGGGTTAAGTCTGTGCCGAATGATATCAATAAAATTAATGTTGAGTTTAAGTTAAAAGATGTCAAGTAAGAATTTTTTGGCGCTGGATGTTGGTGAGCGGCGAATTGGTTTGGCAATGGCGGATTCTCAGGTAAAAATTGCCGTGCCTTTTGGGTGGTTAGAAAATGATGAACAAATTGTACAGAAAATAACAGAGGTAGTGTTGCGCCATGATATTGATGTAATTGTAGTAGGATATCCGCGCAATCAGTCCGGTGAACCAACAAAACAGACGGAATTTGTGGAAAATTTTGTTCAGCAGTTTACTGATATCGAATTAGACACAGAAATCGTCTTTCAGGATGAGTCATTAACGAGTGTGCAGGCTGAACAGCGGCTGGGTAATAAAATTAAAGATAAGGGCGAGATTGACGCGGAAGCCGCTAGTATAATTTTGCAGGATTTTTTGGAGGAGAAATATGAGAATTCGTAAACGACGCATTGGGCTATTGATATTGTCGATCATTATAGCAATTATGGGAGTAAGTGCTTTAGGTGCAACTCTTTGGTATAAACAGATGCTCTTACCGGCAGATCCGGATAATCAGCAGGCTGTAAGGACAAATATTAAGGAGGGTACGAGCTCTAGTGATATTGCGAAATCTCTGGAAGATCAAGGCGTTATCAGGAACTCGCTGGCATTTTCAGTTTATGTTAGACTGCATAACGCGAGCGGCGGATTTAAGGCTGGCGTCTACTCAGTTAAGCCATCACAGTCAGTAAGCGAGATAGTTAGCCATTTGACAAGTGGTAAGTCTGATGAATTTGCCATAACCTTCTATCCTGGCGCAACGTTAGATAAAAAGATAAATAACTCCGACGGTAGGGAAGTCGAGTCTATCTTGCTAAAGGCCGGCTTTTCAAAAGAACAGATAAAAAAGGCGTTTGCTGCTAAATATGATAGTCCGGTTTTTGCTGGACGGCCAGATAATGCTGGGCTTGAAGGCTATATTTATGGTGAAACTTTTTATGTCTCTTCAGACGAGACAGCGCAGCAGGTTTTACAACGTTCAATTAAACAGTTTGAAAAAATAGTTAAAAAGTATAACTTGGAGGAAAAGTTTAAAGCTCGCGGACTGACGCTGTATCAGGGGATTACTTTGGCGTCAATTATTCAGCGTGAGTCAATTGGCTGTGGGTCAGGGGTGGAAATCTGTGAAGATCAGCGAAAAATTGCCAGTGTTTTTTACAACCGCTTGAAGGCAAATATGGAGCTAGGTTCAGATGTTACTTATCAATATGTTGCAGATAAAACAGGAGTAGAGCGCTCGCCGAACCTAAAATCTCCTTATAATACTCGTCTCCAGAAGGGCTTGCCACCAGGGCCAATTGCCGTGCCCGGATTAAGTGCTTTAAATGCTGCAGCCGACCCAGCAAATACAAATTATCGTTATTTCTTGAGCGGCGATGACGATGTTACTTATTTTGCAACAAAAAATGAAGAACATGAGGCAAATATTAAGACTCATTGTCAGAAAAAGTGCCAGATTCCTTGACAAAACTCTGTTTTATAAAATTTATTGACTTTATTGTCAATATTGTGTAAAATAAACAGTAGCTCATTCATCGAGTCGGCTGGTGGAAGTTGATTGTGGTGGGTGGCCTACCAAAATCGTCGCTACGGATATAGCAAAACTAATGTAGAATATAATTAATCAATTAGGTCGACAACATATCCTGTTCTGTTGCGAGAAGAAAGACGATTTGGTAGAGGTGTCAGTGGTAACACTGGTGCAAGGAGCACGATTATTCGTAATCATTTTAGAACTCTTCGGGGTAAGAAAAGTAAACTGCGTTCATTTGCGGTTTACGGTGGAATATTTTTATTGACTATTTCGTTTTTGGTCTACGGTAGCAACAGCAATAGTGCAGTCGCCGAGAGATCAAAGACTTTGGCGTCTGCAGAGACTTCTAATAGTACTGCACCAGCAGTGGCTGAATCTGCTAAAACTGTCTCAGTTGATAAACTGACGGCTGCTAGTGCAGTAACTAATTTGGCGGAAACGACTGAACTTCCTTCGGCTGGAGATTTGCGTGAATCAGAAACTTCACTGACTATTAAAAAAGATTTGTCTCAAAACGATACTGAAGTTATCACCAAGCCTGATATTGTTAAGCCTGATACTTCAGCGGCGCGTGGAATTGCTTCATACGTAACAAAAGAAGGCGATACTATGGAGACGGTTGCGAAGAAATTTAAGATTTCATCACAAACTCTTCGCTGGGCAAACAATACTACCTCAGATGCTATTGAGCCTAATAAGACACTTATTGTTCCGCTGATTGATGGTGTTGTTTATACAGTTAAGGATGGTGATACGGCGCAATCTTTGGCTGATAAGTATAAGACTAGTGCTGAGCGGGTTGTTCTATATAACGATATTGATGATGGATCAAAATTAACAGCTGGTGCGCGTATTGTAATACCTGGAGGTGAGTTGCCAGAAAATGAAAGACCAGGCTATGTGGCGCCACGGGGTCGATCGTCGTATGGAAATAGTAGGCATGGCTCTTCGACTACCACTAGTGCTAGCCGAAGCTGGCTGACCGCATCTGTTGGCAACCGATATGCTGCTGGTAACTGTACTTGGTATGCTTACGAACGTCGCTTGCAGCTTGGTCGTCCAATTGGTAGTTTCTGGGGTCATGCCAGGGCTTGGAGCGCTAGTGCACGTGCGGCTGGATTCTTAGTTAATAATACGCCAGCGCCGGGTGCTATTATACAGAACACTTGGGGTGGCTATGGTTACGGACATGTTGGTATCGTGGAGCGGGTAGATGGTCAGAATATCTATGTTTCAGATATGAATTATGCGGGTTATAACGTTATCTCTTCTCGCACCATACCACTTGCTGAGGCTAGCCGCTATAGTTTCATCCACTAAAATCTTAAGACGACATCAATACGACGCCCTGTCGACTGACGGGGTGTTTTCTGCTATAATTAGCTCATGTTTGTTGATATCGCAAAAGTTTTTGTACGAGCTGGCAAGGGTGGTAACGGCGCGGTCAGTTTTCGACATGAGAAGTATGTTGATAAAGGCGGTCCTGATGGCGGTGACGGCGGACGCGGCGGTGATGTGGTGTTTTTGGCGACCAAAGACCTGAATACACTTCTCAACTTTCGCTATAAACCAGAGCTAAAAGCAGAGAATGGCGGTGACGGCAGTAAGCGTAACAAGCGCGGTAAAAGCGGTTCGCCGCTGGTCGTCAAAGTGCCGATGGGTACGCTGGTCAAGCGTGACGGCAAAGTGGTGGCAGACTTGACAGCAGACCAGCAACAAGCAGTGGTTGCTCGCGGTGGTGACGGTGGTTTTGGTAATGCGCACTTTACGTCCAGCACGCGCCAAGCACCAAAGATTGCTGAACTCGGCGAGGCGGGCGAAGAATTTGAGGCAGAACTGGAATTGAAATTACTGGCCGACGTTGGCTTGGTTGGGTTCCCGAATGCTGGTAAATCGACATTCTTGAGCGTGGTTTCTAACGCTCGCCCGGAGATCGCTAATTACGAGTTTACGACATTAACGCCAAATCTGGGCGTAGCGGATATTGATGATGGTTCGGTGTTGATTGCTGATATTCCAGGGCTGATTGAAGGCGCCTCGGAAGGGAAGGGCTTGGGTGACCAGTTCCTGCGTCACGTTGAGCGGACGGCCGTGTTGCTGCATATGATTGACGCGTATAGTGACGACCCAGCGGAAAAATATCAAACCATTCGCCGCGAGCTGGAAAAATATTCTGAAGAATTAGCGGCTCGTCCAGAAATCATTGCTTTGACGAAATGTGAAGGGCTGGATGATGAGATTATTGCTATGCAGTCGACGGCGCTACAAAACGTAGCGAACGGTTCGCCGGTGGTGGCGATTTCCTCGCAAACGCATGCTGGCGTGACTGAGCTGCTGCGTTTGCTACGCCGTGAAGTTACTGAATATCGGGCACGTGAGGCGGAGATAGTTGAGGAAGAGGGCGATGATCTACCGGTAATCGCGCTGGATGCACAAGCAGCGTCTGACGCCTGGACAGTAGAGCGGGTGGTCGGTGCCGAGCCTGAAAATGTAGATGATGAAGATGCGGTCAGTTTCATTATCCACGGCGCTAAAATTGAAAAGTTTGCTCGCCGCACTAACTTTGATCAGTTTGAATCAGCCAATCGCCTGCGCGACATCATGCGAAAAATGGGCATCACTCACGAGCTAATTCGTCAGGGTGCAGTGGGTGAGACCGTGGTGCAGATTGGCGAATCGATGCCGTTTACGCTGGTTGAGCAGTAGATTTGGGTGCACAGATTAGATAATTTTGATGATATAATGTAAATATCATGGCTAGTAGAGAAGTAGCGCCAGATATGGGTATATTAAATCCTGCCGATGTCAAGGCTCTACATAAGGAGGCGCTTCGCTCCCTAAGTAGAGAGAACGGTGGGGAGGGCTCCATCAACTCGGTTGCCACATATGTTATACTGTCTGCCATTGATCCTATTTTGCGTCATCGTCTCTTTGGTCCCGCCAACCTTCAGCAAGTAGCTTTTGGGGATGTGCAATATGATATTGAGCGGGGACTACACGGCAATGCATTATTGTTGGGGGATGACCAACTAGAGGCTGCTCCTAAGAAATATTCTGAAAAATTGCTTGAAGAGGTGCGTCGAGGAGGGGATTTTGAATCATTATCAGACACCAAGGTTGGTAAATTAACTCAGTATGTACTTTATCATTTACAGAGAGAGCAGTTGCCCGGTGAGAGCGCATGGCAATATTATGGAGATTGGCTTGGGTCTGCGATATCTAATTATAGAAGAAGACAGCAGAGGCAAGTCATTAGTGAGTCAGAATTAGATGAACTATATGATAAACAGGGTAGAGAGTATGATGTCTACTTAACTTTACAAAGAACGGATCTTCGGACAGATATTTTCTTGGGTCTTCGACGGCAGATCACTTGTCTACAAAACCTAAGTCCAGGTGTGTTTGAACGTGCTTGGGGAGAGGGTGAGATCAATGTGCCGAGAGAGATTCTTAGCGACGCTGGGGTTGGACCCTGGGAAGTGTCTGGGGATGTTTTAGGATCGCCGACTGTTTTAGAATGGAAAAATGATACCATGGCGGATAAGGTAAGAGCATTAAAGCAGCATATGCAGTCGTTAGATAAAAAATATATGCCTGGAACTAAATCATCTAAGTGCTTTCTGGCTCGTGAGACTAAGGCTGTTTTAAGATTGGCAATGAATAAGAAAGGACGGTAAGATATTTATGTCGCAAACATTTTTCTTCTACGACCTGGAAACCAGCGGACTAAATCCGCGACAAGACCGCATTATGCAGTTTGCTGGGCAGCGGACGGACATGAACCTGGAACCAATTGGCGAGCCGTATAATCTGCTGGTGACGCTCAATGATGACACCTTGCCGAGTCCTGATGCGCTGATAGTGACTGGTATCACGCCGCAAAAGACGGTCGAGGAAGGCTACACCGAGGCACAATTTGCCCGGATGTTGAGTGAGGAGATTTTCACGCCGGATACTATTGCGGTTGGCTTTAATAATATTCGGTTTGACGACGAATTTATCCGCCATTTGTTGTGGCGCAATTTCCATGATCCTTACGAATGGAGCTGGAAAGACGGTCGCTCGCGTTGGGATTTGCTGGATGTAGTGCGATTGACGCGGGCGCTCAGGCCGGAAGGGATTAATTGGCCGCTTGACGACAAAGGTGAGCCAAGTAACCGCCTAGAATTGATTACCAGCGCCAACGGTATTGCGCACGAAAACGCTCATGATGCCTTGGCGGACGTGATAGCGTTGATTGCCGTGACGAAATTGATCAAGCAAAAGCAGCCGCAACTGTATGATTATTTACTGAAAATGCGCGATAAAAAAGTAGTTCAGCAACTGGTCAATGTGGACGACAAAAAACCGTTTGTCTATGCCAGTGGGCGTTACGATAAAGAATTTGCCAAAACTACGGTGGCCTTTCCGCTGACGACCAGTCGAAACGGCGGTGTGGTCGTCTATGACCTGCGATATGATCCGATGCCGTTTGTTGGGCTGAGCGAGGAGAAATTAGCGGCGAAAATTTTTGCTTCGTGGGAAGAGCGCCAAGCTGAGGACTTCGTTAAACTGCCGGTCAAAGAATTGCAATACAATCGCTGTCCGGCGGTAGCACCGCTGGGTGTGCTGGAACAAGGCGATGGCTGGCAGAAGATTTCACTGGATGCCGAAACCATCCAAAAGCACCAAAACATATTGCTGAAGCATCCAGATTTTGCCGAAAAACTACGCAGTATTTTTGAAAACAAGCCAGCGTTCAAAAAATTGCCCGATCCAGAAGCGCAATTGTATGATGGCTTTTTGAACGACCGCGATCGCCTGCGAGTCGAAGCAGTGCGCAATGCTGACGAGCGCGAGCTGGCTGATTTTCATCCAGAGTTTCAGGACGAGCGGTTAACGCCGCTGTTGCTGCACTACAAGGCACGTAATTTTCCGCGTTCGCTCAGTGAAGACGATTTGGCGCAGTGGGAAACCTGGCGGTCTCAGCGCCTGCAGGTGCAGTTACCAGGGTTTATGACGGCTTTGCATCGTTTAGCGCCGACAGTGACTGACGAACAGCAGTTTATTTTACAAGAATTGCAGCTGTGGGCGGAGGCGGTGTTGCCGGCTGGCGACTTGTGATAGGACACGTGCTAGGTTAGAGACGGAGCGAGTTTTTGAGACTCAACTTTAGTATTAGGCTCGTTCGTCTTCATTTTGTATAGAAGGCAAATTGATAGTAAAATAAACTCGCTTTTTTGGTTTGGTGTAAAATAACGGATTGATCTATTGATACGACGTTGAGTAATTTCGCTAGCAACATCCACAAGCTTCCAAACTAATGCTGACAAAGATTTTCTTAAGAAGATGACTAGTGGTACAATTGTTGCCCAAAAAATAATCATTATCGTTGCCGACAGACTAATGTTAGTGAAGGGTATTTTGCCGAAGAGAAGAAGGAAAAATAATTGGTCGATGACAAATGGTGCGAGTACGATCGCTCCAAAGATTACAATTAAACAAACGCCCAACTTTCTCATAGATCTAACTGTAACAAATAAGAGGTGGCCTTGCAATCATAAGCATAATATGTTGTAATTTAAAGTTGGACTAGCATCGGGACTAGAAAAATTGTTGTAAAGCCTGTATAATATAGCGGTTATGGCAGAGGTGATTCGCGTCAAGGGCGCTCGTGAGCATAATTTAAGAAACGTGGATATTGAGATTCCACGTGATAAATTAGTTGTGATTACGGGGCTGAGTGGATCAGGCAAGTCTAGCTTGGCGTTTGATACGATTTACGCCGAGGGTCAGCGTCGTTATATGGAAAGCCTAAACTCTTACGCTCGTCAGTTTTTGGGGACGATGGACAAGCCTGATGTTGACTCGATTGAAGGGTTAAGCCCAGCTATTTCGATTGACCAGAAATCAACCAGCCGCAACCCGCGCTCCACGGTGGCGACGGTGACGGAAATTTATGATTATTTGCGGCTATTGTTTGCCAGAATTGGCGTGCCGCATTGTCCAGTTTGTGGCAATGAAGTGACGCGGCGCACAGCTGAGACGATTATTGATGAAATTTTACGGCAATTTGTTGATAAGCGAATTTTATTATTGGCGCCAATTGTTAAAAATAAAAAGGGCGAGTTTGCGCATATTCCGGAACAATATCAGCGGCTTGGTTATGCCAGAGTACGTGTTGACGGTGTGGTGTATGCGCTAGACGAGTTTCCGGAATTGCAAAAAAGTTACAAGCATAGTATTGAACTGGTGGTTGATCGATTGGCTCTGAGTGGTGAAATGCGGTCGCGACTAAGTCAGAGTGTTGAACAAGCGCTAGAACTTGGGCAAGGAGTCCTCGAGGTTTTAGAGGCTGATAGTGGTGATATAAAAACCTTTTCGCAACGATATGCTTGTGTTGACCATCCTGATGTCGAGATTCCAGAATTAGAACCGAGACTATTTAGCTTTAACGCTCCACAAGGTGCTTGTCCGACATGTACTGGGTTGGGGTCGAGGTTGGAGATTGATCCAGAATTGGTTTTTAACAATAATTTAACAATTTCTGAAGGTGCGATTCGGCCGTATAATCGAATGAATTCTGACGCCTGGAATATGAAGCGGTTGGCGTCAGTAGGTGAAGCGCATGGGTTTAGTTTGCGAGTGCCTGTAAGTAAATTGCCTGATGATGTTAAGCAGAAAATTTTATATGGTACTGGTGATCAGAAATATCGTGTGGAGCTAGGTGGTGGGCGACATTATGAAACTACATATGAAGGCGTTATTCCTAATTTGGAGCGGCGCTGGAGGGAGACTGATAGTGATTTTGTAAGGCGAGATATTGAGCGGTTTATGCGCGAGCGGGATTGTTATGCATGTAAGGGTGCGCGCTTAAAGCCGGCAGTTTTGGCAGTAACGGTCCATGATTTGAATATAGTTGATGTGTGTGACCTGAGTGTTGATGACGCATTGGATTTGTTTAATAATAAATTACAATTGACCGAACAGGAGATGATGATTGCTCGGCTAGTCTTAAAAGAGATTAAATCTCGGCTGGGTTTTATGAGCAATGTTGGCTTGAATTATTTGGAACTAAGTCGGGCGGCCAATACGTTGAGCGGTGGCGAGGCGCAGCGAATTCGGCTAGCGACTCAAATCGGCGCTGGTTTGCAAGGTGTACTTTATGTACTTGACGAGCCGTCGATTGGGTTGCATCAACGTGACAATGATCGGCTGATTGACACGTTAAAGCGTCTACGTGATCTTGGTAATTCCGTCCTGGTAGTTGAGCATGACGAGGATACGATTCGGCAGAGTGATTTCCTGGTTGATATGGGGCCAGGCGCTGGCGTGAACGGTGGCCGAGTGGTGGCCACTGGTACGCCTGAAGCGGTGGCAAAAAACCAAGACAGCATTACGGGTCGTTATTTGTCAGGATCAGAAAAAATTCTTGTGCCAAAAAAGCGACGTAAGATTATGAAGAATAGACAATTAGTCGTTCGGGGTGCACGCGAAAATAATCTTAAGAATATCGATGTGGCGTTTCCGCTGGGTCTGATGACTGTGGTGTCGGGAGTTTCGGGTAGCGGTAAATCGACATTAGTTAACGATATCGTAGCGCGTGAGCTCGCGGCGCAACTTAATCGGTCAACTACAGCGCCCGGCCTACATAAAACGATTGATGGCGTTGACCTGCTAGATAAAGCCATTGTTATCGACCAGTCACCAATTGGCCGCACACCGCGCTCTAATCCAGCAACTTACACTGGTATTTTTACGCCAATTCGCGAGCTGTTTGCCAGCACTCCTGAGGCTAATGTTCGTGGTTATAAAGCGGGGCGGTTTAGTTTTAACGTCAAGGGCGGGCGCTGCGAAAATTGTCAGGGAGATGGTGTGATAAAAATTGAAATGCACTTTTTACCGGATGTCTACGTCCAGTGCGACGAGTGTCATGGCAAACGCTATAACCGTGAGGCGTTGGAGATTAAATATAAAGATAAGACAATTGCTGACGTGTTAGATATGACCATTGACCAGGCTGCGAGCTTTTTTGACAGCGTGCCAAACATTGCTCGGAAGTTACAGACGTTGGTGGAAGTTGGTCTGGGCTATATCAAGCTTGGCCAGCCAGCAACCACCTTTTCAGGTGGTGAGGCGCAGCGGATAAAACTAGCGACAGAACTCTCCAAGCGCTCGACTGGCAAGACGATGTATATTTTAGACGAACCGACAACTGGACTACATTCTGCTGATGTCAAGCGGCTACTAGGGATTTTGCAGCAGCTGGTTGATGGTGGTAACAGTATGATTATTATCGAACACAATCTGGATGTTATTAAATCAGCAGACTGGATTATCGATATGGGGCCTGAGGGTGGTCTCGGCGGCGGTGCGGTGGTAGCGAGCGGCACGCCAGAAGAAGTCGCCAAAGTACCAGAGTCATTTACCGGCAAATATCTAAAAAATATGCTTTAAGAATTACTTTTTTCGTTTGGCTTTTTTCAGAAGAACTAGCAATTGTTTTCGGAGTAAGGCTCGAGTGTTGGGTTGTTTTAGCGCGTGGATAATCATTGGTAGTACTGATAAGAAAATTATGAGGATTGCGGCAACTTCGATGTTAACACCTGCTTTAGTGAGGAATTCGCCAGCGTAGAACCCTAGGTAGACGAATAGAGATGACCATAGAAATCCGCCAACAATATTAAATGTCAGGAAGGTCTTATAGTGCATTTTACTGGCACCAGCAACAATTGGCGCAAAGGTGCGAACGATTGGCACGAATCTAGCCAGAACAATTGTTACCGAGCCGTGCTTGTCGTAAAATTTTTCGGTTTGCTCTAAATACTTTTTCTTGAAAAAGCGAGAATTTTCTTTCTCAAATAATTTTCGCCCAACCTTATGTCCAAAACTGTAGCCGACGCTGTCTCCCAGCACCGCCGCTATAAAAATTAAAAGTGCAAAAATATGAATATCAATATGTAGAATATTCTGTTGTACCATATAGCCGGAAGTAAAAAGTAAACTGTCGCCTGGCAATACAAACCCAATAAGCAATCCCGATTCTGCGAAAACCACTAATAAAATTGCTATTACGCCAAAGCTCGTGATCAGATGAATAAAAGATTCCATGCGTCAATTATAGCATAATTATCATGTGATGAATCCGACTATTCTTCGATGAATCCGCCGGATTGCCGCGCCCACAACTTGGCATAAACGCCGCGTTTTTTGGCGAGCAACTGATCGTGTGAACCGTCTTCGACGATACGTCCGTTTTCCAGGACGATGATACGGTCGAGCTTAGCGATGGTCGATAAACGGTGGGCGATGACAATTGACGTTCGGTTTTTCATCAATGTTTCCAGCGACTTTTGGATTAGCGCTTCTGATTCTGAGTCTAATGCCGACGTTGCCTCGTCAAGGACTAGAATTGGCGCATCTTTCAAAATCGCCCTGGCAATGGCGATACGCTGCCGCTGTCCGCCCGAAAGTTTGACGCCGCGTTCGCCTACTAGCGTGTCAAAACCGTCTTGCAGTTTGACGATGAAGTCGTAAGCACCAGCCTTCTTGGCGGCTTTTTCAATTTCAGTATCAGTGGCGTCGGGTCGGCTGTAGGCGATATTCTCGCGGACGGAGCGGTGAAATAGCAGCGGCTCTTGCGGCACATAGGCG
The DNA here is from genome assembly GCA_963524145.1 of uncultured Candidatus Saccharibacteria bacterium. Lineage (GTDB taxonomy): Bacteria > Patescibacteriota > Saccharimonadia > Saccharimonadales > Saccharimonadaceae > Nanosynbacter. Next base: position 44,774 of record CAURDO010000002.1, read on the forward strand.
ATTTGTTCGCGTAGACTTACCTGGGTAACTTCAGCAATATCTTGCGAGTCGATTGTGATCTTGCCCGAGTCAATATCGGCAAATCGTAGCAATAATTTGGTAAGGGTAGTTTTGCCAGACCCACTTGATCCGACTAAGCCAATTTTTTCACCTGGCTGAATATTGAGCGAGAAATCATGAAACAAGGTATCGCCTTGGCCTTCGTCGTGCGTGAAGGTTACCTGATCCATTGTAATGCCGCCACGTGTAACGGTAAGTTTCGCATCACTTCGATCAACTAGAGTCGTTGGTGTTTTAAGGATTTCTACCATCTCGTGAGCATCGCCGAGGATATGGTTATAGCTACGCATAATGCCGTTCATATTCCATAGCTCGTGCGCTACGCTGCCAGTATAGGTGATGATGAGATAAACCGCCGCTACTGACACTACATTATGCTGGGCGGCATATATTGCAAAGACAATTGCGCCAATTTTTATCACCATGTTGATGGTCGAATATACAGTACTGACTTTCAAAAATCCGTGCATTGTATCCAAGCTGGCACCACGCCAAGATTCAACAGTTTTTACAAAGCGTTGCTGTTCTGTAATTTCGGCACCAGACGATTTTACTGCCAAAATATTTGAAATAGCATCGGCCAATTGTCCGCTCACTTTGTTGCTGACTTTAGCTTCTTTTTCGTTTAATGTAGCCATCGGCCGAGAACCAAAATAGACAACGACACTGAAAATGATTGAGAAGAGCAGGAGAAATACGGCGTACTGCCACAGCAGGGTTGATAGGATTATGATTGAGCCAACCAGGGAGATGACCAACGGCAAGATTGACCAAATGATTGTGTCCCAAAAACGCTCGACTGCGCCATTTAATTTGTTGGTTTGGCTGACAAGTGAACCGCCGAATTTGTTAGCATGAAAAAACATCGTTTGGTTGGTTAGTTTGCTAAAACATTGTGCGTACAGATCCCGCTGCAGGGCAGTTTCGAATGTCCAAGCGAGGTATAAGACTAAGCGCCAGCCGATAACACTTGACCATAACTGGCTAACACCATATAAAATGATCAGTGTCCATAAGTTCTCTGCGGTTTGTAGCCTGCCGTGTTGGATGATATTGAGTAGCTCGGCAATGATTAGCGGACCAACGAAAATTGTTATTGCAAGTGTTATGATGGCAAAAAAGATGGTCAGATTTCGCCTATGCTTGTAGGTGATTGATGCTTGCCAGAATAGGCCTAAGATTTCCCTATTTGATATTTTTTTCAAATTAAACACTCCTTTAATTATTTTCTATCATTCAGCGGTTCGCTTTTAGGCTGTTATTGCGAACGTGAGATTTTAGAGGAACTCACTCAAGTAAGTTCATGCATGTTGCATAAGTATATAATGTGGTTGCGTCTTAAGTCAAGAATGCGTGGCAGTTTTCGTTGCTTGGTTCTACCCGACTGATGTATAATGTATGGTGAGTAGAGGAGGAAATAATGGCATTATATGAGATTACAACAAAACAAGAATTTGAAGAGAAAGTACTAAAAAGCGACAAGCCAGTGCTGGTTGATTTTTGGGCACCGTGGTGTCCGCCGTGCCGAGCGATGGCGCCAATTTTACACCAAATTGCTGAAGAAACTGAGTTTGATGTCGTCAAAGTCGATACTGAAGCCAGCCAGGAAAATGCGCAGTTGGCTATGGACTATCGCGTGCAGGGCATTCCAAACATGAAGATTGTCGCTGGTGGCGAGGAGGTTGCTGAGCTGATTGGCATGAAGCCAAAGCAAACGCTGATTGATGCTTTGGAAAAAGCTGCGGCAAAATAAATCATGACTACTTGTCGGCGCGCCAGGACCAAAGATAACGGATATCAAAAGTTGTTTATCAAAAAACTCTTGCGATATTTGCCGCACCATCTTTTGCTGGCAACCACCCACAAGGTTCGGTTACGCTATGCGGAGAAGTTGCTAGGCAGCATAGCTCAGAAGCGGATTATTACAACAAAAACACTACGCCAGTTTAGTAGCTCTGAGATAGACGAATATCAAAAACTGACGCAATACACCCAGTTTTGGCATGGAACCGGTCGTTGGCAGCATGGTGAGCGCGGTACAATTGATGTTCTGAAGAGCTTTCGTGATACTGGTGGGCTCAAGCCAGCGCGTGATGTATATGCAGTTTTTGGCGGCAGTGATCGGCATATCGTACATTCGATTTCATTATGCCGAAGTCGAATGGTGGCGCGATCATATGCTGACATGCATGGTCTTGGCTGGAAAGAGAAAAACCGCTATGGTGACGCTCTGACTTGGACGTCATATTACTACAGTTTGTTTTATGCGCGGTTATTTACTGTCAATGGAGTCAAAGTGTTGCGTCGTTGGAAAACTTGGCGTGCATTATCGCATGATGAAAATGGCGATAATACTTGGGGAAAGAAAGTGAATAAGCAGGCACGCGATGTGTGGGATGTATTCTGTCTGGGTAGCGATATTTCGGGTAATTATCCAATTTTAATTGGCATTAAGAGTCTTGATTCGCAATTAAAATTAGAAAAACCGATGCGCTACTACGAAGTGCGCGCTGATAAACGGATAGACGTTGCAAATATTTCACACATAGAAGTTCCTCGCGATAAGCAGGACGAAGTGCGAGAGTTATTGCTTTCATGCGGTATCGACATACCAGTGACGAGTATCGAACTAGGCGAATGCGTCAGTATGCAGAAGCGTTTTATTGAACTGCTTGGTTGGTAGAGAACAGAAATTAGACCAAAGCTGACGAAGTGGATGTGATAAGATTATTAATAAATTATATGAAGTCGCATACTAAACCGCTTTTATACGATCAGATCGCGACCGATCCAATGAATGCTGATTTTGCTAGTAGAGGTTGGCTGCCCGTGTATTCTGCTTCGTCAAGTTCGCGAATTGTACTGGTCGGGCAGGCGCCAGGTCGAATTGCTCAGCAAACGTTAAGGCCGTGGAATGATGCTAGCGGTCGCTTGCTCCGGCAATGGCTGAACGTGACGGACGAGCAGTTTTACGATCCCGATCTCTTTGCGTTGATGCCGATAGATTTTTATTATCCAGGCAAGGGAGCACACGGTGATTTGCCGCCTCGCTTGGATTTTGCCAGGAAATGGCATCCGCGTTTGCTAGCGCAGATGTCGAATGTGCGATTGACAATTTTGGTTGGTTCGTATGCGCAAAAATATTATCTTGATCGCCGCGCCAAGCAGAATTTGACAGCAACTGTGGCGGACTTTAATATGTATTTGCCAGATTATTTTCCATTGGTTCATCCATCACCGCTCAATATTGGTTGGCGCAAACGTAATCCCTGGTTTGAATCGGACGTTATTCCAGTTCTACAAACGATAGTTAAGGAGGTATTGTCATGACAGTCTATAAAATTAAACGAATTTACGAATCGCTAGAATCGGACGATGGCTACCGCGTGCTAGTTGACCGATTATGGCCGCGCGGTATCAGTAAAAAACGAGCGGCGCTAGACGAGTGGGCTAAAGAAATCGCGCCAACCAATGAGCTGCGCCAATGGTTTAATCATGATCCAGAAAGATTTACAGAATTTTCAGAACGTTATACAAAAGAATTAGATGAAAATCCCGCCGCTATCAAGGCGAGAAATGACTGGACTAATCATCCAGCCGTTACGCTATTGTATAGCGCTAAGGATGCGGATTTTAACCAGGCGGTAGTACTTAAGCAATGGTTAGAGGGCTGATTTTATATTAGATAATTATACAAGACTATAATTAGACTTGAGCTAACGTTTGAGAGATGAGAACTTGATTAATAAGAGATAAAGTATAATGATAGTGGAGGAGTAGCTAGTCATAACAATTTGCTTAGTCAACTACACTGACTAAAGCAGGGTAATTTTTTAGGTAAATAAATTTCTATGATCAATAAAATTTATCGTGGAATCACATGCGTCATATCGCTAATTTTTAGGATTATACCGACAAAAGATCGTGTGCGTGTAATTGTTTATCGTAATGACGGTAAGATTTTGTTGGTTAGGAGTCGCTTTAGCCGTCAAAAATGGGCTTTGCCGGGAGGTGGGGCGAATCGTAATGAGAGTTATGAGCAGGCTGCTGCCCGAGAAGTGTTGGAAGAAGTAGGAATTAGCGTAGAGAATCTGCAGTATCTTGGGAAAGCTAATTCTCGTGAGTCATATATTGAGTTTTCAGTTCGAGTCTTTGCGGCGCAAGCGTCTGATTATGATATAAAATGTAACTTTGAAATAATGGAGACTCGGTGGCTTAGTAGAGAGTATATTCCTAAAGAGTACATTTTGCTAATTAACGATTTTATGACATAATTGTGGCATGGGGAATATGTATGATGTTATTGGGAAAAGTAACCTTCATAGTCAACTGAATGATTTGGACGCGCAATATATTATTGTTGGCGGGCTGGGTTTGCATGCAGTAACTAATGCTGAAAAAATCGATTGGGATGAACGAGCAGTAACAGTGAGTAACGATACTGATCTGCCACGACTCCGTGAAAATGGCACTATTCGTGATTTAGATACATTAGTTTGTAGCACTGATGCTCGAGTTATAGATAAATACAAGGAAACTATAGTTAGGGCTATTGGTGGTGAAGTGGTTGCATCAGTATTTGGGCTACGTCGATATGAAGAAAATACGCGTGGGTTTCTTGATTTTACGGGCAGCCGCTATTCTGATGACGAAGATAGGTTGTTTTGGCGATTGAGCGGCATAGAAACGCAACTACCAAGAGCATCTCTTGACCCGTGGCAAATCAAGCGTGACGATAAAGTAGTCTGTAATATTCTAAATCCAGTGGCGCAACTAGGTGCATATATGAATCGGTCAATTACAGGAATTAGGCCTAAGGATGAGAAAAAAGTTGCCCGTTTGCGTCAAGTAATTATGCCGCACGGTAAAATTGGAGACATTCCTAAAGACTATCTTGATCAATATTATGCGTTTTCGGAGCAGTATATTAAGGTTGCAAGTGAGCGGTCAAAAACGATAGGTCTAGTAGCCTTAAAGTCGTGCGTTCTTTCTGCTCTTGAGCGTAATGATACTTTAGTGGGGCTGGCTCAAGGAAAATTGGATGGTATTTTGAGTATATTTACCGGTAAGCGATAACCTATATAATATAAACATGAACGATAAGCAACTTGCCCAGCTTGAAATAGCAAAAACTAAAGTCCGCCAGCTACTTGGTGGCGATGCTTCGGGGCACGCTGATGATCATGTCGAGCGGGTAGCGCTGCTGGCAGAGCATTTTGCTAGCGAATGCAGCGAATCAGTGGATCTACACGAAGTGTTGTTGACGGCTTGGCTACATGACGTCGACGATTATAAACTGGTAGGCAAAAAGCAAGCAGAGAAATTGACGAACGCGGTAAATATCATGACAGAAGCAAAGGTGGCTGAAGATTTGCGCCTAGCAGTATTAGAAAATATTGCGGCGATTGGTTATAGCAAACGCCTGAACGGCAAGCAGCCGCAGCGCCTGGCGGGACAGCTGGTGTCCGACGCTGACATGTGCGATGCTATTGGTGCGGTTGGGATTGAGCGGGCGCTGGTTTATGCTTGCCATCACGGCGGGCGGATTTTTGATCCCAAAGTTTGGCCGAATGTTAATCTGGCGGCGCATGAATATAATGCTGACGGCAATACCCACGATACCGACGGCTTCATTAATCATTTCTTTGAAAAGCTGCTGAAACTGAAAGGATTGATGTTGGCCGAGCCGGGGCGAATAGAGGCAGAAAACCGCCAGCAAATTATGGTTGATTTCTTGCGCCATTATTTCCGCGAGAAGAATGCGCCGGACTGGAGCGAATTTTTAGAAGAATACTTGCATAAATATGATTTTTAGACTGTAATATATCTAGTGAATCAAATATTGCAAGCCAAACTCAAAACCCTACCCCGCACTCCCGGTGTCTATTTTCACAAGTCAGCCAGCGGCGAGATTATTTATGTCGGCAAGGCGGCGGTGCTGAAAAATCGCGTACGCCAGTATTTTCAGGATTCGCGCGGGCGGGACAATAAAACCATGGCGTTGGTGGCGGAAATTGCTGATACTGATTGGATTGAGACCGAGAGCGAAGTTGACGCGCTGTTCCTGGAAAGTGAGATGGTCAAGCGCTACATGCCGCGCTATAACGTGCTACTGCGCGATGATAAATCGCAGATGTATGTGCGCATCGATATGAAAAGCGAATGGCCGACCGTCAGTTTTACGCGCAATCCTGCGGATGACGGCGCGGAATATGTTGGCCCGTTCTATAATGGCTTTGCTTTGAAAAAAGCGCTACGCTACTTGCGGCGAGTGTTTCCCTATTTGACCAGGCAGCGGCGACCGGGGCAGTCGAAGTTGGATGAAGATTTGGGCTTGAGCCCGCGGCTGAGTGATGGATCAGCTGGCTATAAAGCTAATCTACGCAAACTCATCAGCTATATCAAGGGTAATCGTAAAGCCATCGCCGCCGAGCTGGAGCGCGACATGAAAACGGCGGCTGGGCTGCATGATTTTGAGCGGGCGGCTGACCTTCGCAATAAACTGCGCGCCATGCAGGAGCTACAGCGGCGGGTTTGTTTTGGCGACAAAGAATTTTTGGATATTTCTAAAGACAAGGCGTTGGCTGATTTGGCGAAATTGTTGGGCCTAAAAGATATCCCAGCACGCATCGAGGGTTATGACATTTCGCATATGAGCGGGCGGCACGTTGTCGCCAGTATGGTGGTATTTACGAATGGTGCGAGCGACCGAGCGGAGTACCGCAAATTCAAAGTCAGTGAGAAAAATGATGACACCGGCAATATGTACGAGACGATTTTTCGCCGGCTGAGTGAGCGTAATCTGAAAAGTTGGGGTCGTCCTGATCTGCTACTGATTGACGGCGGTAAAGGCCAGCTAGCGGCGGCCATCAAAGCGCGCGATGAGCGTGGTGTCACCGTGCCGATTATCAGTATCGCCAAGCGCGAGGAAGAGTTGCTGATACATAAAATTGGTTCGCAGATTGATACGGCGTTCATTGAGTATATTCAGTCGCAGCCACGGGCAGATATCGCTATCCACGAAGACGGTGATATCTATGTAGTGAACTTACACCCAAGTCAGCGTAACGCCGGTTCTCACTCAAAAAACTTGCGAGCTAGCACTGAGCAAAATTATAAAGAGTGCCCCGAGGCAGAAGACAATACTCTCGCGGCAACTGACATCGTCAAATTGTTCCAGCGCATCCGCGATGAGTCGCACCGCTTTGCGGTGAGCTACCACACGGCGCTGAGGCGCCAGCAACAAACAAAAAATCAGCTGGAGGAAATTCCTGGAGTGGGGCCAAAAACCCGCGCCAAATTGCTGAGAAAATTTGGTAGCATGAAGAAAATCTTTGAGGCAGCTGGCGAAGATCTAGAGGTAGAAATTGGCAAACAGAAAGCACAGCTTATAAAACAATTTTCAGAAAGCAATAATGCTAATCGACAATAAAGCATAAATTATATATAATAAGACTAATGAAGAGACAATTTGCGACATTTTTACTCCGCTGGATTCTTAATTCAGTTGGAATTTGGGTGGCTGTGCGACTACTTGGTAATGAAAATACTGAAATGACGTCAGCATGGACTTTTATGACAGCAGGGCTGATATTCTCGCTCGTTAATAGCATATTAAAGCCTATTATCACAATTTTGGCACTACCAGCAATTCTATTTACCTTGGGTCTATTTACTTTAGTTGTCAATGGATTAATGGTTTATATTTCACTTGCTTTGGCGCCAGGAATTTCTATGACATTTGTACATTCAATTATTGCCGGAATTATCCTGAGTTTGGTAAACTATATTATAGGTAGTGCGCTAGTTTTACAGCAGGAAGAAAAGGAGTAATATGTCAATTGATACAATTTTACCGTACATTACGCTTGGGTCAGCCGTGTTGATGGTTATAGCAATTTTGTTGCAGCAGCGTGGTGCGAGTTTGGGTGCCGGATTCGGCTCTTCTGGTGAATTGTTTACCACTCGCCGCGGTTTTGATAAAAACTTATTTGACGTAACCGTGGTTTTTGCGGTGATTTTTGTGCTATCGATTTTGGCAAGTATGATTTTGCCAGGATTACAGAAATAGGAGAAGGATATTGAGTTCAGACAAATCGTCGTGGAATCACTTTGCGCGGTTAAAAGTTTCCAGTAAAGATGTCAATAAACGCTTGCGCAAGATCGAAAAAGGTAGCTTGCGGCATGCGCATAAATTTGTGACTTCGCGCCTGGACCGTCTAGCGAACGTCAAGCGACGTGTGTCTGTTTGGGTAGTTTTGGTCTTGGTGATGATTGGTGTTAGTGCGGCACAGTGGAGCATTTCTCGCAATTCTTTCACTACTATGACTTATGCTGCCGGTGGCTCATATTCTGAGGGAGTGCTGGGACCTTTAGAGAACTTAAACCCAATTTTTGCCAAAACTAGCGCTGAAAAATCTGCTGCCAAATTATTATTTTCAAGTCTATATCGATATGATTCCACCGGTAATATTAAGAGTGATTTAGCGGACGACATAACCATCAATGACAAAGAGACTGAATATGTTGTCAAATTGAAGAAAAACCTAAAATGGTCAGACGGACATAACCTAACAGCAGATGATGTGATTTTTACATTAAGATTACTAGCAAACCCAGAGGCCAGGGCAGAAATATCTGGCTGGCGGTCAATTAAGTTTGAAAAAGTGTCCGACGATTCAGTGAAGTTTATTTTACCAGCTTCCTATGCGCCGTTTATTCATGCGCTGACCTTTCCAATTATTCCAGAGCATATTTTAAAGGACGTCCAGCCAGCTAACCTGCGCGAGCACGCCTTCAGTAAGTCGCCAATTTCTAGCGGTCCGTTTGCTTTCCGGTTACTTCAAAATGTTACTAGCGATGGTAGTAAAAAGGTGTTGTATTTACAGGCCAACAACAACTACCATGGGGGTGTGGCAAAGCTTGAACGATTCCAATTATATGTGTATCCAACTCAGAATGATATAGCAAAAAGTTTACGAACGAGGGAAATTACCGGTACGCCAGAATTAATTTATAATGAGCAATCGGACGAAGTTAAATCCATGTATGCAGCCGAATCGCACTCATTAAATAACGGCGTATATGCTTTGTTTAATGCCAATAGTCAGTTCTTACATTCAAAGGTTATTCGTCAAGCATTGGCAATGAGCATTGATGTGGGTAAACTACGCCAGTCTCTATCGTCATCAACTAAGGAATTAACAGGCCCAATTCTCAATAAATTCCTTGACAAAACACCCCAGGCATTAGGCTACGATGTCAAAAAATCAAAATCGTTGCTAGATGCTGAAGGCTGGAAAATAGCTGGCGATGTTCGTAAAAAAGAAAATACTAAATTAAGTCTGAGTGTTGTAGTCTTAAAAAATACTAATTATGAAAAAGTTGCGCAATTTTTAGCCCAAATATGGCGTAAGGAATTGAATGTAGAAGTAGATATTAAAGTGGTTGATCCAAATGATGTTGCGCAGAATATTCTCCAGACAGTGCTGCAGCCGCGTAGCTTTGACGTACTGATTTACGAGCTGTCGTTGGGTGGTGACCCAGATGTTTACGCCTATTGGCACTCTTCTCAGGCAACAAATAATGGTTTGAATTTTTCTAATTACAATAATGCCGTGGCGGATGATGCTCTAGCAAGTGGTCGCTCAAAGCTATCAACTAAGCACCGAGCTGATCGCTATGCAAAATTTGTCGCTATTTGGCAGGCAGACACGCCAGCGATTGCCTTATATCAACCGAAGTTCGACTATATCCACACTCGGACTGTGCGGGCGCTTGATAAAAATACTGAGGTAGTTAACCTGGTTGATCGGTATGTTGACGTTCAATATTGGGCGACAGAGAAACAATCCGTTTACAAAACACCTTAATTTCGGGTATAATAATGACAGTCGTGCGGGCGTGGCGGAATTGGTAGACGCGCTAGCTTGAGGGGCTAGTGAACGCAAGTTCGTGGAAGTTCAAGTCTTCTCGCTCGCACCAAATGTAACAGAGCGGCGCGTTGGCGGAGCGGTTACGCAGAGGTCTGCAAAACCTTTTAGACGAGTTCGACTCTCGTACGTGCCTCCAAATGTAGTCCCTGAGTGGGGCTATTTTTCTTTAGGAGGAAGATCTAGTTTTGATGCGATAAGCATACTTTCGGCGATGATGGTGAGAGCTACGTTTGGGTCAATGATGTCTTTCGCGTGGATAATTGCCTGCTGTAAAACGAAACCATAACAGCTAGCTCACTCTTGTTGATCAGGAATAATAGCACCAAGATGTTCTGAACAGGTTTTCCATAGTCCTACAAAGTCTTTAGGTGTTAGCACGTCTGGCTGATGTTTTTTAGGAACTCTAATAGCATAGAAATCATCGCTACCCATAACTTGAGCACTGTGACCGACGCACTCTTGGATATCAAACGCCTTAAATATTTTAGTTTTGCCGATTTGCTTCATGCCGCCACCAACAAATGACCAGGGAGAATATTTTTCTAAGAATATTTTTTGTAATATACCGTCGCCCAGGTAGAATTTTTGACCATTATTCATAACAATCTCGAGAATGGTTTCAGGAGATTCTGCACGAACCGCTACTTGTGCTGCGTAGCCAGCGAGCATACTGGATATACAGAGAAATATTTGAATAGGGAGGAGGGGCTCTGCATCATCTTTGTGTGGTATCATAAGAAAATTAAACATTTCTTGACCGCCAACAGTAATACGATCTATGTCATTCATAGATCCTAGTTTTTCTCGCAACGAAGTGATGAGGTGATCTTTTGATACTTCATCATTGATAGGTTGAGGCTTTTTCTTAAACAATCCGAACACGATAGATACCCTTTCTACTTTTTTAATCGTTCTTTCAATTCTGGAAAAGTTGGTTGGAAAAAGTGATTGCGGTCTTCAAAAATATGCGCCTTGGCGGTTGGTAAATCGCACTGAAATTTGGCAAGTTCAGTAAAGGGTACCACCGGGTCGTCTTTGCTGTGGAATAAATGAATTTCTCTTGCTGATTTTTCTAAACCAGTAGCACTCATTACTCGAAAACTGCCTAAATCCTCAATTGATTCATTATCATAGCACGGCGATACTAGCACCAATCGTCGAACTGGCGAGCTAAGTGGTGATTCGTGTAGATATTTAGCCAAAAACATTGCGCCCAGGCTGTAGCCGACCAGCTGAACATCGCTACCGAGCAGCAGCAATAGTTTTTCGAAATATATTTTCCATTCTTCGTACTGCGCATTCTGTTTATTAGGAAAATCTGGTAGTAACACGTCGTAGCCAGTTGTGGTTTGCGCCAGCCATTCGCGCCATTTTTGCGCCCAAAGCAGCCGTTCGTAATGAAGCTGGCTATTTTTTATATTATCCAAATAATTTTCATAGCTGTTAAAGCTTGATCCGCCGTGAACTATTACAATTTGCTTCATAAATATAGTATAATACAGGCAGCACTGGGTGGTGAAGCGCCGGTGCATAAATAAAAATCAGCGCGAGTGGCGGAATTGGTAGACGCGAGGGACTTAAAATCCCTTGACCAAAAGTCGTGCGGGTTCGATTCCCGCCTTGCGCACCAAAATTGTAAAAGGAAAGTTTAATAGAAAGGGTAATAAGGTAAATGAGTGTATTAGCAATTGTACTTATAGTTATTGCAGCTTTGTTGGGCCTGACCATCATGTTCGTTGTCGGTTCATATAATGGTCTAGTGACGCTGCGTAACCGCGTTGAAGAAGCGTGGAGCGATATCACTGTGCAACTCAAACGTCGGACTGACTTGATTCCAAATTTGGTCAATTCAGTCAAGGGCTATGCTACACACGAAAAAGAGGTGTTTGAGAAAGTCGCTGAAGCTCGCTCGGCAATTATGAGCGCAAGTGGCGTGGCTGAGACCGCAAAGGCAGAAAATGCTCTAGAGGGTGCGCTAAAGAGTCTGTTCGCCGTTTCTGAGGCATATCCAGAACTAAAGGCGAATCAAAACTTCTTGCAACTACAGCAAGAGCTGGTAGATACTGAAGATAAAATTCAGGCTGCTCGCCGATTTTACAATGGCGGAGTTCGCGACTTAAATACGAAAATTCAGACTTTCCCAGCAAATATTATTGCAGGTATGTTTGGTTTTCGGGCAAAAGAATTCTTCGATGTTGAAGATCGTGCAAGTATCGAGAATCCGGTAGAAGTAAAGTTCTAATCAGGCCTAGTAATAATAATCGCTCGCCTATTGTTGGCGGGCGATTTTTGATATAATTAACATATGTATAATGCAGTTTCTCAAAATAAACGCAACACCGTATTAATAATGGCGGTGTTTGTTGCAATTATTGGTATTATTGGGGTGTTTATTGGTATGGCGATGGATAGCTATTCGCTATCTGTAATAATTTTCATCTGTGCAATGTTATATGCTTGGCTGCAGTATTTTATCGCTGGTAAATTAGCTATGGCGATGACCGGCGCTCAGGAAATTGAAAAAAAGGATGCGCCAGAATTGTGGCGAGTGGTGGAAAATCTGGCGATTACTTCTGGCATGCCCATGCCGAAAGTATATATTATTGACGATCCAGCGCCAAACGCCTTTGCGACAGGACGCGATCCAAAGCACGCTATTGTCGGTGCGACTACTGGACTGCTAGAAATTATGGATAAGCGCGAGCTGGAGGCGGTGATGGCGCATGAGATGAGTCATGTGCGTAATTACGATATTCGCGTCAGTATGATTGCTTTTGGTCTGGTGAGTGCAATCGGCTTGTTTGCAGATTTAGCGTTAAGGATGATGTTCTTCGGTGATGATGATCGTGATGTCCACCCAGCGTTGTATATATTGGGCTTGGTGGTGGTGATTTTGGCGCCGATTTTGGCTACAATCACTCAGCTGGCAGTCAGCCGGCAGCGCGAATATCTGGCGGATGCTTCGGGGGTATTATTAACGCGTGATACTGAAGGCTTGGCGAGCGCGCTGGAGAAGTTGCGGCAATATGGCAGGCCAATGCAAAAACAAAGTTCCTCAACTGCTAATTTGTTCATGAATAATCCGCTGAAGCCTGGTTTTTTCTCAAAGTTATTTAGCACCCACCCGCCACTAGAGGATCGGATTACTAGATTAAGGAATAATGCAACAAAGATGTAATTATGACAACAAAGAAATCTAAGAAGCAAATTAACAAAGAGCCGGCCAAAAATCAGAGTAAAAAGCCAGCACCAAAGAAATTTTTTTTTTGGTCTAGATTTAAAAGAGATTTTAGTAAACTGAGTCAGCGGCGGCAGAACTTTTTGGCACGTCGCCCGCATCGCAGTTTCCGTTTATCTAAGCGGCGTGATTATCGGCGAGACTTAAAGATTGCTGGCTATTGGTCATTAACTAGTGAGACTTGGCAGCTCATTTGGCGGCATAAAAAAACATTCTTAGCGCTTATTGCCATACTGTCGTTATTAACTGTTGTCCTATCAAACGTTATGTCACAAGACACATATCAGCAGCTGAGAGATACATTATATAAAGCCGAAGAGAGTGGTGTGGGTGGGATATATACAACAATCGGTCTATTTTCTGGCGTGGTAGTTAGCTATTTTTCTGGTAGTGGTACCGCGGGTGGTAATATCCAGCAGGCCGCGGGAATATTTTTAGGGTTATTAGCTTGGCTATCATCAGTCTGGTTGGTGCGAGCTATTCTGGCTGGAGAAAAACCGAAGATGCGTGATGGCTTATACAATTCTGGCGCACCAATTATCCCTATAATTATCGTAGTCGGAGTTCTTTTATTGCAATTAGTGCCAGCAGCTGTTGCGATAATTGTTTATAGTGCTCTGGATGCCTCTGGTGTACTAAGCCAAACTCCAATTCTGATGGCGTCTGGCGGCGCCGCGATTTTAATAGTAACGATGTCCGTTTATTGGGCAACATCAACAATTTTTGCGATGATTATTGTAACGCTACCAGGAATGTACCCTTCCCGCGCCTTACGCCTGGCGGGAGATATTGTGACTGGCCGAAGGGTGCGGGTTCTGCTTCGGCTTGCTTGGGCGGTAGTGCTTGTTGCTTTATTATGGATGATTGTTCTAATCCCGGTAATTTTACTTGACAGTACACTAAAAGGCTGGATTAATGGCATTGACTGGTTGCCAATTGTGCCAACAACTGGGCTGATTCTGGTGTATTTAACAGTTGTTCTTGTGTCGGTATACGTTTATGTTTTTTATAGAAAGGTTGTTGAAAGTGGCAATCAAAAAACCAAGAATTGATGAAATTAAAGAACTACTAAACCAATATAGTTATGAATATTACACGCTTGATAAGCCAAGCGTCAGTGATGCGGTGTACGACAGCTTGATGATAGAATTGAAGAGCATTGAATCAGCACACCCAGAGTGGATTACGCCAGATAGCCCGACGCAGCGGGTTGGCAACAAGCTGCTTGAAGGTTTTAAAAAAGTTCGTCACGAGCGTCGGATGGTTAGTCTGAATGACGTGTTTGATAAGAGTGAAATCGAAGCGTGGATTGAGCGTACTGATAAGCTGATGCCGGGGCATAAGCATGAATTTTTTACCGATATCAAGATGGACGGTTTGGCGTGCGCGTTGATTTATATTGATGGAGTGCTTTCGCAGGCGGTGACGCGCGGCGATAGTTTTATCGGCGAGGATGTGACGAACAATGTGCGGACCATTAAAAACGTGCCGCTGCGGCTGCATGAGGCGTCAGGCTTTGAACAATTTTTGCGCGGACGGACGGAAATTCGCGGCGAGATTGTAATGTTGAAACGCGACTTTGCTGCGCTCAATGATAGACAAAAAGCCTTGGGGCAGCCAGAATTTGCTAATCCGCGTAATCTGGCGGCAGGGACAATCCGCCAGCTCGATCCATCCTTGGTGGCGGCACGGCCGCTGCATTTTCGTGGCTATGATGTGCTGCGTGATAACGACGCTGAAGTGTCAACCAACAGCTTTGCTTATGAGGCGCTGACTGCTCTAGGAATTACTCGCAATCAGCAGGCGAGCGTCTTTACTACTTTAGCTGACGTGATGAACTTCGTTAACGAATGGGATGATAAGCGCCATGATTTGCCGTTTAACACTGATGGTTTGGTGATTAAGATTAATGATCGAGCGTTGTATGAAAGTCTCGGGTTAGTCGGGAAAAATCCGCGCGGCGCGGTCGCTTATAAGTATGCTGCTGAGCAGGCTACGACCATCGTCCGCGATATCGTTATTTCTATCGGTCGAACTGGTGCGGCCACGCCAGTAGCGGTGTTTGACCCCGTAGTGGTGGCCGGTACGACGGTGCAGCACGCTAGCTTGCATAACGCCGACGAAATTGCTAGGTTGGATGTGCGCCGCGGCGATACAGCGGTGATTTTCAAGGCGGGTGATATCATCCCGCAGGTTGAGAGTGTTCTGAAAGAATTGCGACCGGCAGACTCCAAGCCAATTGATTACCTGGCAGAATTGGCACGCCAATATCCAGAGTTAGAATTTGTGCGGCCAGCAGGCGAGGCGGTGTACCGGGTTAAAGGTTTGAGCGGCCCGCTGATTTTGAAGCGGTCTCTGGCACATTTTGCCTCCAAAGGAGCACTGGACATCGATACGCTGGGCGAGAAAAATGTCGAGGCGCTGGTCGAGGCTGGGCTGGTTAATGACTTGGCGGATATTTACCGGTTGACGAAAGACGATTTACTGAAACTAGAGCGCTTTGCTGAGATTTCTGCGCAAAAGCTCATTGATGCCATTGCTGCTAAAAAACAGCCATCCTTGGAGCGGTTTTTGTTTGGCCTTGGCATTCGGCATGTCGGCGCCCAGACGGCGATTGACCTCGCCAATAAATTTGAGAGTATTGAAAAGTTAATGGCGGCAACCATTGATGAGCTGCGCGAGGTGGATGGTGTGGGTGAAATTGTTGCCGAATCAATTGTGGCGTGGTTCGCCGATGAAGATAATGTATCGCTGCTCGAAAAATTTGCTGACTTGGGCGTAACGCCGCAGTTTAGCCAAAAATCCGACCGTCTGGCTGACCAAAGTTTCGTCATCACCGGCACCTTGCAGTCGATGGGCCGCGATGTTGCTGCTGAAAGAATCCGTGATCTTGGCGGCACCTTCCAAACCGCTGTTGCAAAAGATACAACATATCTGGTAGCCGGTGGTAAAGTCGGCGCTAGTAAGCTGAAAAAAGCCAAACAATACGGCACCAAAATTATTGACGAGCAAGAACTATTAAACATCATAAGAGGATAAGGAGAAATAAGCATGATTCGATTTTATTTACAAAAATTAGTTCGCGATAAAGTCGTGAAAAAGTGTCTGGATGACGAAGAAGTTTTACACACAGAGTACCACACATTAGACAAGCAGGAATTTCGCCGCGAACTGCTCCGCAAGATTCACGAGGAGGCGGACGAAATTCCACTGGGCGATAATCAGCGTGATGAATCGCTCAAAGAGCTGGCTGATTTGCAGGAAGTCGTTGACGTGCTGCGCCAAGATTTTGGATTTTCTACCGAGCAAGTCCAAGAGGAGATGGCGCACAAAAAGCAGAAAAAAGGCGGCTTCGACAAACGTTATTATATTGAATATAACGACCTGAAAGATGGCAGTAAATGGGTGAAAATATTTCGCGCCCAGCTAGAGAAGTATCACGAAGAAATAGAGCACACTCAATCCACCAAGCCTAAAAATACTGATATACTACAATAGCAACATGGTAAAGAAAATAACATTTATTACTGGCAATCCACACAAACTTGAAGAAGCTAAGTCGATTCTGAAAGATTATGGTATTGTTGTCGAACCGCTGCAGATTGACATTGATGAAATCCAGCATCATGATCCGCTGAAGATTACCGAAGCGAAAGTTAAGTCGGCGTACGAAAAGGCAGGCCAGCCGGTTGTCGTTAACGATAGCAGCTGGGAAATTCCAGCACTCGGCGGCTTTCCGGGCGGTTATATGAAAGATGTTGTCGGCTGGTTTACGGCTGAAGATTTTTTGGCTTTGATGAAAGATAAAAATGATCGGAGAATTATATTGCATGACGTCGTGGCGTATTTTGATGGCGAGCAATTAAAGCTGTTTATATCTGATCAAACTGGCGTGTTTATAGACGAGCCGCGCGGCAAAGGAACGTCAATGAATCAGGTTGTATCAATGGAGGACAGCGGCGGGTTAACAATTGCTGAAGAGTTTGCAGTCCGTCATGATGGCGCAGAGATTAATCCTTCTCATTTTCAGCATTGGCAGAAATTTGGCAGCTGGTTTGCTAATAAAGTGAGCGAATAAATGCAAGTTCACGTTGCCATCCCACACTATAACGCTCCTCAGTCTTTGAGCAATCTTTTGGCGCAGCTGACAGAACAGGATTTTGACAGCATCACGGTGCTTGATGATCATTCCGCCGACCAGCAAAAACTGCAAGATCTCGCCCGTGAATTTCCGGCAGTCGATTTCATATTTGGTGAGAAAAATGTTGGCGCAGGAGCTAATCGTAATCGCTTTTTGGATGTACATAAAACTGGCGTGGTGTGGTTTATTGATTGCGACATGCGTGTTGAGACGGTGAATATTGCCGATATTTTGCGTCAAAAGTTTGCCGCCGGAAATCATATTATGCTTGGTGGCACCATTCTCTACGCCAATGGTCAGCCGATGGCCTGGAATTATGGTCATGAAATGCACCCGCAGCGCGACCGGCAATTTACGCGGGCGACCCAGGCAGATGATCGCCAAATGTTGCAACAGCAAGGCTGGGATTATCCATGGATTTGGGGCGAGCGAGTTATGGCGGATCGTCAAGTTGACTGGGTTGCCGAGGGAAGTTTTGCACTCATGGTTGATGATTTTGCAAAGGTCGGCGGTTATGACACAGCGTTTCGTTATCATGAAGGGCAGGATTTAGCGCATCGACTGCGTGAGGCGGGTGTGAAGATTATGGTGACCGGAGATATTGTCTGTACGCATTTGGATATTGATGTTCGCGGAAAAGCTCGCCACCGGGAAGTTGAGCAGTCCGCCAAGCTATTTTACCGGAAGCATCAGATTCGGCTTGACTAAGATAATGTATAATGCACGTATGGATAAATTCAGAACACCGAAGCTCTACTGTTTTTCACCGCCAGTGATGTTGGCAACCTTGGTAATTGAGATTATTTTGGCACTGCATACAATATGGCGCTATAAATTAACTCCTGTGACGAGGATTGTCGTGGCGCTGCTCGTTTGTTTGGCGCTGTTTCAATGGGCTGAGTACAATGTTTGTGAAGGCACTGTACTGTTTGATAGCCTGGGCTGGGCAAAGCTTGGCTACGTGGCGATTACCATGTTGCCACCTCTGGGTATTCATCTGGTCTATCAGATCTCTGCCGACAAACGACGTTGGATTCCGGTACTGGGATATGCCCTGGCGGTCGTATTCATCAGCTACTTTTTACTGGCAGTAAACGGAGTTAGCACCGGAGTTTGCCTGGGTAATTATGTGATTTTTGAAAATCAGCCAGGCATCAGTGAGTGGTATGGGCTGTACTACTACGGCTTGTTGTTCGTGGCAATTGCCTACGCTTACACTCGTGGCAGAAACGCCAAAAAACACATTCGCCGCTCATTGTGGTCATTGATTATCGGCTACGCACTGTTCATTGCGCCAACGACATTTGTTAATATCATTGATCCATCAACCATCACTGGCATTCCATCAATTATGTGCGGTTTTGCAGTGCTGATGGCTGCCACTCTCGCGGGAAAAGTATTGCCAGAATACACAGAGCAAAAATAGTGCTTGTGTTTTTTTGGAAATTAGTGCATAATCACAAGTGAGCTGGTACGCATAGGGGCATCTCCTATGCTTGCCAATTGAAAGACAAACACGTTTCAAACATGCCCCGGGTGGGCGCGTAGCAGCTCTTTTATGCCGCTTATGGTATGATATAGTTATGGTTACAATTTCAAAAAAGAGGGAAGAAAAACTAGCGGGATTAGTGCGAGAGTTTTTTGCGGCGCATCCAGAAGTTAGATTGGTGGCGGTAACGGGCAGTGCTGGAAAAGCTAGCGCAAAAATTGCTATTGGTACGGTTTTAGCTCAGCAATTCAATATCCAGCTTGGTAATGATGAGCCAAAAACAAAGGCAGATGTCCTATTGCAAATGATGGGTGTAAAAATGCCAGAAAGGGGCCTCTTCAAGTGGTGGAAAGTGATTAGAGCGGTAAAGCGAAGGATTGAAGCAGAAAAACCAGAAATTCAAATTATCGTTCAAGAGTTTAATCCTAAAGAAGCTGGCTATAATGAATGGTTTAAGAGTTATGTCATGCCAGATATCGCGGTTGTGACTTCTGTGACAAACGGGCGTATGCAAGTTGAGCATTCACTGGAGGAGGTGGCGAGTGAAATGATTTCGCTCGCAAACTTTTCACGGATGGCAATGATTAACCGCGACGATATTGACGGTAGGTTCGCTGGCTTTTTGACAAATCCCAATATTACTACCTATGGTAGTGACCCAGTGGCGGAGTATAATTTTGATGATCGTAGTTTTTCTTTGACAGATGGACATCATGGTTTTATTCTGTCGCCAGAGAACGCTGATGGATTAGAGGTTGACGTTAAGTTAATCGGTGAGCATAATATTCGTCCAGCAATTGTCGCAGCGGCAGTTGGTTACGCATTGGGCGAAACTGAGGAGAATATAAAAAAAGGCGTGGAGCATTTGCGCCCATTACCAGGTCGGATGAACTTATTGAAGGGGGCGGATAATACTTGGCTGATTGATGATAGCTATAGTTCGACTCCATTGACGGCGCTGGCAGCTCTGCAATCGCTATATAGAATTGAGACACCACAGCGGATTGCCGTATTGGGTAATATGAATGGCCTGAGGGGAGTTTTTGAACAGGCTCACGCTGAACTTGGCTCGCATTGTAGCCCTGACCTATTAGACTGGGTGGTGACAGTTGGCGAAAAGGCGAACCAATATCTGGCGCCGGCCGCTCGTCAAAAGGGGTGTCAAGTGAAGGAGTGTAAAAACGCCATTGAAGCCGGTTCGTTTGTCCGAGATAAATTGAAATCGGAAGGCATTGCATTATTTAAAGGTTCTAGTGGTGGAGTGTGGCTGGAGGAGGCTATAAAAATTAATTTACACAGCACTGAAGACAATAAAAAGTTAGTACGACAAACCCCAGAATGGATTGCCAGGAAAAACCAATTTTTCTCTCAATTCAAAGATTAAATATGATATATTAAAAATTAAGATAAGTATAGGGAGGGGAATATGGATCAGAAAAATCAACCTGCACCGCAGCCACCATACGGCAATATGACTACGCGGCCAAAGAAGAAAACGGGACTGATTGTCGGCATTACTTTAGGTGTGATAGCGGCTATTGCAATTATTGCTGCCGTGTTGGTTTACTTCTTGTGGTGGCAAAATCCACAAAAAATGGTTACCGACGCCGTGTCTAGTGCTATTACAACAAAAAGAGCTACTGCCAATGGCAAGGTGGTTGTTGATATGCAGGACTCAGCGAAATTGGAGCTTAATATAAAAGCGGCTTCTGCGTCTGATAAAGCAAAAGTTAATATTGATGCTACCTTAAACGTTAAAGCGGTTGAGAAAAAGTTTTCTTTGAAGGGCGATGTTGCTATTGATGGTGACGGAACTATATATATAAAAATCGATAACTTAAAAGATTTGTATGGCGATATCCTTGATATGATTATAGAGAAGCAGAGTGTGGAGTCTGGTATTAATCTATCAAAAGATCAAATGAAGGCCTATCGTGACCAGGCTTTAGGGCGACTTGATTCTCAATTGGATAAGGTCAATGGCAAGTGGATGAAGATTTCTCCAACCGAGTTTACAGATGATAACAACAAGTGTTATGCTGATATCTTAAAGAAGGTTCGAAGTGATGAAAATGTCCGTAAGGAAATCTCGCAGTTTTATCAGAAGAATAGCTTTTTGGATGTAAAAGATACGAAGCTCAGTGATCGTAATGGTGGTCGTGGTTTTGAAGTTGAGGTTAATCGCGACAAGGCAGCCAAGTTTGCTAATCAATTGAAAGATTCGTCAATCGGTAAAGAGATTGGTAATTGTAAGAAGATTGATGGTGGTGAAGTTACCGATTCATCCGCTGAAAAGAGCACGTTAAAGTTGTGGGTTGATGGTTTCTCTCATGAACTGAAGGCGCTCGAACTTAAAGGTAAAAATGACAAGGCTTCCACAGAAATTTCGCTTGATGTCACGATGAATAAAGCTGATGAAGTGGATATTCCATCAAATGCCAGCAGCTTGAAAGACTTCTTGGCTGGATTCACGAGTGGTTTGTCATCTTTGTGATTGTAGGTATCTCGTATATCTAACATAATCCCGTTCGTAATGAGCGGGATTTTTGTTATAATTACAGATATGAGACGCTACAATCCGACGGAAATTGAGAAAAAATGGCAAGATAAATGGGAGGCTGACGGCACTTATGTCACTGATCTTAGTGATACAACGCGCCCAAAGTATTACAGCTTGAGCATGCTCCCTGGCATTACCGGGGCTGGCATTCACATTGGTCACGGTCGTACGTTTCAATTTGCCGACATCAAGGCGCGCCTGAAGCGTCAGCAAGGCTACAATGTGTACCATCCAATTGGCTGGGATAGTTTTGGTCTCCCTGTAGAAAATTATGCCATCAAGGTCGGTAAAACGCCGCGAGTGGCGCATGACGAAGCCAAGGCTCATTTCATCGCCCAACTGAAGCGGCTCGGGTTTAGCTATGATTGGACAAAGGAAATTTCTACGGCTGACCCAGAGTACTACAAGTGGACTCAGTGGATTTTTACGCAGCTATACAAGCACGATTTGGCGTATCAAAAGGAGCAGCCGCAATGGTGGTGTGATACCGACAATACGGTGCTGGCTAACGAGCAGGTCGAGGGCGGCAAATGTTGGCGCTGCGGCAATCCTGTGACCAAGCGCAACCTCAAGCAGTGGTTTTTCCGCATCACCGCCTATGCTGACGAGATGTTAGAGGCAACTGACGACTTGGACTGGACGGACATGGTCAAGACCATGCAGAAAAATTGGATTGGCCGGTCGGTTGGCGCGGAGGTTGATTTTGTAGTCAACGGACAGGATGCCATCATTACCGTATTCACCACACGCCCCGACACCTTGTTTGGCGCCAGCTACGTGGCTTTGGCGCCAGAACATCCACTGGTTTCTCAGCTGGTCAATGCTGACACACGCGCCAAGGTTGAAGCATACGTTCAAGCGGCGCAGCAGAAGTCCGACGTTGAGCGCCAGGAAAATAAGGATAAAACTGGCGTCTTTACGGGTAGTTATGTTATCAACCCAGTCAATGGCCAAAAGCTGCCAATTTGGGTGGCGGACTACGTACTGAGTGGTTACGGCACAGGTGCAGTCATGGCGGTACCGGCACATGATGAACGTGATTTTGCCTTTGCTGAGAAATTTGACTTGCCAATTGTTCAGGTAGTTGATAAGCCGGAAGATTCGGCAGACGTCGGCTGCTACACTGGTGAAGGTGAATTGATCAATTCTGGGCAATTCGACGGTACGCGTAGTGAAGATGCCCGCGAGCAAATCGTAGCGTGGCTGGAACAGCAGGGATCTGGTCGTGGTAAAACTACTTACAAAATGCGTGACTGGCTGATTTCTCGCCAGCGGTACTGGGGTGCGCCAATTCCGATGGTTCATGTTGACGGTTTCGAGCCAATTGCTGTAGCGGATGAGTGCTTGCCGGTGATTCTTCCAGAAGTCGAGAACTTCAAGCCAACGGGCGGCAATACGTCGGTCCTAGCGCAAGTTGATGATTGGGTGCGCGTGTGGGTTGACGTCGAGACGGGTAAAACCGCGCCGATTACTGAGCCAAAGCCTGCGGGCGACAATTGGCATGAAGGCCGGCGCGAAACTGATACGCTGGACGGCTATGCTTGTTCCAGCTGGTATTTCCTGCGCTATCTCGACCCACACAATGACGCCGAGGCATGGAATCCTGAGCGAATTGGTTATTGGATGCCGGTCGATTATTACAACGGTGCCGACCACGCGGTGGCGCACCTACTGTACAGTCGTTTTTGGATGTACTTCTTCCATAAACTCGGCTTGGTGCCGACGCCAGAACCATTCAAGCGGATGATGTATAACGCCTATATTATGGCGCCGGATGGTCAAAAGATGAGTAAGTCCAAGGGCAACGTCATCGACCCGATGGAGATTATGGACAGTGGTTACGGTGCCGATGCGCTGCGTGTTTACGAGATGTTCATCGCGCCGTACGACATGGATGCACCGTGGGATCCGCGCGGGGTGCCGGGGACGTATCGGTTCTTGAATCGGGTGTGGAATGTGGTGCAGGAATTTGTGGTTGCGGATACATCACCGTCCTCCTCCAGAGTACACTCTTCACTCGCATCTCCGCTGGAGATGTCTCGTGAGCGTTCGGCTGGAGCGTCCGCTCTTCGCGAATGTTCCACAGCCTCTGTCGGAGAAGGTGATGCATCCACTGACCCTTCCTTGAGCGACCCATCGTCATCGACTGATTCTTCTGAATTATTGCGCCTCACTCACCTCACTGTCAAGAAAGTCACCCGCGATATCGAGGATGAGAAGTTCAATACAGCAGTGGCGGCGATGATGGAAATGGTCAATGGGCTGTACAAGATTAAAGAAACACGTGGCGTTCAGGCGTCGGTAGTGTGGCGATTCACATTGGAAAGTTTGCTGCAAATCCTGGCGCCATTTGCGCCGCATATCACCGAGGAATTGTGGCATGAACTGGGGCATACCGACACTATCCACATCAATCACTGGCCAAAGTGGAATGAGAAGTTTCTAGTGAGTGATACGATGACTATCATCGTCCAAGTCAACGGCAAACTTCGGTCAAAACTGGAGTTATCGGCTGACGCTAATCAGCAGATTGTTGAAGAAGCTGCTTTGGCCGATGCTAACGTCCAAAAGTTCACAAACAATAAACCACCTAAAAAGATGGTTTATGTTTCAGGGAAACTGGTGAATATCGTTACATAGACGATTAGGGTCTATTAACGAGACTCGTTGTTTATCCCTACCACGAAAGCGTCCTTTATTCCGTCCTTATTTACGTCTCCCAGTACACACGTAACTTCGTCACCAGGATGCAGCTGATTATTGCTTGGGAGGTCGTTCTCTTTTATATATGTTTCCATTGCCGCTTTTCCCGTTTCGTATACCGTACTCCGTGCTTGTTCGTTTTCTAGCTCAGTAAAACCTGTTTCTTCCTGAAGATCTCTTAGCACCGAAGTAACATTGTCACCCTCTTTAAGCGTTATGGTATATTCAGAAGCGCCTTCTGGCAACTCTAGCTCGCCATTTTTATAGTTCTCGGCAAATTTCATAACTAGACTATAAGGAGTTGACGGTTTTTCGCTCTCTTCTGCATTCTTATTATGCCCAATGAACAAACCTACGGCAACGACCAGAGAGGTAGCAACTGCGATCGCGCCGATTAGTCTTTTTTGGCCATTGGCTAAATTCTCAGCGTGCTCTACTGGCGCAGATAACACCTTGTCTCCACCACTCTCGCGTACAGCGTCTGCTACAGCAGTGAGGTCGTTCGTATCTTCAGGTCGTGGCCGTTGTCTAAAAGTTGGTAATTCTTTTCTATTCATATTCTATATATTAACATAACCAATACAAAAAGTCAACACCCTTGTATAATTTGTAGATAAAACCTTGAGATTACGTAATAAAAAAGGTATAATGGTACGTAAGTTTTATGACAACCTAAAAGAGGAGAATAAATTATGGCACAGCCTAAAAAACAGAGCAGCCCACGTAAAACTGGACTTCGTCGCAGTCATTTGGTATTAAAATTGGCACGTCGCGTTAACGCAACTTCACCAGTTAAGGTGAAGACAACCGAGCGTGAAACTGGTAAAACAACAAAATAATAATTACGAACAGGACGCTTAGTAATGGCATCAAACCGTCATTTAGGACGAATTGTCGCGTTGCAGACACTGTATGAATATGAGTTTCGTACAGAGGTGGGCGATAAAAACCTTGATTATGCAACAATATTGCAACGTAATTTGGCGGAATATAAATCGTCAGTTGATGATGTTGATTTTGTCGATAAGTTGGTTGGTGGTGTACTTTCAGTGCAGGAGCAACTAGACGATAAGCTGAAACCCTTGGCGCCGGAGTGGCCAATTGATCAGTTGTCGCGCGTTGATAGGGCAGTGCTGAGGATTGGCCTGTATGAATTGCTATATTGTGCGGATACGGTTCCGTCAAAGGTGGTGATTAATGAGGCGGTGGAACTAGCAAAGGCGTTCGGTTCGGATAACTCGGGTAAGTTTGTGAATGGCGTGCTTGGCACGGCACTCCGTACCCTCGTGGAGGAGTCCGATAATGAAGACAAGCAACTTTGATAAGATAAAAAAATACTTTGGCGGCAGTAAAAAACCGTCGATTCAGGAAATTGTACGTGAGCCAACCGCCGGTGGCGTGATTTTTCGTCGCAATAAAAAGGGCGAGGCTGAATTTTTGTTGTATCAAGACGCTCGTGATCGTTGGACGATACCTAAGGGTCATATTGAGCCGGGTGAAACGGCTCAGGCGACGGCGCGTCGGGAGATTGGCGAAGAAACTGGACTGAAGAATATCGAACTGCACGGCTGGTTGGGCAAGGTGAATTTCCGTTATCGTCGAATTGATAAACTGGTGTTAATGACGACGCAGGTTTATCTAGTGAAAGCCTTAAATCCATATGAAAAACTGCAGAAAGAAGAATGGATGAACGGGTTAAAATGGTTTAGTTTTCATGAGGCGCTGGACGAAGTCGAATATGAAGATATCGGCAAGCTAATCCTACTCGCCATGAAACGAATTAGACAGGAGAATTTATAAATGAGTGGAATGAATGTGTCACCTTATCAGGAGTTTGCGCGTGAGAAGCTGGGGTTTGAGTTTAATAATTTAGATCTGCTGATTACAGCTTTGACGCATCGTAGCTACGTTAATGAACACAGAAAATCGGTTCATGAACACAATGAGCGGCTGGAGTTCTTGGGCGACGCGGTGTTGGAATTGGCGGTGACGGAGTATTTATTTACGCATTTTTCTGAACCGGAAGGTATTTTGACAGCTTGGCGGGCGGCGCTGGTACGGACGGAAAGTATCGGCGATGCGGGTGATAAATTAGGTTATGGGCCGCTGATTCGCATGTCAAAGGGCGAGAAAAATGGCTCGGATCGGGCGCACTTGCAGATTTTAGCCAATGCCTTTGAGGCGGTGATCGGTGCAATTTATCTGGAGCGCGGCTTTGACGATGCGCGCGATTTTATTCATAAGCATATTATTATCAAGCTGGACGGAATATTGGAATCAGGTAGTTGGCGCGATCCGAAGTCTTATTTGCAGGAAATTTCTCAGCGCGTTGATAGCCAGACGCCAGTATATAAGGTTTTGGGCGAGGAAGGTCCAGATCATGATAAGATTTTCACGCTTGGGGTGTTCGTCGGTGAAACAATGATGGGGCGCGGCGTGGGCCCGTCCAAGCAAGTGGCCCAACAGCAGGCTGCCCGTGCGGCGATTGATAAGTATAAAGAATCTGGCGAAAAATGATAAAAGTTTGCACGGGGCAAACCGCTCGTGTATAATGAAAGTACAGTTTAATTCCAGGAGGAGGGGCAGAATGTCAACAATAGACCAGCAATTTGTGGAGTATGTCGTAAAAACACTCGTTGGACATCCCGACGATGTTGTAGTGGAGCGGGAAATTGATGAAAAGGGTGTTCTATTGACGTTGACTGTTAATCCAGAAGATTTGGGTCGGGTCATTGGTAAACGCGGTGGCACAGCACAAAGCCTACGGACTCTACTGCGGGCTTTGGGCGCGAAGAATGACGCTCGTTATAATCTAAAAATTGTTAATAATGATGGTTTTTCTGGTGCACGTGAGATGAATGGTTATGACAATAGTGCTTCTGTGGATAACTCAACAGATGAAGTTGTGGAAAATAAGTCATCTTACGCAGAAAACACCAGAAAAGAGCTTGCAGAACTGGACGACCTTGATATATAATTAAAACTAGTTCAAGCACAGACATTATGCGAGAACAGCTCTATGCGAGACAATGGGAAACCATTGAGAGCCTTATTTGTGCTAAAAAACCGTCCTTATTGGGGCGGTTTTTTGGTGGGGAATAATTTCTATAAAAAGACATGAAAATAGCCCGCCAAGAGGCTCAAGCCGAGACTTAATGTCTCAAGGCGAGCTATTTTCTCAGCGGGCGTTAGCCCTAGTTGCGGGAGCGAATACTCCACGCTGTGTTGGTATTATCCCAGAGTTCGTGGGAGCTATTTTCGATCCTCTGAGGAAGATGCATCTGACACTCCTCAGTGTCATAGATCCGGCGCAGACAGACTCCGGGGGAGCCATGCCTAAGGAAAGTGTTTGCGAGCTCACTTCCGACAACTTCATCGAGGAAGTTGTACAGATAAATGAGGGGGACGCCTCCCCAAGAGATCTCACTGCGCTCCTGATCGAGCTTGAAGACTCCTTGTCCCGACTCTTTTCGTCGAAATCACACCATTCGGTGCCGTCGTAGATGGTGATGGTACAGTCATCGTACAGGGAGTTCAGGGTCAACCCATAGCCATCGTCCGCCCATCAAATAGCGCTGATCTCGCATCCGAGTAGAATCTCGAATGCTGCTTCTTCCGACTTCTCGTCGGAGACATTCGGAGCTGTGGATGCATAGGTGGTGATGACAATGGAGATGTGGCCGTCGGGTGCTTCTTCTACGTTAGAGTAAGACAGCAACCCGCATTCCGCGAGAGTAGTCTTCCACGAATCATAATCCTTGTGCATGATGCTTTTCTTTCTGTGTAAGGGCTACTTCTGTTCGGTTGAACAAAAGCTGATATATATCATACCTGGACAAAAAAGTCAACACTTGCTACACTGTAACAGATGAGAAAATTTCAAGTTATTACGCTTTTTCCGGAAATGATGACGGGAGTTTTTAATAACTCCATGATGTGGAAGGCCCAGAAAGACGGCATCGTGGAGCTCACGACGGTGAATCTGCGGGAGTTTGGTTTGGGTCCTCGTCGTCAGGTGGATGATACGCCGTATGGCGGCGGCGACGGGATGCTTCTTATGGTTGAGCCGTTATGGAAAGCGGTGGAATTTGCGAAATCTCAGGATGAAACAGCGAAAGTGGTACTAATGAGTCCGCGCGGGCAGCGCTGGAAGCAGGCTAAAGCTCAGGAAGAAGCCGATGATGACAGGGGTGTGATATTTATTTGCGGGAGATATGAGGGTGTTGATGAGCGGATTTTAGAATTGGTTGACGAGCAGTGGAGTATCGGCGATTTTGTACTGACGGGCGGGGAGCTTCCTGCGATGATGATGATTGATTCAATTGTGAGGCTTATTCCTGGGGTGCTGGGCGGCGAAAAGTCGGCGGAAATTGAAAGTTTTTCTGATGGAGAAACGCTGGAATTTCCGCAATACACCCGACCGGAGGAATTTAAGGAATTGCGAGTGCCAGAGGTGCTATTAAGCGGGCATCATGGAAATATTGCCAAATGGCGCGCTGAACAATCGCAAATATTGACAAAGAAAAATACCCCATAGAGACGGGGTATTTAAGTTGTGGTGGATGTCGTAGAGCGAAAGATACGATTTATGGTGTTTGTTTTTGTAACGTTCGCTGTCTTAACTGTATGATGTTTTATTAAAAATCGCAAGTATTTTCGTAAAAATTACAACAAGCTTGAGCTTTTTTGATGTGCGGTCTATACTAAAAATATGTCTGAAAAAGTACTAAAAACCGCCAAGCTAATCTTAGGAGTATTAATTATATTCTTGTTGTTATGTCAATTATTTACATTTGAGAAATTTCCAGCGATTCTCTCTGTTGCGGGAATTAATTCGTCAATGAGTTTGGTAGTGATGGTAGCTTTAGTGATTACTGAGCTGGTTTCACTGCCGTTTTTAATTGGCATGGAGATATCGCGATTGGTGGTCCTGATAAGTCGAGCGGCTGGATTTATTAGCCTGGGGGCTATGACGATGATCAATGTAATGGCGGTCATGAATGGAGTTCCGGCGGTGATATTTGGTGCAACATTGAAAAACGTTAACGGCTTAGTCGGAGTGATGGTTTTAATAATTATGTGGGCGCTGCTAATGATTGCAAATATACCGACGAAAAAAACAGCCAAATAGCTGGCTGCTGAGTTTCAAATTTGGCTGGGATGGAGGGATTCGAACCCCCGAATGCCGGGACCAGAACCCGGTGCCTTACCACTTGGCGACATCCCAACGGCAAAGATAATTGTACTATAGAAAAATGATTTCCGCAAGCGTTTACGAGCATCCGTCAACGCGATATACTGATGGTATGGACTTGCAATGGATTGTAAAATTGATAGCCGATGGATTGGTCGTGCCAATTGCGCTGATCGGCATATATGCGTTACTAAAATTGGTGCCAAATGATAAGAAATACCAGGTTTACGCTCGGGTGCTGATGGCAGGACTAACGGCGTACGTAGCAGCAAAAATTATCGGGGCGATTTACCAGCCAGATCAAATGCGTCCGTTTGAGGTCTTGGGGGTGGCAGCAGGAGCGTCGTTTTTGAATAATCCAGGATTTCCGTCTGATCATGCGTTATTTACGATGGCGATTACACTGGCAGTATGGTTTGGGGCGAAGGATTGGCAATTGGCGTCTATTTGTCTGGCAATGACGATTCTGGTATGCGTGGGGCGGGTGATTGCGCTAGTACATACTCCGCTTGACGTTGTTGGCGGATTATTGATTGCCTGTGTAGGGATTGTTTGGTATTTACCGATGAAGCGTCCAGAAAAGTCGGATATTTAAGCATATACATTTGCAATATTGACAAGTTTACGTTACAATTTTTATATGAAATTATTGTCGGCTATTTTTCGCGAGGAAATCTCTGATTACACTTATCCGTTTCCGAAACAGAGTTTTTTACGGATTTTTGTACTATTGATTGTAAGCGGTGCAGTGGTCTGGGTACTGGCCTTAGCTTTTGACAAATTAATGATTGGTCCGGTATTTTGCTCAAATGCAGACAATGTATCAATCTGTGCAAACAGTACGACTATCGCCTCATATGTGGCGCTGGTGTTGACGGGAGTTTTGCTGGTGCCACTTTTGGCAGTGTTTGGAGTGAAGAGACCTCTGCTGGTGGTGGTTGCGGCAACGATATCTTTATGGGGAACTACATTATGGGCGAACGGTTCCTGGATATTGTCAATGTTGTGGGTGTTGGCGGCAACAGCACTAGTGTATTTGGCGTTAATTTGGCTGAATCGTATTCGCGGTAATGCGGCAGCAATTTTATTTATGGCACTGTTTGTGATTTTGGCGCGAGTTGTCTTGGCTCTGTAATCCCTGTACACTAAGAGTATGGAAATCGTTATCATTATTCTCTTGGTTATTATCGTTATGGGGTTGGGAGCGACGTTGTTTGTGCTGCAGTCAAAATTAAGCGAGCTGAAACAGCAGTCATCAGTCGAGCTCATCAAAACTGACGTGGTGGAGCTGGGGCGAACCATCGCCAGGCTGAATGAATCAGTCAGCGATAAATTAGAGCGCAGTAACGCCCAGGTGCAAACCTCGGTACAAAAGCAGCTGTCGGAAAGTGCCAAGTTGGTGGCGGACGTGACACAGCGGCTGGCAAAGTTGGATGAAACAAATAAGCGGGTGGTTGATGTGGCGACTGATCTGAAAACCCTGCAAAATGTCTTGCAGAATCCCAAGCAGCGCGGTGTGTTCGGCGAATTTTACCTGGAAAGCGTGTTGGACAATGTGCTGCCAGCTAAGCAGTTCCAGATGCAATACCGTTTCAAGGATGGCGAGATTGTTGATGCGGTTATCTTCCTGGACAAGGGGCAGATCTTGCCAGTGGACAGTAAATTTAGTTTGGAAAATTACAACCGGATGATTAACGCCGAGACCAAGGCTGAGCGCGAGCTGTGGCTAAACAAGGTAAAAGCTGACCTGAAGGGGCGCATTGACGAAACCAGCAAATACATTCGCCCGCGTGAGAACACCATGGACTTTGCCTTTATGTTCATCCCCAGTGAGTCGCTGTATTATGACCTGCTGATCAACAATGTTGGCACGGGCGGTTCGAGCCGCGATTTGATTGAATACGCCTTTCGTGACAAGCGCGTGATCATCGTCAGTCCGACCAGCTTTTTGGCGTATTTGCAGACGGTGCTGCAAGGTCTGAGGAGCCTACAAATTGAAGAACAGGCCAAGGACATCCAGGTGCGTGTTGGCCAGCTGGGCGTGCATATCAAAAAGTTTAACGAACTGATGACTAAGATGGGCAAGAGTCTCAGTACTACAGTTGGGCACTATAATAATTCGTACAAAGAGCTGGGTAAGATTGATAAAGACGTGGTGCGGATTACTGGCGGCGAGCATCAAGCGCAGCCTGAATTAATCGATCGGCCGGCGCAGGAAGACTAAATATTACTTATAGGCGTAAAATAAAAATCCTCCGCTTAAAACGGAGGATTTGTTGGTGTATAAGTGCCTTACGCTTCGTCTTTATTGCGGTAATTTACCAGTAAGAATAAGTTGCCGCCGAGCGCTGCACCTATGAGCGTTGCCACGATTACTTCCAGGCTAAAGCGAGAATAGCTCTTTTCGCCTTCAGCTGGCAGTGGGCTATTACTACGGATTTGTGAGTCGGTCTTCTCTGTGCTTGCCAGAGCAACTGCTGGGTTCAGGGTTGCGCCTGAAACATAAATCTCGCGTGGATAGGTTCGACCATTCTTCTCTTTTTGAGCGGTGTTTTGCTCTTTCTGGAGTTTCGCAATAGCGGTACCTTTAACGTATGACGCTAGCGAGCCGGATGCAACCAGGCCAATCATTAACGCCAAACCAATACCAACAGCTTGACCAGCTGCCTTAATTTCTTTGCGCTGTAGAACTGCTGAAATGCCAAACATGAAGATGGCAGTACCGATTAATTCTACTGCGAATATTTCCCAAGAGAATGCAGAGAACTGGTCAAAGCTAAGAGCAAAACCGCCGTTTGTCAATGAGCCAATAAGTACGATGGCTGCCATCGCACCAAGAAACTGCGCGCCCCAGTAAAATGGTACTAGAACGGTTTTCAATTTACGCATTGACCACAGACCAAAGGTGACTGCTGGGTTGACGTGCGCACCAGAAATGCCGCCAATAGCGGTGACAATGAGCATTAGTGCAAAGCCAACATACATCGACGATAGGATGTCTGATGCAAATAATGCGGCCAGTGTCAAAATGAATGTACCAACAATTTCCGCGATGACGATGTTGATTAAGTTGTTTGGTAATTTAGAATCTAATTTGGTGCGCTCACTCTTGGCCGCAACAGATTCGGTAACGACTCGCTTGACGGTCGTTCTGGTTTCGGTTTTGGCTGCAGCAGTTTTCTTTGCCGTAGCTTTAACCGGGGCTTTCTTTGAAGTTTTCTTCGTAGCCATACTCCCTCCTTAAAATAGTATCACGACTATTATAGCATAATTTGCTATACTATAGTCATGGGATTATTTGTGAATCAAAACGATCAGCGCAGCGAACTGCAAGAGCGCATTGCGGCGGAGCTGCGCGAGAAGGCCAAAGCGTCGGGTCTCCAGGAGAAAGCTAGCTTGGACGGCGTGGAAGATGTGAAATATTTGGAAGATACGAAGCAGACGACGACGCTGGCGCCAGCTTGGATTTTAATTATCATCATGGCGGCAGTGGTTGTCGGTATGTTTTTAATGCAGGGGCAATGACATGGAAAAGTTGGATGAAGTTCGAGCACTATTATTACCACGCGTAGCCGAAGTAGCTGAACCGCGCAGTGTGTTGCGGAGCGCAGAGCTGCGGGAACTATATGGCATTATTGCGACGCTACCGAGTGAAGAGCGCGGGGCGTTTGGTAAGAAAGTTAATGAACTGAAGCAGGAATTGGAGCGGGCAGTTACGGCTCGCGAGGATGAGCTGTCAAAAGTTGACTTGCCACCAATTGACGTGACGGCGCCGATGGACGTCAATGCTCCCCGGCCTGAATTACTGCCGAGTGAGCGCGGTACGATTCACCCGCTGAGCGCCGAGATTGAGCGTATTTCTGACATTTTCAATCGCATGGGTTTCGTGACGGAAGAGTCGCGTGAGATTGACGATCAATTCCATATGTTCGAGAGTCTGAATTTCCCGAAAGGCCACCCAGCGCGCGATGATTATGACACGTTCATGACTGAGGAGACTGACGCTAATGGCGATCGCTTGATTGCTCCAGCACACACCTCGACCATGCAAAACCGCGTACTGAAAAAATATCATGGCAATTTGGAAAAAGGCGAGGCGATTGCCGCCATCGTGCCCGACCGGGTGTTTCGCAACGAAGATTTGGACGCGCGGCACGAGCACACGTTCTATCAAGTCGAGGGCGTGTATGTCGCCAAGGGAGTTAATGTCGGTAATCTAATTGCCACGCTGCAGGAATTTTTACAGGAATATTACGGCAAGAAATTGGATGTGCGCGTCAATCCATTTTACTTCCCGTTCACTGAGCCGAGCTTTGAATTTGCGCTGAGCTGCCCATTCTGCGAAGGCAAAAATCCGGATTGTAAAGTTTGTTCGGGCGAGGGCTGGATTGAGTTGCTGGGCTGCGGCATGATCCACCCGAATGTGCTGAAAGCTGCTGACATCGATCCAAATGAATACACTGGCTTTGCCTTTGGCTGCGGCATCGACCGTTTGGTGATGATGAAATATGGCATCGAGGATGTGCGGCATTTTGAGAGCGGCAAACTGGACTTTTTGGAGCAGTTTTAAGGAGCTATTGCGCACAGGATAATAGTAGCATCTCAAAAACTTGTAATAAAAGAGGTAGTTCTGTGTGCCGATAGAGAAATTGTTGCAGCGAGAGAGATCACTAAAAAAGATAGGAGGAGGTAAATGGATACACAACAATTTGACGCACTTATTATTGGTTTTGGCAAAGCTGGCAAGACATTGGCGGTGACGCTGGCGAATGTGGGCAAAAAGGTAGCGCTGGTGGAGCGGTCACCAAAGATGTATGGCGGCACCTGTATTAATATTGCTTGTATTCCTACTAAGGTGCTGGTCAGTGCGGCCGAACATCATCAAAGTTTTGATGAGGCGATGGCACATAAGACAACGGTAGTGACGCGGTTGAATGAGAAGAACTATCACATGCTCGCGGATCGTGAAACGGTGAGTGTCATTGAGGGTGAGGCATCATTCGTAGATGATCGTACTGTGAAGGTTATGGCGGGTGACGACGAGCTAATAGTGAGTGCACCGCAGATTTTTATTAACACCGGTGCGGAATCAATCATTCCAGATATTCCAGGTATTGATAAGCCGTTTGTATATACCAGTACTGAATTGCTGGATAAAATGACGCAGCCAAAACAGCTAGCTATCATTGGTGGCGGTTATATTGGGTTAGAATTTGCCTCAACTTATGCCAAACTTGGTACAAAAGTAACAGTATTTGAGAGGGGCGATGCTCTGCTTGCACGTGAAGATCCAGCAATTGCTCGGGCTACTACTGAAGCATTGCAGGCACAGGGTATCGAGATTGTGTTTAGTGTGGATGTGACAGCGATTGAGGGTGAGTCTACTGCGACGATTCGCACAGTAAATCATGATGATTACGCTGGTTATGATGCGGTTTTGATGGCTACGGGCCGTCGCCCGGCGACGATGAGCTTGAATTTACCAGCTGCTGGTGTAGCGACGGATGAGCGCGGGGCAATTGTGGTTGATGAAACACTTCGCACTAGTCGGTCGCATATTTGGGCAATGGGCGATGTAACGGGCGGGCCACAATTTACCTATGCGTCGCTGGATGATTTTCGGATTGTGAGAAGCCAGTTGCTGGGTGACGGTCTGTACACTCGCGCCAAACAAAAAACCTTGCCGTACGCGGTCTTTATGCAAACGCCGCTAGGTCGGGTGGGTATGACAGAGGCTGAGGCGCGTGCGACGGGGTGCGAAATTATCGTAAAAGAGCTGCCTGCTATGGCGATTCCACGCCTGCATGTTGATAATGCTACAACAGGCTTGCTGCGTGCGGTGATTGATGCAAACACTGGACAAATTTTGGGTGCTAGTTTATTGTGTCGTAACTCACCAGAAGTCATTAATATTATCAAAACTGTAATGGATAATGACCTGCCGTATACTGTACTGCGTGACCAAATATTCACTCATCCAACGGTGAGTGAGGCATTGAACGATTTGTTTGCGTAAAGGAGGAGTATGAATCACACAATTTTCGATGACATCGTGTCAGGCAAAATGAAATCTTGGAAAGTCTGGGAGGATGAGAAATTTTTAGCGTTTTTGACGCCGTTTCCAAATACGCCGGGCTTTACCGTGGTGATACCGAAACATAATCCAGGCGATTATGTATTTTCTTTGGATAATGAATTGTATTCTGAGATGATGCTGGCGGTGAGAAAGGTTGCCAATATTTTAGAAAAAGCCTTCGATACGCCGCGAGTGGCATTAATTTTTGAGGGCACGGGCGTGGCGCATGTGCATGCCAAGCTGGTACCGCTTCATGGTGACTTAGCGAAGGGAATTGGCTCGGCAGTATCGCACGAGCAGGCGTTTTACGCGGAATATCCAGGTTGGCTGACTACTGCTGACGGTCCAAAAATGGACGATGCTCAGCTGGATGAGGTTCAGGCGCGGATTTTGGCAGCGCAGGATAAAAAGTAAATTGCTGCTAATTTGATTCTAATTTTACGTCTTTTCCTTCGTATATATCCAGGTAAAATGGATATAGCTTGTCGGAATGTTTCTTGACTGAATCTTGACTCAAAGCTACTATGTCATGACCAATGCCAAACGAGGCTGGTATAGTAGAATATTGGAATTTTGCATTGGAGGCGGAGGCTATTTGCTGCGGTATATTGGTTGCAAGGTCCATGTCGATTGAAGTGTCGTTGTCGCTTGTTACGACGCCAATATACTTTAATCCTGGCGCCTTAAAATCAGACTTGTAATTTTTGGCGATTATCATGTATTTACCGAGTGTACGGTATGACAAGTTGCTGCCTGTGCTGAATGAGTCAGGAAGGATGTTGCGCCCGTAAAGATTTCTAAGAAGTGGAGCTTGCCAAGTGGGCATTTCCGAGGCTGAAGGCTGATAAAAAGGTGATAATAATAGAGCGCGTGATATGGTAGCGCTATTATACTGAGTTATCCAAGTTGCCATATTGGCGCCGCCAGATAGGCCAACAACTCCTACTTCCTCGCCCAAACCGCTAATAATGCTGGTGCTGGTATTCATGAATTGAGCCATTGCCGGAATGGTAATTTCTCCGTGTCGTTTATTGTCGGTGAGGCCGTGGCTAGGAACGCGAGGAATGTAGACATTATATCCGGCTTTGAAGAAGGTGTCGCCTAGGTCTGCGAACTGCTGTGGACAAGAACTTATGCCATGTATCATCAGGACGGCTTTAGTAGTTTTTTGGCCGTGAGTTTTAATAATTGATTGGCAACCTGATCTAACTTCAGTATTGGCAGCATCTTCATTGACGATGCGATTGGCGGCGGTGATGGCCTCGCTATAACTTAACCTCTCGGCATTGGATGATTGGAGCTGCTTGGTTGTTGCTGGCCAAAAGAAGGCTGCGGCTGCTAGTAATGCTGCGATGAGAATAATTGCACTAACTATCCATACGATAATTTTGATAATGCGATTCTTGCGTGGAGTGTTCATATTGATATTATATTGGTTATGTGCGAAGATGTGAAGTTGCTATAATTAATTATATGCAACAAAATCCAACTGTTCTCCTCGTTGAAGACGAACCCGCCGTGCGTCAAGGCACTGAGCAGTTCCTTCGCCAGCGCGGCTTTACGGTGCTGACGGCGACCAGCGGCGAGGAGGCGCTGGAGAAATTTGCTGGGGCGGATGTGGTTATCCTCGATATCATGTTGCCGGGGATGAGTGGTATTGAGGCGCTGCACCAAATTCGCCAAGCGAGCGACGTGCCGGTACTCATGCTGACGGCTCTGCATGATGAGCCGACGCAAATTGCCAGCTTTGACGAGCTAGCGGACGATTATATGAGTAAGCCGTTTTCGCTAGTGATTTTAGAAAAGCGGATCAAGGCGCTGCTTCGCCGCCAGCAACCCGCCACAACCTTGTGGCGCCGCGGCCTGGCCTCGGTGGATTTCGCGGCTTATCAGGGATTTTATGATGATACTGACGCACACCTCAAGCCCAAGGAAGTGCAACTACTCAAGCTACTAGTGGATAATCCAAACATAGTCTGGAGCCGCCAGGCTATCATCAATAAGTTGTGGCGCGACGACGAGGTGCCGTTCGATCGAGTAATTGACGTCTACATCAAAAACCTGCGCAAGAAATTGCACCTGGACTGCATCATCACGGTGAAGGGAGTGGGCTATCGCTATGAAGCGGCTTAAATTATTTCCCAAAACATTTTTGGTGTCGATCGGCTTGTTTGCAGCGTTGATTATCCTGGTACATGCGCTGGTCTACACCTTGATGCCACAATTTTATCTGCAGCAAAAAGAGCACGAGGCGGCGGATAATCTCGCAGCGCTGACGACCAAGTTGAGGGGCAAACCCACCGAGGAGATGAGTCGGGTCAG
Source organism: uncultured Candidatus Saccharibacteria bacterium (assembly GCA_963524145.1). Taxonomy (GTDB): domain Bacteria; phylum Patescibacteriota; class Saccharimonadia; order Saccharimonadales; family Saccharimonadaceae; genus Nanosynbacter. The sequence continues at coordinate 82,492 of CAURDO010000002.1, forward strand.
CCAAGAGTTTGCCAGTATGAAAAACGTCAATATCACGCTGACGATTGACGGGCGCGACCAGTATTTTCAAGGTTTTCAGTCGATCAATATAGTGACCGATAGCGGTAAATCGGTCGACACCAGCGTGGTAAAAATTGCTGACGGGCAAACGATCGATGCGCGCTCGGTGATTTTGCAGCAGGGCAGTGTGGCGAATAACCAAGGCCAAACGATCGCCGTCAAGTTGCTGGCCGACGTGGCGCCCGTCACTCAGGCCAAGCTCGCTACCTTGCGCGTATTGCCATATACCATGCTTGGCTCGCTGCTGGTGGCACTGCTGTTTTCTTACGTTTATAGCCGTTTTGTGACGCGGCCGATTCGCCAGATGGCGGCGGTGACCACGACCATGCAGCGGCTGGAAAAGGACGCACATTATCCGGTAAATAGCCGTGATGAAATCGGCGTGCTAGGACGAAATATTAATGAGCTCTATCAAAACCTGTGGCAGACGATTCGCTCGCTGGAGCATGAGAATAAGCGGATAATCCAGCTTGAGAAAGAGAAAATCGCCTTCCTCCGTGCGGCCTCGCATGAGCTGAAAACGCCGCTAGCAGCCCTCCGGATCATGCTCGAAAATATGCAGCTCAACATCGGCGAGTATAAAAATCGCGATCAGTACCTGGCGGAATCGGTGGCGCAGGTTGATCGCTTGGCGGCGATGGTGAATGACGTTTTGCGCTCTGGCAGTGTGGCCGAGCAGGCTTTGCGTCAAGAAAAGCGGCTGAGAATTGATAGGCTGGTCGCTGAGGTGGTTGAAGATTATGTGTTGCTGGCAAAAACACGAAGTATGACTTTCACGATTGACGCACGTCCGACGACCATTCGTGCCAACCGTGACATGATGCGCCACGTCATCTCGAACCTGGTATCAAACGCGGTGCGCCACGGCGATGCTGGAAGTGTGATAAAAATTACTTGCAACCAGAATGAGCTGGCCATCGAAAACGCCTGCAAACCACTCACCAAACAGCAACTCCAGCGCGTCTTCGACCCGTTTTATCGGAGCAACGACGACAAGAAGCAACACGCTGACAGCAGCGGCATCGGCCTCTACACTGTGAAAATGCTACTCGACGCTAAGGGTCTGGATTATGAGTTTGCGCCACACGGGCGGGGTATGCGGTTTGTGGTGAGGTTTTGAGAAATTCACTCAGGGCTATTCTTTGAAGCATAGAGAACTCTAAAACGATTACTCTATAAGTTTTGGAATAGAAAGAGGCGGGGTAAACAGTGTGTTTGCTAGTAAGCTGTGGTGTTTTAAAGTCGTACCAGAAAGATTATTATCTAGTTATGGCATATTACAAACCAGCAAGAATTCCTAGGGTTCCAACATACCATTTGAGGAAACCTAAAATCTTTATATCATTTAACTATACATATGACCATGGGTATCGTTATCTTATGAGCGCATGGAATACTAACCCCTATTTTGATTTTACTTATGATGATCGTACGCCATGTGAGATTCAAACGGACAGTGTCTCTAGAGTAAAAGCTGTATTGACAACAAAGATTAAAGAATCTTCGGCAGTTGTGGTGATTATTGGTAGTCATGCTAATGAGTTGCATCCGGATAGACATCTGATCGGTTACCGAAACTGGCAGAATTATGAGATAGCTAAAGCAAAAGAGCTAGGCAAAAGACTCGTAGCAGTTCAGGTCAACAGAAACTTCCATTACCCGCAAGAGTTGATAGGTGTAAATGCCACAAGAGTATATTCTTTTAGTCAAAATAGTATTATTAAGGCTGTAAGGGGTTTTTAATATGGCTACAGGTGTAGATATACTATATGATCACTATAAAGTTAGCAATAGTATGCTACAGAGTAATCTTAAAGATCGTGAAAAATTTTTTCGGTCGTTGTTTATATTTGAAGTGTTGAATATTATTTTTCTATATCAACCACTGGAGTTTGCAAAAATAATTCAAAATTCATTAAATCTTTCTCAAAATATCAAAATCGAATCAACTAGTTTTCTGGTTACGTCTTTGCAGATTGTCATATCTGTCGCAATATCGTATTTGTTAATTCGCTATTTTCAGAGCAATATACGGGCAGAAAGACAGTATTCTTATATAAGCAAGCTAGAGAATGAGTTAACAGCTAAGGCTGATACGGATATATTTTGCCGGGAAAGTGCTGAATACAGTAGGAATTATCCCTTTGTTCTGAATATTATTGATATCTTTTATAAATTTATTATTCCTCTAATCTTGTTGTTGTTGCATTTAGTAAAAATATGCTCTTTCCTGGAGGTAATTACCCACAACTTTAATATAGTTTCATTCATAGAAATTATCATTGATACGTTTCTTATGATTTTAGTTATTGCTTATGTTTGTCTTATGAAAAGATACATTAGTAACTCAGCTCATTAGTGACGCTTCGCCCTGTTATATTTGATGATATAATAGGTGGCGGCATGAAGATCTCCTTGTCTCAGCCTAACACTGCAATAAAACGCCAGGCGACTCGGGCATTTTTTGACAGAACAGAGGCAAAACCCCGCGAAAAGGGCGTTGACTTCTCACTAGCGCTCATTATGGCTGGTGTGCCAGGTGCTGGTAAAACAGAGTATATTAGCTCGTTCATTGAGGAAAATGTGATATTCAAGGATAATGCGCTGAGGATTGACTTAGATGAAATTATTACTGTTTTTGAAGAATACCAACCTGAAGAAGATAGTAGATTTCGTAGCATCGGCAGTAGGATTGTTGAGAATATTTTAGACCGTGCTTTTAAAAATGGATATAATTTTATACTAGATGGTACGTTTGCTGGCAATAAAGCAATCGACAATGTGCACCGCGCTATTCGCCATGGCTATCTTGTATATATCGTTGTACTGATTGAGGATATTGAGCAAGCCAAAGAGTACACGCGTATTCGCAAAGAAAAGACTAAACGAGAGATTAAAGATGAGGCGTTCGATGAGATTATAGCAGGGATAAGAAAAAATCTTAAAACTATTCAGAGTAATTTTATTAATAAAGGATTGCCAGTCGTTGTTGAATTTATTGAGAAGCGTTGGCAAGAAGGTACAGTTAGATATGAGAGAAGGGTATGGCCCAACATTGATGATTTATATGAAAAATGATAAAATGGAATAGATATATAAACTTAGAAAGGCGATGCAAATGAACCATCTAAGAAATAAACTTAAAAAGAACGTAGCTATAGCTCGTCAAAACAAAATGAAGAAAACTCTTGAAAATCCGAAGAAGATTCGCGCCGCTGCCCAGGGGGCAATTGCACGGCAACAGAAACTAGCTAGAGCCAGATAATCTCCACCCATTTCACATTCCCTTCACATACCCTTGCTACACTGACATAGAACCAAGAAAGGAGATCTATGTCATTTGTACAACGTGCCTGGTTGTATATCACCAGGAAAAAACTCAAAACGCTGATTTTGCTGGCGATTTTGCTGTGTATGTCGACGATTATGCTGAGTGGATTTGCCATCAAGCATTCGACCGACGCGGCGGCGCAGTCGCTGGACAAAACGCTCAAGGCCGGCTTTACGCTGGGCAATAATCCGCGCACCAATCCAGGAACCGCTCGCGGTTCGGGAACGGTATCGAACAAAGACATCGATGCAGTGAAGAACCTGGAGGGTGTGACGGACTATGTCAAGCGCCAGAACGCCACGGTCGATTTTATCAATACCAAGCTAGTGCCACTACCGAGCGGCGGCAGCGGCTATGATGCCGAGAAAGACAAACAGTTTGGCAACGCCGCCACCATCATCGGTGTCAATAAATCTGAGTCCGAGAAAAAGTTCCGGGCTGAGTCGCTCAAGCTCATCGCTGGCCGACACATCACCGAAAACGATTCGCACAAGATTTTAGTGCACGAAGATTTTGCCAAGGCTAACAACCTGAAGCTTGGCAGTAAAATTAAGTTAAAGGCCAATCAATACGACACCGACAACGAGCATCCATCCAAAGATGAGGTTGAAGTGGAGGTCGTCGGTATATTTAGCGGCAAAAACCCAAAGCAGGCGACGTACCAGGTGGAACTGTTCGAGAATTTGTTCTTGACTGACCTCACGACAACTCGCCAGTTGAATGCCTATACCGAACAAAATGAGATTTACCAGGACGCCACGTTCTTTACCAAGGGCACCAAACAGTTGGATGAGGTAATGGCGCGGGCGAATAAATTGCCGGTCAATTGGCAAAAGTATCAATTGAATAAGAATAGTCAGGAACTGGCTGGCGTGACTGGTGCAGTGAACGGCGTGTACGGCTTGATCGACGGTATGTTGTGGGCGACGGCGCTGGTCAGTGTGGCGGTGATCGGCATGGTGCTGTATCTGTGGATGAATGAGCGTAAGCGCGAGGCAGGCGTGCTCTTGGCGACGGGCGTGCCGCAGTCAAAGATTGTACTGCAATACATCGCTGAGCTGGTGATGATCGCGGTGCTGAGCTTCGGTGCGTCGTACTTTACTGCAGGGCTGATTGCTCAGCAAATGGGTGATCATGTGGTGTCGCAGGCGGCACAGAATGCCACACGTCAAGCTGGCAGTTCCCTCAACGGTGCATCGCTCGGTGCTGACGCTGACTCGGTGACGTCATCACGCACGCTAGACAAGGTGACAGTTGGCGTACAACCGACTGATCTGCTGGCGGTGTGGGGCGCTGGGCTGGCGGTGATTATCATCGCGGTGCTACTGGCTTCGCGGCCGATTACTCAGTCAACGCCAAAAGAATTACTAACTGAAGTGGACTAGGGGCGAATGATGACGATTATCAAACGAGCCTGGACGGCTGTGGCGCGCAAACGGCGTCGCAGCCTGACCATCGCCCTGATCATGACGCTGATTTTCACGCTGCTGATCGGCACGCTGACAGTGCAGCAGACGATGGCGCAGCTGAAGCAATCGGTCGAGCGTAATATTCGTGCCGGCTTTAGCATCGCTAACAAGCAACCGTCGGGCGAGGTGCCGATGGAGACGGCACAACAGGTGCAGCGCCTGGACAAGGTCAAAGCACACAATTTCCAATCAGAAACTACCGCGGGACTGCCAGGCAAACAATTGATCGACACGGCAGGCAGCGGTGTGCAGCTGGACTCTAACGTGGCTGGGGAGGCGAAGGTGACGGGCGCGATACAGAGCGATCTGCTCGGCGAATTTACTGGTCGATTTTACCAACTGGAGCAGGGTAAGCACCTGGGAGCGCACGATCAAAACGCGGCCCTGATTCACAAAACCTTTGCCGAGAAAAATAACATCAAGCCGGGCGACAAGCTGGACATCACCAAAGACGGCCGGCGGGTGATGGTGACTGTCGCAGGAATTTTCAGCGGCAAAGGCGAAAAGCCAGCGGTCTTGCAGTCCGACATGGCGGAGAATCATCTCATCACCAACTTGGCTGCGGCGCAGCAGCTGACAGGTAGCCAGCAACTGACGCGAGCGACGTATTTCGCCGAACATCCGCATCAGCTGAAGTCGTTAACGGACCGTACTAAAAGCCTACCAAACGTCGATTGGCAGAAATTCAGCCTGACTGACAACGGGGCCGTGTTCGCTGGCGTACTCCAAAACATTACTGGCATTCAAAACATTTTGACGATTACCACCATCGGCGCAGCCGCAGCGGGGCTGGCGGTGCTGTCACTGGTGCTGGTGTTCTGGGTGCGCGGCCGCTTGCATGAAATTGGTATCTTGCTGTCCATCGGCACGTCGAAGCGGCAGATTATCGGGCAGTTCTTGGCAGAGCTGGCGATCATTGCTCTAGTTAGCTCGGTGTTCGCGCTCGCCATCGGCTCGGTCACCTCATCGCAAATTTCTACCGCCTTGACGACACAAACCGACCAAAACCAGCGCACAGAAACAACCGTGGTGCAAGCCGCGCCACCAGCGACCTACCTGCAGGCTTTCGCCTTCGGCTACATGGTCGTTCTGCTGTCAGCCATCGCTGCCACCGCGCCAATCATGCGCCAATCACCAAAGCAAATTTTAGCAAAACTAAGTTAGGAGTTATTATGTCAATACTTACTTTACGCGATATCATTTACTCATACGCTGACGACACCAGCAATGTGCTGGGCGGCATAAATTATCAGTTTGAAAAAGGCAAATTCTACGCCATCGTCGGTAGTTCTGGTGCTGGTAAATCGACGCTGCTGGGGCTGCTGGCGGGGCTGGACACGCCGACCGGCGGGCAGATTTTGTTCGACGACGAAGACATCGCCGAGCAGGGTTATTCGCATCATCGCAAGCACAATATCTCGCTGGTATTTCAGAATTATAACCTGATTGATTATCTGACGCCACTGGAAAACTTGAAGTTAGTTAATTCCAAGGCCACCAACGAAACGCTACATGCCATGGGGCTGGATGACGATCACATTCACCGCAACGTCATGAAACTTTCTGGCGGTCAGCAGCAGCGCGTAGCGATCGGCCGAGCCCTCGTCTCGCATGCACCGATTATCTTGGCGGACGAGCCGACCGGCAACCTAGACGAAACCACCGCCGCCGACATCATCGACATCCTGCGCCGCGCCGCCCACGAAAACGACAAATGTGTCATCGTCGTCACCCACAGTAAACAGCTGGCCAAGCAGGCCGATGTGGTGTTGAAGCTGAAGGATAAAAAATTAAAGGGGTGATGCTGATATAATAATTAGCATGACTGCGCATATACTTAAACTGCATCCTGAACCATTTGCCGCTATCGTATCTGGCCATAAAACCATTGAGTCGCGGTTGCACGACGAGAAGCGTCGGAAGATTCAGCTCGGCGATCAGATTATATTTATTAACCGCGTTAACCCTGAGCAGACCGTGACTGCGACGGTGGTTGGCCTGCTGCGTTACGCTACGTTTCATGATTTGTTTTCTCATAATGACCCGCGTAAGTTTGGTAGTGAAAGTGTTGAGTGGCTAGAAGATCAGATGAATGGATTTTATCCGCTGGATGAGCAGTTGCAGAACAGCGTTGTCGGTATTGAGTTTGTATTGACCTCATAGTTATAGACCATAAACTTAGGCGTAGATAACTTGTATTATTACGTGGGATATTGGACAATAACCTTAGGAAAACTATGAAATCCCCGGTCACTATCACCATTCGCAAAGCCAATGAAAACGATTTTAATTTTGTTGTTCATTTGATGGATCGGGCGCTTGATTCATTTTATGGTGGCGATCATCAAGCGCATGCACAGCGTATCTTCGCCGCACATATCAACGACAATGTTGATTCAGTTGGGCAATTCTCAACTGGGCAATATATGTTTATTGCCGAGATTAATCACCATCCTGCTGGGATGATTCATCTGGTTATCAAGAAGCAGGCAACAGTTAAGATTAGTCCACTTATCGTTGCGCCAGGCTATCGCGGCAAATTTGGTATTGGCAGTAAATTGATTAGCTATGCTGAGGATTTTGCTCGCCAGCATCATGCTCGACAACTTTACTGTACGGTGGCCGCCCAAAACCAAGCCACGCTCAAGTTTCTGCTACGCAAGGGCTTTCATCTAGCTGGCAAAGCGCAAGATCATTACAAGCCCGGCATCGACGAGTGTATGCTGTATAAGCCACTAGGCCAAAGCACTACTCTCGATCCATCAGTTATTTCAATTGTTCCATTTGATGAAGAGAAGCACGCTGCAGTGGTGCGTCAGCTGATATTATCGCGAGTGGGCGGTGATTTTTATGGCGTAGATGATGCGTGGGTAGACGCGTTATTTGCTAGCTACCAACGACGCGAGAGCCGAGATGTCAACGCTAAATATAAGCTCATTTTCATTGCTGAGCAAGACGATGAAGTGGTTGGTGTGGTCGTTGCGACACCGAAGAAAGGTCAGTCAATTAAAATTATGCCACTGGTGACAAATTCAGACACTGCTTTTGAGTCGTTGCTTATCAATTTACCGACAGTGTTAGTTAACTACGGGCGTAAACTATACATCCACCTCGTTCCTGAACCGCAACAGATTACCTACCTGCAGCGTCACGGCTGGGTAATTGAAGGCCTGCTTCCGGGGGCTTATGCGCCAGGTATTATTGTGCAGCAGTGGGGGTTGAGTATTCAAAAAGAACCAGCCACGCGAAAGATGAGGATTAAAAAACCATATTATGACGCCATTATGTCAGGCTGTAAAACGTTGGAAGTTCGTGTTGGCTACGGCAGTATTAAGCGCTTGCGAGCTGGTGAATTATTACGGCTAGAGACCAGCTATGAATCTGGCATGGTGCAGATTAAATCAATCCGTGTCTATAGTGATTTTACGAAACTGCTAGCTACTGAGGATTGGCGGCAAATCGTACCACAAGCCAAAGATAAAGTTGAGGCTATCCAGATTCTTCGCAAGATTTATCCGTCTCACAAAGAGAATCTAGGCGTTCATGCTATTGAAGTTGTAAAAATATAGAATCAAAGGTGTGTTATATTAGGCGGCACGATTCCAGGTCAACGATTATACCTTCGGCTTTATCCACGTCGATGGAAAGATAGGCGAGAGCGCTGGGATTGATGAGGAAGCGTCGCATGGATGGTATTGTAAATCTAAAGCAAGCTATTGAGCTAACCGTTCGCGCTGCGCCCGTTTTGCCAAAAAATGGTATAATGGCGTTAGTATGAAAGTCAGCCTAAATCTTATTAAACAATTGATTAATTTTGAATTACCGCCGGTGGATGAGTTGGTGGCGCGGGTCAATCAGCAACTCGGTGGCGTCGAGGAAGTGATTGACCTCAACGCTAAATATGGCGGCGCGCGGATCGTCCGGGTGGTTGAATGCACTAAGCATCCTGATGCTGATCGGCTGAGCGTGACCAAGATCGATGATGGCGGTGCGGTGGCGGATGTACCGCGTGATGAGAACGGGCTAGTGCAGGTAGTCTGCGGCGCGCCGAACGTGCATGCGGATATGTGGGCGATTTGGTTGCCGCCGAAAAGTATGGTGCCGGCAAGTTTTGATGACGACGAGCCGTTTGTGCTGGACGCGCGACCGCTGCGTGGAGTGCTCAGCCAAGGTATGTTGGCGGCGGCGGACGAGTTGGCGATTGGTACGGATCACGAGGGAATTGTTGAGATTCATGAATACGACGTGCCGGCAGGCGTTGAGCTCACGGCGGGTACTCGTTTCGCGGAAATGTTTGGGCTGGATGATTACGTACTAGACATTGAAAACAAGATGTTTACTCATCGGCCAGATTGCTTTGGGCAGCTCGGCGTGGCACGCGAGATTGCTGGGATTTTTCATCAGCGATTTACGAGCCCCGAGTGGTATGGTGTGATTCAGGATTTTGCCGGCGGCGACGGTCTTGAGCTCGAGATATTCAATGAGGCGACTGAAGTGGTGTCGGTATTTTCAGTGGTAGCCATCAAAAATATTGAGGTGCGGCCGAGTCCGCTGTGGCTGCAATGCCAGCTGGTGGCTATGGGCGGCAAGCCGATTAATAACATTGTTGATGCCACGAATTACATGATGCTTCTGACGGCGCAGCCGACGCACGCCTATGATTATGATAAATTACGTGGGTCTACGCTCGGGGCGCGGATGGCTCGTGATAGCGAGAAAGTCAGTCTGCTCAATGGCAAAGAATATGAGCTGACGACGGACGACATCGTCATCGCTGATGGCGAGGGTGTGATAGGTCTGGCGGGAATTATGGGCGGTGCTGACACTGAGGTTTCGGATGGCACGAAAAATATCGTTTTGGAATGTGCTAATTTTGACATGTATGCACTACGCCGCACCGCCATGCGTCACGGTATTTTTACTGACGCGCTGACGCGGTTTAATAAGGGCCAGTCGCCAGCACAAACAGATCCAGTACTCAAGCGACTCATGGGTATGGTTGGCGGTGAACAAGCCAGCCCCGTGCTGTTTAAGAATCATCAGTCTCTGCGGTCTGTGTTGACTGATGGTATGCATTGGTGCGGTGGGCTGTTGGTGCCGAGTGGATTTGTTGAAGAGCGGCTCGGGGCGCATTTTGTTGATGATGAGATGAGTACGCTGCTAAAAAATGTCGAATTTATAGCCAAAGATGCGCATGAGTACGATGAGCAGGGTATGATGATCTATGTGCCATTTTGGCGCACCGACCTTGAACTACCGGAGGACATTGTCGAAGAAGTCGGTCGGCTGTATGGCTTTGATAAACTACCTCGCCAATTACCAATGCGCAGCATCAAGCCGGCGCCGAGGAATCCGCGCCGCCAACTCAAGCAAGCGATTCGCCAGAGTTTGTCGCGTGCCGGCGCCAACGAAGTCTTGACCTATAGTTTCGCTCACGAACATGTCTTGAAAAACGCTGAACAAGACCCGAGCCGCGCCTATCGACTAAGCAACGCTTTAAGCCCTGATTTGCAGTACTACCGCACCAGCGTGCTGCCGAGTTTGCTAGATAAAGTTCATGCCAACATCAAAGCCGGCCACGACGAGTTCATGTTGTTTGAAATCGGCAAAATTCACGATAAAGAATTGCCGCTTACCGACGAAAATCTGCCAAGCGAACAGACCTTCGTCGACGGTGTTTATGCTAGCAAAAAGCCGCATACAGGCGCGCCATTTTATAAAGCGAGGAAATTGGTAGACAGGCTGTTGGCGGATATTAACGTTGAGGCTGATTTCGTGAAAATAGCAGAGTCTGGTGCGGACGTGCCAGCGCCGTTTGATGGCCAGCGCAGCGCTTGGATTGTCGCGGAAAACGGTGGCAAGCTGGGTGTTGTCGGTGAATTATCTCAGGCAGTGCGGCGTAATTTCAAGCTGCCAGATTATACAGCGGCGTTCTCGCTTGACATTGAAAAATTACAAGTCTGTCTGACTGAAAGTCGCGAACATAATTATCGGCCGCTGAGCCGCTATCCGTCAACGACGCGGGATATATCGCTGAAGATGCAGTCTGCGGTTGATTATGCTTCGGTGTATGCGTGCGCTGAGGAAGTTGCGAAGAAACACCGCGAATTGCAAATTAGTATCACGCCAATTGCGATTTATCAGCCGAAGGACGATGATTCAACAAAAACCGTAACTTTGAGTATTAAATTTACCAGCGCCGAACGAACCTTAACAGATAAAGATACTGCGCCGATAATTGAAGAAATAGCAGCCACGGCAGCGGAAGAATTTGATGCCGCGCAGGTTTAGGCGGGCGATTGTTGTGCTTGGTAAAAATTGTTATAATTGGAGAGGTAAATAAAGGAGGACTATGGCAACGACGAAAAGCCAAAGGATAGGGATTTGGGTGATTGCTGGCATGATGTTTTTAGGAACGGTTGGCGGATTTATCGCCATGATGGTGCAGCCGGGTAATGACGCCAAAGATCAGGCTGAGCTGAAGCGGGCGCAAGAAGACTATAATAAGGCAACCACGGAGCGCCAAAAGAAAGTTGACGCGCAGACGGCAGAATTGAATAATAAATATTATAGTAAATTTGCCGAGTTTAGTTCACGAGTCGGTAAGTTTGAGGCTGGCGATGTTAAGGAATTGGGTAAAGAAGATTTGACGGAAGGTGACGGCGCCGAAGTCAAAAATGATACCAAATTCGCAGTTTACTACATTGGTTGGAATGCTAAAGGGGAAGTTTTTGACCAATCAATCGCTGATGGCAAATTGAAAGCGCCTCTTAATTTGGACGGCCCGGCGAATACGTCGGTGATTCAGGGCTGGAAAGAGGGCCTGGTTGGCATGAAGATTGGCGGAGTGCGCGAATTGACGATTCCAGCAGACAAGGCTTATGGTAAGCAATCCCAGGGCGATAAGATTCCTGCTAATTCACCACTGAAGTTCGTGGTTATGGCTATCGAAAGACCAGCGGAGATTTCGCAGCCAGAAATGCCAGAAGTTATGAAACGATATTACAGGTCAAGGGGGCTAAATGTCTAAAGAAGTTATCATTGTCGGTGCCGGTCCAAGCGCACTCACTGCAGCAATTTACCTATCGCGCGAAGATGTGCCGACGACGCTATACGAACGCGGCGTGGTTGGCGGTATGGCAGCCATCACCGACCAAATCGACAATTATCCAGGTTTTGCCGAGGGCGTGACCGGTATGAAATTGGCGTCCGAGCTGCAGCAGCAGGCTGAGCGATTTGGCGCGAAGATTGAGTACGGCGACGTGACGGAGCTGAAGCAAGTTGACGGCGAATTGGAGTTGACAGTTGATGGTCAGCCAGTGCGAGCTAAAGCGGTGCTGCTGGCGACTGGTTCAAATCATCGCAAGCTGGGTGTGCCGGGCGAAGACGAATTGTATGGCCGCGGCGTGCATTACTGTGCGACGTGCGACGGTGCATTTTACCGCGACAAGTGCTTGATTGTCGTTGGCGGCGGCAACTCGGCGGTGCAGGAAGCGATCTTTCTAACTCGCTATGCCAGCCATATTGACCTGTTGGTGCGCAGCAAATTGCGCGCCAGTGATGTCTTGCAAAAGGAACTGCAAAAATACGTTGACGCAGGCAAAATAACCGTCCACCTTGGCGCGACGACAGATGAAATTATCGTCAAAGACGACAAATTCTACGGCGTCAAGTCAACTCAAGACGGCGAGCAAAAAGAATTTACCGCAGACGGTTTGTTCGTCTTCATCGGCCTGATTCCGAACACACAGTTCTTGGCTGGCTCAGACGTTGAACTAGATCTTGGCGGACACATCATCACCGACGAACATTTGCACACCAATGTCCCCGGCGTCTTTGCTTCGGGTGATGTCCGTTCCGGCGCAACCATGCAAATTGCTTCGGCGGTCGGCGAGGGTGCGGTGGCAGCGTCACAAATTCGTGAATATTTACAAGAAAAAGCCAGAGAGGAGTAGATCATGGCAGATTTTAACCAAGTATTAACCCCGGGAAACTATCAGGACGGCGAAGTTACCGTTGTCGTAGAGATTCCAGCTGGGTCAAATCATAAAATTGAATGGGACCGGAAAGTCGGCGTCATGCGGCTGGATAGGGTTGATCCGGCGATTTTTGCCAAACCGACTAATTATGGTTTCATTCCGCAGACATTGGACGAGGATGGCGATGAGCTGGATGTGCTGTTGGTAACGGATACGCCGCTAACGACTGGGTTGGTGGTCGAGGCGCGGATCCTTGGCGTAATGAAGTTTGTCGATGACGATGAAGTCGATGATAAGATCATCGCCGTGCCAAGCGACGATCGTCACAATGGTAACGCCATTCAGTCGCTGGAGGACTTGCCAGCACAGCTGATTAAGCAAATTGAATTCCATTTTAATCACTATAAGGACTTGAAAAAGCCAGGTTCGACCATTGTTAAAGAATTTGCTGGCGTTGATGCTGCCAAGCAGGTTGTGGCGGCGGCGATTGAGCGCTGGAACGAGCAGGCGTAATACTTATCTTTGTAGCACAAAGGCAACGTCGCGTATCACCAGGTTCGGTGTATGCGTGTTTGTCACGCAGTGCAACCGTCGCCGTCTCCTCCAAGTCGAATGCATCCGGCAACGCCGTCCGCAGAATCATCGACTTGTCAGAGAGGCTGACAGTCTTGTGCATTCCCTACGGGACTAGTATAGGAGGTGCCGCGACCGTCATAGCCTCTGGGATGAGGCGTGAGTGTTTTGTTTACCGTCGAAACAGCGACGAAACACCGTCGGTTAACCCGGTCAAATGCGCTAGTACGCCGCCACTCCTTGATAACTGCATACGTAATTTAGCCTTGGCATGCGGTGTGATGACCATGTCGCGCCAGGCTGGTTTGGGCTTGGCGGATTTACTGGTCAAGACTTCAACGACATCACCGTGCTGCAATTCATAGGTGAACGGCTTCATAACGCCATTAACCTTAAAGCCGCTGGCATGTGCTGCAATGTCAGAGTGGATGCGATACGCATAATCCAGCGGGAAGGCACCGCGTGGCAGGTCATAAATATCACCCTTTGGAGAATAAACGAAAATTCGGTCAGAGAATAATTTCATGCGGAACTTGTCAGAGTCGAATCTCTTACCCTCGCTAGCCAGCGCTGCTGCTTCCTGAAGATCACGAATCCACGACAAGTCTGCTGGCATAGCGCCCATGCGGCCTTTTTTGTAGGCGTCAGTTAATTTCTGTTCATTGTAGTGGAAGCTGGCCGCCAAACCACGCTCGGCGTGTTCATGCATTTCCTTGGTCCGAATTTGAAACTCAACGATTTGTCCTCTTGGTGTCTGCACTGTCGTATGTAGACTTTGATAGCCGTTTGGCTTGGGATTGGCAACATAATCTTTGATTCGCTCATGCATCGGTTGATACATGTCGTGCAAAATCCCTAAGACCAAATAGCCTGTCGACAAATCATCGACAATTACCCGCAGTGCGATCAAATCATAAATCTTATCAATATCACCGACCTTATCAAGCTTCTTGAACAGACTGTAGACACTTTTGACACGCCCGTCCATTTGGAAAACCAGCTTTTCTTCCTTCAGTCGTGCTTCAACTTCACGACGCACGCGGTCTAATTTTCGCTGCGATTTTTTCAATCGACTATCCATTAAACTTTTGGTGCGGTGAAAATCTTTTGGCATCAAATATTTGAAGCTCAATTCTTCCAGTTGCACGCGCACCCGTCCCATGTTCAACCGGTCCGCCAGTGGGGCAAACACCTCAATCGTCTCGCGAGCAATTTTCTTTTGTTTCTCAGGCGACATAAATTGCAGCGTCCGCATATTGTGTAATCGATCCGCCAGTTTAATGATAATCACCCGCACATCTTCGCCCACTGCTATCATCAGCTTGGTCAAATTATCCTTGGTGTGTGGCAGATAACTGTCCAGACTGCGCATGCCAGCACGTGCCTGCGAAACTTTGGTCACGCCATCCACCAAAAACGCCACATCCCGTCCAAATAAACTCTCTAGTTCATCCAGTGTCGCGTCAGTATCCTCAACCGTATCATGTAACACGCCCGCCACCACCGTGTCGATATCCATGCCCCACTCAATCAAGATCCCTGCCACTGCCAGCGGGTGATTGATGTATGGCTCGCCACTTTTACGTTTTTGTCCAGCGTGCTTTTCGGCGGCGTAATCGATGGCACTTGCCAGAACCAGCACCGGCACTTCGTCGTACTTTTGCCCAGCTGTGGCGAGTAACTCTTCACGCGTCATGTATTTATTATACAACTTTGTAGTATAATTAAGAAAAGCTAAAGCGAAATATCTAACGGGGAGGGCATATGTCAGTAACAAGAATAGCAATTAATGGCTTTGGGCGGATTGGGCGTAATGCGTTTAAGATTGCACGTGAGCGTAGTGATTTGGAAATTGTGGCAATTAACGATTTGACGGACACGAAGACGCTGGCGTACTTACTCAAGCATGATAGTAATTATGGCGAGTACGGTCGGCGGGTTGATTTTAGTGAGAACGAGCTAATTGTTGAAGGTCAGACTGTTAAAGTTCTGGCAGAGAAAGACCCAACAAACTTGCCATGGCGAGAGTTGGAAATTGATGTGGTGATCGAATCGACTGGATTGTTTACTGATAAAGATGGCGCGGGCAAGCACTTGACTGCGGGCGCCAAGCGCGTGGTTATCAGCGGGCCGACCAAATCTGACGGCGTTGACACCATCGTGCTGGGCACCAATGACGGCAAGATCAAGGACGCGACACCGATCGTCTCTAATGCCAGCTGCACCACCAACAGTCTGGGCGCGGTGATGGCGGTACTGGATGCAGAATTTGGCGTGGAAAAATCAATGCTGACGACAGTGCACAGTTATACTGCTAGCCAGCGCCTGCAAGACGCGCCTGCTAAGGATCTCCGCGAGGGTCGCAGCGCGGCCGAAAATATGGTGCCGACAACGACGGGTGCGGCTATCGCCGTAACTAAAACTCTGCCGCAACTGACTGGCAAATTTGACGGCCTTAGTGTCCGCGTACCGACGCCAGTGGTGTCGCTGAGCGACGTGACAGCACTACTCCGGCGCGATGTAACGGTCGAGCAGGTTAACGAGGCGTTCAAAAAAGCCGCGCAAAGTAATTTTTACCAGGGGATTTTGGGCGTGTCTGAGGAGCCGCTGGTCAGCCGGGATTTCATCGGCAATTCATGCTCGGGAATTGTTGATTTGCCGCTGACGAAAGTAGTTGGCGGTAACTTGATAAAAGTCATGGTTTGGTATGACAACGAGTGGGGCTATTCCAATCGTCTGGTTGAATTGGTGGCGGATGTCGGACATTATTTGCAGAATCAAGCATAAGCGTTATAATGGAAATATGAAAATCTATCTCGGCTCAGACCATCGCGGTTTTTTATTGAAAGAAAAAGTGTTCGCATATTTGGCGAAGAATGGTTACGATGTCGAGGATGTTGGCGGGGTGGAATTAAATCCGGACGATGATTTTCCGCAATTTGCTCAAGCGGCAGCCCTGAAAGTTATCGGCGATGATAGTAAAGACCCGCGGGCGATTTTGATTTGCGGCGGCGGTCAAGGAATGTGCATGGCAGCTAACCGTTTTAAGGGAATCCGCGCCAGCGTGATTTGGGATGCCTTTGAGGCAAAAATGACGCGTAATGATAACGACTCGAACATATTATGTCTGCCCGCGCGAATTTTGGAAGATGACGAGGCGGCCTGGAAAGGCATCATTGAGACGTGGTTAAATACACCGTATGCTAATGCTCCGCGGTTTAATCGGCGCAATGCGCAGTTGGATGAGTTATCATGAGCGCCGTGATTACGCCAGCGATTTTAGCAGAAAACCCTGCTCAGTATAAAGAGCAAGTCGATAGAATCACCGGTTTCGCTGAGCGCGTGCATATTGATATTTCTGACGGCGAATTTGCGCCGACGCTAACGGTTAGTATTCCGGAATTGTGGGCGCCAGAAGGTTGGACAATTGATATTCATGCCATGATAAACAACGTGGAAGAATATGTACCAAAGTTGATTGCTCTAAGGCCGCATATGATCATTATTCACGCAGAGGCGACTGGCGATGTAAAGACGGCTCTCATGCAGATTCGTCAGGCTGGTATCATGGCTGGCCTAGCGTTATTAAAGCCAACGGTGCCACGTACTGTCGAAGAATTCATAAAGCTCGCTGATCACGTAATGATTTTTAGTGGCGAGTTGGGTAGATTTGGCGGAACTGCCAGTTTGATGCAGTTGGAGAAAATCCGACTAATTAAATCTATCAACTCAAACGTAGAAATCGGCTGGGATGGCGGAGTGCTGGTGGATAATGCATACAGCTTAGTGCAGGGTGGTGTTGATGTTTTGAACGTTGGTGGTGTTATCCAAAAATCATCAGACCCACACGCCATTTTTTCTAAACTCCAGCAGGAAATTAATAAAACGAGCGTACTTTAATGCCTGATGTCCAGCTGGATGAATTAAGGAAAACGTCGCAATATCTTCGGCAATTAGTTATTCATGAACTAGCGGCGGCCGGTTCTGGGCATGCGGCTGGATGCCTGGGTTTTGCGGACGTTATGGCGGTTCTTTATTTTCACGCCATGCGTCTAGATCCTAAAAATCCTGATTGGCAAGATCGAGATGTTTTCGTGATGAGCAATGGCCACTATGCGCCACTTCTATACGCCACTTTAGCGGAGCGAGGGTTTTTTGATAAAAAAGAATTAGCTAATTTAAGGAAATTTGGTTCTAAACTTCAGGGTCACCCAGAGCGCGGTAGTTTACCTGGCGTTGAAACGACAAGCGGTCCTTTGGGTTGCGGTCTAAGCCAAGCGGCCGGCATGGCGTATTCATTGAAATATTTAGGCGGCAATCCTCAGCGGTTTGTTTATTGTAGTTTGGGCGATGGCGAGCTTAATGAGGGTAATATTTGGGAGGCGGCGATGTTCGCTACGAAATACAATTTGTCAAATATAATTGCGATTATTGATAGGAATAATATTCAGATTAGTGGTGATACGGAAAAAGTTATGCCGCTAGGGGATTTAGCAGGCAAGTGGCGGAGTTTTGGCTGGTTTACACAGGAAGTCGACGGACATAATCACGAGGCAATTGTAAAATCAATTGACGTGGCAAAAAATTCCCATCAGCCGAATGTGATCATTGCGCATACAATTCCTGGATGCGGTGTTGATTTTATGGAATATGATTATCGCTGGCATGGAAAAGCCCCAAATGCCGAGGAGGTCCAGCGGGCGCTTACCCAATTGAGCGAAAAAGGAGATAACGAGTGAAGTTTCTGAGAGAAGATTGGCGGCAAGCAGAGTCTGCGGCGATTCGTATTGGTTTTGGCGAAGGGTTAGTTGACGTCGCTAAGAAAAATAATTTGGTGGTGGCGCTGAGTGCGGATTTGATGGAGAGTGTTGGATTTGGCGAGTTTGCTAAAGAAATCGGTGAACCAAGGACAATCGAGGTTGGCGTGGCGGAACAGAATTTGGTGACGGTGGCGTCTGGACTGGCGTCCATGGGCAATATTCCGTTTGCGGCCAGTTATGCGGCGTTCAGTCCGGGACGCAACTGGGAACAGATTCGGACGACGATTTGCTTGAATAATCAGCCGGTCAAGTTGGTTGGCTCACATGCTGGGTTGAATGTCGGCGCGGACGGTGCGACACATCAGATGTTGGAAGATATTGCGTTGATGAGAAGTTTACCTAACATGGTGGTGCTGGCTCCGGGCGATGCTAATGAAGCTAAGCTGATGGCTGCGGCAATGGCTGGCGACAAGCGGCCGAATTACGTACGTCTGCCGCGCGAAAAAACGCCGTTGTTTTTGAACCAGATGACATTTGAAATTGGTAAGAGCTACTCTCTGCGTCAAGGTAAAAACGTGGCACTACTGGGAACAGGTGTGATGACATATCAACTGCTAAAGGCGGCAGAAAAATTGGCGAAAGAATATGATATTCAGGCGGAGGTTATTCATTTTCCGACGGTTAAGCCGCTAGATGAAGAAGTGGTGCTTGACGTGGCTCAAAAATGCCAAGCGGTCATTACAGCGGAAGAGGGGCAAATTGCTGGTGGATTCGGCTCGAGTGTGACAGAATTACTCAGCGAAAAGCTGCCAGTGAAGATGAAGCGAATTGGCGTTGATGATGTGTTTGGCGAGTCGGGTAAAATGTCTGAATTGTGGCAAAAGCATGGTTTGGATGTCGATTCAATTGTTCGTAGTGTCGTCAATTTTCTCCAGTGAAAAACCCGCCAGGAGCTACTGCCAAGATCTAATTAAAGACCTCAAAGCAAGTAGTCCTGGCGGGGTATCGTTTGCTAGCGCGGGGCACGTATCGCGCTATAGACGATTGTGGGTGTCATGACGTTAGCCATGAAGACGGCAATCACGCCGTCTGCCCCGTAGATTGTAATGACGGCCACTATAGTGGAGCACCAGAGTACCGCTATGATGATCGCGGCAAATTTTACTGTTCTTACGACAGGATTCATTGTCCTCTCCTCTCCTGACGCTCAAAGCTAAAGGGCTCTCTTGCCCTTAGATAAACTTTGAGCAAAAGTTATTTTTTATATTATAACTAATTATATAGAATGTCAACTCTCTTGGCATAGCGAGCGGTAACTGATATAATTAGCATAAGTATTTTAGGGGGGGCAGTATGGGACTATCGATTTCAGAGATTCGGCAAAACACGACGCGGGCGCGCCATTTGATGCAGCGGACACGAGCGCAACATTTTGCGGTTGGGGCGTTTAACATTGACAATCAAGAAACGCTGATCGCGGTGGCGCGGGCGGCACAGAAGCTGCAGTCGCCAGTGTTGGTGGAAGTGTCAGACGCCGAGGTGAAGGCTATGGGACTGGAAAATGTGCGTGATCTGGTGGATAATTATAAGGCTGAATACGACATTGAGATGTATTTGAACTTGGATCACGGGCCGACGGTGGAGGGCTGTAAACGAGCCATTGACGCGGGCTATGAGTTTGTGCATATCGACATTTCCCAGGCAAATCACGACGCTTCGGACGAGGAAATCATTGCCAAAACCCGCGAAGTGGTGGAGTACGCCAAGTTCACTGGTGCGTTGGTGGAGTCGGAGCCGCACTATTTTGGTGGTAGCTCCAACGTCCACACTGAAGCCATTGATTATGAAGAGATCAAGAAAACCTTTTCCACACCAGACGGTGCGCGGGCATTCGTCGAGGCGACGGGAATTGATACCTTTGCGGCGGCAGTGGGTAATCTGCACGGTAAATATCCAGTGCCGAAAGTGTTGGACTTGGAATTATTAGCACGCATTCGCCAGGCGCTACACTGCCAGATTTCGCTCCACGGCGGGTCGGGTACGCCGCTGCACTACTTTGAAGATGCGGCAAAAATTGGTGTTTCCAAAATAAACATCAATTCCGACATGCGCTACGCTTTCCGCACCACATTGGAAAAAACCTTGCGTGAAAATCCAAATGAATACGCTATTGTTAAGTTGATGCCCCCAGTCTACGCGGCTGTCCAAGAAGTTGTAGAGTCAAAGATAAAGGCATTCAATTCTGTAGGAAAGGCAGTTATTTAATGGCAAAAATTATTACTGTTGGTGCCGCTATCCAAGATGTTTTTTTAAGCCAATCCGACGCATTAACTCCAGTATGCGAAAGTCCGGAGCATTGTTTTGCGCGGCTGGATTTGGGTACGAAGGCTGACGTTAACCAGATTCATTTTTCAACGGGTGGTGGTGCTACAAATGCGGCAGTTACCTTCGCTAGACAGGGTCACTATGTCAGTTTTATGGGCGCAATTGGTCATGATCCAGCTGGTCAGGCTGTCTTGGCGGATTTGGATAAGGAAAATATTGATACGCATTTGGTTCGATATTCACCAAAGTACAGCACCGGCTATTCAGTATTATTATTAGCGCCAAATGGTGAGCGAACGATTCTAACCTACCGTGGAGCTTCAACGCATTATCATGAGGCAGATTTTGATTTGTCTGATGAAGATGCTGATTGGTTATATGTTTCGACCTTATCAGGTAATATGCCGATGCTTCATAAACTATTCCAGCAAGCCAAGCGTCGTGATATGAAGATTTGTTTTAATCCTGGAAAAAAAGAATTGGCACAGAAAGAAAAATTACTAGGACTATTACCTGACGTTGACGTGTTGACCCTGAATAAAGAAGAGATGCAACAGTTGGTGTCTGGTGATGGATTGGAGGTATTGGTGCGACGGGGGTTAAGGTTAGTACCAGTCGTGCTGGTGACGGACGGAGTTAATGGTTCAATGGCCAGTGATGGTAAAACTATTGTGCGCGCATTGATGTATGATGATAGTCCTTCGATTGACAGAACGGGTGCAGGCGATGCTTTTGCTTCTGGCTTTTTGAGCGAGTGGGCGAAAAGCGGGAATTTGAAAAATTCTATACTGGTGGCCAGTGCTAATGCTAGTTCGGTTGTTATGAAAATTGGCGCAAAAGCTGGGATTTTATATGCCGGTACGCCACTTCACACTATGCCAATTCAAGAAAGGGAGTTATAATGGCGCAAAACTTGGGAAAACTATTAGGAAATGATAATAAAAAACGTCTCGCTCTGAATGAACTAAGACGAATGACTAGGGATGATAGTGACGTACGGTTGATTGCGGAAATATTAGCTAGGGCGCATTCGATTATCCGTTCTTTGGGTTTGGATCCGACAAACGCAACAGCTGAGGAAATTTATCAGTCGCTCATGGCCATTGCTCCAAAGGTAGACAAATGGGCGCCATTTAAGGCCTCCGACTGGGTATTATTGGATATTGACGGGCAAGTGATATCATTTAACCCGATTGATGTTGTGAATAATTATCATTGTCAATTACCGCTTGGCAAACAACAGACAACTCATGGCAAGCGAGGATTAGGCTTTGAAATTACGCGTCGCTATAAAAACCACCCGCGTACGCATAATCCTGCGGTTGAGCGAGTGGTCTGTCAGGGCGGAATCTGTTGGATTGAACCAAAATCTAAGAAATAAATTAACGGTCGCAGCAAGTTCGCTGATCTTTAATGACGTTAATTATTTCTGGTATATTTTCAGTGATGGTGTAGATTTTTTCATCACCGTCAGAAATCAACTTACTAGGAAGCATATTGCTGCGAACAAAATCGTCCCATTTACCCCAAAACTTTTTGTCAAATAGAATAATCGGTGCTGAATTCATTTTTTTGGTCTGTGTTAAGGTGATAATTTCACATATTTCGTCCATCGTCCCAAAACCGCCAGGAAAACAAACATAGGCATCGGCCAGCAGTGTCATGACAATTTTACGCGGCGCGAAGTGAGTAAATGCAAAAGAGTCGGTGGTGTATTTGTTGAGTGATTGCTCGTGTGGTAGGCGGATATTAAAGCCAATTGATTGTCCGCCAGCTTCTATGGCGCCACGATTTGCCGCTTCCATGATTCCGCCGCCGCCACCGGTAATAATTGTGTAGCCATCTTTTGCCAATTGAAAGGCCAATTCTTTGGCTTTCTGGTAGTAATAATCATCCTCGCTGATTCGTGCCGAACCAAAGAACGTTACGGTTTTATGATATTTTTGGAGGATTTCATAGCCGGCATGGATTTCTTCATCGACATTACCCAGACGAAACATGGCTGCCTGGAGTTGTAGCTCGCGCGGAATACAAATATTTTTCGGAGTCATTATTATCCTTTTTATTTTATTTTTTAACTTTCCGATTATATCATAAAATGCCTATGGTTGCAATGAATTGACGACAGATAGCCAGTCATATACAATCAAAAGCACAATCTAAAATGGAGGGTTGGGTATGGAGAATAAACCAACGGCTAATAAATGGTTGATAGCGACGGTGATTGTTATGGGGCTAGTTATTATTGGTCTGGTGGCTTGGATTATTGTGGGGGCGCTAAATAAGGATAAAAGTGTTGAGTCTTCAAAAAATAACGAGACGAAGAAGGATTCTTCTAGACTATCAGATAAAGCCCGTGAAGAAGAGGTAAATCCGTCGAGTGAAACTAAGAAAAAATATAAAGATTTTCGCACTGGCGGAGACGGTAGGGGCACTCAATTAACTTCAGTAAGTGATGTTGATAAGTTGGATATCGACGATTCTCTAAAGGAGTTCTTGAAATCTAAAGTTGGCCAGCCAATTCCGGAGCGTGAAGGTTATACTTATAAACCGGTTATTGACCGTGCGTATGGAAAATATGCAGCAGTTTACGGCTTGACTAACGCCTATACAATAATTGGCCCAAAAAAAGGCACGGGTGAAATTGGTATAGTCGCAGGCACACAACAGAGTTATATACCATGCTCAGATCTAAAAGCTGCTTCGGTTCCGAGTCAGCTGGTTGATGGTAAATGTGAAGTTTCTGGCACGCCTCAAACTTACGAACAAGACTAGTTTTTATAAATATAGTAGAATAGAGAGGTGAATAAATTTCGCCTCTCTTCTTCGTACCAGCCGACTGGCGACCAGCCGACGGCGATTGCTCAGTTGGTGGATGGTTTGGAGCGGGGCGAGCGCGAGCAAACACTGCTGGGCGTGACCGGTTCGGGTAAGACCTTTACTATGGCAAATATTATCGCCCGGCGGAACGTGCCGACGCTGGTGCTGGCGCATAACAAGACCTTGGCAGCGCAGCTATTTTCTGAGTTTAAGGAGTTTTTTCCGGAGAATGAGGTGCATTATTTTGTTAGCTATTTTGATTATTATCAGCCGGAAGCCTACATTGCTTCGAGCGACACCTACATTGAGAAAGACTCAAAAATTAATGATGAAATCGATCGGCTCAGGCATGCTGCGACGTCGGCGTTGTTGACGCGGCGCGACGTGATTATCGTGGCGAGTGTCAGCTGTATTTACGGCATTGGTTCACCGGAAACGTATGCTGATATGGCCATCCAATTGACGGTCGGCGAGCGGCGAGTCCAGGATAAGTTTATTCGCCTGCTGACTGGCATTCAGTATAAGCGTAATGACGTTGATTTTGCGCGCGGCACTTTCAGGGTGCGCGGCGACGTGGTGGATATTTTCCCGGCTGGGCAGGATACGGCGGTGCGAGTGGAGTTTTTTGGTGATGAAGTTGAGAGACTAACGCGAATTGATCCGCTGACTGGCGAGATTTTGGATCAGCCAAAGCAACTGACGATCTTCCCGTCCAGCCACTATTCGACGCCGCGTGAACGAATTGAAAAAGCCATCACTGGCATAGAAAAAGAGTTTGACGAGCGGCTGAAGTGGCTTGAATCACACGACAAATTGCTAGAGGCCCAGCGTCTAGCTCAGCGCACCAAATATGACCTAGAGATGCTTAAAGAAACTGGCTTTGTTAAAGGCATTGAGAATTATTCGCGCTATCTGACGGACCGCGAGCCGGGCGAGCAGCCGGCGACGTTGATTGACTATTTTCCGGATGATTGGTTGCTGCTGGTCGACGAGTCGCACATGACCTTGCCGCAAGTTCGCGCTATGTATAACGGCGACCGGGCACGCAAGGAAGTGTTGGTGGAACACGGGTTTCGTTTGCCGAGTGCGCTGGATAACCGTCCGCTGAGGTTTGATGAGTTTAATCAGCATATTCATCAGGCGATTTATGTTTCCGCTACGCCGGGCGACTATGAAATTGCCCATTCGCCAAAGCCGGCTGAACAGTTGATTCGGCCGACCGGGCTGCTTGATCCGCCGATTGAGGTGCGGCCAACCGAGGGGCAGGTTGATGATTTGATGGAGGAGATTCGCCAGACCATCGCCAACGGTCACCGCGTATTAGTAACGACCCTGACCAAGCGTATGGCTGAGGACTTAAGCGCTTATCTGACCGACAATGGTGTGAAAACGGCGTATTTGCACAGTGAAATTGACACATTAGAGCGCGGTGATATTCTCAAAGATTTGCGGCTGGGGACGTACGATGTCTTGGTTGGTATTAATTTGCTGCGCGAGGGATTGGACCTACCGGAAGTCAGTCTGGTGGCGATTATGGACGCTGACAAAGAAGGCTTCCTGCGTAGTGAACAGGCACTGATTCAGACGATTGGCCGGGCGGCGCGGCACGTGGACGGGCGGGTGCTGATGTATGGTGATAACGTAACTGACAGTATGCGCCGAGCAATTGATGAGACGAATCGTCGTCGGCACATTCAGCAGAACTATAACGAGGAGCACGACATCACGCCGCAAACCATCCAAAAGAAGATTGATGATGGCTTGCGTTCTATCATCCCGCAAAAAGAATCGGACAAAAAGCCAAAACTTGATTTGAAGAAAATTCCAAAGGACGAATATCCGACGCTGATCAAGGAGATGACTGGTCAAATGGAATTGCATAGTGCTAACCTAGAATTTGAAAAAGCGGCAGAACTGCGCGATTTGATTGCAGAAATTCGCCAGACCATGTAGAATAGAGTTAACCATTAGATTAGGAGGTAAAAATGGCAACCAAAGAACAACCGCAGCCATCAACCGTTGCGCAACCAGAAATGCCAGCGCAGCCAGCCGGTTATCAAGCATACCCGCAACAGTATACGTATGCTGATCCAAATAAAGGTAAGGCAAAGTTATTGACATTGGAATACGCTTTAGCGATGTCTTCAGCAGTTATCTCAGCGTTTTTGTTGATCAATGTTATTTCTAGTGTGTTTGGCTTGTGGGCAGACACAACTTCAGTATTAGTGAAAACTGCCGGCGGCTTCTTTGCCCCATTGATGGAAACCCCAGGAACTGGTATTGTCGCAGGTGCAGTCTTTGCACTTCTTTTGGCGGTACTTTCATTTATCCTGTTTTCACGGGTGTCAAAAACTGTTCCAGATCGTGAAGGCTATACACAGCGCACAGCTTATAAGCTAGTAACTTACGGTGGCGTAGCAGCTTTAGCGATTCCAGCTCTTGAGTTGGTTGCCCGTCTGGTTAGTATTCTAATCAATTCATTGCTATTTATTGGTACAACTGGCGCAGAAAAAATCTACAAGAGTTTGTACTTGAGTGAATTCTTGCCGTACCTATTGGCTTTCGCAGTTGTGGCGGTAAGTATTTACTTTATCTATCAAATTGTTCAGGGCCGCAACACTTCAAAGGCTTTGACGCTGACACTGGTCGCTGCTTCTTCAGTCGTTCTATTGGCTAGTGCTATTACGATTGCAGTGAAAGTTCACAATGCCAGCAGTTCGGTTCCGTCAACTACGACGACAGATTACAAATACAATAGTAATAGTCAATATAAAAGCTATCGCAGCTACTCAACCCAATAAAAATTATAAAATGGATAAGTCGCTCACTTTGGTGGGCGACTTTTATTTTAGTGTTATAATATTGATATGACAA
Source organism: uncultured Candidatus Saccharibacteria bacterium (assembly GCA_963524145.1). GTDB lineage: Bacteria > Patescibacteriota > Saccharimonadia > Saccharimonadales > Saccharimonadaceae > Nanosynbacter. Next base: position 108,683 of record CAURDO010000002.1, read on the forward strand.
ATATTTCTATAAGTGATATTCAGCACTTGGCGAGTTTGAGTAGTTTGGCATTAGCCGATGATGAAGTTGATGGACTGCGCCAGGATTTGGAAAATATAATTGGCTACATTGAGCAGCTCGGTGAGCTTGATACGGCAGGTGTGGAGCCAACTTATCAAGTGACGGGACTAGAGAATGTCTGGCGCGAAGATGAGATTCAGCCGGGGATTTCGGCAGAAAAGCTGCTTGAGATGGCGCCTGAGAAACAGAATAATCAAGTGAAAGTGCCGCAGGTATTGTAATGAGTCGGATTAGTGATTTTACCGGACAAAGTGCAGTCGAAAATGTCAAGGAGGCGTTACGGCGGGCACGCAACGCTGAAGAGTATCATGCGCTGCTCAGTTTGACGGAAGAGCGGGCGTTGGAGCGAGCAGCCAAGGTTGACCAGGGTGAAATTTCTGGGCGTCTGGCTGGCGTGCCGTTTGTTGTCAAAGACAATTTTCTAGCGTTTGGGGCGCCGACAACTGCTGCTTCAAAAATGCTCGAGAATTTTGAGGCGCCGCTCCAGGCAACAGCCGTTGAAAAATTAGAAGCTGAAGGCGCAATTTGCATTGGCAAGGCGAACTTGGACGCCTTTGCTCACGGCGGTTCGACGGAAAATTCAGCCTTTGGCCCGACCAAAAACGCTACGGATAAAACTCGGGTAGCCGGCGGTTCTTCGGGCGGTTCGGCGGTAGTGACGGCGCTTGACGTGGTGCCGTTTGCCTTGGGAACGGACACGGGCGGTTCAATTCGCCAGCCAGCCAGCTTCAACGGCGTGGTCGGTGTCAAGCCAACCTACGGCGCAGTCAGCCGCTACGGCGTGGTAGCCATGGCATCAAGTACGGACACCATTGGCTGTTTCGCCACGAATGCTGATGACGCCAATGTGGTGATGGAAATCATGGCGGGCCGCGATGATAAAGACATGACGACGCTGCCGGACTTTTGGCAGAATCAGCCAGGCTTTAGAAAGAAAAAGATTGGTTTGGTTAAGCAATGTATGACTGACGATGTGGACGCGGCGGTGCGCCAGAAAACGCTTGATTATGCTGAAAAACTGAAACAGTTGGGTTATGAAATTGAAGAAGTAGATCTGGACATGATGCAATATTCGCTGGCGATGTACTATATTATTGTGCCGGCAGAGTTATCGTCAAATCTGGCGCGCTATGACGGCGTGCGTTATGGTCACCGGGCAGCCGAAGTGAAAACGCTGGCGGAATTGTACGGCCGCAGCCGTAACGAAGGTTTTATGACAGAGAACAAGCGGCGGATTATGATCGGTAGTTTCGTGTTGTCGAGCGGTTTCTTTGACGCTTATTACATGCAGGCGCAAAAAGCGCGCACCTTGCTCATCAACGAGTTCAAAAAGTTGTTCACTGAGTACGACGCGCTGTTAATGCCGACGGCGCCAACACCAGCATTCAAACTTGGTGAAAATACCAATGATCCGATAAAAATGTACTTGGCGGATATCATGACGGTGCCAGCCAGCCTTGCTGGACTGCCGGCGATTTCCGTGCCAGCTGGAACTGGCGACGAAGGCTTGCCAATTGGTGTGCAGTTGATTGGTGATTATCAGTCGGACGGCAACTTGCTGAAGTTAGCGGCGGAAGTGGAGGCTGCCTGATGGACGGCTTGTTGATTGCGCTGGTAGTGGCGGCGTTGTTAATCGGCGGCTTGTTGATCATTTTTATCCAATTGACGTCGCGCGGACACAAACAGCTTGACAGAGAAATGTATCAAAAAGTTTGGCGGGTAATTCAGCGCGGCGCCAAGGCAGGTAACTCGGACAGCCTGCAGATGGCAATTGTCAAAGCCGACAAGCTGCTCGACAAAGCCATGCGCGACTGCGGGGTGGCGGGCGCAACGATGGGTGATAGGCTGAAATCTCGCAAGGGTGATTGGACGGATGAAAATGGTTTGTGGGCGGCGCACAAATTGCGCAATCAAATTGCTCACGAGACTAAAGTGAAACTAACCGCGCAAAGTTTTCGGCGAGCCATGACGAGCTTTGAGCAAGCACTAAAAGATTTGGGAGCGTTATGATGAGTGTATATGATGAATATGAAATGACTATCGGTATCGAGTGTCACGTCCAGCTGGCGACCAAGACCAAGCTGTTTAGCCCAGCTGATAATGACGCGCGTAATGCTGAGCCGAACAAAAAAACGCACGAGATTGACTTTGGTCTGCCGGGGATGCTGCCGGTGCTGAATAAGCACGCTGTCGAGCTGGCGGTGTGCGCTGGCAAAGCGTTGAACGCGCCGATTGCTCGCGTTAGCCGGTTTGATCGCAAGCATTATTTCTACCCTGACCTGCCAAAGGGCTATCAGACCTCGCAGATGTATCAGCCGATTATTTTGGCTGGCTATGTTGACGCGCCGCTAGAAGACGGTTCGCTCAAGCGGGTGCGGATTCATCATGCGCACATGGAAGAGGACGCTGGCAAGTTGACGCACCACGACGGCTACAGTCTGGTTGACCTCAACCGCGCTGGTACACCGCTGATTGAGATTGTCTCGGAGCCGGATATGCATTCTGCCGAGGAAGCCAAGGCCTATGCTTCGGAGTTGCACAAATTGATGGTCTATGCAGGCGTTACGCACGGTGATTTGTACCACGGCAACATGCGTTTTGATGTCAATATTTCGGTGGCTAAAAAGGGCGCGACTGAGCTTGGTAAGCGTGCGGAAGTCAAAAACCTTAACTCGTTCCGCAGCGTCGAGCGTGCCGCTGAATACGAGTTTAAGCGTCAAGTTGACCTGCTGGAGAGCGGTGAATCGGTGGTGCAGGAAACCCGCGGCTGGAGCGATGACAAACAAGTTACTACCTCGCAGCGTTCGAAAGAGGACGCCCAGGATTATCGCTACATGCCTGATGCCGACATCCCGCCAGTGGTGCTGAGCGATGAGAAAATTGCTCGGATTCAGGCTGAGGTGCCGATGTTGCCGAACGAGTACCGTGAAAAATGGAATGGATTGAACCTGGATAAATCAGTGGTCAATTCGCTATTGTCCAATCAAAATTACGCATCCATCATGCTGGAAGTACAGGAAAAATCAGGCGATGCGTCTGCTAAGCGAGTGGCGCACTGGTTTGCTAGTGCTTTGACAGCCAGTGGTAGTGATTCTGAGAGTGACTCCACGTCAGCTGATGGTAATGCACCACATGTGTCGGTCGATGATTTGGTGGAATTGGCGGAGATGACCGAGAAAGCGGAGATTTCCAGTACCAATGCCAAAGATCTATTTAACGAGCTATTGGCGGGCGCTACGGATCCGCGCAAGCTTGCTGAAGAAAAGAACTTATTGCAGGTGTCTGACGAAGGTGCTATCGCTGCCATCGTTGACGAAGTATTGAGCGATCCGGCCTCGGCGGCTTCCATTGCCGACATTAAAGCTGGCAAGGATAAAGCCATCGGCTATCTAGTCGGTCAAGTCATGAAGCGTTCTAAGGGCCAAGCCAACCCGAGTCTGGCTCAGAAATTAATCCGCGAAAAATTATAAGGTTCGACACTCCAGAAAGATGAGAGAATAGGAGTTAAACTATGAAAAAACCAATCAAAGCTATCATTGCCGCCGCTGGTTTCGGTACGCGTTTCCTGCCGCAGACTAAGGCTATGCCCAAAGAAATGCTGCCGCTAATTGATAAGCCGATTATTCAATATGTCGTCGAGGAATTGGTTGAGGCTGGCATCCGCGACATCATTATCATCGGTAGTGCTAACAAGCGGGCGATCGAAGACCATTTTGACGCGCCAAATGAAGAGCTGCTCGCCAATCTGCGCGCTGGCGGCGCCAAAAAGCAGCCGCTAATCGACATCGTTCGGCGCCTGTCCGAGATGGCCAACTTCGTCTATATTCGTCAGAAAGGCCCTTATGGTAATGCGACGCCGCTGGCTTGCGCTTCGCATTTAATTCGCCACGATGAGCCAGTGATTTATACCTTTGCGGACGATTTTATTGCCGCTAGCCCAAGCCGTTTCCGGCAAATGATTGAGGCATCGCAGCAGCTCGACGGGGCAATTCTGTCCTGTAAGAAAATTACCGACGATTCGGAATTTGATCGTTACGGTGTAGTCAACGGCCAGCAGGTCAAAGACGGCGTCATTAAAATGACCAATATTGTCGAAAAGCCTGGCAAAACCAATGCGCCGTCCGATCTGGCGAGTGTCAGTAGTTATCTACTACCGGGCGAGATTTTTGGCTACTTGGAGAAGGCTAAGGAAAAATTCGATAGCCGCGGCGAATTCACCATCCAGCCGATTATGCAAGAAATGATTGACGACGGATTTGATTTTTACGGCGTAGAAATCACCAACGGTACATATTATGATACTGGCGATAAATTGGAATATTTGAAGACGGTGATTGACTTTGGTCTGCGCGATCCGAATTTTGGCGGGGACTTGCGCGCTCATCTGACAAATCGCTTGAAATAGTGTATAGTAAAAAACATGAATGGTTTGTTAATAGTATTAGTAGCGTTGATGGCGGTATTTGTCGTCATGCTGATCGTCATGACAATTTCCATTATTAAGCTGACGCGGCAGATTCGCCAAACCCAGCAAAAAGTAGAGGCGATAACTCAGCGAATTTCTGGATTTAGCAGAATTGTCAGTGCTGTTTCAATTGGCGCAGAGCTGGCGAAAAACTTGACTTCAAAGCGTGGATTTTTAGCCAAGTATTTTACTAAAAAGAGGGCGGGAAATGGCAGAAAAACCAACCAAAAAACAACAAAATAAGTTGGCGCGGAAAATTGTTCGCGATAATGAAAACGGCGCGCGGCAGGCGATTTTAGAAGATTTGTTTTTTGATTTTCATCGTTCGCGCCGTCAAGTCTATTGGATGAATTTTATTCGCGGTATCTTCTTTGGTATTGGCAGCGCGCTGGGAGCGACGCTGTTGATTACCTTGCTGGCTTGGCTATTAGGCCAGTTCGCCGACATTTTTCCGCCGCTGGCTGATTTTATCAACCACCTAATAGAGACGATGCAGCACCGTCAATAACATGCTATAATTATTAGCAATGACTGGGGGAAATAGCGGACAATCTTCGCCGGCGGCTTTGAAGCCGTCAGATTTCGTGCACCTGCATAATCATACCTTTCATTCGGTGCTAGACGGCTTGACTAAAATCAATGATTTGGTTGATAAGGTCAAGGAGTTCGGTATGGAGGCGGCGGCAGTAACCGACCATGGTACGATGAGTGGTATCCTTGATTATTATAAAACTGCCAAAAAGGCTGGCATCAAGCCGATTCTCGGTATCGAGACGTACGTGGCGGCGCGTTCGCGCTTTGACCGCGATCCGGCCAAGGATAAACAGCGTTTTCACTTGACGGTGCTAGCGATGAACAACACCGGCTTTCATAATCTAATGAAGCTATCGACTCAGGCTAATCTGGAGGGAATGTATTACAAACCGCGGATTGATCACGACTTGCTGGAGGAGTTGAATGAAGGGCTAATTGTGATGAGCGGCTGTGCTAGCGGTGAAATTGGCGTAGCTCTCAAAGAAGATGACTACGATCGCGCCCGCGATATCGCCAAATGGTATAAATCGATTCTGGGCGACCGTTACTATCTGGAATTACAAGACCACGGCCACCCGAAGTCAAATACGCACTGGGACGTCCAGGCAAAAATCAACGAGGGCTTGATTAAGCTATCGAAGGAGCTGGACATCGAGATGGTGGTGACTTGCGACGGCCACTACTTAACGCATGATCACCAAGACGCGCACGAAATTTTGCTGTGTGTCGGTACTGGTTCGTACTTGAGCGATGAAAAGCGGATGAGCCTGAAGGATTTTGAGCTGCACTTGACCGACCCGCGCGATATTATTGATCACTGGGGAGAGGAGTATCCCGAGGTGATTCGTAACACTAAAAAGGTGGCTGACCGCTGCAATGTTGAAATTGAGCTGGGCCGCATTCTTATTCCTAAATATCCGCTGCCTGAAGGCGAGAACGAGCACTCGTATCTGCTGAGATTGACTTATCAGGGCTTGCTGCAGCGTTATAATGGCGCTTTGAAAGAGGAAGCTGAGAAATTAGATCCTGAAGATATCATCCCGCAATTATCCGACGAAGTTCGCCAGCGCGCCGAGATGGAGCTGGGCGTGATGGGTAACATGGGTTATGAGGGTTATTTCTTGATTGTTCAGGATTTTATCAACTGGGGTAAATCTCAAGGGATTGTTTTTGGCCCGGGCCGGGGTAGCGCCGCCGGATCGATTATCGCCTACGCACTGAATATTACCGACCTTGATCCGCTGAAGTATGGTCTGCTGTTTGAGCGTTTTCTTAATCCAGATCGTATTTCCATGCCGGATATCGACGTTGATATCCAAGATACTCGCCGCGACGAAGTGATTGAATATTGCGCTAAAAAATACGGCGAAGACCACGTCAGCAATATCGCTACCTTTGGTAAGATGTTTGGCCGCATGGCGGTGCGCGATGTCGCCAGGGTGCTGGAAGTGCCGTATGCTGAGAGCGACCGCTTGGCTAAGTTGGTACCGCCGCCAAACCAGGGCCGGCATATCCCGCTGTCGGTTAGCGTCAAAGAAGACGCCGATTTGCGTAAGGAGTATGAGAATAACCCTACCGCTAAAGAGGTTCTAGATTACGCCATACAGCTCGAAGGTACGATTCGCAGCCACGGCGTTCATGCCTGCGGCGTGGTGATTGCGCCGGACACGCTGGTCAATTATATTCCGCTAGAAATGGCGCAAAAAGGCGTGGTGGCGACGCAGTTCCCGATGGGCGAAGTTGAGGAGCTGGGCTTGCTGAAGATGGACTTTTTAGGCCTTTCAAACTTAACAATTATCAATAATGCCATGCGTATCATTCGTAAGGCATATAAAACCGAGATTAATCTTTCGGAGCTTCCGCTTGATGATAAACCGACGTATGAATTATTCCAGAGAGGTGACACCACCGGCGTCTTTCAGCTTGAATCGGCAGGAATGAAGCGATATTTACGTGGTTTAAAGCCAACCACATTTGAAGACATCATCGCCATGGTAGCTTTGTACCGCCCGGGGCCAATGCAGTTTATTGATAGTTTTATTCGGCGTAAGCATGGCCAGGAGGAAATCACGTATCTACACCCTGGGATGAAAAACTCCCTGGAAAACACCTACGGAATCTTGGTCTACCAAGAGCAATTCATGCAGATTTCTAAGGAATGGTGCGGTTTCACCGGCGGGCAAGCAGACACGCTGCGCAAAGCTGTCGGTAAGAAAAAAATCGACCTGATGAAAAAGGTCAAGCCAGAGTTCGTCGAAGGCGCGGTCAAAGTCGGCGGCGCCACCCGCGAAATGGCGGAAACCTTTTGGACGCAGCTGGAGGAATTCGCTAATTACTGCTTTAATAAGTCGCACGCCGCTTGTTACGGCTTAATCGCTTATTGGACGGCATATTTGAAGGCGCATTATCCGGACGCTTTCATGGCGGCGCTAATGACCAGCGATCACGATGATACGGATCGTTTGGCGATTGAAATTACTGAGTGTAAACACATGGGGATTGACGTATTAAGCCCGGATGTTAATGAGTCATTCGTCGAATTTGCAGTGGTGCCTAATGAGAATAAAGTTCGCTTCGGTATGTCGGCGGTGAAGGGTGTTGGTGTTGGTGCGGTTGAGGAAGTGCTGCGCGCGCGTGAAGAAGGTGTGTTTTCTTCAGTGGAAGATTTTGCCAAGCGCGTTTCGACCAGTAAATTTAATCGTAAGGCTTGGGAGTCGTTGATTAAATCCGGCGCCTTTGATGATATGGGCGATCGGTCGGACTTATTATTTAATCTGGATTCTATCACCGCCTTTGCATCTAAGCTTCAAAAAGAAGCCGCCAGCGGTCAAACGGATTTATTTGGCATGCTGGGTAGTGATGAGGCAGCTAGTATCCAGTCAACGCTTCATCTGCAAAAAGCTCCTGCCAAGCATGATGATAAAGAACGTCTGATGTGGGAGCGGGAACTGCTGGGACTCTATATATCGGCACATCCACTGGATCGATACGAAACATATTTAAGTGAGCAGACACAGCCGTTGACGCAGCTGGTGCCAGAATATGATAGCCGGATGATGACAGTTGGCGGAATTATTAGTTCAGTGCGGACAATTGTCACAAAAAGCGGTTCAAAGATGGCTTTTGTGGGAATTGAGGATAAGTTTGGTGAAGGCGAGGTAATAGTTTTCCCAAATCTATATGAAAAAGTTGGCGCCAAGCTGCAGCAAGACGCGGTAATTCGGGTGTCTGGCAAAAATTCAGCGCGGGATCGCGACGGTAATTTGGGCGATGAAAGTAAGCTGATTGCTGACGATATTATTGTGATTACCGATGGCGATATTGATGGATATGAATCAACTGGTCGTAAGATGGAGGCGCCGAAAATCAGTGCTGCAGTAAAGAAGGAACGTCGCGAAGCTTATCGTAGCCGGAAAGAGGGCGTTTCTATCAAGCCTACCACAAAGGCCACTGCCGTAAAAGCTCCGGTAAAAACACATACTCATCCTGTCAATGTTACGCCAGAAGCCCCTGTTTCTAAGTTATTTGTACACATTAAAGATCCGAACGACCATGCTCGCCTAATAAAAATGAAGTCAGTGTGCGGCGAGCATGCTGGCATGACCGATGTAGTGCTGGTGCTGGGGGAGGAGAATAAATCAGCCATGCGTCTGCCGTTTAAGGTGGATACCAATGACAATTTATTAAGTCAATTAAAAAACACTCTGGGTGAAGAGTGTGTAGTTGTGAAATGAAAATAGCCCGCCAAGAGGCTCAAGCCGAGGCTGTGAAGCCTACGAGGCGAGCTATTTTCGCGGGCGGTGGGCGTTAGCTATCCTTCCGACCTACCTGCTCGAAGCAGGGAGATCAACAAGGAGAGGGCAATAACCACCCCCACGCTCTGCAAAAAAGACAGAGCGGGAGTGTGGAGCAGGGCGCTACACGTCCTGGTCAGAAAAACTACTGACCAGGATAATAGGGATATCATAATCGCCCAGAACATCAGGCTGATGGCCGCCACCACTGCTACGGCCATCGCTACCAATACAATGCAAACCTTCTTCATTTTTCTCACCTCCTCTCAAAAGGTGAGCTCAAAGCTAAAGGGCGACTTCCGCCCTAAGACAAAACTTTGAGCAAAAGTTAATATATATATCATATATGACAGAAAAAGTCAATCATAACGCCCAAAATATAATATAAAAATTATTTTCTGACTGGAAAATTCATTCCAAACAGCGCAATTCCCGTCGCCACCGACACATTAAAGGATTCTTTCTGGCCAAACATCGGAATTTCTACGGTAAATTGACAGTTTTCTAGCAATTCTGGCGTAATGCCGTGAACTTCTTCACCGAGTAGTAGGGCAAATTTTTCGGGCGGTTGGAAATCTGGCAGCATGATACTATTCTTTGATTGCTCCAGTGCCACAATTGGCAAGTTTTCTGTTTGCTCATTTTCCTTAATCCAGTCATTGATGTCTTCGTAAAACTCAAACGGCACCAAACTTTCTGCACCCAAGGCGGTTTTATGAATTTGATTGGTTATTTTTTCACGAATGTGTGGCAGACGAGGGTCTTCGCGCCGAATTTCTCCGTCAATTAACGCACAAGTAGGCGCTTTACTGCATAAATTCAAATCTGGATATGGTGTATAGCCACTAAGAATAATCTTCTTCACACCAAATCCTTCGGCAGTGCGGAAAATCGCCCCGACGTTATGTGTCGAACGAATATTATGAACCAATAGCGTAATTTCTGGATGCATACGACTATTATATCACTCGTCAAACCGTAAGCTTTTTGCTATACTTTCCATATGGACGAAGATAAAATTCAGGCGCGCCGCCGTGAGCAGGATGAGGAAGCGACTCGTCGCCGAGCGTCAATTTTAGGCCTTCAATATCTGGATGGGCGAGAATTTGAAGACACTCTGCCTTTGCTTAAAGATGTTTTGACAATTGAAGAAATGTATAAGGGCCGATTGGTGCCGTTGGCGTTTAATGAGGATGATCAATCTTACAGATTTGGTGTTACATCACAGACTTCCGAATCACTTATGAAGCAAATGCGTGATCAATATATTGAGAATGGCAAGCGGGTTTTCTTTTTCCTGATTTCTGGCTCGGCGTTCCGATCAATCATGCTCAGGTTTGATCCGCCGAAGAAAGTAATTTACGATAATATCGAGATTGCTAAGGAAGGGGATAGTAATACGCTGGCGCAGGTTACGCAAACTCTGGCCTCAGTGGGGACGAACGATGTATTCAATTATTTGGTTGATCAGGCAGACCTGCTGGGCGCGTCGGATATTCATATTGAAAACCAGCGTGAGTCAATTAGGATTCGGATGCGTGTTGATGGGGCGCTGCATACCGTGGCGGAGCTGAGCCGAGATCGTTATCGGGTGATTATGGCGACGTTAGCCTCGCGTACAAATATTTCTACTGCCTCCAGAGAGCCGCAGTCGGGCCACATGCAACAAGAAATTCATCGTGGTGGCGTATCTCATATACTTAACTTGCGCGTAGAAGCTGTAGCGACAGTGTATGGGCTGGATGTGGTCTTGCGCTTATTTAACTTTGACGAGTCAATGTTAAATCTGGATCTTTTAAGTATTTCTAAAAAAGAGCGTGAGCAAATTGACGAGATTGTTTCTCATCCGCGCGGCATGTTGTTGATGGTTGGCCCGACTGGTTCGGGAAAATCAACGACGCTATATAGTATTCTGAACGCCTTAAATACACCAGATCGGAAGATTATTACACTGGAAGATCCAGTAGAAAATACAATTCCAGGAATTACGCAGATTCCAATTGATACGACGACAGGTCAGAGATTTGCTGATGGTCTGCGTAGTGTTTTACGACTTGACCCAGATGTGGTGATGGTCGGTGAGATTCGCGACAACGAGACTGCTAAGACGGCAATCCAGGCGTCGATCACTGGACATTTAGTGTTATCCAGCTTTCATGCCAATTCTACTGCGGCGGCGTTTAGTCGGATGATTGATATGATTGGACAGAATCCAATTTTTAGCTCGGCGGTGCGGCTGGTGATTGCGCAGCGGCTGGTGCGGAGGCTATGGGATGAGAGTAAGGAGGAATACGAGCCAGATGAGGCAACTCGTAAATGGGTAAAAGAGGTTTTAAGAGATTTGCCAGAAAATGTTGATTGTCCGAATCTGGACACATTTAAGCTATGGCGAGCGGTACCGACGGATGATGTGCCATTTGGTTATAAGGGGCGTATTCCAGTGATGGAGCAGCTGGTGGTGGATGAGAATATTCAGCAATTTTTACGCGGCGATGTTGGTGATGTGCATACTGAAACTATCGAAAAAGCCGCCAAAGAAAATGGCATGGTGACTTTGCTTCAGGCAGGAGTACTGACGGCGCTGCGTGGCGAGACGACCCTAGAAGAAGTGAACAGAGTTATCTAATTGACTTTACCGTCATAAACTTATATAATATGAGTTTATGAGTGAGTTGCTGGGAGGCCAGGGTGCTGTAGAAAAACCGTCTAATGAAGACCCTTTTCTTGGAGTGATTAATTATGTTATAGAAAAATTTGGTGAATTTGCTAAAATAAGTCAGCCGAATATACAGAAAAAGATAATTGACGTACTTGAAACTGCTAAAGGTATTTATCTCAACAAAACAACAAGCCCTGTAGAAATAATTTTTGACGAAAGTGACGTTTATAATGGACTGCAGCGAATTTTTGATGATACATATAATCAAGCTTGTGAGCGCTTTCTTTCTTCGCTTGATATAATTTTTCCTAGCAACTTAGCAGAAATAAATCTGCCAGAGTATTGTCAAGTTAAAATTCCTACGGTAAAAAAATTTCAGCACGACAATAATATGAGCGTTGAGGTGGCGGATGCTATATACATGGAGCTGAGTAAAGAGGCTAAGTCGGGAGTGGTCGAAGATTTTAAGCTAGGAAAAAAAGAAAAGCCAATCATGTCGGATTTTATAATTGACTATCCTGAGATGCGGGACGATATCTTGGTAATTAAAGAGAATCTAGCTCCACTGCTAGAAACTTGTGTGGTCAACCTTGCTAGTGATGATATTGATGACGAAACTAAATTGAAAAAAGCTCGGGAAATTCTTGCATATTTAGAAAAATTGCCGCAGCGGCCCTGCAAGGAGCGTCTGGCGAATCAGTATTTTGAGGATAATTATCAAAAAATCAAGAGTCTTGCTGAAGCTGTCGTTTATGAGAAAGCGCAAAGGAGTTTGGAGAGTCAAATAGCTTTATTTGCTGAAAAGCTGGATACTTATGAGGTTTGTGGCGAGACGTTGGACACTGCTTGTGAGAAAAAGTTAGAAAATCCGGAGAAAGTCAAATCTGACCGCGAGAACGATCAGCCACCTACCATACCAGAGCTTACATTAGATATCGGAGATAGTATAATTTCTGACGGAAAGACATTCCCATGGTTGGATGAAGGTGAGAAGATTCCGATCTTACATATTGAGCAGGGTGATAATGGAGTTACGGTAGTAGTTGACGGGCGTACTGAGGTAGCCAAGAAAATTGAACATAAAATGACTGGCTATGAGACTAGGAAGAAACGAAAGAAAATTTTACCTGACCTTTATAAGAAATTAATATTAGCAGCAAGAATAATATCAACATCAGATTCCAGGTTGGATAATATTTGGCCGCCCCTACGAAACCGAGACAAAGAGAAGTATCCTTTTAATATTATCGCGTGGAAGCCTAAGGAGCCTGACGCAAAAAGATTGTATGTTGCGTATGTATCCGTAGATGGGCTGCCTGACGGAGGCTTGAAAAACGAGCTAAAGAGTGGCAGCGTATCTCATGTAGTTATACTTTTGGGTATCTGTGATAAAAATAATCAAGCTGAGCTATTACAGCTATTTACTGGACAGACGCGAGAGCGGGTCGTTGCTGAAGGTGCTGGAAAATAGCCCTTACCTAATAATATTAGCGACAGCCTCGACAACTCCCTTATCGAACGCTGTCGGGATAACTTTATCGGTAGTTGGGTTTTCAACGAGTGCCGCCAGAGCTTTGGCTGCCGCTAGCTTGTGTTGGTCGGTGATTTTCTTAACACCGTGGTCCAGTGCGCCGCGGAAAATGCCTGGGAAAGCCAATGAATTATTGATTTGGTTCGGGAAATCGCTCCGCCCAGTAGCAATGACAGCGACGCCTGCTTCCTGTGCTATATCAGGCATAATCTCTGGCACCGGATTTGCCAAGGCAAAAACGACGGGCTTTTCAGCCATTTTTTCTACCATTTCTGGCGTGAGCAATCCTGGTTTCGACACGCCGATGAAAATGTCAGCATCAGTGATGGCGTCATCCAGCGAGCCGCTAATATCAGTTTTCAAATATTGCTTCAAGGCGGTTTTCTCAGCATTCAAGTCGTCGCGGCTGTCGGAAATGATGCCGCGGCTGTCAACGGCGTAAATATTATGAACGCCGTACGTGTACAGCAATTTGGCGATGGCCGTGCCAGCAGCGCCCGCGCCGATCATGACCACCTTGCAGTCAGCTAGATTTTTGCCGACAACTTTCATAGAGTTAATCAGCCCCGCTAGTACCACGACTGCCGTGCCATGCTGGTCATCGTGAAACACGGGGATGTCTAGTTCCGCTTTCAAGCGCTCCTCAATCTCAAAACACTTTGGTGCAGCGATATCTTCGAGATTAATCGCTCCAAAGCTCGGTGCAATTGCCTTGATCGTAGCAATAATTTCTTCTGGCTGGTGAACATCCAGCACGACCGGCACGGCATCAACATTAGCAAAATACTTGAACAGCAGCGCCTTACCCTCCATCACCGGCATGGCGGCCTTTGGTCCCAAATCACCGAGGCCCAAAATAGCTGAGCCATCAGAAATGACGCCAACTAAATTATTAGTCCACGTGTACTTAGGTAAGTCTGCTGGATTTTCGGCAATTGCTTGGCTGACCGCACCCACGCCCGGGCTATAATATGAGCTTAATTTGTCGCGATCCAGCTCCTCCTGGTCACGTAAACTAGTGGTAATTTTACCCTTATATTTCTTATGCAATTCGAGTGCTAATTTATTGTAATCCATATTACTATTGTACTCCATCTGGTATTTTTTCTCCATCAATCCTGCGGTATCGGGGTGACGGGATGCGGGGCTAACATGAGCTTCCAAAGCAATAGAACCGTTGCTATACTAGAGGTATGAATAAGAAGCATATCATCATCACAAGTATCATCACCGCTGCGGTTGTCGGTGGTGTAGTGGCGGCTGTGTTACTACTTCGCCCGCAGGCTCCGGCCAACGAATCAACAACACAGCAAGGTACTTTACAAAAAGCTCCCGGCCAATCTGGTGGCTCAGCCTCCAAACAGCCATCTGGATCGGCACAACCAGCAAACCCAGCCGCCGGTCGTTACGCTGATTATGTCGACGGCAATACCATGGAATATGCTTACAAGAAGACAATTCTATTTTTCCACGCTTCGTGGTGTGGCGATTGTCAGGCGTTTGATAAGATTCTGCGCGAAGGCCCAATCCCGGCTGGCGTGCAAATTTTGAAGGTTGACTATGACAGCCGTCAAGATCTTCGTCAAAAATACGGTGTAACCAAGCAAAGTACCTTCGTTGAGTTGGATGATGACGATGATGATCACGACCATGACATTTGGGTTGGCTACGGCAAAGAAAAGTCCATTCACGCCATTTTGAAAAATCTTTAATTCATTCCTGATTTGCCGCTATATTTGATGAGTATCTTGCTTGTATAGTTCCGTATTCTATGCTAAAATACACTGAAGTTGTACAGAGTTAAATTATTCAAATTTTGTTAGGTGTGGAGCCGCAGGGGTACAACTGCGTGGCCAGCCGTGGCGGGTTTGGAAGATAGGAAATATCATGAGTTTTGAGTTAATCAACAAAGTCAACCAAGCACAGAAAAAGCAAGCAGTCGTCGATGTTCGTAGCGGCGATACAGTGCGCGTTTACCAAAAGATTAAGGAAGGTAATAAAGAGCGTATCCAGATGTTTGAAGGTGTGGTTATTCGCACCGACAACAAAAAATCGCACATTTCGCGCATCACCGTCCGTAAAATTGCGTCAGGTGTTGGCGTGGAAAAATCGTTTTTGCTGCACAGCCCGCTGATTGAAAAAGTGGAAATTGTCCGCCGCGCCAAGGTTCGCCGCAAGTTCCTTAGCTTCCTACGCAAGCGTTCTGGTAAGTCAGCTCGCTTGACTGCCAAAAACTTTGACCGCGTGGCTGTCAACAACGTGCACGACGCCAAGGCTGAAGCGGAAGCTGAACGCCTGAAAGAAGAAGCTGCACAAGCTGCCGCTGCCAAACAAGCTGAAAAAGACGCTGCTCAGGCAGAGCTTGACGCCAAGGCTGCTGAAGTAGAAGCACGCCACAAAGAAGCGTAATTGGTTTTGAGATACATAGACCGCCCTCTCTGGGGGGGCGGTTTTCTCATGGTATAATGCTAGTATGTCAATCTTTCATTATATTTCTGTGTTTGTTCCGGTAATGCTGGCATGTGTAGTGCCATATATGTTGCGCCGTCATGGCTTCACTGATGAAAAGAAGTATCGCTGGTTGTTATATTGTGCCTGTGTATTATTCTTCATCTCGTGGTATTTGCCGTCACCGCTGATTGAGGGGCGAGACACCAGCTTTACCACGCATTTCGTGGGTGGCGGATTGTTCACCGGGCTGTTGTGGGTATATCTGGTATTGGCGATGCGCTGGCGGGCGCACTGGTTGGTGATGGTGTTTTCGGTGTTTGCACTGGTGTCGGCTCTGGGTTGTATTAATGAGCTGGCGGAATTATTTATGGTTAAGGTCGGGCTAGCGCGTATTACGCTGGACGATACCAATTGGGATATTTTGGCAAATACGCTGGGCGCGGCGGCGGTGTGGCTTGGTTGGGTGGTCGTAACTTTGGCGGCAAAAAAGGGTCGGCACGTGCATGATCCTCGGTATTGATGAAGTTGGGCGTGGTCCGTGGGCTGGGCCATTGGTGGTGGGTGCGGTGATTTTAGGTGGTGCTGAGATTGAGGGTCTGGATGATAGTAAAAAGTTGACTAAAAAGCGTCGTGAGACTCTGGATAGAGCAATTCGCGAACAAGCGGCTACGTGGGCATTAGGCTGGGTAAGCGCCAGGGAATTGGACGACGTTGGAATGAGTCAGGCCTTGCATCTGGCGACGCGGCGAGCGGTCAAGCAAATTCAGGCACAGTGTAAAGAGAAGAGTTTGGCATTTGATGAAATTATCATTGACGGGACGGTCAATTTTCTGGCAGGTACGGCGCTGGAACAATATGTGACGGTGATGGCCAAGGCCGATGGTTTGATTCCGAGTGTATCGGCGGCATCAATTATCGCCAAAGTAGCGCGCGACCAGTTTATGGCCGAGCAAGATGTGATTTATCCAGGGTACGGCTTCGCGTCAAATGCTGGCTATGGCGTGGCCAAGCACCGTGCGGCAATTGAGCGGTTGGGCGTGACGCCGCTGCATCGGCTGAGTTTTGCGCCGCTAGTGAAGTATGTGGATAGAATGAAGTCACGGGGTCTGTATCGAAAAAAGTCGAACGCTCCATTGAACGAATCGCCTGTCGGATATCCTCAGAAAATAATTCGGGACCCACGTAAAGTTGCCCAAATTTTTTCCGAGGATACCACTCCAGGCGATTCTGCGGGTACTGAAGATGTTACGCGGATCGACTTACCAAATACCGCTCCAGAAACGGAAAAATTAGCAACAACCCGCCGGATTGGGGATAATGGTGAACAGGCCGCCGCTGACTGGCTAGTGGCGGACGGTCATGAAATTATAGAGCGGAACTGGCGGACGCGGTATTGCGAGATTGATATTGTCAGCTTGAAAGACGATGTGCTGTGGTTTACTGAGGTAAAATACCGTAAAAATGATGACTTTGGCGGCGGGCTGGCGGCAATTACTGCCAAAAAGCAGCGTCAAATGCGCTTTGCGGCGGAGGTATTCATAGCAAAACAACCGCAATATGAAGGCTGCGACATGCGATTAGTGGCGGTGGCTGTCGAGGGTAATCCGCTGACAGTGCGAGAGCGGGTGGTGTTGGAGTAAAATAAGCCAAAGAAAATAGCCCGCCGAGCGAGCTCAAGCTGAACTCTGCTGTTCAGCGAGCTATTCTCGGCGAGCTGCCATTCAATCAGAGCGGGATATGTTTCCTCCTTCTATAAGGAGGTTTCCCGCTTTGATGAATATCGTTGCGTATATAAGATGCGCAACGATGTCCTTGACGGAACTGCCGCCAAGCAGTTCCGTCAGTGCAAGGGAGTCCTCCCATAAAGAGAGGACTACCATGATAACAGCCATGCCGTAAAACATGGCAGGGCGAGATTTCTTCATTTTTTCACCTCCTCTCTTTTGAGATTGAAAAAACGAAGATGACTCCTACTCGAACATTCTTGCTCAAACAGGGATGTTATGATTATATCACTAAATATAAAAAGTGTCAATGATGCTATTAGGAGTGTGTTCAGGCTGTACTTATTAACATGGAAATAACCGCTTCTTTATCTCTTTTAATCAGCTCAACTCGCGCAGATATATCGGTAATTCCTAATTTGATCGTTCTAGTGAGGGCTGGAATGTTCAGCATTGGCTCAAAGAAGCGGCGGAAGTCGGCTAGTTCATCGCCGGTTGTCAGTCCAATGGCGGCGTAGCGGATGAAATCATCATAGCTTTTATCACCAGCAAAGGTTGTTTCGACCCACGACCAATTGTCCTTCAGCCAATCCCACGTGAGTTGGCGGCTTTCGTGAGTGCGGATGAGATAGACAAACCAACGGCTGGCATCTTGCGGACGAATGACATCAGGGCGCTTGATATTTGCAAGGATCTTTTGCGCAGTTTCAGGGTTTTTGGTAGAAGTAAGTCCCAGGGTAATGTCAGCCTGTAGATCGTTTGATGGCGTCTGCTGGTAGGTCTGAAACAATCTGTCAATCATCTCTGGTGTCTCAAAGTGTCGCACATTGGCACTGATGATCAGTGAACGGATTTCTGTTGGTAATTCCTCGACGGATTGATCATCAAACCGTCGCTTGGCTTCCGCCAGCACTGCTTGATCTTCGCTATAGATCATCAATCCCAGAGCAGTGACGCGCCGCTCGCGGTCGTCGTCAGATTCGCCAGGCGTTTCGTCCCAGCCCAGTTCGTCAAACGTAGCACGGGCAAACTCACCAGAAATTCGCTTCAAGTGGGCTTTGCCGTCATCATCATCGTCAACAAATTTGCGTAGTTCCGCCAGTGCACCAGCCGCCATGTCGAAAACCTTTTCGTTGGTTTCATGTTTCAGTGACAGCGCCAGTGGCAGGAGTGAAGCTGAATTTTCAAATCCAGCCCGAGCCAACAGTGTGGCGTCTTGTAGTAGGCAGATTTTATCCAGAGTAGGCAGCTCATGAATGTTGGCCAATAGCTGCTCACGAGCAGCAGTATCATATTTGGTCACAAAATGCCCGTTCAGCCCACCGTTTACCTGCAGCGGTTTCTCAATGGTAAACGTCTTTTCGCACTCAGTTAAAATTTCGTCATCAAGTGGTTGGTTGGCGAACAATGGAATCGGCCACAAGGCGTCGGATGGCTGATGATCGCCAATGAAAAAGCGTTCTTGGCGGAGAGTGGCGGTCGATTGCTCGGCCGAATTATCCTGTTCGACTTGTACAATCGGCAACCCCGGCTGGGAAATCCAGGTATTCATCAATGTAATAATTGGTTGACCGCTGGTGGTTTCTAGCTCCTGCCACAAATCATTGCCAACAGTGTTTTGGTAGGCAAATTTCTCAAAATACGATTTCAGCCCAGCCCGAAACGCCTCCTCGCCGATCAGCCGCCGCACCATCACTAATAGCCGTCCGCCCTTGGCATAGACAATCGCCGGGTCAAACAGTGTGCTAATCTCGTCCGGGTGATTAACATCGGCCTGTACTGGCTGCACACCATCCAGGCTATCGCGCCGCAGCGCCGCGGTGACCTCGCTTGTTGCAAAATCCTCCCACATCCGCCATTCGGGGTGTAGCGCGTCGACCGCTACGTATTCCATCATGTTAGCGAAACTTTCGTTTAGCCACAGGTCGTTCCACCATTGCATGGTCACCAGATTACCAAACCACTGGTGGCTGAGTTCGTGAGCGATGACGGTAGCGATAAAGCGTTTGGACGATTCCTGCGTTAATTTCGGGTCAGCCAGCAGGCAGCTTTCGCGGTAGGTGATTAATCCCCAGTTTTCCATGGCGCCAGACGAGAAATCTGGCAGCGCCACGTGGTCTGATTTTGGCAGCGGATACGGCACGCCGAAATACTCATCATAAAAATCAATTGAGCGAGTGGCGATGTCCAGTGCAAAGTCAAGCGTCTCCTCACTCTGGGCTGGCGTCGCCCAAATATTAACTTCAACGCCAGATTTGGTACAGGCGGTTTTCTTATGTAATTCGCCGACGACAAAGGCGAGTAGGTAGCTACTCATCCGCGGCGTAGTAGCGAAGGTGGTTGTTAGCGTGCCATCTTTTTTATATGATTCAGCGACGGGCATGTTGCCTAGGACGGTTAGTTCCGGAGCAGTCACAAGCGTTACGTCATAGGTCGCTTTGGCAGCTGGCTCATCAATGCACGGAAAGACTTCGCGGGCGTGGTGTGATTCAAATTGGGTGGCAAACAGCTGCTTTTTGACGCCGTCATGGGTAAAGTAGCACGGATACAGTCCGTGCATAGCGTCGGTGATGGTGCCAGAAAACTCAATGCGGACAGTGTGCTCGCCGCTGGGCAACTCTGGGCGCGACAGTCGTAGCTCGTCAAATTCACCAAGAGAAAACTCAGCTGGCTGGTCGTCAATCAACGCCGAGTGAATAGTCAAATCTTTGGCGTGTAGCGAAATTGAATTGCCGTTTGATTCGCCAGAAATAATAACTGTGCCGGAAAAAGTTTTCTCTTCAGCGCGAGTTAGGTTAAGCGTTAAAGTGTAGTGGTTTGGTATAAATGTGTCGAGTAAGCGTAGAACTTTAGTCATGGTTTTATTATAATACAGCTATGAGGGTGAATAAAATATGGCGTCGACAATTGATGGTCGTATTGGTAATTGCAGTAGTTGGTGTGGCAGTTTGGGCTTCACAAATTGCCCAGCCTGAATCTCAGACGATTCAAACATCAACGCAACGAGAATTATTTGGCGATTCAAACGCGAAGGCGGAGTTGGGAAAATTGGAAGTCAAGGGGCGTGCGCCAAAAACTGGCTATACGCGTAAGCAGTTTGGTAATGGCTGGGGTAAAATTAATGGCTGTTCGGTTCGCGAGGTGATTTTAGCGCGGGATTTAACGGATGAGAAGATTGATGAAAAATGCCGAGTTTTATCGGGTGTGCTTAATGACCCTTATACGGGGCAGACGATTCATTTTCAGCGTGGTGAGAAATCGAGTTCTAAAGTGCAGATTGACCATGTGGTGGCATTGAGTGACGCTTGGCAGAAGGGTGCGCAACAATTATCAGCCGAGGAGCGGGAAAAGTTGGCAAATGACCCGCTGAATCTGTTAGCTGTCGATGGTCCAGCTAATCAAGCTAAGGGCGATGGCGATACAGCGACTTGGCTGCCGAGCAATAAGCCGTTTCGCTGTCAGTATGTAGCGCGACAGATAGCCGTAAAGCGACGGTATCGACTGTGGGTGACAGAGGCGGAAAAGAATGCGATGGCTGGTATTTTAGGAAAATGTACTGAAGTAAATTGACAAAATGAAATATTTTTAATACAATGGGAAAGTACTCATCCGGCCGGCAGGTCGGAGTTTTTCGTTTATGGAAGTTTGAAACGGAAAAGGATATAATTATATAAAAGAAGGAGATAAATATGGAAGATTTGAACATTAAGCAGTTGACGTTGGCGGTACGGACGATTGCCGAGGAAAAGAACCTGCCAGAAGAAACGGTTTTGGAGGTGATCGAGCAGGCTATCGCGGCAGCGTGGCGGCGTGATAACGGCACGCGCGAGCAGTTGGTGCGTGCCAGCCTGAACATCAACAGCGGCACGGCTGTGGTGTCGGTCGTCAAAACCGTGGTTGAAGAAGTCGAAAACGACGTCAATCAAATGAGCCTGGACGAGGCTAAGACGGTTGATCCGGCGGCGGAACTGGGCAGTGAAGTTACAGTCGAGACTCACAACGTGACGACGTTTGGCCGCGTGGCAGCCCAAACCGCCAAGCAAGTGATTTTACAGCGGCTGCGCGAGGCGGAGCGCGAGGTGGTGCTGGCAGAATTTGAGGATAAAATTGGTACGGTGGTGACCGGTATAATTCAGCGGGTTGAGCCGCGTGTGGTGCGAATTGAGCTAGGCAAGGCAGTCGGTATCATGCCGCAGTCCGAGCAGATCCCTGGCGAGTACTACGGCGTTGGTCGCCGCGTCAAGGTATATATCAAGGACATTGAGCGCGAAGGCCGTGGCCCGCAGTTGATCTTGAGCCGCGGCAATGAAGAATTTGTGCGGTTCTTGTTTAGTCAGGAAGTGCCAGAGATGGAAACGGGTGCCGTGGAGATCAAAGCCATTGCCCGCGAGGCTGGTCGCCGCACTAAATTGGCGGTAGCGTCGGCATTGCCGGGTGTTGATCCAGTCGGTACGTTCGTCGGCGGTCATGGTACACGTGTTCAGGCGGTGATGAACGAAATTGGTGAGCAGGAAAAAATTGACATCATTCCGTTTGAGGAAGACGCGGCTGGCTTCATCGCGAATGCCATGAGCCCAGCAGAAGTGCTGAGTGTGACGGTTAATGAAGATGAAAAGCGGGCAACGGTCTACGTTAGCGAGGATCAGCAATCGGTGGCCATCGGCCGGGCTGGGCAGAATGTTCGCTTGGCAAGTCGGCTGACTGGCTATGAACTGGACATTGAGGCAAAGGTGGCTGTTAAGCCTGAAGCAAAACCTCGCAAAAACATTGAGGATAGCTTGATGAGCGCGGTTGAGGAGGTGGCGGAATAGGCTGCCTCGTGAGAATCGCCGAAAACGAAAGGAGGGCGATATGCCGGAAGATTTTTCTGAGTTGGAATCTCGATTGACGGAAACTGCTCGCGCGAGTTTGGAGCGAGCTGGTTTGCTGGCGCATAATGATGGCAGTGCTTATGTCGGCACCGAGCATATTTTGCTCGGCGTGCTGGCGCAGAATTCGTCGCTGGGCGCGAAGATTTTGGCGGAGAGCGGCGTGACCTTGGATCGGGCGGAATTGGCATTGAATTTGACTGCCAAGCCGCTGGTAATTACGGTGGTGCAAAAGGGCTTGAGTGCTGAAGTAGTCGAGTTAATTCGGACGTCGTGGCAATTAGCAGTAGAGTTTGGACAGGAGCGAGTTGGTACTGAGCACATTATATATGGCATGTTGCAGCAGCGTGAGGCGCGGGCAACCAAATTACTGCGCGATATGAATATTGATATTGAACATTTGCGCGGGAGCTTGGAAGATGTGTTCGATAAACAGCAATTTGAATCGCTGCAAAGTGATCGCGGTACGGCGGCTAAGAAGTCGGGCGATTTGAAAATTCTGGACAAATTTGGCGTAGATTTGACGCGGCGGGCCAGCGAGGGATTTTTAGATCCAGTGATTGGCCGGGCGGCGGAGATTCAGCGGATGATTACCGTACTGGGGCGCCGCAGTAAGAATAACCCGGCGTTAATTGGCGATCCGGGTGTTGGTAAAACTGCGGTAGTTGAAGGCTTGGCGCAAAAAATTGCCGATAATAAGGTGCCGGAGTTTTTGAAAGGCAAGCGGCTTTTTCAACTGGACTTGACGGCAATGATTGCCGGGACGAAATATCGCGGGCAATTCGAGGAGCGGCTGCAAAAAGTTTTGGCGGTTGCTAAGAAACACCAGGAAGTCATTTTGTTTATTGACGAGCTGCATTTGCTGGTTGGCGCTGGTTCGGCGGAAGGTTCAATGGACGCGGCTAATGTATTAAAACCAGCGTTGGCGCGCGGCGAAGTACGGCTGATTGGCGCGACGACGTTTGATGAATATCGCAAGCACATTGAGAAAGATGCGGCCTTGAGCCGGCGTTTTCAGGCGGTAACGGTGGCGGAACCGTCGCCAGAAGAAGCGGTAGCAATGCTGAGAGGATTGAGCGGCAACTTGGCTAAACATCACCAAGTACAGATTTCTGAAGAGATACTCACCGAGGCAGTGGATTTGAGTCAGCGCTACGTGACGGAGCGGTTTTTACCTGATAAAGCGATTGACGTGATTGATGAGGCGGCGAGCCTGCTTAAGTCAAGTTTACCGGCAAGGTTATCGCGAAAGGATAAATTGTCGTGTCGAATCAAGCAGCTGGCTGGGAAGATTGACGCCGCTGTTGAGGATGAGGATTATCAGCAAGCCGCGGAGTTTAAGATGCAAATGCGGCAATTAGAGCAGCAAGCGGGCAAATTAACGGATGAGGCTGAGACGAGGCCCGGCTTGACGGATGAATATTTGCGGCGGGCGGTTTCGGCGATGACTAACATTCCGGTTGATCGTTTGTCGCTGAACCAGATGAAAGATTTGCTCCAATTAGAGAAGCGCTTGAGCCAGGGAGTGCTAGGCCAGGGCGAGGCGATCGAGCAATTGGCGCGGTCGATTCGCCGAAATAAAGCTGGGCTGAATCGCCAAAACGGACCGCTAGGATCGTTTATTTTCCTCGGGCCGACTGGCGTGGGTAAGACGGAATTGGCTCGCGTATTGGCGCGGGAAGTGTTCGGCGGCGATAATAGTTTGATTAAGATTGACATGAGCGAGTTTTCGGAGCGACACACGGCCAGCCGGCTGATCGGCGCGCCAGCTGGCTATGTCGGCTATGATGACGGCGGCAAATTGACCGACAAGGTTCGCCGGCAGCCATACAGCGTGGTGCTATTTGACGAGATTGAAAAGGCGCATCCAGACGTACTAAACTTGCTGCTGCAAATTTTAGAAGACGGCAAGCTAAGCGATTCGCACGGGCGGACGGTCAGTTTTCGCCAGACAATCGTGATTTTAACGAGCAATGTCGGCGCTGAACAAATGGTGCAAGATTCAGAGCTGGGTTTTGCGTCGTCCAGCCAGCAAAAATCGTCTAGTCAAGACCGCCACGAACGGAATTCGCGGGCTGCCTTGCGCGAACTGGAGGATTTTCTGCGACCAGAATTGATTGGTCGATTTGACGGCGTAATTACGTTTAAGCCGTTGACCCGGTCGGTGGTGCGCAAGATTTTTGACAATCTAACGGCTGATTTGATTGAGGCGGTTAAGCAGCACGGCATGACTCTTAATATTACGCCGCCAGTGAAACGCTGGCTGATAAAGCAGGGCTTTGATGAACAGCGCGGCGTGCGGGTATTGAGGCGGACAATTCAGGCGGAACTAGCAGATCCGCTTAGCGATGTTTTGTTATCAAACAAGGCAAAACCCGGCAATATACTGGAAACTAAAATTGATAACAATAAGGTGGTGATAGATGTCAAGCGTACGTAAAGTTGTCAGCTGCTTTCTATCGCTAGCTTTGGTTGCTGGCGCAATCCTAGCGGTAGCCAATCGGCAGCAGATTATCGATGAGATTACGTTGTGGCAGTACCAGCCAAGTGAGCAGATTACCACGATTGCTAGTCGGGCTAAAATGTCAGAGACTGGCAAGAAAATGTTTTATATTTCCAAGCCACAGATTAAATCAGCGAACGAATTTAATGAAGACTGTCGGCGCGTAGAAAAAGGCAATGCGATTTTAGGCTGCTATAATCAGTCGTCTGGCGAAATTTATGTTTATGACGTGACTAATCCTGAACTTGACGGCGTAAAGGAGGTTACTGCGGCGCATGAAATGCTGCATGCGGCTTGGGCTAGGCTGGGCTCGGCTGAGAAAAAACAGCTGACGTTGTTATTAGAGCAGGCTTACGAAAAAGTAAAAACAGACAAGTTGGCTGAGCGGATGGAGTATTATAATCGGGCGCAACCAGGTTCGCGGGCTAATGAATTGCACTCAATTTTAGGGACGGAATTTGCCAATTTGGGAGATGAGCTGGAGCGCTACTATAAGAGATATTTTACTGATAGGTCAGAAATTTTACGCTTACATGCACAATATCAAGAAAAGTTTGAATCAAGAGAAAAGGAGGCGCGAGAGCTTAGTGAATCTTTGAAAACTCGTAAGGAAGATTTGGACCAAGAATTGGCACAATATTCAGCAGACGTGGCAGACTTTAATCGGCGAGCGGCGGAGTTTAATCAGCGAGCAAACAGCGGGAATTTTTCCTCACAAGATGATTTTGCAAGGCAGCGCCGTAGTTTACAAGCGGAGCTATCAGGCCTAAATAGGCGTCGTGCTAGTCTGAATGCTCAGGTTGACTCCTATAATTCTGACGTTTTAAGACTGAGGCAGCTGGGCGTAAAGATTAATGAGTTGAATAAGAGCTTGGATAGTGTAGAGGGGGCGAAGTAATGGCAAAATCTCGAAGCCAGTTTATTTGCCAGCAGTGCGGAGCTAGCTTTCCAAAATGGGTAGGTAGGTGTGAAAATTGCGGCGAGTGGAATTCCTTGGTTGAGCAGACTGTTGCACCAAGCGGAGCCTCTGCCGTTGATAAGTCATCTGGGCGAGGCAAGGCATTAAAGACCTCTAATATTCGTGAGGCGGCAGTGGAATCTGGGCTGGAGAGGCTGAGTACGGGAATCGATGATTTAGACACAGTTTTAGGCGGAGGATTCTTGGCCGGTGGTGTGGCACTGGTGGCGGGGCAGCCAGGAATTGGTAAAAGTACCCTGCTGGCACAAGTCGCGGCGCGTATTGCTTTTTCTAAATCGGTGTTGTATGCCAGTGGTGAGGAATCTATCTCGCAAGTGAAATTGCGGGCAAGGCGCCTAGGTGCGGCCAGCTCAGAAAATTTGCAACTAGCGTCAAGCAACAGTGCCGAGGATATTGCTGTGTCAATTCAGCAATGTAAGTATGATTTGGTAATTGTTGATTCAGTACAGACGATTTCTTTGAGTGAAATCGCTTCAGCTCCTGGTTCGGTCAGTCAAATCACCAATTCTTCAAACGTAATTATTCGCGCCGCCAAAGCTTCAGGTACAGCAGTAATTTTAGTCGGTCATGTGACTAAAGAAGGTTCGATTGCTGGTCCGAAAATTTTAGAACATTTGGTTGATGTAGTCTTAAACTTTGAGGGCGATCGCTACGGCGGGTTTCGAGTAGTGCGGGCGCAGAAAAATCGCTATGGCTCGACCAACGAGGCAGCGATTTTCGAGATGGACGAGCAGGGCCTTAGAATCGTCAAGAATCCGTCGGCGGAGCTTCTGGCGGAGCGGCGGAATCTTGACGGCTCCATCGTCCTCGCGACCATGGAGGGGGCGCGACCACTATTGGTGGAGATTCAGGCATTGGTTAATCCAACGAATTTTGGCTATCCTAAGCGCACAGCGAGCGGCTTTGATTTGAATAGGTTGAATCTGTTGGTGGCGGTTTTAGAGAAGCGCACAAAATTGAAATTGGCAGATAAGGACATTTATGTCAATGTAGTTGGTGGATTAAAGTTGAATGATCCAGCGGCCGATTTGGCGGTAGCGATGGCGATTGCTAGCGCGAGTGCTGGTCGGAGCTTAGACGAGGGGGCTGTGGTGTTTGGCGAAATTGGTTTGGGCGGTGAAGTTCGTTCGGCAACAAATTGGCATGCGCGCATTAAGGAGGCGAAGAAATTGGGTTTCACTTACGCAATTGCTCCAAAAGTTCACAAGGACAAATTTATAAAGGGCGTCGGCGATATGCGACAGGCGCTGATTGATTATTTACAATAAGAAAGAGGAAAAAATGAAAGATTTTTATAGCTTAATTATAATTGTTATGCTGCTTGGTCTGGCAGCAGAAATATACTTTTTGGCAAGACCGCGGCGGCATTCATATACGGGCGCTACGCCAATTTTAGTGGATACTTCGGTGTTGATGGATGGTCGAGTGATCGATTTGGCTAAGACCGGATTTTTGCTTGGGCAAGTTATCGTACCGAGAAGCGTGCTAGCGGAGTTGCAATTGTTGGCTGACGGTGCTGACCATGATAAGCGTGAGCGAGCGCGATTTGGCATGGATGTCATGAAGGAATTGAAGGACGTGCTGAAATCATCGTTCGAGCTGTATGAGGATGGTTCGCGGGCGCCAGAAGGGGTTGATTCTCGGCTATTAAAGCTGGCTAAAGAAATGGATGCGGCAGTGCTGACCCTTGACTATAATTTGAACAAGGTGGCACAAGTCGATGGCGTGAAGGTGCTTAATATCAATGAGCTGGCAAAGAGCTTGAGGATGAGCTATCTGCCGGGCGATGAGCTTGATTTGGAGTTAACCCAAAAGGGCCAGGATTCACATCAGGCGGTGGGATATCTCAGAGATGGCACGATGGTGGTAGTTGAGAACGCCAAGCGTTATATCGGACAGACAAAGAAGATTGAGATTATTCGAAGCCTGCAAACCGACGCCGGGAAAATGATGTTTGCGAAACTTGCTGCCGAGCCAAAAAAACCAATCAAAAAGCAGAAGACAAGCACCCCTAAAAAACGGACAAATGGCCGTGCAAAAACATCAGCCCAGCACGAAGCTGAGCTGATTAACCTGGTAAATAAGCAATAGACTGTTTGTTTAGTCGCTAGATGATGAAGTAAAGCTACTGTTGGAAGTGGCGGTGTAGTAAGCTCGGTCTCTTACAGTTACAGAAACAGTATGTGTTCCTGCGCTGCTTATCTCTACAGTGGCTGTTTGTTTACCACCGGTATTTATTTCTGAACTCTTGATACTCTTGCCGTCAACGGTAATTTCAATTGCTGCGACTTCCCATGTTCCGGCTGAAACGTCAACGCTAATGGTATATTTTTTGCCACTATTAGACACCGATACAGCACCAATTTGTGGTTTGACATCTTCACACTTATGAGTATCGTCCTCGGCATTGGCATCGTATCCATCTGGAGCCTTAATCGATTCCTTCTTTGTTAACGGATCGATAATCTTTGTAACTTCAAGCTCTTCCTTGGCGCCATCTGGCGTACAGTTGGTAGCTTTCTTCTTCGAGACCTTGTCGAACGTGATTTTCTCCGAAGACTGACTTTGTTTCTTATTCCACCAAGATGGATACAGCTCGCCGTCAACCGTTTGGACGCCGTTTGGACGATCGTACCATTGACCAGACTTCCACTTGCCTTCTTTGGCATAAACCTGAGTATGGGCAAATGACATAACGCTCCTAACGACTGGCATGGCGTAATTTGAGGCAGACGTACCAATCACGCTTGTGTCGGAGTTACCAAGCCAAATTCCCATGACTAGTGCTGGGCTATAGTTAACAATCCAGAGATCCTTTGGCTGTGAGCCTTTGTCGGATGTACCAGTTTTCGCAGAAGTCCGCACACCATTGACACCCATCCAGCCGTGAAGACCAGTAGTCCTATCAGACAGGATATCGTTTACGATGTATGCCGACTGTGGGTCAATCACTCGCTTGCCGTCATCCTTCCATTTCTTCAAGGTTTCTCCCTGGCTATTTTTCACTTCAATGACGCTTGAGCTATCTTTCTGAACTCCCATCCGAGCCAGAGTACCGTAGGCATTCACCAATTCTGTTTGCTTAGTACCACAGGCACCAATTGAGGCACCCAGTCCGTAACCACCAGCATTTTCCTCTTGGCGGCAGTAATTGGTATTGCCCATATTGCGGATTCCTTCGACAACTGGTTTAGCGGAGCCATTGCCAATGATATAAGCCGCCTTAACCGCTGGAATGTTTCGTGAGAAGGACAGGGCTTTACGGATATTGATACCGCCCATAAACTTACCATCCCAGTTGCGCAGTTTCGCTCCGTAAAGACTATCGATGTTGTCGTCGCTCAGCACTGTACCGCTACCGTAGGCCTGTTTATTATCGTGCTTATCAAATAGTTGTGCAAAAACAAGTGATTTAATAGTGGAGCCTGGCTGAATGTAGGAAACGGCAGCGTTATCTTGGCCATAGCCAGCGTGGTTAAAGTCACGGCTGCCAACCAGTGCTACGATTTGTCCAGTCTGGGTATCTTCGATGGTTGCTGCACCGTTACTAATTCTGACGGCGTCTGGACGGCCAGTTGCAAAGAAAGCTTTCATTTCGGTTTCGAGTTTTTCTTGGATTCGCCAATCCAGTGTAGTTTTAATCGTCAATCCACCGCGACCGACAACCGACTCGCCAAGCTCCTTACTGAGCTGGTTACGAACCATCAATAGGAAGTGTGGGGCCTTGATGTTTTCTAGCTGTTCTGTCTGAGGTTTGATAGTACTTAGAATGTCAACTTTCTTAGCTTTTTCAGCCTCAGCTTTAGAAATGACACCTTGTTCAGCCATGTAATCAAGAGTTGTGTGTTGACGGGCAATCAGCGCCTTATTGCCGGCGGTGTTGTATGGATTATAGTAGGTTGGATTCTGCGGGATGCTGGCAATCAGCGCTGCTTCTGCTAGCGTCAAATCTTTGGCGTGCTTCCCGAAATATGTTTGTGAGGCAGACTCCGCACCGTTACGTCGACCGCCATACGGAGATTCGTTTAGGTATAGCGATAATATTTGATCCTTGCTATACATGCGTTCGACTTCAATTGCCAGAATTATTTCCTTAATCTTACGAGGAATACCACTAATCGAACGGTCGCCAGCCTCATCGGCGAAGAAGACTTGCTTGACTAGCTGCTGTGTCAGGGTCGAACCACCTTGGACTTGGCGTCGTGAAGCGGTTGAGAGAAGTGCGCGTGCCATACCGCTAACGCTAATGCCGTGATGGTTATAAAAGTCACGATCCTCAATTGCAACGGTGGCTTTCTTTAAGTAATCACTAATCTGATTAGCCTCAACAACCAATTGATAATTTCCCGTTCCTTTATCTTCCCAGAGCAAGTTGTCGTTGCGGTCGTAATATTTGGTAACGGTAGTCTGCACGCGCTTGGCAAGCTCGCCAGGGCGGATTTTATCAAGGTCTTTACGGAAGTAAGCGAATAGTCCGCCGATGAGCAGCAACATCAATAAAATGCTAACGCCGAGGATTTTCAGCGCCATTAGTCCGCCTCGCTTAGAGAACCAATATTTCGCTAAACGCTTCGGGTGTAGCCGGTAAAAGAATCGTTTGACGGGATGTTTTGGCAGCGTTGCCAAATATTCTGCTCGTTCGCGCGCCTCCTTATCTTTCTTTGTCCGATGTTTTTGTGCCAGATTGGCATAAAGATTCATCCGTTTTGACGGAGATTTCTTCTCTGTTGAGCTAATCGATGTCTTCCTTTTCACAATTCTAATTATATCACGCCTATGTTTCGCTTCAATCATAAAATTGCTATACTAATTATTAGAAAAGGAGTGATATGAAGTTATCAGAGGAATTACAGTGGCGCGGGTTTTGGAACCAAACCACATTCACCAATGACAAGCTTATCGATTCGGAGAATTTCACGCTCTATTTGGGAACCGATCCGTCGGCTGACAGTTTGCACGTCGGGCATTTGGCGGTCTACATGATGGTGCGGCATTTTTTGGAGCGCGGCCACAAGGTGTTTCTGCTGGTTGGTGGCGGCACCGGGATGATTGGCGATATGCGCGACACCGAGGAGCGGAGTCTGCTTTCTTATGCAGAGATTGAGCACAATAAACGAGCCTTAAAGGCGCAGGTCTCGCAAATTTTTGCTGGACGCGATTTTACCCTGGTGGACAATGCGGATTGGCTGGGCAATCTGGAACTGATTCCATTCCTCCGTGACATTGGCAAGAATTTCAACATGGCGGAATTGACCGCTCGCGAGTTTTTCAAAGCACGAATTAGTAACGGCAAAGGTCTGAGTTTTGCGGAGTTTACTTACACCTTGCTGCAGGGATATGATTTCTGGCACTTATTTAAGAATCACGGTGTCAATTTACAAATCGGCGGTTCCGATCAATGGGGTAATTTGCTCTCAGGCGTGGAATTGATCCGCAAAAAAGAAAACGCCGAAGTCTACGCCATGACCGCGCCGCTACTCATCAACAAATCAACTGGGCGCAAATTTGGCAAATCCGAAGGTGGCGCCGTGTGGCTGGATGAAAACAAAACCAGCGTCTACAAGTTCTATCAATTCTGGCTAAACGTTGATGACGAAAGCGCCATTGAGTACATGAAGATTTTCACCATGCTCGATCGCGACACTATTGAAGCCATCGCTGAAAACCACGCCGTCAATCCAGGTGCCCGCTCAGCTCAAAAAGTCTTGGCGCGCGAAGTCACCGACATCGTCCACGGCGTCAATCGGCGCGAATCGGTGGAGCGGGTGACAGAGGTGTTGTTTGGTGGCGGTGATTTTCGGCAATTGTCAGACGACGATCTGGATGCTTTAGCTAAAGAAATTCCGCGCGTTGATGTCGGCGTCGGTGTCGGTGTCATTGAAGCGTTGGTGGTTTCTGGTGCGGTCAGCTCCAACGGCGAGGCAAAACGCCTGCTGAAATCTGGTGCCATCAGCCTCAACGGCGAAAAATTAACCGAAGACCAAGCCGTGAACACCACATCGCTGTTGAAAAAAGGCAAAAATACATTTGTATTAATTATGGAGGGAGAAGAAGAGTGAAAAAAATTATCGGGTTTGATTTGGATGACACGCTAGCTATTACCAAGTCGCCAATTAGCGATCGGATGGCCGGCATTCTTAGCCAGTTGCTCGAAAATTATGACGTGTGCGTCATTACGGGCGGCACATTCCAGCAGATCAAAAAGCAGGTGATTGATCGGCTTAATGTCCAGCCTGAGTTGCTCCAAAGATTTCATGCGATGCCGACTTGCGGCACTAGATATTATCGATTTGATGCTGCTGATAATGAATGGAAGATTCAATATGCGAACGATTTATCTGATGAGCAAAAAACTCAAATAACTACGGCGCTGGAAGAAGTTGCCAGGGAGATGGGCATTTGGTGCGATAATCCTGCGGGTGAAATTATTGAGGATCGGCACAGCCAGATTACCATGTCGGCATTGGGGCAGCAGGCGACCCCAGAGGATAAGTATGCCTGGGCGGAAAAATATAAAGATATTCGTCCGGTATATCGCGACAAGGTGGCGGAGAAATTGCCTGGTTTGGAGGTGAGGATTGGCGGTACGACCAGCACTGATATTACGCTGCCGGGAATTGATAAAGCCTATGGTATTGGTAAGCTACTTGAGCTGAACGATTGGTCAAAGGAAGAGGCGCTATTCTTTGGCGACAAATTGCAAGAAGGCGGTAATGATTTTCCAGTCAAGCAAATGGGCGTTGACTCAATCGAAGTGAGAGGTTGGGAGGATACCGCCTACGCACTGGAAGGCATCAACGCTGTTTCGTAGATGAAACTGACAACCCCACTGGAACACATCAAAGGCGTCGGCCTCAAAACCGCCCAGGCACTGTCGGCGGCGGGTCTGGAGACGGTGGCGGACGCCTTGGATTTTTTGCCGCGGGCGTATGATGATTATTCGGCGGCGGTCAACATCGCTGATCTTCAGCCGGGTAAAGTGACGGTGCGGGCGCGCTGCGAGTCGATTTCCACGCGCATTGTGCGCCGAGGCTTGAGGATTACCACGGCGGTGCTGGCGGATGATTCTGGCAAGGTTAAGGCCGTTTGGTTCAATCAGCCGTACCGCGAATCGCAGTTGAGATCCGACGCCGACTTCATGTTTTCCGGCCAGTTTGGCATCCAATATAACAGCTATCAGATTAGCAATCCGTCGGTCGAGCTCGCCAAGTCAACTGATACATCCGACGTCCACCATACTTCGGGTATCCATCCTGTCTATAAATCCATCAAAAACCTCCGCCCCAAAACCGTGCAGGATTTGCTGAAGAATCTGCGCCCCATCATGGAATTTTTGCCCGAAACGCTGCCGGAGCACATTGTCCAGAGGCAATCATTAGTCAGCCGTGCGGAGGCCGTCAAGTTTCTCCACGCGCCGAAAAATCATCAGGAAATTGCTCGTGGGTGTGAGCGGCTGGCGTTTGAAGAGTTGTTTGAAATGATCCTGGCGGCGCAGTTTAATAAGCAAGAACAAACCAAGTTGACTGGCTGGCGCATTCCGTTCAATCAGCCGGTCGTCAAGCAATTTGTCGAGCAACTGCCATTCCCTTTGACCAACGCGCAGCGCCGCGCCGCCTGGCAGATTTTGCAAGATTTGGAGTCTGAGCATCCGATGAACCGCTTGTTGCAGGGCGACGTTGGCTCGGGTAAAACGGTGGTCGCTGGGTTGGTGGCGGCGGAGGTGGCGCAGGCTGGCTTTCAGACGGCCATCATGACACCGACGGAGATTTTGGCGACTCAGCACGCCAAAACGCTGAATGAGCTGTTATCGCCGTTTGGCGTGTCGGTAGCACTGCTGACAGGACACGTCAAGGGTGCGGTGCGGCGGCAGCTGCTGGACAATTTAGCGAGCGGCAACATCAACGTGGTGGTCGGCACGCACGCGCTAATTCAAGAAAAAGTGGCGTATCACAAGCTGGGGTTTGTGGTGATTGATGAGCAGCATCGGTTCGGCGTCAAGCAGCGGCAGGAGCTGCTACAAAAGTCAGACCACATGCCACATCTTCTCAGCATGACCGCCACACCAATTCCGCGGAGTTTGGCGTTGACCTTGTATGGCGAGCTGGATATCTCGATTCTGGACGATTTACCAGCTGGGCGCCAGCCGATTGAAACAAAAATTTGGTCGCCAGCTTCAGCGCCGAAGCTCTACGAAGCGATAGACCATGAACTGGCTCAGGGTCGCCAAGCTTACGTCATCTGCCCGTTGATCGACGATAATCCCGACAATGACAAAAAGTCGGTCGAGGCGGAATATCACAAATTGGCGAAAACGATGTTTCATCATTGTCGCCTTGGGTTGCTGCACGGTAAACTGCCGCCAGAGGAAAAAGCAGCGGTCATGCAGCGGTTTGCGGACGGCGACATTGACATGTTGGTGAGTACCACGGTGGTGGAAGTCGGCGTCAATGTGCCGAACGCTACGGTCATGCTCATCGAAAATGCCGATAACTTTGGGCTCAGCCAGCTTCATCAGCTGCGCGGGCGGGTTGGACGTGGCGAGCACCAGAGTTTTTGTCATCTGATGCTGTCGGGTCACGATAAACCATCCCAACGCCTTAAGGAAATTGAGAAGTCGCAAGACGGCTTTTACCTGGCGGAAGTTGACTTGAAATTGCGCGGCCCTGGCGAGATTTACGGACGAGCGCAGCATGGCGCATTGAACCTAAAAATTGCCTCGCTGAGCGACACACCGCTGATTGCTCGTGCGCAGACAGAGGCCGAGCGCTTTGTCAAAGAGGGGCAGGATTTGTTACAATATAACCATCTGGCGCGTGCCGTCAGTCGCTATCAGCGATTAACCATTTTGAATTAATATGTACGCAGGAACAACAATTAGAGATGGCTCTGGTCGATTTATCGGTGTTCATCAAAAGATAGATCGAGTGGCCAGGCGACATCTGACGCCAATGCTGCCTGATTGGTGTGAGTTTCCTGATATTAAAGATATCCTGCACTTTGAAGGCAAAAACGGCCCTGACGGCGTCAAGCGTAAAAGTCCAGCCGTTGACGAGCCGTGGCATTTCATCAATCCAGACGATCCGAACGATACAGCGCTTTTGGAGATGATTGACCAGCATATTGATAACCTGGCGAAGGCATTACAAAAACATAATTCTGAACGAGCGGCGTTTGAGGCAGCGTGGATGGCGCACGCCATCACTGACGGCCTGACGCCGGCGCATCATTTTCCACTGGAGCACGCCATGCAGGAGCTGCGCGGTGGCGAAGGTCTGGAGACGCGAACATCCATCCTCAAGAAAAACGTCATGAAAGGCGACACGGGGATTGAGCTCATCAAAAACAACTGGAAGTTCTGGGGCGCCAAAGGTATGATGACTATGCATGTGGCGTTTGAAGCGGGCGTGGCGAGCGTAGTGGCCTATCCGCGTTTTAAGGACGCCGTGCCGAGTGAAGCTGAGATTTTACAGGTCAAGCAGCAGGGCTATTGGGGATACTATCTGGAGCAAGTTCACGCCGTGGCGGCCATGAAAATGTATGACAACTTTGGTAAAAACGGCTGGACGACGGATCTGGCATGGCAAACCAACCATGAACTGATGCCAATCATCATCAAAGCCGTCATGCTGGGCTGGCTAGCGTCGGTTTGGAAACTTGAGGCCAAACGGTGAGAGTGCGTATCATCGCTGGTGAATTTGGCGGACGATTTATCCAGACGCCGCCAGGTTCAACTACACATCCCATGGGCGAGCGGGTTCGTTCGGCGATGTTCAATTCACTAGGCGAAACAGTCCGCGGCGCGCGGGTTTTGGACGCCTTTGCTGGCTCTGGCGCCATTGGTTTGGAAGCACTCAGTCGCGGTGCCGAGTCGGTGGTTTTTGTGGAACGAGATCGAGTTGCGCAGCGTGTCATTGCCGAAAACATAGGCAGTTTGGGTGTCGATGAAAAATCTATTGTAATAAAAACAACGATATCGAATTGGCTAGAAACTTCTACTGTAACAGGGGAGTTTGATATTATTTTTGCTGATCCGCCATATCACAATCCTCAGTTTTCCACAGTTTCGCGGCTAATGGGGCTACTCAAACCTGGTGGAACTATGATATTATCACATCCAGGAATAGGTGAGGTGCCAATTCAAGACAAAACTGTTGTGGTGGACAGTCGTAGTTATGGGGAGGCGCACCTCACCAAGTTCCTACGATTGAAGTAAGTTTCTGGTAGACGTCCTGATAGCTGTCAGGACGATTTTTGTTGTATAGCAAAACCCGCTGGAAATAGAGAGCCAGCGGTCCTATATATACAGTACATACCTAAGAGTATCTGCTAGGCGCTGCCTCTGGTCCTCTTCTATCCGCTTAACTATGCCCTCGGCATCTTCCCCTCCTAGTGTATTGATAGCATCTTCTTTTTAAGCTTCCAGCTCCTCAAGAGAAAGGGCTTCAAGTAATGCATTTTCTCCACATGCATCAGTAACATTTCCTCGAATATTTTCCATAGTGTATTTTATAACATAAAATAACTATTTAGGCAAGTAACAAAACTCCGCAATACCCAGGGGCGGCTAATTGCTGATTTTTCCTGAGAATGAGATAGCGAGGGTGGGTCGAGGCGATAATTTCAGCGTCTTCTGGAATGAAAAAACTCTGCGGTGCGTCAGCGAAATTGATGAAGATATAAGCCCGCTCAGTACCAAGTTCGCGCTTTATGCCAAGGACAAATCCATTGCCGGTGTTATGAATAATTTCTATAGAACCATCTTTGAGGATTGGGAAATCTTGGCGAAGTTGTAATAGATTTCTATGTAAACTAAGCGTAGAATAGCGAATCTTTTTCTCTGTGCTAACATTAATGAACGAGTGGTTTTTATTCACTGGCAGCCACGGTTTTACTTCTGAGAATCCAGCGAACCGCGTGTCATCCCATTGCATCGGCGTACGCTCCAGGTCGCGGCTGTCGATGATAGAATGAGCAGGGCTAAAATTATCCTGAATATCCTCGGCAGTCAGCTCGCCGTTGGTCATGCCAATCTCATCACCATAGTACATCACGCTGATGCCCGGCGTGAGCAGGTTTAGAAAATGCAAGACCCGCGCTCGCTCTGTCCCCAGCCGCGAGGCAATGCGCGGCTGATCGTGATTGCCGACGCAGAAAAACGGCTTAGCTGAGCCCGCCGCCCGCAGATAATTCTCAATCTTCTGTCCAACATGCTCTGCGTGCCACTCGTCCTGGCGATATTCCATAAAGAATGCCGACGCCTTCGGATGAGCCGTCAGCACCTTGTGATACTGCTGGTAAATATCGCCCAACTTCTCGTCAGGGTAAAATTCAAACACCATCTGCTTGTCGTCATATTCATCGCAAACTGACGCTAGCTCATGCAGGTATTCTTGAAAATGCGGCCCCATTTTACAGTGGTCGTGAATGAACGCGCCGTAGGCTTCAGGATCGCCGTTGAAATCAGGATTTGGTGAATCGTCACCAAATTCCGGATCTTTGGAAATGCCCCAAATCGCATCAACCCGCATGCCGTCCACGCCCATATTAAACCAAAATCGCACCACGTTTTTCATCTCATCGCGAACCGCCGGATTATCCCAATTCAAATCCGGCTGCGTCTTCAGGAATGAGTGGAGATAATACTGACCGGTTTGCTCATCAAACTCCCACGAACTACCACCCGACAGACTGCGCCAATTGTTGGGTTCCTTGTCATCCCGCCCGTCACGCCAGACATAATAATTACGCCTAGGGTTATCGCGTGATGACCGCGCCTCCTGAAACCATGGATGCTGGTCGGATGTATGGCAGGGAACGAGGTCGATCATAACTTTGATGTCCAGGACATGGGCTTTTTCTAATAGCGCTCGAAAGTCATCCAGCCCGCCAAATGTTGGGTCAATGGCCCGATAGTCAGCGATATCGTAGCCAAAATCAGTCATCGGCGATAGGAAAAACGGCGAAATCCAAATTCCGTCAACGCCCAGCCATGCCAAATAGTCCAGCTTTTCGGTAATGCCATTCAAATCGCCAATTCCGTCGCCATTGGTGTCTCGGAAACTACGCGGATAAATCTGATACAGAGAAGCGACATCTTGCCAAGTTTTCATGGTTTAAGTATAAGCGAGATGAACAATTTGGGCAAATCAAAGTAAAGCTAATACCCTATAGTACACCACCCCACTCAATCCTGCCCTCTCTACCTAAATCTTCTTTGGTGTTAATTCCAGTATGAGAAAATACGTGCAGTAAGTTTTGATGAGTATAATAAAACAATTTATCGTGATTCCAACAGATTATAGACCATAACTTATCTTGAGCTTCTTCTAGAGAGCTAGAATCGATAATTTTACATATCATGCACATAAAATCATTATCCTTAAGCTTTTCTATAAACTCTGGTATATATCGTTCCCATGAAGGACCTAGAAGAATTCCGAATGACCACGGAAAATTACCAAACATTAGATACTGTATGATATTGCCATCAAGGTATGTCTGCAGGAGGCTTGGATTGTCAGCAAAACGCTCTTGCAGGAGTTGGGTTGTCGGGAGTATAAAATTTTTATTTTTTAATTTTTCATAGTGATCTAATACATGTTCAGGATAGTTTATTGTCGTAATATTTTCCATATCTATATTATTAGTGATCGGGAGGAGGCTACTTGGATTAATTAGTTTTATTTTTGCTATTGTTGGCAGTATGGTCCATGACTTGCTATCAACAATAGAGCCAACGATTAAGGATATTATTTCGTTGATAATCAAAGAATAGTACTCGATTGAAATTCCATAAATCATGCTAGTATTTTTGGAAACTTCAGCGTAGTGATCTAGAATAATTTGAATTGATTTGTATGCCTGTTCTAGTATATCCGCTCTTTCATACTCGGCGGCCTTTTCAAGAATCTCATGTAGCTCGATGGTTATATCTTTAGTAACACAATATGCATCATATACGCTTGCTGCATACTGCTCCTCTGCTGCACCTTCTTTGAATATACCAGGTGATAAGTCTAAGTATTGCTCATAGGTGTTTGCAAAATACTCTCTTATAGTTTTCTTTGCTGGTTTTCCGTTTTCAATTGCGCTAGTAAGACTATCTTTATAGGATTGATTTTTGTTAATTTCTTCTTCGTTTGCCAACGAATCCAGGTGTGCTGCGATAGCTTCCTTTAAATTTCTTTTTAGCGATGTAGCTTTATTATCTTTTTCTATAGAAAACCCTATCGTTCTTTGATGGGCAATATCAAATGGCAATTCTTCTATTCTACCCAGATCAATATTTGCAACCTGGATAACCTTTTCCTCTGTATGCTTGCCAATTGCATATCCAAGTTCAAACATCACGTTTTGATTAACGATACCTTTTCCAGACTCGCCTCTGTCAATAATGGATACATCCGCAAGAAAAATGCCACAATTATTAATCTTTTCCTTGATAGTGGCTCCTATATTAACGGCTCCTACCGCACCTTTCGTATCCTTATCTAATTCCACTCTCCGTGGCTTTTCTAATTCAGGAGTGTCGGAGATTTCTTTAATAACATCTCGCAGGGCTTTTTCGATATGACGTCGTGTTTTCTGGTGGTTAGACTGCCATGAATAAAATATTTTTCTCTTCATAATATTCCTCTATTTTAGTATATTACATTTTAGGTTTAAACACGGGGGTACAAAGTTAGTACATTCATAAAGCAAAAAGACGCACCAATAGCGTCCTTATTCGTTTGTGGTGCGGGTTAGGAGACTCTAACTCCTGGCCTCTTCCATGGCAAGGAAGCGCTCTAACAACTGAGCTAAACCCGCATGTAATTCACGATTTATTGTAACAAAGCCGTGAATAAAATGCAATATTTGGTGGCTCCTCCCAGACTTGAACTGGGGACACAAGGCTCTTCAGGCCTCTGCTCTACCAACTGAGCTAAAGAGCCACAAACTTGCTATTTAATTGTACTAAAGTTGTCGTCATCTGACAAGGGTGTTATACTTTTAAGAACGCGGGTGTCGTATAACGGCTATTATGTGACCTTCCCAAGGTTGAGACGGGAGTTCGACTCTCCCCATCCGCACCAATTCAGAACTAAAATGGCAACGGCTGATACCCGTCTCTCGGGTAAAGGAAGTTTAAAATACCGAGCGTCAA
>CAURDO010000003.1:0-139192 GCA_963524145.1 uncultured Candidatus Saccharibacteria bacterium
AAAAATGGCGAGCCAGCCGGATCAACTGGCGCAACCAGACAGCTTGAGGCCATCCAGATTCGTATAGTGCCAAAAAATTCAATCGCCCTACCTAGCGGTGCATTCTATAACCCAGCCAATACGCCTGTCCCAGATTTGTATGATCTCAGCTATTCAACCCACGTCAGCTATGTTGGCTGGATGCCGAACGTCTCTCAGGGTGTCATGTCTGGTACAACGGGGCGATCGTTCGCCGTTGAGGCACTACGCATTGCCAAAGCTATATCACAACGCGACGGATCGACCATCACCATACGCTGCTCGTCAAAATCGGCTAACGACCCTTGGTCGGCAGATATACCTGTGACTGAACAACAAATCTGCGGCACTACCGGCCAAACAAAAGCGCTCAATGGCATAAAACTATCCCTCAGTGAAACCGACGCCAAGAAATATGATATTTACTACCAAACTCACCTATCATGGATTGGTTGGCAAGAGTGGAAAAAGAACGGTGAGGTCGCCGGCGATAAACCAGGATCACACATTGAAGCTGTTAGAATAAAGCTTGTTGAAAAATAAAATCTCTATTTGTATATATCAACAATCCGCTGCTCAAGCTTACTCCACTGATAAGCTTGAGCAGTTTTTTGACCATTTTTAATGATTTTATCACGCAGTTTTTTATCGTT
Organism: uncultured Candidatus Saccharibacteria bacterium; assembly: GCA_963524145.1. Classification (GTDB taxonomy): domain Bacteria; phylum Patescibacteriota; class Saccharimonadia; order Saccharimonadales; family Saccharimonadaceae; genus Nanosynbacter. Next base: position 672 of record CAURDO010000003.1, read on the forward strand.
TAGCAACCTTTCGACAGCTGCAACGCCCGCATCGATATCGCCTTGGCGATAAAACAGACAGTTGTAATCATCTTTCAGATATTCAACATTGCCGCCGTTTGGTACTACAACAGATACGCCGCCAGTCGCCATCATTTCAAGCGGCGGATATGAAAAGCTCTCAACGATACTAGTTTTAATCAAAATATCGCAGCTTGCGTACACTTCTCCAACTTTTTCTGGAGCAATACGATTATAAAATCTATCGACTCGGTACCAATCTTTTGGTTCCTTGCGGTATGATAAATACGAAATCTCGAATTTTTCAGGGTCAAGCCTCTCAACGATACGGAAGGCTTCATCGGTATTTTTATACTCACTTTTACTGTCGCCTTCAATAAGTATCTTTATTTTGCCCGTAAAATCACGTTCGCGATATGGGTACAATTCAAGATCAATTCCATTTGAGACATACTCGGACTCTTTATGAAAGACGTCTTTCAACCACTTCTGACACCATAGTGACATCGTAATATACCGTATGCCAGATTGATCACAGTAAGAAGCGTTCGCTAAAAAGCGCGGTTCGCCAGTGCCTGGTATATAAAAATCCGTTTCAAAGTTTTGCACAAAATAAAGCCGATTACGAACATTAGGCTGCTTCTTAACTAGCTCGACAGTTGACCACAACGTTGCAACCTGCGTGTCAAAAAATGCTTTCATTTTAGTTTTGTGCGTAGCAACGACATTAAATCCAGGCAACTCATATCTATAGCTATAGGTTTTCTTAGCGATTTTTAGAGCGTGCTTACTGACTGCATCAATTAGCGTCACGTCCCAGCCATGCCTTCTTAGCACATCAGCATGCTTTAAGGCGACAATTACTCCTCCTGAAATATCAGTTGAAGGCAGAACAAAACCGATATTTCGCGCCAAATGCTTTCTAATAAACGAAGCTAGGTTATAGCCAGTGTACACCGTCGAATAGTTATGAATTATCTCCTCGTGAGCTTTATCTGCAAGTTTACCGCGCAAAACCGAGTCTGATACTAGTAAGTCAAGCGCTTTAAACCACTCTGCGTCAGTATTGTTTACTAGTATGCCTGTTTCGTTATTCTGAATTTTCTCTGCAAAAGCGCCAATATTGCTGGCTATGGTTGGAATCTTTACAAGAGCCGCCTCAACCCATTTATTCTCAGATTTTGCGCGGTTAAAAATCGTATCAACCAGCGGCGCCAAAACAATATCGCACTCCGCCATAACAGCTGGCAATTCTCGCCAATCAACAAATCCTGACGTAATAAGACGTTCTTTATACGGATCAAGGACGTCTGGAACATCCAGAATGCCAGCAATCTTAAGGTAAACTTGCGGATACTTTTCGAATATTTTAATAAGACTAGGAATAACAAGATCAAAATCTTCATTATGGGTAATGCTACCACTGAAATATCCGATAATAATTTTGTTATTATCTTTGCTAACCGCCTCTAGTGCTAAATTAGACAGCTTAATCATTTCATCAGATGCAACGTTGCGGTTAATCAGCACTTCACCCTTCGTGTAATGCTGTAGCTCCTCTTGCAGTTGAGTGGTCGTGGTAACAACATGATCGCACAACTCCAGCGTTTCGCGCATTCGATTAACACCGTCGTCGTAGAGCTGCTTATCATCGACACTCATCTGTTGAACATATTTAATTGAATCAGTATATTTCTGGTCAATTACCAAATCATCGATATCAAAAAAACAGGTTTTATTAAAATAATGCGCCTGCTTGATAAACTCGCGAATCGTATCAGTTATTGGGCAGCGGAAAAATACAAATCCGCGATAATACTTCAATTGATCAAGCGATAATCTATCATAAAAAACGCTCTCAACAGTTAACCCCTGCGACATTAGCTGCTCCATCTGGTGAGCAACTCGGTAGCGCTCTGGATGCGGCAAAGTGCAGCCGTTAATAAATAAAATATCTTTATATACTTGCTGTTTTTTATCAGGAAATTTCTTATAATATGCATACTTTGCTGCGCGTTTTACAAAGCGGACAGCACCATCGTCTTTGATTATTACAACACTTTTCTTTACAAGATTATTAACTTTACGTATCATTATTTTTCCTCCTTAGTCGTCATGTACGGATTATATAACGTTTTTAGACCTTTATCGCAAAGAGCTTTAGTCAGCAATCGGCTAGTTATTCTTGTTGATTCATCAATCGAAGCCAACTTATTCCGTTCAATAAATAGCACGGGAAGATCTATCGCACCTAGATTGTATCTAGCGGTTAGATAAATGTGTTTCGTAAAGGATCGCCGGCTTAGCGTCTGTATGCATTCTACTATTTTTTTATCTAAGATTGACGTAAGGTTTTCTATAACTCGATTCTCGTCAGCTACAGACGGAACAACCGCACCGACATCAAGTCGCATCACATCACCCATATCGCTATAATTATCAACGTCTTTAATCATAGTCTCTGAGAATACTATTATATCAGCAGCTTCATCACGAATGACATCGCCCACAGTGGTTGACTCGCTAAATAATACATTTTTTATGGTAAGATGTTGCGGCGTAGAATATTTTAGCCGCCACTGAGCGCCATATGTTGAATCGCGCACAACTTGAGCTTGGACTTGACGGCTCTTGATATCGTCATCTAAAGCCCTCTCCTGAGCATCAATAACATAAGGTTTTGCATCCAACCCTTGTGCAGTAGAATTTTTATGGACACGCCAATAGTAAAGTATTTGCGAAACATGCGCAATCTGCTGCGGCTGCAGTATTCTTGTTATGCGCAAAAAAAGCTCCCAATCTTGAGCTCCGTTGTAGTTGCCGTCTTCACCTTCCAACTCCAACAAAAGTTTCCGCTGCATGACAGCAAAGTGCGTAATATAGTTGACCGACCGCAAGAAATCAGCATTCCAATCAGGTTTGAAAAATGGTTGATATTGTCGTCCGCGTTCATCAAGCTTAATCTCGTCAGTATATATAAATTTTACATCTGGCAAATTATTTATCTTTTCGACAATTCGCAATAAAGCGTCTGGGTGCAGCACGTCGTCATGATCAAGTAGCGCCACGTATTCCCCGCTAGCTTTATGGATACCGTAATTTGTCGCCCCGGCAATATGGCGATTGGCCTTAAGAAAAAAAGGCTTTATTTTTGCATTAGTCTTTGCTATAGCGCTGATTTCTTGTTTCAAGCCTGTATCAGGCGACGCATCATCAACAATAATCAGTTCCCAATTATCGTATGATTGAGATTCAACCGACTGAACCATTTCCCTCAAGTATTTAGTTGGAGTATTGTAAGTCGGTACAATAATCGACACTAGCGGCTGTCTGCGTAATTTATAATTTATAGGCTTATCTTCATACCTGCACTGCCATGACTCATATAACCTGCGCTGACGCGAATCAAGATAGCTGCGATATGGCGAAATCAATAACAGCAAAAAAGAGTAAAGCGCTCTATTGTGTTTTATTATATTTTTCAAGCGTTGCAGCATATTTTATTTCCATGTGTGATCTAGCTTCGTCACACCGCCCCAGCGACCGTGCTTATAGTCACGCTGAACCGAAAAATGAGGACCTTCTTCTATAAAAGCTATGGTATCTATATCCCGTTTTCCAGTTAATCCAGCTTTTATGAAATAATCCCCTTCGTTAAGATTCAGTTTTACAGTATATTCTGCCTCGTTGATATTCTTAATTCTATATTTATCCTGATATGTATTTGGACCAAATACATATTCGCCATTCTCTCTAAATATAGCAACTCCAACATTTTTAACGTCAGGATAATTCCAAGATAATTTTACTGTGATAATTTCATTATAACCAAAAGAGCTAGTTTCATTCCCCTGACTGTCATACAATCTCACATCAAACGGAGCTAGTGATCGATCAAAATTATGCGATTTTGCATGTTCAGCTTCGTTGCTTCTACTATAAGCAGCAGCAACCACATGAGGTTTTCCCTGAAGTTTAATTTTACCATCCTCTAATAGCACTGCTTTATTACAGAATCGTTCAACAGCTCCCATGTCGTGGGTAACTAAGATAACAGTCTTTTTTTCACGCTTTAGTTTATCGAAGTATGCGTAGCATTTTTTTTGAAAAGCTTCATCACCAACTGCCAACACCTCGTCAAGCATTAATATGTCACCTCTTGCTTTTATCGCAATAGAAAATGCTAGCCGAACTTGCATACCGCTTGAATAATTCTTTAACCGCTCCTCCATAAAGCCGTGCATTTCCGCAAAATCAACAATCTCATCATACATCAAATCGACTTCTTTTCGACTAAATCCTAAAAGAGCGCCATTCAAGTATACATTGTCTCTGCCGGATAATTCAGGGTTAAACCCAACACCCAACTCAATAAATGGAACGAGCTTGCCTCGAGTATGAATATTACCTTCGTTTGGAGTATATATTTCTGCAATCAGCTTCAGTAAAGTACTTTTACCAGATCCATTTTTACCAACTATTCCAAAAAAGTCACCTTCTTTAACAGTAAAAGATACGTCTTTTAATGGAGTAAAATCCCGATAACCTTTTTTTCTTAGTAAGAAGCCCACTATTCTTTGTTTGAGCATTGTTACTGATTCGATCGGGATTCTAAAAGTTTTTGTTACACCGACAACCTCAACTGCATTATTATTCGCCATCTAAATATCCTCCGCAAAATATCGTGATCTTTTAGAAAAATAATAAGTTCCTAATAATACCGTAATCAATATTATTAGCCATGGTATAATAATCCGCCAATCATGGATTAGGTCAGTTATTCTTATAATCGAACCATCCTGATTTATTAAAGCATATCGAGCATCTTGAATAATTTGTGTTACTGGATTTATAAATAGAAGCTCTGCTGCCGCACGACTACGCTCTAATGCCATTTGTAGCGGATAGATAATTGGTGCAGCATAAAAGGCTGCTTGTAAGAATATTTCCCAAATATAGCCCGTATCGCGATATTTAACGTTAAATACAGACAATAATAACGCTATACCAAGCGAGAATACATACAGCTCAGCTACAAGTGGAATGATCAACAATACTGACCAAGAAAGGTTTACCCCATTTAATAGTATAAAGACCAAAACCACACCTAAATTAATAAATAAATTAATTAAAGAAGATATCGTTCCCGATATTACAATAATATATTTAGGAAAGTTTAATTTTCTAATCAAATCCCCCCTATTAACAATAGACCCTAGCCCATTACTTGTCGCCTCTGTAAAAAATGACCACAAAACTATACCTAACAGCATAGTTACAGGGAAATGTGGTATACCTCTATCTAGTCGCAATATATGTACAAAAACGATATAAAGAATGGCAAATAAAAACAATGGCTTTAGTACACTCCAAATATAGCCCAAAACTGATCCTTGATATCTTAATTTAAAATCTGTTACGACAAGTTCTCGTAATAATATAAAGTTCTTACGACCTAAAAAATTTAAAGACCTCCACATAACTATTCTAGTATATAATAGTTAATGTATTATGAATAGACTTGCAATTATTGTTCTAAATTGGAATGGATCTGATGACGCCATAGAATGTATTGAATCGCTAACTGAACAGGCTTTAAAGCCTACTATTATCATCGTGGATAATAATAGTAGCGACAATTCTGTTTCCGTATTTGAGAAATATATTTCAATACATAAAAGAGAAGACATTACTTTAATTAAAAACCCTGACAATCTTGGTTTTGCTGGCGGTATTAATACAGGCCTGGTTTACGCAAAAGAACATAATTTTGAATATATTGGCGTACTTAATCCTGATGCCATTGCCGACAAAAAATGGTGCCGCGCCCTGGTCGATGAACTTTCTGCACACCTGGATTGCGGTATCGCAACCGGCATCATGCAGCGGCGCGACGGCAAAACGCTTGATACAACTGGCGACTTTTACACCACCTGGGGTCTGCCCGGCCCGCGCAACCGCGACGAGCCTATTGAAAATGCGCCGAGTAAGCCTGGCGATGTTTTTGGTGCGACTGGCGGCGGAGCGATTTATCGTGCAGCAATTTTTGACGATATCGACATGTTCGACGAGGATTTTTTCATGTATTACGAAGATGTCGACCTCAGTTTTCGCGCCCAGTTAGCTGTCTGGAAGGTCCGCTTTACGCCCAAAGCCATCGCTTATCACAAGGTTGGCGCCAGCAGCAAAAAGGTTCCTGGCTTGGCTGTTTACAACACTTTCAAAAACCTGCCGTTAGTTTTCATTAAAAACGTCCCAGGAAAATTATTTTGGCACATTGGCCTGCGCTTTTTCTTGACATATTGGCTAATTTTCGCCAGCGCCGTCCGCCACGGCAACGGCTGGCCAGCTTTCAAAGGCATGCTAGCTTCAATTATTCGTAAACCTGCTGCCTACAAAAAGCGCCTAAATATTCAAAAAAACCGCAAAGTCTCTATCAACTACATCCGCGGTATCATCCACGACGGACCGCTGCCTAATCAAACTGGACTGCTAAAGTTTAAGCGTTTTTTCAGGATAAAATAATACACTCAAAATCATGAAATCAATCACTCTCCTCATCCCCGTCTATAACGAAAAATCTGTTCTCCCGCAGCTTTTTAGCAGGCTGAATGAGTTTGCAAAATCTACTCCCAATTACCAATTTGAATTTCTATTCATCAATGATGGCAGCGTCGATGAATCTTTATCTATTATTACCAATAAAGCCCAGAAAGATACGCGCATCAGCTATATCAATCTGTCGCGCAACTTCGGTAAAGAGATAGCGATGCTTGCCGGAATTGACCATGCCGAAGGCGATGCTGCCGTGATTATTGATGCCGATTTGCAAGATCCGCCAGAACTCATAAAAGAAATGATCCGCTACTGGGAAGATGGTTATGATGATGTCTATGCTCGCCGCAGCAGCCGGCAGGGCGAAACTTGGCTAAAGAAAAAAACCAGCCAATGGTATTACAGAATCCTCCAAAAATCGACTAGTATTCCTATTCAGGTTGATACCGGCGATTTTCGCTTGCTGGATCGGCGCTGTATTGAGGCGCTGCGGCAATTTCGCGAATCTCAGCGCAATACCAAAGCGATTTTTAGCTGGATTGGCTACAGAAAAAAGGAGATTTTTTATGACCGCGACCCCAGATTGGCCGGCCAAACTAAGTGGAATTATCGTAAATTGATCAACTTAGCCATTGACGGTATCACTAGTTTTACCACCGCGCCGCTACGGATGGCTACCATTTTTGGATTTATCATTTCCTTCGTAGCTTTCTGCTGGATTATCTATCTTTTAGTTCGCCCTTTGTTCGGAGTTCCAACTGGCGCCGGCTACTCTTCCTTAATGGCAGTCATTTTATTCTTAGGCGGCGTTCAGCTATTATCATTAGGGATAATTGGCGAATATGTAGGCCGGATATTTATTGAGACTAAAAATCGACCGTTATATTTAATAGAGGAATATCATGCAGGAAGTCGTAAAAAAACACGCCGATAAGCTACGTTTTGCTATTGTCGGCAGTGTTAATACGACGCTTGATTTCAGTATCCTTTTTATCTTAACGATGCTTTTTAATATCTCGAAAGAATTGGCTAATTTCATATCAACATCTGTTTCTTTTTTGTTCTCATTCTTTGCTAATAAAAAATATACTTTCAAATCAACATCTAAAAACTTAAAAAGACAGTTTCTATTATTTACTATCGTCACGCTATTTGGTTTATGGGTCATTCAAACGATTATTATTGCTGCCATCACGCCAGTATTCACAAATCTTGGCATAAATAAATCAGCAGCCCTGCTTATTAGCAAGTTAATCGCCACCGCCGCCAGTCTTATCTGGAATTACACCCTCTATTCCAAAGTAGTTTTCAAAAAACCTAAGAACTCTTCTGACTAATAATCAGCTGGCGATCTCGGCCTTCACCCTCGGAGTGCGTCTCAATATCGCTATATTCACTTGCCAAATGATGCACCGTCCAGCGATCAGCCGCATTCAAATTGACGATCTTTGATTCGCCAGTCCGCCGGACTTCTTCAATCCAACCGCGCGCCTTCTCAATAATTTTCTCAGCATGCTGTTTTTTATAATCAGCGATATCCAAATTTACCCGAACAGCCGATGCTTTTTTATGATGAAGTGCTGTCGATAAAAGTGTTTGGATACTCCTCAATGTTTCCGCACCCCTACCAATCAAGATACTACTCCGCTCACTGCGTGGAATTGAAGCTATAACAATCCCATCCTCAATTTTTACCTCAACTTCCAAGTTTAAATCAAAGAATGTCAGTAAATCCTCCAGATACTTTTTCGCAAACTCAACTGTTTCAATTTGATCCATAATTCCTCCTTAACCCTTAGCCTTGATCTGCGTTATCCGAGCCTCTGCTGCCTGCTTAGCACGCTTCTTTGTCTTCACTGACGCTGCTGATTTTCGAGTAGTTGTCTTTTCACTAGCAATCGCCTGCATCTCCAAAGAATCCTGTCTAAGAATAATAAAATTTTGAAGATATCCTACTGCACTAGCTGTTGCCAAGTAGAGAGCTAGCGCTGCTGGCAAGTACACAATCACGAAAAACATCATCACTGGCATAAACTTCATCATTTTTCGCGTCATTATGGCATTTACCTCTGACTGATCAGCTTCTTTACCGTCACCGGCCTCAGCTAAGACATCACGTAATTTACGTGTGTTATCAGATTGCGGAGATAACTGCTTCGATGTTAGATATTGTAAATAAGCTGCAACTCCCGCTAAGACTAATAGACCAATAATCACACCATTTTTAGAGATAGCGTGCTGTGTTAGATCAATAATCCCTAAGAAGTTCTGGTTAAATTGATCAGGATTATTAACTAGGTTATTTGCTACTGGTAGGTTTTTTACAAAATCATAAACATATTTTCCCAGGTCTGAACGATTAGAAACAAAAATCTGCACCACTCGGTACATTGCAATTAAAATCGGCAGCTGAATAATCATAATACCCAATGAGCCAAACATACTTACGTTGTGTTTTTTATAAAGCTCCATCATCGCCAGGTTGCGCATTTGCGGATTTTTAGCGTATTGCTTCTTAATCTTTGCCAATTCCGGCTGCATTTTTCGCATTGCTTTGGCTTGATGAAGTTGCTTCTTAATCAGCGGCCATAGCAGTAGTCGTACTAAAATTGTGAAAATAATAATACTAACACCAAAATCCGGAATTAAGCTATAAATAGCCATCAATAGATTGAAAATTGGCCGAACGATAAACTCATCAAAAAAACTCATGACCTATATTATAGCAAAAATACCACTATTTATACAGTTGAGCCTGAGAGAAAAGACCTTTTATTGCCTGTTTCAATTCTTTATGTGGCATTAATAACACCTCTGGCGAAAAAATGATAACGACAACATCTTGATTGTTTTTTAAAAATGCTAGTTCCAGGCGAATAATTTCATACACCCGTCGGCGTATTCTATTCCGCCGGACTGCTGATTTTAATACTTTTTTACTAACAACCACCGCAAACCGGCTGTGATGGCGATATGGATTATTAATATATTTCACCGTCGCCAAAGATGAGCGCACTGCTTGTCCATTTTTATACACGAACTTTAAGCTGCCGTGTCCGTGAAACCGATTACACTGCTGTAACATATTTTACAATTATATCAAAAAATCCCGCCTTCATCGACGGGAGCTTTTGTTTGCTAGATTTAGATAGCAATCTTTGCGCGACCTTTCAAGCGGCGGCGCTTCAAAACCATCCGACCAGCCTTTGTAGAAACTCGCGCCCTAAAACCGTGCGTTTTTGCACGATGTCGGGTGTGTGGTTGAAATGTTCGCTTTGGCATATCAGTGCTTAGTATATATTTTTTTAGCGTTTTTTGCAAGTCGCGTGATACTTTTCCACTATCACCCCTTCTTTTTCCACAAGTTTAACAGATACATTTTTTACCTGTGGAAAACTCCACCTCTGTTTTTACCTATAGTATTGTAGTCAGTGCACTACTTGTGGAAAACTCTATGTATTTGCTATAGTAAAGATAGTTAAATAGAATTTGAGGGAGTAAGCTTTCGTGGATAGTCATGCAGTCTGGCAGGGTGTGTTGGGTGAGATTGAAGTAACTGTATCGTCATCATCTTTTACAGCATGGTTCAAGAATACAAAGCTAGAGATAATCTCCGATAAAGAAGTTCTGATTGTCGCTCCAAATATTTTTGCTCGCACCCAACTTGAAAAACGCTTTCATCCGCAAATTCTTGAGGCTTTATCTCATAATGGCATAAATGCTCCATCAATATCTTATAACGTTGAGTCTAGCAATAAGAAACCGCGCGTTAATCGAGAAATCACTAAAGCCGAACGTCAAACGTCATCAGCGGCGCTAATCTTGCCATCAAAGAAATCACACTCCAGTAATCTTAATCCTCGATATACATTTGACAGCTTCATTGTCGGTTCCAGTAATGATCTGGCGTATGCCGCTTGTCAGGCCGTCGCTTCAAACCCTGGTAGCAAATATAACCCACTATATTTATACGGAGGTTCTGGACTTGGTAAAACTCACTTAATGCAAGCTGTTGGTAATGAAATAATTAAAAAACAACCGTCAGCCCGCGTTCTTTATATCACCACGGAGACGTTTGTTAATGAATTTCTTGATTCCATTCGCTTTAAGAAAAAAGGTTTTTCGGATAAGTATCGTAATGTTGATGTACTAATCGTTGATGATATGCAATTTATTGCTGGTAAAGAAAAAACCCAAGACGAGTTTTTCCATACATTTAACGACCTTCACCAGAATAATAAACAAATAATCATCAGCTCCGATAAACCGCCAAAAAGTATTCCAACATTGACCGATCGTTTGCGTAGCCGATTTGAGTGGGGTATGGCGATTGACATTCAAATGCCAGATTACGAAACTCGTTGTGCAATCGTAAAAGCGAAAGCAGCTCTCAGTAACGCTGAGTTGGATTCTGATGTTGTAGAATATTTAGCGACCAACTTTAAAACAAACATTCGCGAATTAGAGGGCGCATTAAACCGACTCTTAGCCTACGCAGAAATGCAAAACTTCACGCCAGACTTAATGGCAGCCGAGGGTATCTTAGGTGACATTAAACGTAGTCGTCCACAACATGTCACCGCCAAGCAGATTATTGATAAAACTGCCCGCTATTATAATATTGACGTAAAAGATATGTGTTCATCCAGGCGCGACAAATTTATTGCTATGCCTAGACAAATTGCCATGTTCTTACTGCGCAGTGAACTAAAGATGAGTTTTCCAAAAATTGCACAAGAACTCGGACGAAAAGATCACACCACCGCCATGCACTCAATTGAAAAGATTACCAAAGAGAGCCTCACCAACGTCAGTATTCGCGAACAAATTAATGACATTAAGGATAAAATATATGTTCATTAATTGTGGAAAAGCTGTGCAAACTCTGTGCTTTGGCAGTGAATTAGCAACATACGAATCTGTGGAGAAAAAATCCATCATCACCAGTCAGTGGAATAACAATCAATTGTCCACCACAGAAAACACAGCCAATACACAGGGTTTTCCACTTGTCTTTTCTATATTCTACCCCTGTTTGAATACATTTTTTACCCAGTTTCCACAACGCCTATTATTACTAACACTAATTAAAAATTAAGGAAAAGTATAATGAAAGTATCAGTCACTCAGGAAAAACTTGCTAAAGCACTCAATCTAATCAAGGACGTTGCATCAAGTAGGAATGAGCTACCAATATTGAATAATATTTTGCTACGTACTGATGGTGGACGCTTGTTGGTTGCTGGAACGAACTTAGAGATTGCCTCTACTCAATATATTGGTGCTAAGATTGAAAAACCTGGCTCTATTACTATTCCTGCTCGCTTGGTTTCGGAATTTGTAACAAACTTGCCGAGTGGAACGGTGGATCTTGAAACCAAAGATGACCACCTTCATATTACTTCTGGTAAATTTTCATCAGTCATAAATGGCGTAGTGGCGGACGAATATCCAGAACTACCAACAATTGACGAAACAACAGCGATACAATATGAAATTGATGTTGAAGATTTGAAAAAAGCTATCGTTCAGACGAAAATTGCAGTTAGTTCTGATGTGACGCGGGCGGTTTTAACTGGCGTGTATTGGCACAATTACGAAGGTTCGCTGTATTTGGCGGCTACGGATGGCTATCGATTAGCGGAAAAACGCTTAGCAAAGTCAGACAGCGAGGTGTCAGCAATTATTCCTGCCTCAACTCTATCTGAGGTCAGTAAAAGTGTTGGCGAAGAAAAACAAATCACTATTTTGTTTGATGATTCCCAGGTTTGTTTCCGGACTGGTGATATGGAAATTGTTAGTCGCTTAATTGATGGAAAATTTCCTGATTATCGTCAATTGATTCCGTCAAACTCAGAGACAGAAATTATTATTAAAAAAGCTGACTTTAGTCGTGTAACAAAAATTGCCGCGTTGTTCGCGCGTGAATCTGGCGGTGGAATTACGGTGGCCGCGTCAAAGGAGAATTCCCTACTCTCTATCCACTCAATTGCGTCTGAGTTGGGCGAGAACACTTCAGAAGCGTCAGCGGAAATATCCGCCGATGGCCAAGTGACGCTTAATTCGCGCTACCTAACGGAGGTGTTGAATATTGTTGATGCTGATGAAATTACATTCTCGTTTAACGGTAAGCTTTCTCCGTGTGTTATCCGAGAGCAGGTAAAAAACCCTGACTACACACACATTATTATGCCGCTTAAGAGTTAGTTGAGAACGGCGATAATCTAGAGGCAGCTTCCGATAAAATCTCCTCGGGGATGTCTTTAGTATTGTAAGTAGTGTTAATAATTTGCGGGCGAGTTTTAACGACCCACTGGTTATTTTCTTTTTTCATGATAACTGTGTAAACATCACCAGAATTCCTGTTGACCGCTGCTCGCTGATAAGTGGCTGCATACCAATTGATATCTTTACCTAGGAGAATCTCTCGTTGTAGTATGAAGTTGGTCTGTAATTGCGGATATTTATTAAATAGCGCATGTAGAATATCACTTCTATACTCTGTCATTTTTTGTGTAATAAATTTCTGGCTGTACTCGGTTTTTATTGGTATTTCCCTGCCTTTTCCTTCGACAGTAAATTCAACAGAACTTTCCTTGATTGTATTTGATTTTGATGAGGTTTTAATCATATATTGTCCATCTTGGAGCTGAATCTTAGAGTCGCCGCTTAATGTAGTTACTTCAGATGGGTTTTTATTAACAATACGATATAGCTTTGCGGATAAATTTGGTTTATCGAAAGTGATTGATACGGTATATGTTGGCCGCATAAAAAGCAGAGCTAAGATGGTTAACAAGATAATTGTGGCGCCGACAATGATAATATTTCTTCGATTCATATCTACTCCGTAAATGTATTAGCGTAATTCCTAAAGGTGATATTGAGGGTTGCTGGATCGAAACCCTGCTCTTTAAGTTTGTTAATGGCGGCGTTTCTGTAGCCTTCGGGTGCGTCAATTTCTATAATAACTCCATTTGGCTTATTTGGGTCCATCTTATAGCCGATTGAATAAAGTAAATTTTTTATCGGCAACTTCTTAATGACTGGGTTGTCTTTTTCGAGAGTTTGCTGTTCGCTAGCCAGTCTATTAGTGGTTGTCTTGTCTATCTCTGATATTTTGGAGGATGATAAAGCTTCTTTAGATGCTTCCTGCGTTAGCGGTTTTAATGAAAAAACAATTTTTATTGGTGAACCTTGTTTCACTTCTGTGCGGATAGTTTTATCTTCAAAACCGCTTCTGGATGCCTTAAAGTCGTAAGTTCCCGGCTTTATGTGGACAACTTGAGAACCTGTTACTTTTTGATTATCAAAAGCAATCTCGGCTTTATCTGGTGAGATGAGCAAAGAGACTGGTGTAGTGTTGGTTCTCGTGGTGCAAACGATGATGCCATACAGTAATACTCCCACTGATGATAAAAACAATATTTTACTGATAGTTTGCTTATTCATATTATCTTCTTATTTCATTCCTTTGTTGGCGTACGTTGCCATTTCTAAACCAAGTTACGCTTGGTGATGTTATACTTTCTAGACCCGCCTTTGGTGCATACTGACACTGTGAAGCAGATGCAATTAATGAATCAAAACCGTCAATTTTACCGACATAGACAAAGGTATGCCCCGGACTATGTGCAACATCGCCCGGCTGAAGATCTGCTGTATTAATTGAACTGCCGTTACCGACCGTCTTCCAGTTAGCTTCTGCCCAGGCTCGCTGCATACTTGTCGGTCCAGCCTGACCATTCTTTGCGCCGTAATTATAATTTTTATCAAACCCGCTATCATACAGTAAAGTTGTTACGAACCCGCCACAGTCAACCCCACCACCAAAGCAGTCATCCCCAACAAAACGGTTTTCCTTTATTGCGTTTTCAATAGCTTCGGCGTATTCGGGTTTTTTGTCGGTACGAGTTCTTGTTTCTGGCCAGGCATAGCGCTTAACATATTCAATAAGCTTATCACGACTAGAAGATGAACAATTTTCTCCACCCACTGGTAAGTCTTTAAATCTTTCATATATCGCCTTTGCAAATCCACCTCGCGTATTTAAGACTCTTTCTGCTGAGTCGGCTGACACCTCAAAGTTATTGTGCCAAAAAACAGTAGCGTCTTCGACAGTTTTTATTTCTTTTAGCGTATCCCACTCTTTCATTCCCAAGAACAACCCAACAAAACCGAGTGCAGTTACTGGTCGGTTCTTACTCTCTTCCATTAGGTATTCCAGCTCAAAAATCAGAAGCTTGTCGTTGTCTTCAATAGGGATTGAATCTAATGTGCCGTCATTCTTTGCTGCCCCGCCATACGCTTGGTTATAATACTTTGTTAATTCTGAAGGTATTTTACTAGCGATCGCAGTTCGCCTCCCGCCAGTCCACTGTGCAAGCCCCCATCCTCCTTTTTCCCAACTAAAACTTATCTCGTGTCGGGTCGGACTAAACCCTGACTCAGCCTGAATATTTCCCATTACTCCTGCTGCTTGCTCTGCACTTAAACCGGCATTACGTAAGTATCCCCAAATCTTCTCTTGATTATCAGCGCCAGACACACCGTTGGTTGATGAACCAGAGCATGTTGTGTCGTTTTTCTTATACCAAGTGATAGTGTTTGTAATATATGATTTTGGATAAGCTGCTGCAGAAGATATTGGCTGAACAGTAATCGCGAAAGATACGATAATACAAATAGCAATGGAGATTTTTTTATACATCAGTCTGACCCTTTGCGTATTCATTAACAATATCTGCAGGTACGCCAGTTTGCTTTAGAGAATCTATTGATTTTTCGCTATTAATTCCTGTAATGACTGTGCCGTTTTTAAAAATAGCATACGAATCGTAAGTGGCCTTAGTGGTGTGGCTAAAAATCGTCATTTTTATCAGTTTAAATCCGTTTTGCTCTTTAACTAAGGTGTATTTTTTTAGTTCACGTTTTCCGTATTTACTGGCAGTGGAATTAAATAGATCAATGATAATATTCTGCTCAGTTGGCTGCTGAGGATTGGTGTTTTGGGCGACTGGCTTTTTATTAGCGGTTTGTTCGGAAGATAAAACTGTTGTATATTCGCCCTCGGCAGGATTTTTTGTGATAAAAAACACCACCAGAATACTCATAAAGAGCATGATAGAAAGTATTAGGATGGTTTTGTCTTCTCTATTCATGTTAAACATTCCTTGCGTATTCCCAGTGCCACGGTTCTGGTTTACTGCCACCCGGTTTTGCCCAAGCTGGGTGAACGTAGCCATATTTATGTGCATTCGCTTCCAGCCATTTATAAACACTAGAACCAGTTCCTCCAACATTAATATCTACTGCCAGACCCCAACCGTGATTTGATATGCATGGAGGAGCTGGTGCTGCTGCCCCGCCCTGGTATCGTGGATTACCTGGAGTGGCGTAAGCAATTTGCGTATCGCAATCCCGATAAGCCTCGTTGATGGTTAAGTCAGCGCCAGTCTCGGCTTTGTAAGCTTTGTTCATTTCTTCCATGGCTTTTGCAGCTTTTTTATGCATTTTATCGCTTGATGAGAATGATAATGCTTGCAATTCTGGGTCTGGTATTTTACCGTTTTCATGTCCGCCCCAGCCATCAGCGGCCTCTGCTAATTGCGGTTCGCCGACAGCATCGCTGTCATCAACTGGTTTAGTTTCATTTGAGCCTCCCTCATTTTCTTCCTCGTCTTCACCGTTGACTGATTGAGCGACTTGGAAATCAATCAGCAGGACTGACATTGCAGATAGTTTTCTATCGCTATAAGTCTTATTGTCGCCGCTAGTTCCGGCCGATTCACCGGTAATTGCTGAGCCATCAGTTGGGTCAGTAAGGTTTTGCTGCTTAATTGACCCTGAAGAGGTCGAGCTGGACGGCGCTGTACATCCGCCACTCTTAAACCAGTATTCTCCAGTACTGGCGTCACTACAATCACTAATAAAATCATGAAGAGGTGTATTTTCAACGATGTACCCAATCTTTATGAGGTCTTCTATGGTTGCGCCATCTGGGATTTCCTTACTATTATCAACCCACCCCTCCTCTTCGGCTATTTGGAGTGCTTCATCGGTGGACATGTTGGCTTGCTCCTTAGTAATACCAGTACATGGCAAACCTGCCAAGTTGATTGCTGGATCATCAGGTGAGCCGCTACCCATGTTAAAATCCTTCGCATAGCCACAATATTTTTCTGAATACATGCCATTTGCTGCTTTTGCAGTCGATGAATATGTTAAAGCCATCGACGGTAATCTAAATATATTAGACAGTATTGCCATCGGAGTTCTGCTATATGTGCCATTTGCTAACATCATATTTCCCATATTATGGACAATGCTGCCTAAGAAAGTGTATTTACTAGAAGTGTCAAACGGGCTCAATGAGGCAATGTCCATCTCTTTCTGGATTTTTTCATTAGCAATTTTAATACCATTAAATTCTGCTAATTGACTTCGTTTTAGTCCTGGCAACATCTGACTCATGGAGCCGGTCGAGAAGAAAGCTGCTGCGCCAACACCAAGTGAATCTCCCAAATCTTTATATTGTGCGGTGTTTGGAGCTAAGAACTTTGTTGCCAGCTCTAGAAGCAAATTCTTGACTGCTTCACCAGCAACCCATCCGGCGACAGAAGTAATTGCGTTTTGGACTACAACTTTGCCAACCGTGCGGGCTAATAAACCTACTCCACCAGTCATCCATGTAGCTGATAATTCCATTGCCGAGAAGGAGTACATGGTGTATGGACTAAGAATGAAATTGCAGACTGGGTCAGTTGCCTCCTTAAGGCCGCTCAGGGATTGGATTATTGGATTAGATATTACTGAATATCCAGGAACGTAATTTTTAGCAATGGCTGATTTATTCTGGTTTATACCCATTGCTGCCATCATTGTTGGTGAATCTAGGGCAGAACCTTCGGTGTTTTCAGACCCTTCCATTTTTCCTCTCTCAGTCAGCATTGTACCAATCGTATCCATTGCTTCTGGTGTAAATCCACTATCAAATCCAGCCGCTTTTGCTTGTGATCCAGGAGATAATATAACTTCCATGACTAAGGTAAGTACGGGTGCCAACTGAATGGCGGCAACTCCCGCAGTCACAATATTTGGAACCTTTGCGACTACGCAGCCACCAGCGGCAATACCGTAGACCAAGCCGCCTTTTCCTATTTTTTCACCAAGACCTTTAATGCGATCATTAACTGCGCTGCCAGCCTTGCCGCCATCAAATTTTGGCAGCTTTTCCTTAAATTTAGTAACCCGTTCTTTTATACCAAGTTTTTTATCAATCTTATTAGCAATTCCTCCGTTTCTTTTAAGGCCCAGGTGTTTGTAAACTCGCTGCATGTGTTTTCCAGTCCAGGCACGAAAGCGCACGGTTCTCCTGTAAACTTTATCTCCTATTTTTCTATTCTCTGGTTTGATTAAATCGTCTTTTAATTTGGAGGCTTCGATTGGTTTACCGTCATTAATTCCCTCAACGCTGTAATGTGAGGGATTTTTATCTGGATAGCCTTTATTCTTCAGTTTTATTTCACTGCCGTCAGCATTAACTGGCTTAATTCCCTGTTCTGATAGTCTCCGCAACGCTTTATTCGAGATTCTTCCCAGCTTACAGCGCATTCCCTTAGTTTGACAGATACCGGTGCCATCACCACTATTAAATAATCGATTAATAACTTTGCGTGTGCGGTATTGTTTGGCGTGTGAGGCAGAGTCTCCTTGTTCGGTAAAATTTTCAAGTATGTTTTGTAGCATGGTGGCCGGTCCAAAAAGCGATCCTATTATCCCAAATAAAGCAGCAATTAGTACAAATATCATGGCGATTGGACCACGTTTTTTCATTAATGACTTAAACGTCATCGGCTGCTTTTTATTAGGTTTATTGGATGGTTGATAGAAACCGTCCTCGTTGTTAGAATTACGAGAAGATTCTTGGTCGGCAACTTTTTTCTCTGCACTATCAATATCATTAGGATCGTAAAAATCCTTATCAAAGTTGTCATCGCCCTTTAGTTGATTTGCCGTAGCTGATTCACGCGCACTAAGTTCATTGCTGGCGGGATTCAGTCTCTCGTCAGCCTTATCGTCCGTATCGTAAGAAAGTAGTGCCATATTCTCCTATAATTATACTATACTGGTCCGTATCCGCCGATTGGCGTTTCTGAGGGTTTTACCTGTTGAGTCGCCGGATTGGTGTTGATGAGATTATATTCAGTGTCGCTAGCTTGGATTTGGATGTGAACATGGTTTTGTCCAGCAAAGAACAACCCTTGTCCAACTGGGAAATTGGATAGACGCTTCTGCTCTTCTTCTGTTAATTTGAACACCTGAGACAGGACATCGACAGCGCTAGTAGACTGTTTTAAGAGGAGCTGCATTGATGAGTTAGAGACAATTGCCCGCCCCATTTTACTGCCCACGAAGTCCTCGACGTCCTGAGTGATAGTCGTTAATCCCAATTGATACTTTCGGGCGCGTTTTGCTAGTGAGAACAGGAAGCTGGCGGAATCATCATATTTCATCAATTGCCAAGCCTCATCAACAATCAACATGCGTTTCTTCTGGTCGGTGCGCGTAATATTCCAGATATGATTTAAGACAATATACATTGCTGTCGGTCGCAACTCATCTTCCAGGTCGCGAATATTAAACACCACCATATTATTATTGATATCAATATTGCTTTGTTGCGAGAAGATACCCGCAAATGTTCCAGAGGTAAATTTACGGAGGCGCTGTGCCAAGCTTGGCCCAGTACCACCCATATGAAGCAGTGTATCGTATAGGTCGGAAATTGTTGGCGGTGTGGAATTGTGAGTTAACGGATCTGAGGTAATACCAACTCGCGCATAAGTGTCAATCAACGCCTGATCGATATCAGCCTCCTCGGCTGGTGTTAATCCCGCCATGACTTGGCCGCCGGCTGCTGCTTGAGCTCCACCCAGCATTTGTCGCAATAGGCCGTGTAATGTCACCAAATTTGCTCTTAAGGCGTCGTCAGCTTCATCAGTATCAATCACTCGCGGCAAGTCAAATGGGTTAATCCTTGTATCGCTATTTAAGCTCAACCTAATATAGCTGCCGCCTACTGCATCGCATAATTTTTGATACTCATTTTCTGGGTCGATAATCACGATATCTGACCCAATCATCATACTGCGCAGCGCCTCTAGTTTCACTGTAAACGACTTGCCAGCACCAGATTTAGCGAATACTACCATATTGGCATTTTCCAGAGAAAAACGGTCAAAAATCACTAGGCCGTTATTATGCATGTTGATACCATATAACACACCCTTGCCGTCGGTTAGGTCGGCTGAGGTGAATGGAAAACTAGTGGAAATAGCACCAGTGTTCATGTTGCGGCGGATCTGTAATTCGTCGGTTAATTGTGGAACGGTGCTATTAAGCCCCTGTTCTTGCTGACTGGAGGCGACTTTTGAGAAGACTAATTGCTGCCCAAAGATTGTTTCAATTTTATGCTGCACAAAGTTTAATTCGTCCATGCTGTCGGCATAAATTGTAATATATAGCCCGTAGCGGAAGAATTTTTCAGCACCAATTTGTAATTGATCGCGTAATTCCTCGGCGTCTTGTAAGGCTGCTTCTAACCCCGGATCACGCACGCGGCCTTTTTCGGAGTTAATATTCATGCTTGCTTCCAGCTGCGTCACTTTTTTGCGTAAATTATTCAGCACAATTTGCGTGTCGACTGGATAAATAAACATACTAATATCCAGAACTTCATCAATGTTAATCACTGAGCTAAGCCAGCCGGTGTAAATCTGACGTGGATAGCCATAAACATACATGGTGCGGCCGTATTTTGAGCCCAGACGGAAGTGGTCCGAGTGCAGCTCAATACTGCTTGGTGCAATGAAATCTCGGAGTGTGCGCACGCCAGTTAAGAACGCCTGCTCAACTTCAGCCTGCTCACGCGCTCGTTGTTGCGCTGCAATGTCTACAGCGTCTAGCTTTTTCTTTGCCATTATAGTCTTCCTCCTGTTGGCGGTTGACCTTGACCTTTGGTTACGTAGGCTGTTGTGAGTTGGCTCGGGTCAATTGCCGCCAGTGATTCGCGTGATGAAGTGTCAGGGTTATATGAGGTATAGAATAGTTCGCCCAGCTGTCGAGTATTTAATTGTCGACTTTTGACACCTATTTGGAATAATCCGCTCATCACTAAATCAATTCGATTCTTAATCTCATCCTTAGCTTTTGCGTACGTGACCTGGTCAATCTTTGTTACGGTTGCTTCTTTCTTGCCGCTGAAGAAGCTACTAAACAGGCCCTTTGCCTGCTGTTTCATGACATTCGTATCACCGGCTGGATAATATGGTACGACGACATAGAAACTTTTATCCATAATATTGGCTTCTTGTGCTAAAACATCGATAAAATCCATGTAATCGTCCATTAAAACATTAAGTAGCATGTTGTCTTGGTTGCGTCTAATTTCTGCTAATCTGTCCAAATACGGTCCAATATCCACGCGGCGTGAACGAATGAGGATTTGGATTGGGAAATAAAGTGAATTGATAAAGTTCTGATAGCTAAATTCGATACCTTCTCGTTCACGGGCGCTCATCAGATCAAAGTTAATCGACTCACATTCTACTACTGCCCGAAAACTACCATCGCTCATGATAATCATATTCTCGCGCATTTCGGAGAAAAGTAGCGTATTTTGGGTGCTAATTGGCCCACTCTTTTTTTGTTCTGGGGCTTTATCAGGTGTGAGTGAGGCTGAAGTGGGACCTGAAGCAATTGTACCCGGTACTGGTGATTGCGGTGCGCCTTGAATTACCGCATTGGCACTGGCCTGCGGAACTTGCTGATGTGGCTGTTGATTCTGTAACTCTGGTTGCATAATCCCACCTAACGTAATGAAATCACCACTTCCTCTTCTGCTAATTTATTATTTTCTCGCTCAATTCGATTTGCTTCGCGCGAAATAGTTTCAACGGAAAGGTCGCTGTGATTATTTGCCAAATCTATTATAGCAGGCGATACGTTGTTTAGGCTAGTTTGTGGTGTGGCAGTTGATTGATTGCTCGAATTGCTGTGGTTAGATATTGGATTTAATGTTGACTGGTGCATACTCGGATATGGGTTTGTTTGAAGCTGTATGTGAGAATCTGTTTCTGAGTCTTCGTCTGGTTGGAATACAGATTTTTTATTTGACTGGCCTGATTGCATTTTCTGAATCATGTCCTGCCGTCTGCGAGCATCTGACTCGATGATTAGATGATTAATATTCTGTGCGGTCGTGCTGTTTTCATCTAAAATATCGTGCGCTGCCTGACCTGTATTAAAAAGGTCTGCATGCATGGAGCTATTTGGATTATTAACACCGCGAATTGACCACCCCTGGCTATCCACCAGATTTGCCAAATATGACAATCGACGCTGAACTTCGGCTTGATCGTAATTGTTTCCGTAGGTTTTTTCTTCGACTTTTGGCGCAACCACCTCTACTAATGCCTCAATGCCGTCAGGCTGCCACAAACGCTTTTTAGGCTTTAAGAGGAAAGAAACAACTGCCGCCAAATAGACTTCCATCGGCTGGTCTTTTTTAAGAGGTAGCGCCAGCGCTCCAAAAAACAGGATGGCTGGGACTGGAATTAGCGCCATCGGTAATAATATTCGCCCAAGAGCATATGCAATACCAATTCCAGCGACTGCTATGATCAAAAACACAAACTGACGGAAACTAAACGGTCCGAGCAGCTTATCTTCCGCCTCTACGTCTTGAGGAACTTTATACACCGACATACTGCTTATATTATAGCAAATTGTAAAGATTACAGCATACTCTGGAGTATTCTGAACTGTTCTTTGGCGGCATCGGTTGCACGCGACGACAATCGTTCATTATTGAGAATTTCGTCAATATTATCCTTAATTGACTGACGTCTTGTAGCGCTAATAATACCACCAGATGGGCTATTAATAGCCTCCATGAGCAATTTAACACCGTCAGCGTCGGTAGAAGCCAAATCTTCCGCTTTATATTTACCACCCTCTAACCATTCAGAGCAGTATTTCATGAGATCGCCACGGTTATTGATAGCACCTCTGATAAGGTCGTCAACAAGCTTACCGCCCATGAACGAAGCCTTATTTTTAACTCCAGAGGCAGCCAATGCTGCCGCTGCTGAGGAATTAAATTCTGGAGGTAATTCACTTAACAACTGAGCCACCTCTGTTACAGTACCATATTTAATTTGTTCTTCAATCGCCGCCTCACGGACATATATATTTTTACTATCAATAACAGTGCCGTCGGCCGTGGTGACACTTTTACCCAGAGCCAAGTCTTGCCGTTGTCCAGAACTTAATTTATGGTGTTTCATAATCTGATGAGCTTCCTCGATAGATTTAGAAGTTTCACCTCTGGTTGTAGAAATAGCGCTTGCCAATGCCGCCTCTTTACCATATGGGCTAACATTACCAGCAGCCTGATTCTGGAGAGTACTGTTCGATAAGAGGTCTTCTGCAAATTTCTTATTAAGCTGACGTTGAGCGTTACTCTTGCGCAGCCCCTCTGCTGCTATGCTGGTCTCTAGGTCGTTAAATGTATCCATAAGGTCAGAATGTTGCTGGTGTTGTTTCATGTCTCGCTTAATTGACCAGCCAGGAAGTACACCCCGTGAGATACGATCAGGTAAAGATCGCTTCGTACTCATGTCACTCGGCCAATATCCCTGAGCTGCCTCTGCGTAGCGGTTGGCGTCTTGCTCGGATAACAATTCAGAGCGTCGAGCTGTTTGTTTGGCTAACAAATCTTCTCGTTTGTGCTTTGCTGATCCTCTGTAAGAATTCTCAGCTGTTTTTTGTGACCTATCTAGGCGCTCCTTACGCAGTCTACTGGCGTGATTTACACGTCGGCGTAAGCGGTTCGGATCAAATCGCCACATCTTATCATTGGCCAGTTTATTGTTCTTGGTGATTTCGCGTCGCTCTTTTGCCCAGTTCTTAGTCCTGTCGTACAGACCTTTATTTTTGTCGTTAACAAATCCAGCTACCCTATTTAATACGCCACCACTAAGTTTCAGAATTAGAGGAGTCAGCGCTAGTGGTGCTACCTGCACAATCATGCCTAAAATATGCATCATTCCGCCATTTGCTCCAGTCGCACTCTGTATAATAATAGTACCGGCTAATTGCGCTCCACCAAACGCCACTGCAAATGCTGGAAAGAAAATCAGCATTGTTGTAAAGAGACCGCGCCATTTCTCAAACCATTTCTCTGTTCCTGGTAGTAAATAACAAACAAACGCCAGAGGAGAAATAATAATCAAGATAATAATTAATGCCTGTCTTGCAGCCATAATTAAGAGTACTAAGAGTAATGTTAGCCCCAGGCCAACCAAAGCTAGCATTAGCATTGGTACCAGCTCCGCTCTAAGTGTAAACGCAGTAGCCACCCCAGCAACCGCTCCAACGCCTAATAGTCCATCAGCCAACACCGAGCTAGTGACATCAGTCCAGTTTGTTGGCGAAGTATTCTCGCCCAGCGTGACTACGGTGTTCCTGATGTCCATAAATGCATCTTGTAGAGCATATCCAGCAATATTAGATAGGTCCAGTAAAATAGCACAAATAGTAAAAGATAAATTCACCAGTACCGCGGCAATAATCAAGCGTGGTAGTAGTTTTTTAATACCATAATTACTAATACCAATTGACGTCATCTGAGAATAAATAATCACTAAGAACGCTACAATAAACGCCACGTTGCTAATGTTGCGCATAATTCCCCACGCCATATAAATGCCGCTGTTTTGGTTAGTTGTTTCTAGTGGCTGAGTTTTTAAGAACTCTTGAAGTGCACTATACATCCAGTCCATAGATCCCGCCAAGAAATTAGATACAGGACAAATTATCCACCCTAGACCCTGTACACTACAAGAATTTCCCGTTGAGTTATCAGACAGTGATTCAATCGAGACTGTTGAGGTACTGGTTTGAATATAGCCGTCTGGCGCCACGAATGAATAAACTGCGTACGTAGCTGAGCTTAATGAACTAATCTCGCTTGCGGGGAAATAAATTACCCGAACTTCTTTTTTGGTGTTATCTTCGTGTAAAAAAACAATTGACTTGTCGGGGACCTTTAACTGTTTGATTTTATTATTATCAGTTAGTCTAGTATATTTTTCTTGATTATAAGTTAAGTCGCGGTCATCCCATGTTACATCTGCTGCACGGGCAGAGTTTGGCTGTATAAAAGCGTTCATAAAAACGCTCACCAGCAAACCTGCTGTCAGCAACATAAACCACCGCAACCCTGTGTTAAGAAGTTGCCTACGCGAAATCAACCACTCCATTCGTGGATATAGTAGCATTTTTAGGTGAAAAAGTCAAGAGAAGATACTTAGACTAAGGACTATTACGGTCTATTCTGTCTTTTCGTCTGTTCCTCTACTGCTTTTCTAATATCATCTTGAGAATGGGCGATAAATAGTCCAGAACCTTCGTTATTAGCAGGAGGAGTATTCTCTGTTCGGCTATTTTTATTCTCCTGGCTAGTTTTAAGCGTATCTGCTATTGATTGTAAAGCTTCTTCTGTTGATTTACTCATAGTAGAGCGAAGCCTTTCATTATCCAGAATTCTGGACGCTTGTTCAGGACTGAGTTTACTACTATTTATAGCGTTAGCACTTTGTTTAGCGATAGCCTCTCCCGATAGCTTACCCACGCCTGAAGCAGCAAATTCGCTAAGCTTGCCCGGAGAGAATCCAACTTCCGATGGTCCATTTTTTGCCTGCATTTGCCTAAGAGCTTCGGTTCCGGCTTCGCTAACACCTGCATGAGCCCCTTTCATAGTAGTTAGGGCATCGGCCATTCCAATACTGGTAATTTTTCCTCCACCCTCCAAATATTGAGCCATCTGTGTTGCACCCCATTCACCTTTTTTAGCAAGTTCTTCTGCAGCAATTTTTTGAACATGCTTGTTTTTACTTTTTAACGCAGCTACAGCGTCGCCGTTATGTTCATATATGAATGATCGCTGAGCCTCTTCTCTGGCGAATTTATCAGAAGCCTCCTGTGCGGCATTTACTCCTTCTGATAGACCGAAGAATCTACCGGCCGCGCTACTATCAAAAGCTCTTCTAGGATTCAATGCAATCCCGGCTTTTTGCGCAAGCCAATTGTCGCTCCCCCTAAGACTATCAGCCTTCCTTCCCAGCCAAGTATTGCCAGATCTTCTATCTGCTAGTTTTTTAGCTGAACGCAACTTCCATTTATTCTTAAGGTCGCCAACTCTTGATTTGTTTACGACTGCACTTCCTACTCGGCGATTAGCCAAGCTACTTAATTTACCGATTTTTCCACTAATACTACCTAGCGAGCTTAAGGCATTCTGGAGGACAAATGGCGTAGCAAGGAGCGGCATAGTAGCAGCACCCAAGGCAGCTACCTGCATGGTCTCGGCAGGGTTATTTGGATCAGAGGTGGCACTCGATGATAGGATAGCGGCTGCTAGCTTCCCCGCTCCGTATAATAAGGAGACAACAGGAAAGACTAATAGTAGTCCCCTAAACATCTTCATCCACTGTTTAAATAGCCCTTCTGTGTTTGGCAGTAGCCAGGCAGCAAATGCCACAGGAGAAATAGCCACCAGTAAAATAACTCCGGCTGACCGAGCAATTAAAATAATAAACACCATTAAAATAGCTAAAAACCCAGCCAAAATGGTCGGTATACCGACTGCCAAAAGTATAAATATAGTTACCCCTGCTGTCGCCAATATGGTAGAAAATATACCCCAGCCACCCACTTCTCCTGAGCTAGTACTAATGCTTTTTGCTGCTGTCTCCAGCATCTCCTTTAATGAGTAGCCTAATATATTAGATAAATCAACAGCGATTTGGCAGATATAGTACGAGATATTTACCAGTATTGCCCCGATTATTAACCGTGGCAGTATCTTCTTTATACCATAGTTGCTAAGGCCGACATTAGATATTTGAGAGAATATCACCCATAAAAATACTACTGCAAATAACGCATTGGCGATATCACGGAAGAATTCCCAGCCCTGGCGCGTGCCAGTTCTGCCGCCATTTGGGTTGTCTAGTATTGTTGGCTTTATATCCAGAAATCCTGACACGGCACCGTACGCAGCGTCATTGATGCTCGCCATGAAATTTATTAAAGGACAAACTAGCCACCCTATACCGTCAATACCGCAGGAATTTTTCTCTTCTCCGTCTCCTCCCTCCTCTGTTGAGACGTCGACTTTAGCGGTTTGGCCTTTTTGGCAATATGTAATTAATTCAGGGTTATCACGAAAGTGTTCTCCACAATAGCCTGAATTATTTCTATTTTTTGCTCCGTCTTGGCAAGCTTTTAGCTCCTTTCCTGCCAATCCTGCACAGGCAGCATCCGTAGCCGATTGCTGTAAAGCCTGTCGGTACTTTGGCGCTGATTCGACTAATCTTTTGTGGATATTCATACACTGCCATTCGGGGATATTTGAGTCATAATGATTCTGAGGCCACTCACGGTTGTTAGAACCACCCACGTTATATCCTTGACCATCGCCAGGCAGATAATATGAATTAGACAGATTGCCGCTGCTGTCGATGTTTGGTATTTCCCATTCCTGCGGATTATGTCGCTGAGGTTGGGGATTGTCGTCTTTTATGCAGCCCTTTATCATTGACCGGGATACCAGATATTTTATACCAGGGTTAGAGTCCTCTGAACCAACAGTATATCCTGAAAGGCTCGCTAGTGCTTGGAATATTTTTCCTTCTGAATATGTGGCGGTTCTCTGATAGGATCTGTCTAAGCTAACCGTAAAAGGGTTTGTGCTGTTTATACAGGCTTCTACAGATCTATCAGTAGTGCCACTTCTTGGGTAGCCTAATTCACAAAGAAGTACTTCTACTGCAGAAGCTCTTCCTCTTGGTTGTATGTTGAACTGACTGAGAGCCGTATTTATCAGATCTGGTGAGCTGCAATCAAAATATCCGCCAGAACTATTATATCCTGCAAATCCTGGAAATGTTCCCACGTATGCATATACCTTGCCCAATATTTTTCCTTTTTTTAAATCTTCCATGTTGTTGTTGGGAGGTTCTGAGCCTGACTGCTTAAAACATCTATTTAAGACTCGTGCATAAACATAAAACTTATATTTATCTTGAGTACTGAGACCATCGAAATATCCATCGGCAAATGCTGGTAAAGAAGTAAAAATTGTAGCAATTGGCATAATAAACAAAGCGCTCATACACAGGTAGAGGATTATATTCTTTAAGCTGCGCTTATAATTATGCCCACTAATAAACATAAACACCTTCATTTAATCATATTTGAAGGTGTTTATGCAAATGTTGGATTTTAGCTATTTTTTCTGGATTCTTGAACCTCTGGAAGACTGTTTGTATTAACTTCTTGGCCATCTCTAGTTATTGTAGAGCCCTCTACTACGTTTCGAATTCCTACGCCGAGAGGGGTAACATATACTTCGTTAGAGTTAGAATAGTCTACCAATTGATTGTGCTGAGGGTCTTTATTATATCCATTTTTATTTTGGCTAGTTTGCAAAACGAAAGTATATTCTCTTAAGGGCTCTCCGCTTAGACCTCCTGCTTGCTCTCCGCTTATCACCATTACTTGGCTAATCTGACAATCTCCAAAATTTGTTTTGTATTTATTATCTACACCACTATCACCAAGACCATATTGGAAGAGATCTCTCTTGCTGTACTCCTTGGTTGTCTTGAAGTTGTCGCGACATAGGAGTGTAGAGTCTCCATCTAATCCAGTTCCTTTGACTACAAGATTGGATAGTCCTGGTATACTACCCGGTTCTTGGTGGCTATTGTGCGTGAATTGAGCCTTAGTAGATGTCTGATATTTAGGGTCTTCATAAAGGCCAATGGCCGCAAAATCCATTTCCTCTCGCGCTTGTCCTATAAAATATGCCTCAGTAAGAGCTTCCCACAAACGCTTTCCACGCTCAGGGCTAACACCCTCTAATGTTGATCCTTCTGCTATTGCTGAAGTTCCTGCAATAAGCCATTCAGCAAGCTCTTCAGCAGTCTGTGCACTATTCTTTTTGTTCATAGTTCCTATTCCGTCGCTATCGAATTGGTAAGCCAACGACGGATCTATGTGATTATTAATATAGACACTTAATAATCCTCTTCGTTCGTTCAAGCTGCTAGCCGCCTCTAGACTATTGATAAGATTGTTTACCTCTTCAGCTTCTTTACTTATTTCCGGTGATGGCGGTTCAGTGTTGCGAGGTCCTGGAGATGACGGAGTTTCCTTAGTACTAGGAATTCCCTGTGTATCTGTTGCTACCGTGTCCGGTGTAATATTACTGTTTGGGTCATTGACCTCACTATTATCACAGCCAGCTCCTACAATGGCTGTAGACACTATGCCAAATATTGCTAAGGTTTTTTCGCCAAAAGCTCTAAGTCTTCTAAGTCTATCACCGAATGAGCTTCTTGGTTTGCTCTCAGGATTACGAACCATAATGATTAGGTCCCTTCCTCTGACATTGTCAGGTATATTTTATAAAACTCCTTAGACCTCTGGTCCAATTGCCGATATCATAACATAAAAAGTAGAAAAATGCAACAATTAGAACATATTTTCTGTAAATAATCCAGTTTGTGATGGAGTAAGTATTGCTGACGAGAAGTTTTTAGGCGAGACAACAGAGAATGATGCCTGGGGATAACTTCTAGTAAAGTCTATCGGCGGTTTTGGCTGCTTATTGCCGTATTTACATTCAAAAGCACGCAGAATCTTCCCCTCTTCCTCTACGATGTCAATCTCTCGTTTTTCTGAGTTTCGCCAGTAAAATGATCTAATTCGTAGTTCTTGACTCTGAATATACTTTAATCGTTCAATAACACAAAAATTCTCCCACAGTGCGCCGACGTCTTCTCTAGTTTCTATTGGATTAAAGTTGTCGATTAAAGCATTGCGGATTCCCAGGTCAGTAAAATATATTTTCCGCAATTTGCCAATTTCAGCACGCTGGTTGCGTCTGTACTGATTGCGGCGGAATATAATGAAAGCTTTTTCTAAGAGATCAATATATCTCTTGACTGTTTCGCTAGCAATACCTAGTCTTTGTGACAATTCACTATAATTTACCTCATTGCCTATTTGATACGCTAAAAGTCGAAGGAGATTATTAATAATGGTTTGGTCGTAAACAACTTGTGGCGCAAAAGCGTCTCTGTATAAGTAATTTGTCGCTATGCTGCTTAGGCGCTGATAGGCAGTCGCAGCGCTTAAGTTCCACATACCAGGATATCCTCCGCGCACCATTAGTATTTTGGAGTTAATTTCTATTTCAGCTGGATTTTCAGACACTTCTTCAATGCTGAGAGGATATAAAATCGTTTCAACACTTCGTCCAGTTAATGGCTCGCTAATTTTATTAGACAGGTCCAAGCTTGAAGATCCGGTAACTAGGAGGTTAATTTCCGGATAGGTATCATGGATGAGCTTTATGGTTATTCCAATATTTTCTACCCTTTGTGCTTCATCAATGATTACCAGGTCAGAATTACCGATATACGATTTTAGTTCGATTGCTGATTTTTCAGTAAGTGAAGTGACGACCGTAGGGTCATCGCAGTTGAGATAAAGAGGATTGCTATACCCTTTCGCTATCTGCTTTGCAAGGGTGGTTTTTCCGACTTGTCTGGCACCGTAAACTATTGAAACAAGGCCTTGATGTAAGGTTTTTATTATTTCTTTTTCTGCGCTGCGTGTAATCATGGAAGTAATTATAGCAAAAAACACCTGTTTTGACCAACTCCGCCTTTGAAAAAACACCTGTTTTGACCAACTCCGCCTTTGAAAAAACACCTGTTTTGACCAACTCTCATCTGTAGACGCTTATTGTATACCAAAACGGGCATAAATCAGCAGCTTTTGCTCAAAATTAAAGTAAAATGTAAGCTCATAAAAAAACACCCAAATGGGTGAATCGTGGCGCGCTCGACCGGATTCGAACCGGCGATCTCCTCCGTGACAGGGAGGCGTGATAGGCCAACTTCACTACGAGCGCATAGTACGTCTCCTATACTACCAGATTATCTATGCCTTTTCAAGGAAAATATTTGCTTTTTTCGCTTGACTATTTTACAATTTCTGTATAAGAGAAATTTTATATGACAAAAAGAAATATTATAGTTAGCGTATTTATAACGACAGTAGTCATAACAGGAGTTATGGTGACTCAGCCTGCTTTAGCGGCAAGTTGTGCTGGTGCGGATACGTCGGTTATCTCTTGCGATGGCGAAGGGAGCACGGCCCTGATTAATATCGTAAAACAAATTATTCAAATTTTGACGGCTGGTGTTGGTGTTGCAGCGGTTGGAGCAGTTATTTTTGGCGCAGTTCTCTACACCACCTCTGAAGGAAGTCCGGATAAAGTTAAGAAAGCGCGAGAAATCTGGACAAATACGGTTATTGGACTACTGATGTTTGCTTTTATGGTGGCAATTACTAACTTTATTATTCCAGGAGGAGTCTTTAACTAATGAAAAACATTATAATAGCAATTTTCTTGGTTGTGGTTGGCTCTGTTGGTGCTAATGTTACATTTTCTCATAACTCTCTTGCCTGTCCTGACGGTAAGATTTTGACGTTAAAGCCGTGGTATGATGGCCTGTTAGAAAGTGACTGTACCGTCAGAAGTCCCGGTAATGACACAACTTCTCAGGCTAATTTCATCTGGAAGATTGCCCTTAATATTGTGGAAGATTTACTACAGGTCGTTGGATATGCAACTACTGGCTATATCATGTATGGCGGTTTCATGATGATGACTAGTAATGGCTCCCCTGATAGGGCGGCTCATGGTCGAAAAACTATCATGAACGCAGCAATTGGTCTGGTTGTTGCTTTGTCGTCTGTGGCGGCTGTTGGCTTTATTTCATCAAGGATAGGAATATAGCATGAAATATATAGAATTTTTTGCCGGTTTGTTGGGTAGCGCTGGTGAAGTCGGTGTACCAGATAATCAGGTTAACATTATGAGTATTATCAATTTAGCACTGTGGGCGGCAGGTGTTATCGCGGTGATTATTGTGATTATTGCTGGGATAAATTATTCCCTATCATCCGGTGATCCAACAAAAACTGCCAACGCTAAGAATGCTATTTTATACGCTGTTATTGGCCTGGTGATTATTTCCAGTGCAATTACTATAACAAGTTACATTATAGGAAGGGTTTAAGATGAAAATTGTCACAAAGATTCTGATTGTTGGGATGTTGCTGGTTGGGTTATTTGGCGTCCTTTCTCCTATTACTTCAGCCAACAGCGGTATTGATATTTGCTCGGGAGATGGCGCAGGTTCTATTTACTGCGAGAATCGGTCTGATGGTGAAACAAAAGTTAACAGTATTGTTGGTAATGTTGTCAATGTTCTCTTAATGGCGGTTGGTGTTATCTCTATTATTATGATTGTTGTTGGCGGTATTTTGTTCGCTCTTTCTAGTGGCGATGCTCAAAAAGCCGCAAAAGCCAGGAATACCGTGTTATATGCGGTAATTGGTTTAGTGGTGTCGTTGTTTGCAGCAGCAATTGTTAATTTCGTATTTAATAGGTTTAATTAGGAGGAAATATGAAAAAAACAGTAGTGTCAATAGCAATTGTGATATGCGCAGCCTTTGGGTTGGCAACTTTGTCGACCGTTTCCTTATCTAGCAATGTTTCTGCTCAGGTGTCAGATGGGATTGGCGCTGCCACTACTTCGGAAATGGAAGGCAGAAAGATTGATGGCGATAGCGGATTAGTAAAATCAGTCGTCAATATACTCCTATGGGTTATTGGTATTTTGTCGATTATCATGATTATTTTTAGTGGCATTCGCTACGTAACTTCGTCCGGTGATGCTTCAAAGACTAAAGCCGCTCAGAACACACTCATTTACTCAGTAGTTGGACTAATTGTTGCAATCATGGCATGGGCAATCGTTGACTTGGTTGTGAATAAGTTTGCGTCGGGCTCATAAAGAATTTTGCAAATAACAGATAAAAATGTATAATAATAACATCATTAAAGAAGGAGAATAAAACATGAATAAACTGAAGATGATCTTGGCTGGACTACTGATTGTACCAACAGTCGTGTTGGCAGTAGCACCAACGACTAGTGCTGCCGACTTCACTCTGAGAAGTGGAGTTGATAATGCGCAAGGAACGGGTGTTGATAACGTTGCTACCGACCCTCAGGATTTGGTTAAAAATGTTGTTAATATATTCTTGTATGCTGTCGGTGTATTAAGTGTTATTATGCTTATCTGGGGTGGTATTCGCTATACGACGTCCGCTGGCGATAGTAATAAGGTGACCTCTGCAAAGAATACTGTGTTATACGCAGTCGTTGGCTTAGTGGTAGCTATTCTAGCCTGGGCAATCGTTAATATGGTTATTACTCGATTCACGTCAGGCTCGTAGTTGTTTTATTAATAAAAAGGACCTCACCGGTGAGGTCCTTTTTTATGGTCAAAAAATACCGCCAACATGTTGGCGGTATTTTATTTTCGATGATTTTATAGAACCTGAATCTTTTTTGCTTTTTCTTGCTTTACTTTTTCAAAAGTAATTGTCAAAACTCCATCTTTCAATTCTGCCTTTACGCCCTCTTCGTTAACCGCGGTTGGTAGGGCTAATGTACGACTGAACTCACCCCAGTAACACTCTTGGATATGCCACTGGCGAACATCAGCTTCATCGCCGCTTGATAAAGTACCGCTGATTGTCAGGATACCGTCAGAAATACTGACGTCCAAATCGTTGCGGTCTACACCAGCAGTACGTGCTTTAATAATCAAATCATTTTCGGTTTCAAAGACATCAACTGCCAACTGCCCCATCAAATCGTCAGCTTCATCTTCCCAATTGTCATCAGCTGCTACTGGGCCATTTGTGTTGGTAGTTTGAGGAGCTGGTAAATCTTGGTCGTCTCCACCAAGAAACGCCGCTGTTAGCTCGTCTTCTGCTGTTAGTAGTAGATCATCATCTTGCTTTCGGGCCATAATTTCCTCCGCGTTTATAATAAGGCTCATTGACAATATTCCTTACAATTATACCTGTAATGTGCGCTATAATCAACAGTGAGGAGTATAAAACGTAAAAAATACAATGTTTGACACACTACTATCGATCATTGCTCCCCACCACTGTTATAAGTGTGGTAAAACAGGGGGTATTTTATGTGTAGATTGTAAAAAATACATCATCAGTCAAAAATATAAAATATGCGTATTTTGTGGTGAGCCAGTAAAAGACGGGAACTTGTGCCAAAATCATAATGTACCATGTGATATGGTCTGGTGTTTTGCGCGACGGACTGGAGCTGTTGCTAAAATAATTGACGATTATAAATTTCGGCGTGTGCAGGCAGCGGCTGGAGCATTGAGTGATTTATTGGATGTAAAACTACCTCCGTTGCCGCCTGAGGCAATTATCGTGCCGATTCCAACTATTTCTCAGAACATTCGCCGTCGGGGATTTGATCATATTCAAAAAATTGCTATGAAATTATCCAGGCGTCGAAAAGTGGATTGTCTTTTTCTTCTCCGCCGCCGAAATAACGTTACTCAGCATTTTACAAAGTCGTCTCGCCAGCGACGTCGCCAGGCAAAAGATTTTTTCGAGGTAAGAGGCGCAATTGATAAAAATCGTCGATACGTTATTATCGATGACATTTTTACGACTGGATCAACGGTAATGGCGGCGGCAGACTGCTTGAAAAAAGCTGGCGCTGAACGTGTAGAGGTTGCTGTGATTGCGCGGCACGGCCGTCCGAAGTTATAGGTGGTGATAATGGCTGCCCCGATGAATTTCCTGCGCGCGATACAGCTGCTCTGCCAGTATGAGGCGGACTAATTGATGCGGGAATACCAGGTTTGATAACGACCAAGTTACATTGGATCGCTGGCGCATTTCATCGGTAACGCCATAAGCCCCACCTATAATGAAGACAATATGCTTATTGATGTGATTGCTAATTAAGTCTGATAATTCTGGTGATGATAAGTTTTTACCGCGTTCATCAAGCAAAATGACAAAATCATCTGAGCGCAAGCGACTGGATATACGCTCTGACTCCTCCTGGCGCGCCCTGTCGCCTTCAAAGCTTGAATGTGGTAGAATTATCATCTCTGTGGCAAACGGCGGTCTCAGGCGCTCTAAAAAACGAAAAACGCCTGGTTGAATCCAGGGTTCGTTCTTTTTACCGATTGTTAGAATGGTTATTTTCATCTTAGATTAATTGTGGCGGAGAGAGAGGGATTCGAACCCTCGATGGGTTGCCCCATACCGCTTTTCGAGAGCGGCCAGTTCAACCACTCCTGCATCTCTCCATAAAGCTAATGTGGTACACCCGGCAAGATTCGAACTTACGACCTCTGGCTCCGCAAGCCAGCGCTCTATCCAGCTGAGCTACGGGTGCATACAGCCTTTCGGAAACCCGATTGGCCATAACAAAAATATAAGGTACCTTCGCCGCTACAAAGCATTGAACTCCTGTATTCTACCACATAAAATATGGTCAATCAAGCTATAGCTTTATTAGTCTAATGAACTTTTCTAAGGCATCGGGCTTGATTTCCTGCATTGGTAAACGTGCCCCCAACATGTCGACAATTTTTTCACCTTCTGCTTCAGAAAAATAAATAGTTAGTCCTGGAGAGAAGCGCTTGACTGGTAGTAGTAAAATAGAATGCTGGTCATTTTCATGCAGTAAACCAAAGGCGCGAAACTCGCTGAAGTCATGTAGTGTATCAGCTATATAAATACCTTTTGGACTAATAGCGTAGTTGATGGTTTGAGGGTTCTTATTTGACAAGACAAACAATGCCACCGCCATAATTGGCAGTAAGATTGCAAAAGTCCAGTTCTGGAATACTAGAATTGCCAAAGCCATTAGTCCAGCTAGTACAATGGCAAAAAGTACATACCAAACCGCGCCACGCTGAACTTGCACTCCCTCTGGGGCATTCCAGGCGATTGGTTCAGTCAAATCAATCCCGTCTGATGGTGATGGTTTAAATTCTTGTGTCTCTGGACTGTCGTTCATGATGTTAGTATATCATGAGCAGAATGAGCTAACAATTAAATGTTAGTGGTTGATCCGCCGCTTAAAGCTGCACCCAAGATAAAGTTAATAATTGCATAAGCGAAGACTGCGACTAGCAAGCCAATAATTGCATATAAAATAGTGTTCTTTGCGTTCGTGACTGATTCTTTTTTACCACCAGAGATAACATAGCGAAAACCACCAAAAATCAGCATAATTACGCTTAATACACCAACACCGAACAGCATAATGTTAATGCCACGTTTGACAATTGATGTGTCGCCGTTGATTAGATTGGTCGGTGTGTTGTCGCCGCGCGCTGCATTGACGCCAGCTGGTGCGCCACCTTCTCCGAGTGCAGAAACTGGAGTGGCTATCAAGGCTACGCCGAGTCCAATTGCGAATAATCCTGTAATAATTTTAGAAATGTATCCGTGTATCATAATCCTATTATACCTTATTTATTCCAAAGCTGTTAATTGTCGCACTTCTATGGTACACTAAATAGTGAATTTGGAGGAGTACCCAAGTGGCTGAAGGGGACGGTTTGCTAAATCGTTAGTACGGAGAGATCTGTAGCGGGAGTTCGAATCTCCCCTCCTCCGCCAAAATTCAAGGAGACAATTGGAAGGGTGACCGAGTGGTTGAAGGTACCGGTCTTGAAAACCGGCGTGCGGTAAAACGTACCGAGGGTTCGAATCCCTCCCCTTCCGCCACAATGACTAATCCGCTGAGCAGAGCGGATATTTTTATATCGTGAAATATACTTGACAAAAAACAAAGCTTATGCTAGTATAGTAACCAGTATTCTAAAAAATAGATACCAAAAAGAAAGAAAAATATGAATTTAGTACAACAATTATTTACCACCGCAACCATGCTTGTGAGTCTGAGTACGGCGTTCGGCGTGTTGTTGCACGATACTAATATTGATAAAGCATTTTTATCATCTTGGAAACCGTACAGTGTTCAGGGAAATATCGAGGACGAGACGAAATTGCCAGAGACTAATCCTCATACGCACCCGGAGCATTCGCAGCTTTCTAACGTGTTAAAGGAAGGTTCGGCGCGACCACGGACGACACCGCGTAGTAACGATAAAAAGCGATTACGCCAAAAATACGCTGCTCGTGGACAACATACTTTTGATGGGTATCATCTTAATCTTGACGCCGCTGGTTGTCCTATTTTAGGCTAATTACTTCTAATTCTGCAACAAGTCGCGTGATAATTTTGTCTTGCTCGGCTAGTTGCTGACGAGTTTCTTCAACAAGATGTGCTGGAGCCTTTTCGACGTAAGTTGGGTTATCAAGACGTTTCTGGAGACCTGTCAACTTTTGACGAGCTTCGGCTAGGCGTATTTCCAAGTTTTCTTGATGTTGATATAGGGTTTCACTGTCAATGTCCAACCATGCCTCCCTGTTTGCTGCCGCCAACCTAAGGCCCCGTGGCTGGTCGGTGTGTGCAATTGACTCCAGGCGCATGAGGTGTTTGATGGTGTCTTGATTATTAGCGATGAGGCTGTCATTGCCGTATAACAAGCGGTATTTTTTATTGCCCGGCAGTTCAGCGATCACCCAGCGGCCTTCGGCGATCAGTGTCTTTAGCTGCTCAAACTGCTCGGCAGCGATAGGGTCGAACTTTTCTGGGGTTGGCCAGTGGTCGCGCATTAAAATGCCGTCGGTGTAATTAAGTGTCTGCCAAATCGTCTCGGTAACGAATGGCGCGAATGGATGAGCGATTTTCAAGCTGGTTGCCAGCGCCCATGACAGCAATGGGTGGTTGATAGCGGTTTTTGACGATTCGATATACCAATCAGCTAGGTCGTCCCAAATAGCGTGATAGACCGTGTCCGCGGCTTCAGAAAAGCGGTATTGCTCCAAGCGGACGGCAACGTTATTAGCGGCGTCATTCAGCTGGCGGATAATCCAGTGATCGGCCGGCGTTTGCGGCTCCAGGTCAACGATTTGGTGTTCATCGCCGATTTGCGCCTCGACGAAACGAGCGATATTCCACAGCTTATTACAGAAGTTACGAGCAGCGATGACCGCACCCTTGTTGAAGGCTTGATGCTGGGCTGGCGCCCGACCAGCGATGATGCCCATGCGGGTGGCGTCCGAGCCAAATTCTGAGACTAGCTCCATTGGATTAATGACATTGCCCTTGGATTTGGACATTTTTTGATTGTGCTCATCATTGACCATACCATGCAGATAGACGTCCTTGAACGGTAGTTTGCCGGTGCGGTACAGGCTGAGCATAATCATGCGCGCCACCCATGCCCGCATAATGTCCATGCCAGTTTCCATCAGGCTGGTCGGGAAATATTTGGCCAGTTCCCCACCGTTTAGGTAATCGGTAACGATGTACGGCCACTGTCCAGACGAGAACCAAGTATCAAAGGTGTCCTCCTCCCTGATATATGTTGTGCCATTTACAACTATCTTTCGTTCGTCAGTACGAATGTTAAATATCCAATCGCGCGGGTCGCTTTCATTGACGAATGCTGGAATCGGGATGCCCCACGGGATTTGCCGAGAGATATTCCAATCTTTCAATTGCTTGAGATAAGCGATGAGCTCTTTGCGCTTGGCGGCTGGATAAAAGGTAATCTCTTCCCTCTCTAAGGCTTCAATGGCTGGTTGAGCCAACGGCTGCATTTTAATAAACCACTGCTCCTTGACCATCGGCTCAATCACGCTGCCGCATTTGTAACAATGTCCGACGGCATGTTCAATGTCTGTTTCGCCGCGGCGCAGCTCTAGCGACTCCAAAGCCGCCAACACGCGAGTACGGGCTTCTGCCGGCGTCAGGCCTAGGAATTGTGGCGGCACGTTGACCATCTTGCCTTCTTGGCTGATGATTTGTTTGAGCGGCAGGTTGTGGCGCTGGGCCATTTCGAAGTCGTTCGGGTCGTGTGCCGGTGTAATTTTCACTGCGCCAGTGCCATAATTCATATCGACGTACTCGTCGGCGATGATTGGGATTTCCTTATCAACAATTGGTAATAAAATTCGTGTACCAACTAGCTTTTTATATCGCTCATCGTCTGGATGGACGGCCACCGCTACGTCACCGAGCATGGTCTCTGGGCGAGTAGTGGCTACGATAATTTCGCCAATTTTGTCTAGCGTCGGATAAGCGATTTGCCACAACTTCCCTTTTTCATTTTTATGCTCAACCTCGATGTCAGCAAAGCTGGTTTGGTGTTTGGTGCAGTAATTGACAATTCTCTCACCTCTGTAAATCAAATCGTCATCCCACATTTTCTTGAATGTGTCGTATACCGTGTTGATGACCTTATCATCTAGGGTGAAGGTCAAATGTTGCCAGGAGGCGCTGATGCCTAGAGCGCGTAACTGTAGCTCCATGTTACCGCGTTTTTCTTGGACAAAATTCCAAACCTGACTATATAATTGTTCCCTAGAGAAATCAAAGCGACTCTTTCCCTGCTTTGCTAGCTCTTTTTCATAGACAACCCATGTCTCGAAGCCGGCGTGATCAGCCCCAGGAATAAACACCGCATCGTCGCCCTTCATGCGGTGATAACGGATAAGGATATCCTTTAGGTTCATATCTAGGGCGTGGCCAATATGCAAGTTGCCATTGGCGTTAGGTGGCGGCATCACGATAGAATATGGTCTGCCAACACCAGTCGGTTCTAGGGCTCCACTAGTCTCCCACATGGCGTAAATGTTTGGCTCGTAATCATTTGGTATGTATTGTTTGGCTAATTGCATAGATAATTCCATAATTTTTCATGTGAAAAAAGACAAAAGAAAATACGAGAACTTTTCACGTGTAAAAGCCCCTAATTATACTACTTTTAAATTTCTCCACATGTTTATATTACGGCTTAATTATACCACAGACCGCGGGAAGGAATGAAGTGGTAAAAGGGGTTACTTTCTGATGGTTTGGTAGATTCGATAAAGCCAATATTGAAGTGGCTTCAGGGGAAGCTCCCAAGCTGCGCCAGAATAGACATCTTTGCCGCCAAATGATCGCTTGAACCTTGTAAAGCCAGCCCAAGGATGATTTTTTGGTGCATTTTCTGGAGCGATTCCATATAGGTCAATTTGGTCCATGTGGCGATGTTTTGCGTCAATGATGGCTTCAGTAAGCAGGGCAGTACCAGCGTTTAGCTTGCGATATTCTGGTGCAGATTCAGCAGCGGCATGTGCATAAATTCGTGTTGTTTTTGAGTCGAAAAATAGGGCAGTAGCAATTATTTTATCGTCGTATGTTGCATACCAAAAAGAAGCATCGTCACTAGGTAGCAGAGATTTCGCCTGTTTATGGAAATATGAATCTGGGTGTGGTGACATGCCGGTTCGTTTGGCGACCTGATGAATTAATTTAAGGAAATATTTAATATCTTCTGGGTTTTGAGAATGTCGAACGGTAACGCCTTTTTTACGATAATTCCGATAACAATTTCTGACAGGTTGTGTCATATTAGATATGATGTCATCTTCTGACGGCTGAAGGTCAATAATGTGAGTGTATTCTGGCTGTAGGTGTATGTAAGTGGCTTTTTTCCAGTGTTCGTCGGATAATGCCTTAGAAAAATCTGGTTTGATTGGCCCGACTCTGAGAAATGTTACGTCAAGTTTTTTGCCTAAATCAGTCAAGTTTTTTAGGGCTAATTTTAGACTCTCTTCATTGGTGGCAGTTGGGCCAAAAGGGCAATATAGGCGAGAGTTGCCGGTACCATACTCTAATATTGCGAAATATTCCCAATTTTCACCTCTGTTGTGAAATACTTTTTGTCCGAGTGATTCCTGAAATCTTTTCCAGGCGGTTGATTGTAAAAAATGTTGATTCATGTTGTAATCCTCACAACGTTAGATTGCTGTCATTGATAAACTTGGTTGGACTTCTAGGTCGTACGGGTCGGCGGGCTGGTCGATGTGGGCGCGGAAATAACCGAGCGCGGCGATCATGGCGGCGTTGTCGGTGCAGAGTTGGATCGGTGCGTATTCGATATTGATAGGCAAGGCCTCACGCAGTTGGCGGCGTAATTCTTGATTGGCGGCGACGCCGCCGGCAATGACGACGGAGGCGGGCTGGAAATTGTCATAGGCTTTTTTAGTCTTATCGACCAGGGTTTTGATGGCAATGTACTGGAAGCTGGCGGCCATGTTGTGTCGTAATTCATCGTTTACCAGGGCAGGGAGCTCGTGCGACGGAAAGGTGAAGTCTTTGCCCACCTCGCGCTGAACGGTCCTCAGAACGGCTGTCTTGAGGCCGGAGAAGGAAAAATCGTACTCGCCATCAAGCTTGGCGATGGGTAAGTGAAAAGCGTGGGGATCGCCGAGCTCGGCTGCTTTGGCGATGGCAGGGCCGCCAGGGTAGGGTAGGCCAATGATTTTAGCAACCTTGTCGAACGCCTCGCCGACGGCATCGTCTTGGGTTTGGCCGATGAGCTGGTAGTCGCCGTGATTTTGAAAGAGAACGAGTTGCGAGTGTCCGCCGGAGACGATGAGGGCGAGGAGGGGGAAGGCGGGTTGATTTTGCGGCAGGGCAAGGCGAACTGGCGACCTCTCATCGGTGCCGATGGTTTTGCGGACGGCGCTGCCGGATGCACTCGGGGCAGAGGAGACGGTTGCCAGCTGCTGGCTAGAGGCAGGGGTGTCTGTCTCGGAGTACTCTTTACGGGTGGTTTCGCCAGCCCGTGACGTTCGGCTGACGGGGCTTGGCGCGCCCGTCACAGCCTCCTCAAAGACGACTGCTGAGGTTGGCTCGACAGTTTTTGACTTGTCAATAATGTGATGAGATCCTTGTTTCGTAATAAAATTAGCATACACATGCGCCTCGACATGGTGTATCTTGTAAAGCGGTTTGTCGTGAATAATAGCGAGGGTGCGGGCGGCGAGGGTGCCGATAAGCAGCGAGCCGATCAGGCCGGGCGCGTAGGTGACGGCGATGGCGTCGATGTCGTCCCAGGTGCAATCGGCATCAGACAGAGCTTTTTTGATGACCGGGTTGACAACTTCCAGGTGGCTGCGAGCGGCGATTTCTGGGATGACGCCGCCGTATTCGGCATGGATGTCGATTTGGGAATTGACCACATTAGAAAGTAAGCGTTCGCCGTCTTCAACGACCGCCGCCGCTGTTTCATCGCAGCTGGACTCGATTCCCAAAATCCTCATTTGCTTTTATTATAGCAAATATAAGTGGTAAAATAGGGATATGAAGAACAAGTTGGTAAAAATTGCGAGGAAAACATTACCGAAGGGAGCTTTGAAAAATACGGAGAATGCTTACAGGATTGCTCGTGCGAAGATGGTTAGTTTGCGGTATGGCAATCCGGCTCGTGGCTTGAGGATCATTGCGGTGACCGGGACGAACGGTAAAACGACGACTGCTTGTTATATTAATGAGATTTTGAAAGAGGCTGGTTTTAAGACGGCGTTGTTTACGACGGCGGTGATTGAAATTGCCGGCCAGGAAAAACTGAACGATTTGAATGCAACGGTGCCGACGGTGGCGAAGCTGTTTCGTTTTTTCCGGGCAGCGCGGCGTAAGGGCGCGGAATATGTAATTTTAGAGGCGACTAGTCATGCTTTATGCCAGCATAAGTTTGATGGCGTGCCGATTGAGGCGGCGGTGATGACGAATTTGACGCAAGATCATTTGGATTACCATAAAACGATGAAGCAATACGCGGCAGCGAAAGCGAAATTATTTGAGAAAAAGCCGAAATACATTGTATTGAACCGCGATGATGCGTGGTTTGATTATTTTAATCAGTTTACGGCGCGCGAGCAAAAGATGACTTACGGTATGAATCCAGAAGCCGAGGCGCACATCACGCACGTCAAATTGTATAAGAAGGGGACGGAGGCGAGTTTGCTGATCGACCATCAAACTCATCTGGAGCTGGCGACAAATCTGCCAGGCGAGTTTAACGTGATGAATATGTCGGCGGCGGTGTCGCTAGCGTATCTGTTGGGGATTAAGCTGGAGGATATTCAGGAAGGCGTAGCGAACCTGGAGGTGATTCCGGGACGGTTTGAGCGGGTGGATAACAAACTCGGGATTGATATTATCGTGGACTATGCACACACGCCGGACGCGCTGGAAAAATTGTTAAAAACTACGCAAAAGATTACTAAGGGGCGGCTAATCCTGGTATTTGGGGCGTGCGGCGACCGCGATCAGTCGAAGCGGCCGATTATGGGAGAATTGGCGGCTAACTTGGCGGACAGGATTTTCCTGACAGATGAGGAAAGTTATAATGAAGATCCGAATAAGATTCGGGCGATGGTTCGCCAAGGAATTGAGAAGACGAAAAAATCTCATAAAATGACGGAAGTGTCCGACCGGAAGCAGGCGATTAGCCAAGCTTTGCAGACGGCAGCGCGCGGCGATACGGTTTTAATTACCGGGATGGGACATGAGCAATACCGAATTGTTAATGGCAAGCGGATTCCGTGGAATGATAAGGCGGTGGTGAGCGAGATTATTGCCGAGATTGGTCAAGAGAATCGTAAAATTTCGCTTTAATTCGCTGCCAAT
Source organism: uncultured Candidatus Saccharibacteria bacterium (assembly GCA_963524145.1). Lineage (GTDB taxonomy): Bacteria > Patescibacteriota > Saccharimonadia > Saccharimonadales > Saccharimonadaceae > Nanosynbacter. The sequence continues at coordinate 43,828 of CAURDO010000003.1, forward strand.
TTGGCGATTGGCGGACGAGTTTTTGGCTGTCGGCGGGATTTTTAAGGAGCGGCTTGATGGCCTCCTCGAGGTAGATGCCGCCTTGGGAGCCTTTGAAAAGGATGGTTGCGTCTTTAATATCGCTGTTTTTTAAGAATTCGCCAGCTTCTGGGGCTGATTGGAAAGATATAGCTTTGCAGCCGTTTGCTTCGGCGGCTGGCGCCAGGTGGTTTTTTGATAGATTGCCGACAGTGATGAGCATGTCTAACTGTTTAGGATCGCAAAGTTTGCCAATTTTCTCATGCTCTGCTTCGGATATGCCGCCAAGTTCGTTCATGTCGCCTAAAACCGCTATTTTATGCTTAGCTTCCAGGGAATAGAGGGTTTTCAGGGAATGTTCCATGGCGATAGGGCTGGCGTTATATGTGTCATCTAGCAATGTGCAACCCCGTATGCCGTGCAAGATGTTCATTCTGCCAGAGACGGGTTGGATTTTCTCTAGGGCTGCTGCCACCTCTTCAATATCCATGCCGCAAGCCAGTCCCGCTGCTGCCGCGCCAGTGATGGAGCGAATATTATGCTCGCCCAGCATGGAAATAGTAACCATGCGGGACGTTTTTCCGGAAAATTGCAAATTAGCTGCGCAGCCGCTACCGGTAAATTTTTTGATTTTTAGGAAAACATCGGCGGCTTGATCGCCATAGCTAATACAATTTCCGGCGATGAGAGAATGATATTTTTTATCAATGTCGTGAAGGTTGAATATGGTTTTTTTAGCTGCCTGGCTGATGGACAACTCTTCATGCGCTACTGTGTCCATTGTTTTAAAAAACTCCATATGCTCCGGCGCAACAGAGGTGATAATGGCAATATCAGGCTGCATATACTTGGTGAATATTGATATTTCGCCCGGGCGGTCAATGCCGCACTCTTGGATGATAATATCAGGCGCATCTGGGGTATGAATGCTGACGCGGGCGGCAGCGAAAACTTTTAGCCAAGCCAAGGGAGATTTGGCGTTTTTCGGTCCGTCGATGCCAAGGATTTCCAGAGGTGCGCTTAAGGTGGTATTCAAATTGCCACGGCTATGGCGGACAGTGAACTTTTCTGCCAAAACAGTGGCGGTCGCCGATTTGACGCTGGTTTTACCGACACTGCCAACTACAGCAATGAGTTTAACGTTGGGGTGAGATTTAAGATATTTCTTAACGTAAGAACCGAGAATTTTTTCTAAGAGATGTTTGAATAATTGCATGGGGATATTATAGCAGAGTGATAGTAATTAAAATTAGCACTCACCCTTGACGAGTGCTAATTTAGTGCGGTACAATGGGTGTACTGTTAACGAAATGGAGGATGATATGGATACACCTATCAAGCCTCTCGGTGACCGCGTGGTAGCGGTGCGCGAGGAGGCGAAGACACAGACGGCTAGCGGATTATATTTGCCGGACAATGCCAAGGAGAAGCCAGTGGTGGCCGAGGTTAAAGCAGTTGGCGGCGATGTCAAGCATGTGAAAGTGGGTGACAAGATTGTTTATAAGGAATATTCGACCACGGATTTGAAAATTGACGGTACGGAATATTTGATCGTCCGCGAGGAAGATATTTTAGCAACGGTTGTTTGAGAAAAGAGGAGTTTTTAGTATGGCAAAAAAAGTTTTTTACGATGATGATGCGCGCGCTCGCGTGTTGGGCGGTGCCGAGGCGCTGTATAACGCAGTTAAGGTAACCTACGGACCAAAGGGCCGCAATGTGGTGATTGCTAAGGGGTTTGGCGGGCCAACCGTGACGCACGACGGTGTGACGGTGGCGGAAGGCATTGAGCTGGGTGAGCAAGACGATGAGACGCTGGGTTATAAGGTCGGCGCTGATTTGATCAAGCAGGCAGCCAAGAACTTGAACAAGCAGGCTGGCGACGGCACCACGACTGTGACGGTGCTGACCTATTCGATTTTGAAGGAGGCCAATCGGTTGATCGCAGCAGGTCACAACCCAATGGAGCTGCGCAAAGGCATCGAGCAGGCCGGCGCAGAAATCGTCAAAGAATTGAACAAATTAGCTGAGCCAATTGAGGGCAAGTCTGAGCGCGTGGCAGAAGTGGCGACCATTTCGGCGGGTGACGCGGAAATTGGCAAATTGATCGCTGGTGTCATCGAGAAAGTTGGCAAAGACGGCGTGGTAACAGTCGAAGCTGGTCAAGGTTTGGAGTTGGAGGCTGAGGTTGTTGAAGGCTTTAGTTTGGACAAGGGTTGGGTCAGTCCATTCTTCGTTACCGACACTGGTCGGCAAGAGGCGGTTTATGAAAAGCCGGCGATTTTGATCACCGATAAGAAAATTTCTAGCGTGCAAGAATTCCTACCCATGTTGGAGAAATTGGCACAAAGCGGCAAGAAGGACGTCGTGCTGATCGCTGATGAAGTTGAAGGCGAGGTGCTGAGTATTTTGGTGCTGAACAAGCTCAAGGGTGTGTTTAACACCGTGGCGGTTAAAGCACCAAGCTTTGGCGACCGCCGCAAGGAGATTTTGCGCGACATTGCGGTGCTGACCGGCGCAACGGTGATTTCTGAAGATCATGGGTTGACGTTTGAGAATGCTGGCCTGGAGGTCTTAGGTTCGGCACGCAAGGTGATTGTTGGTAAAGACGAAACCACTATCATTGAGGGTGCAGGCAAGCCATCTGGCGTTAAGGAGCGAATTGCTGAGATTAAGTCGCTATCCGACAATGCCTCCAGCGAATACGAGAAAGAGCAATTCGACAAGCGAGCAGCGGCCTTGAGCGGCAAGGTGGCCGTCATTAAAGTCGGCGGCGCGACCGAGACCGAAATTGACGAAAAGAAGTTCCGCGTGGACGATGCTGTGGCGGCTACCAAGGCAGCCTTGGCCGAGGGAATCGTCGCTGGTGGTGGTGTGACGCTGGTAAACTTGGCTGGCGGCTTGAAAGTGAGCGGTGCAGACAGCATCGCGGCTGGCCGGCAGATTCTAAAGGACGCTCTGAAGCAGCCGTTCCTACAGATTATGCGTAATGCTGGCTTGAATGCCGACGCGCTACTGGCGCAAGTCGAAGCAGGCAAAGCTGGATTTGGCGTTAATGTCATGAAACCTGCGAATGAATTGGTGGATGTTAAAAAAGCTGGTGTCATTGACCCAGCGCGTGTTACCAAGGAAGCAGTGCAGAACGCGGTATCTATCGCTTCAACTGCAGCAACCATGGGCGCACTGGTCGTCGACGTGCCAGAGCCAGAAGCTCCAGCTGCACCTGGCGGCATGCCAGGTATGGGGATGATGTAGTTTCTCGCTCATCTAAGTTTCTTGAAAATATCGCTCTAATTTAGGGCGATATTTTGACATAAAAAATATCAGGTTTTATTTCCATTAATACTACAAAAAAGCAATCTCACACCTGTAAAGTTAGCAATAATTTGTCAAGACTTTTCTCGTAATTATGATATAATAGTTGACTTTTTATAGAAATTATGCTAATAATATATCACAAGACAAAGAAAGCGAAAGAATAAGATTTTATGAAAGGAATACTGTAATTATGAGCGAAACTTCGATAACTAAAGATTTTTGGAGGAAAGAGCCCGATCTAGGCAGCCTTGACGCTGGAGAGCGTTGTGCGGCTGAGCGAGATGTAGCGTATGAAGAATGGTGGGATCGGCATTCTAACAATAAAGAAGGCAATACCACTGCACCAGATAGTTCACTAGATGGGTACATAAAACGCCTTAATGGAGAAATCTCTGGGTATACTGTAGCGCTTCGTCAGGTGTGGGATTTGGCAGCAGATTTACAGAGCAGGAATCCAGATGATCCACTTTTGCCAGGTGGAAGAAATGAGCTAAGGCGTAGATTATCAGACTATAAAGCATATCTTGATTTAGGTTTTGAAAAGATTAAAGAATTGCAAGGTGCTGATATAAAAGATGTTGCTGATGATGATAAGTCGGCAAAACGTCTCGTTGACCGATTTATGAGGCGAGTAACGAGAAAGGAGTGGGATCCAAATGAGAAGAAAGTGATAAAAACCAGAGAAACGGTTCCTGTAGAAGATAAAGATGATTACCGAGAGCTTGTTGATCAATATGATACAGTTGTAAAGGTTCTCGAGTTGGCGTATCAAGATGGTATTTTCTCTGGCTATGGATATAAAGAACCGAAAGAGGCTAAAAAATCACCACAGACTGCCGATAATCTTGAGTTCTTAAAAGACCGAGCAAAAACATTACAAGATGATATTAAAAAGCTATTAGATACGCAACGCGCAGGTAAAAATAGGTCCGAGGAGAAAAAATCCGACTCTAAAGAAAAACTTGGTTTATGGAAAAGACTGAAGCGCTTCATGGGACGAATTGGTTTGAGAAGTGCTGGTGTTGATAAACCTAAATCAGCACTATCTACGCCGGAGGTTACTCAAAACAACAATGGCGAGAAAAAAGATAGTCAGTCTAAAAGAGGATATGATGAGACAAAAGACGTCTTTAATAGCCCAGATAAGTTTGATGATCTTTACATGAGTGTTCCTATAAATTCAAAGGAAATGAATGTGGATGAGGCGTTGGATAAGCTGAGTGAAAATGCGATTACGTCTCCAGGAATTATGGCTATGCTGATTGAGGAAGTATATCATTTTAAGGATACTAACGTTAACAAGATGTCTGCCGCTATGCGTCTTGATCCAGAAGTTTTCCAGCGCTCTCAGGACATCGTCTCTAGTATATTTGAAAAACTTAAGGAAAGCGGGAAGGTTAAGTATTCGCCCGTTGTTGGCGGAAAGAGCTATTTGGCTTACCGACAGAATAATCAAGGTATGCTGAGCTTATCCGAAACTGGAGTTGACACTGATACGGTAGTTCTGACGGAAGATATTGAAATTGACACGGGTAAAGTGAAGCTTCGTATTCCAGCCGGTTTAAGAATTAGCCTTGATGGTGGACATATAGTCAAGTTCAAATAGGTAGAGCATTAATAAAAATCCCGCCGTTTCTGGCGGGATTTTTATTGGAAGAATAAGCTAACGAGGGTTTGAAAGGTAGTCAATTTCCTTAATGATGTCTAACAACGCCTGAGCACGTCGTGCTTCATCAACAATTGCTACGGCTGCGTCATGTGCAGGCGCAATAAGACTCTTATCATCCGTCGAGCGGATTAGCAATAAGTAAGTATCAAACTTTTCCTCTGGGGAAACATCAAGTTTATCGACTAGTGGACGAAGCTCGCTAAGCGCGGTTTGTTTGATAGTATCTAGTGCAGGATCGGTTGTCGTGTCTGTTGGAGTAATGGTTGGTGATACTGAGTTCGTCACAATTGTCGGAGTGACGGCTGGTTCGGCAGTAGTTTGATTATCGTCTTGAGGTGTAACGACAGGATCTGGCGAGATGGTCGCTGGATTAATAGTTGGTTCAACTATGTTACTTGTTTCTTCAAATTGTAAATTATTATCAGTGTCCTGTGAAACGCCAGCTAGCACCTTTGCTAATTCTTGGTCGTCACTGATTGATTGACTAGCTCGAGAATCCATTATAACCCACCTTATATATTTAAATTGCTTATGCTTATTATGTTATACTATAGCATGAGCGAACTAAGGAGTGCAATATGTTAGATGATGTAAATGTAATAAAACAATATGATCCAGGTGATGTGCTGGGTGCTGTACTGAATATTCCAGAGCAGGCTACGTATGAGGCTTTGGTTCATGAAGGAGTAAATCAGCGGCGTGATTTTAAGAATATTGTGATTGCTGGCATGGGTGGATCAGCATTAGCAGCAGATATGGTAAGGGTACTAACTACTGGTTGGTTACATATTCCGCTGGTAGTAGTGAAGGGTTATGGTTTGCCGGGGTTTGTTGGTGAAGAAACGCTGGTTATTGCAGTCAGCCATTCGGGTAATACTGAAGAGACTTTGAGCTGTTATCAACAAGCGCTGGAAAAGCGGGCTTGTTTGGCGGTTATGTCAACGGGAGGAAAGCTAATTGAGCGAGCGAAAGATGATAATGTAACGTACGTTCAAGTGCCAGCAGGCGGGCAGCCACGTATGTCAACTGTATATCATTTGCGAGGGTTGTTGAAATTATTACAACATTTTTGGGTTATTGATGGTGATTTATATAATCAAGTGGCAAATAGCGCTGATTGGCTGCGGGGAGAGATTTCCCATTGGACGGTTGAGTCTCCAGAAATGTCAAATCAGGCGAAGCAAATTGCGAAGTCTACTATTGGCAAGACTGTGGCTATTTTTGGTGGTGAATTAACGTGGCCATTAGCGTATAAGTGGAAAATTAGTTGGAATGAATCAGCGAAGAATTTGGCATTTTCTAACCAATACCCAGAGTTTAATCATAATGAATTCATTGGCTGGTCGTCACATCCAGTGGAAAAGCCATTTGCCATCTTTGATATTCGTAGCAATTTAGAGCGTCCGAGGATTCGAGAGCGGATGGAATTGAGCGATCGTCTGCTGAGCGGTAAACGGCCAAAAGCGCATGTAATTGAGCTTCAGGGAGAGACGTTGATGCAACAATTGTTGTGGGGTTTGGTGTTGGCTGATACAGCAAGTATTTATACAGCAGTGCTTAATGGTGTCAATCCTGGGCCAGTGTTGCTAGTGGAAAGACTAAAAACGGAATTAAGCTAATATTTCAATGATTCAATCGGGTCTCGTTTGGTGGCGTGAGCTGCTGGATATACACCTGAGAGAATGCCGATGACGATTGAAATTCCAATAGCCAAAACCGCTGTCTGCCAATAAATATATGGCGTGAGTGGCAGATACAGACTTATGATGTGGGCGCCAACCAGGCCTAAGATGTAGCCAAAAATCCCACCGAGTAGTCCAATGATTGCGGATTCGATTAAGAATTGATTAATGATGTCCCAGCTAGTGGCGCCAACAGCCCGCCGTACGCCAACTTCGCGCTGACGTTCAGCAACATTAACAAGCATTACATTCATTATACCAATACCGCCAATCAAGAGCGAAATCCCGCCGATTATCGCTAGAATTACTGAGAACAGGCTAACTAAATTAGCTCTCTTTTCGTTAATTTCATCACCAGAAACAATACGGTAATTTTTATCATTGTCATGATTTTTCTGCAAAATGGTGTTGGCGGTCTTTATGTTAGAAGCCAGATTTTGGTGACTACTGCTGGTCATAATAATTTGTTGAATTTGCGGTGTTCCTTGGGTGAATTTCTTAATTGATGAAAGTGGTACTATGGCGGCATTATTAAAATTGATATCCAAGTAGCTCACGGGATTTTCAATATTTTTTAATACACCAACGACAGTTAGCGGCTGATTACGGATAAAAATGACATTTCCAATAGATTTTTCGGTGCCAAATAAATCGACTGATAATTGCTGGCCAACAATGACACCGCCTGTATCGTCGATAAATTGTCCGTAAGCAACTTGTAGATTAGCAACATCTTTAAGCGAACCGGTACTACCAATTAACGCAGCGTTTTGGGTATCAATTTTACCATCACGAGCACGTAGCTCAGTGTGTAAAAAAGCAATTGGGGCGGCTTTTACGCCAGTGATTTTACCCAGATCATTGGCGTCTTTCTCGGTCAGGGTATTAACCGTAGTGGCGCTATCAGACTCGGTTAGTAGGTTGGTGCCAGTCTTTTTATTGCCAGATTTAACGATGGCAACAGGGGAATTTGTAGATGGAATATCGCCGCCAAACAGACGGCTGATACCACCCGCTAAGGACAATACTATGGTGATGCTAGCAATACCAATAGTTACACCCATTACGGTTAAAAATGTTCGTCCGCGATTGGCTCTTAGAGCCTGAGTGGCGTTTTCAAAATGGTTATTTATCAATATTTTCATGACTTTTTCGATCCTGTTTTCTTTGAAGATTTTTTCTTCTTTGGCTTTGGCTTGGATTTTGATTCTTCTTCGTCTTCAATTAATTTTTTAGTAAACTTGCGCTTCTGTTTGTGCTCATCAGTATCGATTTTACCGTCTAGCATGGTAATCACACGGCTGGCATAATGAGTTAATTCTGGGTTGTGGGTAACCATAATAATAGTATTGCCGCGACGGTGTAAGTCGGATAATTCTTCCATAATGAGGTGGCTAGACTTGCTGTCTAAGTTGCCAGTTGGCTCGTCTGCTAAGATAATTGATGGATTATTGACTAACGCCCTAGCAATTGCCACGCGCTGGACTTGACCGCCAGATAATTGATAAGGCATGTAATATTCTCGCTCGCTTAAATGGAAAGTTTTAAGGATGCGACTGGCCTCCTGAAGTCGCTTAACCTTTCTTAGGCCTTTGTAGGTTAAGGGTAGGGCTACGTTTTCAATCACGGTTAAGCGGGGGATAAGATTAAAGTTTTGAAAAACGAAACCGATATGCTTGGAGCGAATTTTAGCCCGATGTCGTGAATTGAGATTATCAACAGCAACGTCGTCCAGATAATACTCGCCCTCAGACGGTTGATCTAATAGACCAATCGTATTTAATAAGGTGGTCTTACCGCAGCCGCTAGGTCCCATGATGGCAATAAATTCACCTTTTTTAACTGTCAGATCGACGTTGTCTAGAGCTCTTATTTCAGCATCACCAAAACCAAACCTTTTAGTGACATTAATAAGTCTGATACGTGGTGGAATTGATTCTTTCATCTACGTTCTATTATAGAGGCTAAACAGCAATATATGCAACCATAAGAGTCAATATAGTTGTGGTATAATTATCAACAAGGAAGGATGCAGGAGTGGTTGAACTGGCACGCCTGGAAAGTGTGTAGGCTCTTCACGGGGTCTCCGGGGTTCGAATCCCCGTCCTTCCGCCAGAGAGATTAATTCATGTCAAAGCAGAACACAATATTAGAATCAATTGCAAAAATCCTAATCATCAATGGTGACGGTAATGTTTTAACTTTGACTTTGAGCGAACACTTAAAATATCCAGAGAAGTCGTATCAGCCAGACTTGCCGGGCGGAATCGTGGATGCCGGCGAGTCGGAGAATTTGGGGGTGATTCGCGAGGTGCAAGAAGAATGCGGAATAGACTTAGATCCAGCAAAAATACAATTAGCGTACACCGAGACTGCATATGATGAGAAAGAGAATAAGTCGGTTACGAAGCTATTATACGTCACACATTTGGATAATACGCCGGCAGTGACGCTGAGCTGGGAGCATAGCGATTATAAATGGGTGTCTGTCGCTGAGTTGCAGAACATTAATATGCGTCCTTTTTTCAATCGGGTAATTCAGTACGTAATCGCACACAAGATAATTTAGTTATAGTAGCGGTTTAGCTTGCCGCGAATTCACTCACTAAATAAAACGACCCGGTAACAACGACGTAAGTATCAAGCTGACGGGCTTTTTTGATGGCTTTCGCGAGGGCCTTGTCTGTATTATATTCAATCTCGACGGCAGATTTCATGAGGTGCTGGATGGTTTCTGGCGGTACGTTGCGGTGGTTTTTGCCGTAATTGGCGCTGAATGTAGTGGCGTAGGTTAGTTGCGCCAGACCGTCCATTATGGCAAGCGATTCTGCTAGCGACGAATGCTTATTTTGCCCGAATGCTACTACGAAGATAGGTTTTTTATCCGGATATAATTTCCGCAATGAATCAATCAAGGCGCGGATTTTCTGCGGATTATGCGCAACATCAAATATGATGTTAACTCCATCAACATTGCGCTTCTCTAACCGTCCGGGAATAGTGATATGCACGGATTTTTTCAGAGCTTCTTTTGGCAGAGGCGGCTTTTTATCTAGCGCCAGCCGCTTTTCAACGGCGCGGTATGCCAATGTCCAATTCCGCTGCTGAAAATCCGGCAGTATCTTCAGAAAATCGTCAATAATTGGCGAAGCAATTGAGAACTGCGAGAACTGTGACTCTGCGTGTTGCCGAACAACCGTTTCAATCTCAGAAGTTTGCCGGTTCATCACGACTGAATCGTTTTGATGGATAATGCCAGCTTTTTCTTGGGTGATTTCTGTCAGAGTATTGCCTAGTAATTCCGTATGGTCCAGTCCGATATCAGTGATGATGCGTACAGTTGGCGAACGGAAAATCACGTTGGTCGTGTCCAGCCGTCCGCCAATTCCAACCTCAATTATGATATAATCAACGCCTATTTCCTTAAATAGCCAAAAACTAAAAATCGTCAAAAATTCAAAATAGGATAGATGCAGGTTGTGTGCTACGCAAAGGTTGGCAAACGCTTGAAAATAATGTAAATATTCTTGTTCAGGTAGCGTCTGCCCGTTGATTAGCGAGCGCTCGGCGATGCTGGCGATATGCGGCGACACTAATGTACCGGTATTATAGCCAGCCCGGTTCAGTAAACTGGTAGCATAATAAGCAGTCGAACCCTTGCCGGAGGTGCCGGCGATGTGGATGGCGGGAATCTGATTTTGCGGATTATCAAGAATCTCCAGAATATGCGTCACACACGCCAGCCGATCATGCTTTTTGGGCGGACGGGCGATTAGTTCGTCTAAAAAATAAGTGACGTCGCGCATTGAGACAAATTTCATACCATATCTGATTATAGCAAAAATAGGTTGTAAAATTTACCAAATGTCTTGAAAGACACTATATGTAGCGGCTATAGTTAGTGTTGTACGCTATATATGTAGCGAACCCATAAATAAACAAAAAGGCAAATTATCCAAATGAGCCACCAGATAGGGACTGGCGGCTGATTTTTAGCAGAGCAAATTAAGGAGGGTACATGCAACAAATCAACGTCATCAAACGCGACGGGGCGAAAGAGCCGTTTGATGCCAATAAAATTAATGTGGCGATTTTGAAGGCTTGCGACGGGCTGTCGGATCAGGTTTCAAAGGTGGTGCAGGTAGCGACCGAGCTGCAGCTGACGCTATTTGACGGGATTACCACCGAGCAGCTGGACGAGGCAGTGATTCAGACAGTTTTACAGAATGTTAAGGATGATCCAGATTATGATAAAATCGCAGCGCGATTATTGCTGAAAAATATTTACAAAAATACACTAGGTGATTACGAGACAGCAGACGAATTAAAGAAATTGCACGCGCGGGAGTTTCCGAAGTTTGTTAAAGCGGCGGTCAAAGATGGTTTGCTTGATGAGCGGATGAGTGACGGCCGGTTTGATCTAAAGAAGCTGGGTGAGGCGCTGGAGCCGAGCCGGGACGACCTTAGTAAGTATCTCGGTGTGATGACAAATAAAAACCGCTATGCCTTGCGCAAACAAAGCGGCGACCCGCTGGAAACTCCGCAATTTACTCATATGCGTATCGCTATGGGACTTAGCTACAATGAGCCAGACCCGACTGCGGCCGCGATTGAATTTTATGAACACATGAGCCAATTGGAGTACCTGCCGGGCGGTTCGACGCGGGTCAATGCTGGCGGCTCCTTCCCGCAGCTCAGCAACTGTTTTTTACTAAATGTCGATGATGATATGGAGTCAATTGCTAAGAGTGTGCGCGATACGATGTTTATCGCCAAGGGTACTGGCGGCATCGGCATCGGTTTTACTAAGTTGCGGGCGGCCGGCAGTCCAGTTAAGACCACTAACACCGAATCAACCGGTCCAATTCCATTTATGAAGATGATTGATACAGCATTGTTCGCAGTGTCGCGTAAGGGAAAGAAAGCCGGTGCAGCAGCTATTTATATGGAGAACTGGCATCTTAATTTCCCGCAGTTCATCGACCTGCGTTCCAACTCCGGCGACCCATATATGCGGACGCGCTTTGCCAACACCGCGGTATTTATCTCTGATGAATTTATGAAGCGGGTGCAAAAAGACCAAGATTGGTATCTGTTCGACCCAGCAGAAACGCCAGATTTGCCAGAGCTATATGGCGAGGAATTTTCGGTGCGCTATAAAGAGTGCGTCAAATTAGCGGAGGCTGGTAAATTGCGGGTCTTTGAAAAGATGTCGGCTCGCCAGCAATTCAAGCAGATTTTGACTAGCCTGCAGGCCACCAGTCATCCGTGGCTGACGTGGAAAGATACCATTAATGTGCGGGCGCTGAACAATAACACCGGTACAATTCATCTGAGCAATCTTTGTACGGAGATTACCTTGCCTCAAGACAAGGACAATATCGCCACCTGTAACTTGGTTAGTATCAACCTGTCGGCGTTTTTGCGTGAGGATAAGACTTGGGACTGGGATCGGCTGCAAGAGGCGTCACGGGTGGCGATTCGACAATTGGATAATCTGATTGACATTACTGAAACGCCAGTTAAAGAGGCGATGCACGCCAACCAGCAGACGAGAGCTGTCGGATTAGGGATGATGGGTTTTTCGGATGTATTGGAAAAACTCGGTTATTGCTATGAATCGAGCGAAGCCTATGAGCTGATTGACCAATTGACCGAGTTTATCAGCTATCACGCCATCGACCAGTCAGCGGATTTGGCGGCCAAGCTAGGCAGCTATCCGACATATAACGGTAGCGGCTGGAGTAAAGGGCTACTGCCGATTGATACGGTGGCGGAATTGTCAAATAATCGCAAGGTCAAGGTGAAAATTGATACCAAAACCCGGCTAGATTGGGATAAATTACGTAAGAAAGTTAAAAAAGGCATGCGTAATGCCACGCTGATGGCTATCGCCCCGACCGCTAACATCGGTCATGTGGCGGGAACGACGCCGGGGATTGATCCGCAGTTTGCCCAGATTTTTAGCCGCTCGACGCTGAACGGTAAGTTTTTGGAGGTGAATAATAATTTAGTGCGCGACCTTAAGCAATTGAATTTGTGGGACGAAATTAAAGAAGAGGTTTTTGCTAATCAGGGTGACATTCAAAATATTGATGCCATTCCTCAGAAATTGAAAGATGTCTATAAAACCAGCTTCCAATTAAGCCCGTATGCATTCATTGAAGTAGCAGCCCGGGCACAGAAATGGGTTGATCAGGCGATTTCTCGAAATATGTATCTGGAGACTCGTGATATTGATGAATATGTGGAGATTTATTCTGAAGCTTGGCGACGTGGTCTAAAAACCACCTACTACTTGCACGTTAAGCCACGCCATCAGTCAGAGCAGACCACGGTTTCAGTGGAAAAATTAGTAGAACAGAAGATTCGAACTGGCGCTAAAACGCGCGGGTTTGGCTTTGCCAAAGTTAAAAAAGGAGAATAATATGGCAGATTATCAACATCCTAAACAGGGAATTTTGGGCTCAGGCTTGCGCGATGGGCTCAGCTTGCATCCAATTCGCTACCCATGGGCATACGACCTATACAACCAAGCAGTGGCTAACACCTGGTTTCCAAACGAGGTCCAGCTGGTCCAGGATTTGGCGGATTTTGAAAAACTCAGCGACGAGGAAAAGCATGCGCTCAAAACGGTGATTAGCTACCTTAACCCAAACGAGCTACTGATTAACAAGTCGCTGGCCTTTGGTATTTACCCATATGTCAACGCCGCTGAAGCGCAGCTATATCTGTCAAAGCAGATGTGGGAAGAGGCTAACCACTTCATGACCTTTGAATATATCATTGAGACGTTTCCGTTTGATCGTGAGGAAATTTACGCGGCGGGCTTTGGTAAGAAATCGTTGGCTGACAAGGCAGATTTCCAGAACAGGCACCTGGATGTGATGCTGGATCCAAACCTTGATATCTACACACTGGAGGGCAAAAAGGATTTTGTCCGCTCATTGGTGGCATATAACATTGTACTGGAGGGCATTTGGTTCTACTCGGGCTTTATGGTCGGCATGAGTTTCCGTCAGCGTAACTTGCTGCGCAATGTCGGCACGCTACTGGACTGGATCACCAAGGACGAGAACTTGCACTTGACCTTTGGCATCAATTTGCTACTCACCATCCTGGACGAAAACCCAGAACTGCAAACGCAGGAATTTGCTGAGGAAATTCGCAATTTGATTTTGCAGGCGGTGGAGCTGGAAAAAGAGTACAACAAGGACATGTTGCCAAAGGGAATACTCGGCTTGAACGCTGATTACGTCAATCAATACGTCATGCACATGACTGACCGCCGCTTGGTCGAGCTTGGGTTTGAGCCGGAGTACAATGTGGCTAACCCAGCCAAATGGATGGCTACGGCAAACGACACGTTGGAATTGGTCAATTTCTTTGAAAGCACCAATACTAGTTATGAAGTAAATACCACGAAATAACTGCCATGGACAAAATTACAACAGATATTTTAGACACAGTTGAAGTTGGCGCTTTGGCTACCGTCAATCGCGACAGAACGCCGCTAGTGACGCCGCTCCACTTTGTACGTTATAAAAATGACAACATCATTTGGATCTCTGACCGGCAATCTCGCCACGCCATTAATGCCTACCGCAGCGGTGTTGTAGAATTTGTAGTGTGGAACTATCAAAAGAGTGCTGTATTTTTAACAACAAAGGTACGAGAATTACCAGAGAAAGAAGAGGCGGCGGCTTTGGAAGTGTATGCCAACAAACTGGGCGACTTTATGCCGCGTGTGGAGAATAGGCAAATTTACATCATGCCAATCGGTAATCTTGATGAAAAAACTACAACAGGAAATTGGCTGCACTATGTTGCATAAACGCTACATATAGCGTATTATAAGCATAAGCAGATACTAAATATATAGAAAGACAGGAACATGAACGCAAGTCAAATTATTTCTGACGACATGACTTTGGAAGAAAAATTGAATGCCATTGATGCGGCGATGCAGGCAGCGCAGGCGGTGGCTGACGAGCAGGCCAAGGCGAATGGTAGTGTCGCTGCGCCCATTGATCCGGCAAGTCTGACGATTTGCGATGGTTGCGAATAAGGTACGTCTAAGAAGTGTTTATTGTTGACAATATAGGGCTATATATTGTATAATATGAGCGCTATGAAGTCATCTGAAAAAACGTTTTTATCTAGACATCCTGCAGTAGAGAAACTTAAAGCTGCCGGTAAAGAACTGAGTTTGTAAAAGGCGGGTCTTCGGTTGCGCCTTGGGCTTGCGGCTCTGATGGGTGTAATGCACGGCCGTGGTGAAGTTGATATATCTGGTGAAGATTATCTAATTGAGGCAGCGAAAAGAGCTAAAGAAGAGGGTAGAGGTCTTGTGATTGTTTCATCACATGAGTCTGGGCTTGATGTGCCTACTGCCAGTTATCTAGCCTCCCTGATAGGAAAGACTGCTATTGGTATAGCGTCAACAAATAGTGATTAGATCAAAAAGGATGTGGGTGGATTTAACGCTGAGACTATACAGTATGTTTTAACGGGAATAAAAAACTTTATCCGTGTACCGTATAAATGGATAACCCGGAAACGTAAAAGGCCGGATCATTTTTCTATAGATGATTATAAGGAAGCTGTTGAACGAGCTAAAAACGGTGAGAAGGTGGTCATGGCAGGATTTTCGGATCATAAATCCGTAAAGGATCGTGAGATTGGTTCTGCGGCAGTACACATTGCTGCAGCGGCTGGTGTTGAACTGGTGCCAGTGTCGGTATTAAGCGATAATGCTGAAGCTTTCTCTAGTGGTCCGTCCGCAGCCGTGTTGAAGGGTCATAAGACGACAATTAAAATTGGAGACACTGGAGATGATTGGGCTGCTGTGATTAGGCATTCTTATGAGAAAGCCAGTCCAGAGACAAAAAAGAATATCAGAGAAATGCTTAAAAAGGACCTGAGTCAGAATGGGGCATTTAAAGAGATAATAAGTAAAGGTGCACGTCGCTAGATTAAAAAGTAAGCTATCTAACCCGCGGATATGTTATTGACAAATTAAAGACAATATGATATCATTACAGGGTATAAAAAATAAAACAAAAAGGAATAAAATGGCTGAAGAAAAAGATGCTCATGATTTGGCGGAAAGTGTCCTAAGTCGAGATGACATGTCGGCATTGGCGTATGTGTTACAGCACGTCAAGGGGTCTAGTCCGAGCTCAGTGACAAGGTTGGGTTTGGAAATGAGCGAGCTTGATGACGCGGCGTAGGTTGTTTTGCTTGAGGTAGATAATCGTTGGCCTCTGTTGTATACTGGAAGGTATGGAACAGATTATTTCTCAGGCGGTGAAGCAACTTTTTGATCAAGATGTGTCAGTGCAGTTGGCACGACCTGATCCAAAGTTTGGCGATTTTGCGACGAATGTGGCGCTGCAGCTGGTGAAGCCGCTGGGTAAGAATCCGCGCGAGATTGCTGAGGCGATTGCTGAAGAGCTGCGCGGCCACCAAGAGCTTAGTGAGGTGAGCGTGGCTGGGCCGGGCTTTATCAATGTGACGTTAAGTGACCAAGCGGTATTGGAATCATTAAAAGCACGACCAGCGACCAACCGTTCAGGACAAACGGTCGTTATTGAGACTAATTGTCCGAATCCGTTTAAGGCTATGCACATTGGCCATGCGTTGAATGCGATTTTGGCGGACACGATGGCGAATTTGCTGGCGGTAGATGGTGCGTCGGTGCACCGGGTGAGTTACCACGGCGATGTCGGCACACATGTCGGCAAGAGCATGTGGGCGATTCTGCGCAAAATTGACGGTGATGTTAGTAAATTAGACGCCATTCCGGCTGATAAGCGCAACGAGTTTATGAGTCGTATGTATGTTGAAGGGGCGCGGGCGGCCAAGGAATCGCCAGAGGCACGGGCAGAAATTAATGAGCTAGCTAAGCAATCGTTTGTATTGGACGATCCGCTGTATAAGCAAGTGTACGAGATTTGTAAAGCCTGGAGCTTTGATGAAATTGATGCCAATGTGGCGCGGCTGGGAAATGTACCGATTGAGCGGCGTTATGTTGAGAGCGAGACTGAAGTGCCGGGTAAAGCCTTGATCAAAGCAAAAACCCCAGAAGTCTTTACTAAATCAGATGGTGCGTACATCTTCAAAGGTAGCCAATACGGTGCGTTTGATAATGTGTTCATCGGTTCACACGGCAACGGGTTGTATGGTGCGCACGACATGGGGCTGATTCAGCTGAAGCATCAAGATTATCCAAACCTGGACCTATCGATTACGGTCAACGGCGAAGAGCAGGCGGCATATTTCCGCGGGGTAATCGCAGCTAGTGAGTTAGCGATTCCAGAATTGAAAGGCAAATTATTTAACTATGCAACTGGTCTGGTTAAGCTAACGACCGGCAAAATGAGTTCGCGTACCGGCGAGGTGATTACCATTGACTGGCTGTTTAACGAGTTCAAGAAAGCCATCGAGCAAGCTGGCGGCGAGCCGACCGACGAGGTGGTGGCGGGTGCGCTGCGCTATCAATTCTTGAAGGTGAAAATCGGCAGCGACGTCGTGTTTGACATCAATGACGCGGTTAGCTTGACGGGTAACACTGGTAGCTACTTGCAATACGCGCACGCTCGGGCCCGGGGTATTTTGGCAAAATCTGAGCAAGCAGCCACTTTCCCGACGGAATTATTTGACGAAGATCGGCTGTTAGTCAGGAAAATGAGCGAATACGCTGAGGCGGTTAACCGTGCTACCGAAAGTTTGGAGCCGCATCATATCTGCGCCTATTTGTTTGAGCTGGCACAAGAATTCAACCGCTACTATGAGAAGAACCAAGTTGTTGGCAGCGACAAAGAAGCGCATCGTGTTGGTTTGGTGGCGGTGTATGCTGATATTTTGAAGGCAGGATTGGCTGTTCTGGGTATTGTGGCGCCGGAACACTTGTAAAATATAGTCTTTTATTATATAATAACGCCGTTATGGACGAACGATATCTGGCGGCTCAGTTGTTAACGCCGAAAAGTAGCCGCGTAGAGCAGGGTGGCAATGGGCAGCGTGAATTATTGTTTGAATCACGGCAACTTCGTGCGATAAATGAGGAGTATGAGTAGTCGCCAAAAACCTTTGATGATACAGCTAGAGCGGCCATGTCCGTCGCGTCACTTGTTCGGGAGACGCTTGACTTTGCTCCAACAAGTAATTCTTCGCAGCCACTCCGAGCGGAAATTATTGCCGAGACTGAGGTGGCCAATTGCTTTGGGCATACAATTGTGACGTCCGAGTGTTTGGAGAGGCTGGGTATTGAGCACTTCATTAGTTACGCTAATCAGCACACATTTATTACGTTATTTGATAGACAAAGCGACCGGTCATTTATGATAGACGTTAAGACAGAGGAGCTATGTTGCGAAATGACGGGAGCAGTTGGTCGTGAGAATCCACTTGATCAATTATGGCGTGGGCAATTGCGGGCTGAGAATAGCTTATTTACTGATGAATTGTTAATGCGGCAATTGCCGCAGTCAATTAACCGGGAAAATTTCTTGGCAGTGCGTGGATGGTTGAGGTTTCCGGATCCTCAATTGGAGCATCGTGATTCTCGGCGAGGCTCAATATTACAAATGTTTACATTGCCGTCTATTCCTGGAAGACTGTTGTTGCTTGATGAGTATAATGCCCGAATCGATCAACTGCGTGGGAAGTATGGGGAAGCAGCTAGTGCGCTGGTGGATCTACCTGGTTTATATCTTGATGTTGATCCGCGGAACAACTTGGAAGAAGTGGGGAAGTTATGTAAACTGCTTATTGTGCAAGGCTATGATGAGCTGGCTATTGAAGTGGCTAGAATGGTTAATGAAAGCTTACCGGATGATGACCATTCAAAAAATAAGCTATTTCTACCTGATGTTGTGCGACGGGTTGCCAAAAAGAACGATGATATCGGTCTGCTACGTAAGGCTATACAACTATATGAGTCTTTACCTCGTAATAGTTTAACTGAAGGTAAACTAAGGGCTGCTAAGAGGGATCTCGATAAGCTATGATAAAATTAAACGGATAACCGTCACAAAGGAGTTTTTATGGTAACAAAATCTACTGAGTCGAAAAAGTCGACTGCCAAGAATGTTAAAACGGCAAAAACTACTGCCGATAAACCAGCTAAAAAGTCGGTTGCCAGCAGTGCCAAAGCTGTTGTGAAGGCGGTGTCTGCTAAGGATAAAAAGGTCGTGCGCGAGGTAATCAAAGATAGCCATATGGGTGGATTTGTCAATTTTATTCGCGAACAGGGTATAGTCGGTCTAGCGGTTGGTTTGGCAATTGGTACGGCAGCTGGCGATACGGTGAAGAAGCTGGTGACAGCGTTTATTGACCCGCTGGTGCAGCTAATTGTCGGCTCGCAGCAGGGACTTCAGGCTGCATCGTTTACTGTTGAAATTGCCGGGCGTAAGGGTGAGTTTCTGTACGGGGCGTTTATTAGCTCGTTGATCACATTGCTGGCGGTAGCTTTTGTGGTGTATGCAATTGTGCATCTGTTTAAGCTCGATAAATTAGACAAGAAAAAGGACTAATTGGGTTTCGAAGAACATATCCGCCGGACAAGTACGGCGGATTTTTATATAAAACGATTTATGTCAGGACAAGGTATTAAGCTAGGAGATAAGCGTACCGACTGGCTGGCCGCTGCTAGCCCGGGCGATATTACCGTCGGTGAGTAAGTCGCAGATGACAACCGGAATGTGCTCGTCCATAGCCAGGCCGATGGCGGCTTTGTCCATGACGGCGATGTCAGGGTTGGTCAGAGCTTCGTGATAGCTGAGCTGATCAAATTTGGCGGCATCAGGGAATTTGGCAGGATCTTTATCGTACACGCCATCGACTTTCGTTGTTTTAATCACAACATCGCATTGCATTTCTAAAGCTAGGTTCAGGGCGGCAGTGTCAGTGGTCAGGAACGGCCGGCCGGTGCCGCAGGCTACGATGACCACGCGGCCTTTTTGGATGTGGCTGAGGGCACGGCGAAAAGTGTAGTGATCAATAAATTGGTTGACTTCGACGGTTGATAGAGCGCGGGTCGGCAAGTCAGCGTCGTTGAAGACGTCGGCCAGAGCGATGGCATTCATCAGCGTCGATAGCATACCGATATTATGGGCAGAAACCGGCTGAATGCCGTGGCCGACGATTTGATTGCCGCGGACGTAGTTGCCACCGCCAACCATGATGACGATTTCGGCGCCGTCCGCCAGGGCCGGCTTGATTTGTTCGGCGATCCAGCGGGCGCGCTGCGGGTCGAAACCGCTGGCAAACTCGCCCTGTAGCTGCTCGCCGGATAATTTGAGGAGAATGCGTTTGGTCATGGTTTTAGTGTAGCACGCTGCAAGGAAGTGGTAAAATAGAAACATGAAAGCCAGTTTTAAACCGAAAAAGATTTTATGGATGGATTTAGAGATGACCGGGTTGGATCCAGTGCATGATGAGATTTTGGAGGTTGCGGCGATTGTGACTGATTGGGATTTTACGGAAATTGCCACATATGAAGGGGTTGTACGGCATGATCCGGAGAAGCTAGGCAAGCTGCTGGACCGAAATGCTGGCTTTTGGGACCAGCATCCAGCAGCGCGCCGCGGTTTGGAGGAACAAAACGCCTCTGGCAAATCGCTGGCTGAGGTGGAGCGTGAGCTACTTACGTTTTGCGATGAATATTTTGCGGATGAGCCGCGGATTTTACTGGGTGGTAATTCAATCCACCAGGATCGTCGGTTCATCGACCAATGGTGGCCTATGTTGTCAAAAAGACTACACTACCGGATGTTGGATGTTAGTGCCTGGAAGGTGGTGTTTGAGGGCAAGTACGGCAAGAAATTTGCCAAGCCAGAGGATCATCGGGCGTTGGAGGATATCCGCGGCAGCATTATGGAATTACAATATTATCTAAAGAAGGTGAAAAAATGACCCATAAACAATTTGAAGAGTTTATCTTAAGTTTGCCCGGTGTGCGGCTGGACTATCCGTTTGGCGAGGATGTTGCGGTATATAAATTTGGTCGGGATAATGACGGCGCAGGGAAGATGGTGGCATTAGTGGCGGAGGGTTCAAAGCCGCTCAGGGTAAGTCTGAAATGTGATCCATTACTGGCACAGAATTTGCGGGAAAAATACGAAACGGTGCTACCAGGCTACCACCTGAATAAGAAACACTGGAATACCATTATCTGCTCGGGGCAGCTGAGCGATGAAGAAGTTTTTGACTTGGCGCGGCTAAGCTATCGGCTAGTGGCGGAAGCCTAACTCGACTTAATTATTTGATTAATTTGTTTTTGGATATTTTCCAAATCAGTGGCGGTTTTTTCTAGCCATTGTCGCATGGCCTTCGACTTGGTGGATTTATACACCTTTGACATCATGGCAATAGTATCGGTTATTTGTATGTTCATTTCATGGGCATAAGTAATGTCTAGCTGTGTATTAAGCGCTGCGTCGTCTAGCTTTTCTTCCAGCTTATCTGATGGGTCAAGGGCGAGAATTTCCTTTTTCTTATCTTTGTAATCGATGCCAGTTGCTTGCAGTGGATCACTCAAAGATGCTTCTGCGGTAGTTAAGACAGATACTAATGAGCTATTTGTAGTCTGTAGAGAAGTTGATCGGAATTTATTATTATATTTTTGGGAAATAGTTAGCAATTTGTTAACGCGCGCCGCCACATGCGAAGATGTAGTCTTAGGCATAGCGTTCTGTGAGAAAATAAAAATTGCAACTAACGTTAAGAATCCTACGAGTCCTAAAATAGCTATGATTATTTTAGTTTTTTTATCGAAACCTTCTGCCGGTGGGGGCGTAGCAATTTGATTGAGATAATCAATACCTTGAGATGGATTATTAAAATTATCTGGATACATGTATCTATTTAAGCACAAACGATAACAGAGGTAAAGAGTGATATAATAAAGACATGCAAGATGCCAAAGAAGAAGTGCGGGCGCGGCTGAATATTGAGGACGTGATTGGTGAATATGTTCAGCTGAAGCGGGCGGGTCGTAATCTCAAGGGGCTAAGTCCATTCACTGATGAGCGGACGCCGAGTTTTATGGTGAGCCCGGAAAAACAGATTTGGCATGATTTTTCTTCGGGCAAGGGCGGCGATATTTTTACATTCGTGATGTTGGTAGAAGGAATGGATTTTCGCCAGGCGTTGGAGCATTTGGCGCGCAAGGCGGGCGTGGATTTGAGTTTGTTTTCCCGCGGTGATGGACGGACGGCCAAGCGGCGAGTGCGGGCGCGGGAAGCGCTAAAATTGGCAGCAAATTTTTATCAGCAAAATTTGGTGAAAAATCCGGTGGCGCTGGAATACGCGGTGAAAAAACGGCGGCTGAATCGGCAGACGATTGGCGATTTTATCATCGGCTATGCGCCAGATCAGGGCGATGCGCTGACGAAAGCGCTGGAGAAGCGGGGATTTTCGCGCCGGGAACTGGCTGATGCGGGACTGGTGAATCGGTTTGGCGGCGACTTGTTTCGGGAGCGGATGATGGTGGCCTTGAGCGACGGCAGCGGCGAGGTGGTCGGCTTTACGGGGCGAATTATTCGTGACGATCCCAGTGCGCCAAAGTATCTGAACACGCCGCAGACACTGCTATTTGATAAATCGCGCCATATTTTCGGGCTGTATCAGGCAAAAGAGGCGATTCGTAAGAGCGACGCGGCGGTGATTGTCGAGGGGAATTTGGATGTGGTTAGCAGCCACCAAGCTGGCGTCAAAAACGTGGTGGCGACGGCAGGGACAGCGATGACGCTGCAGCATTTGAAGACGCTGAGCCGGCTGGCGGGGCGGATTCGTGTGGCGTTTGATGGCGACCGGGCGGGCGTCAGTGCAACGGAGCGGGCCATCAATTTGGCGCAGGAAATTGGCGTGGAACTAGAGGTGGTGAGCCTGCCGGATGATGTAAAAGATCCGGATGAATTGATCCAAAAAGACCCAGCCCTGTGGCAAGCGGCGGTTGAGCGGGCGCAGTCAGCGGTGGACTGGGTGATTGTTCGGCACGCTGAAATGGAAGATTTGGCGACGGCTGAGGGCAAACGGCGATTTTCGACAACTGTGCTGAGAATTGTGCGCGGCTTGAAAGACCCGGTGGAACAAGAGCATTACTTGGCGGTGATTTCTGAGAAAACTGGCGCCTCAATCATCGCCTTAAAAACAAAGCTGGCGGGCGAAAAAACGGTAAATCAGCAGCTGAGAAAAACTAAAATTGACAAGGAAAAACCGCACCCCGTTCAAGATGAAACCGAAGACATGCTGGCAGGGCTGGCGGCAAGCGAAAAAACAGTGCGGCGCTGGCTGGCAGCGATTTCCGGTGAGATGCTTGAAAGTGATAATGCGCGGCAGCTAATTGGCTATTTACGGGAAAATTTGGACATTGACCTAAGTAATATTCCTCAAGGCTTGCAAAAAATTGAGCAGTATGTGAAAATAGTACAGTTAAAAAGTGAAAGTCGTTATGCCAATTGGGAGCAGAAAAGCTTGGATGAAGAAATGGCTCGGCTAGTCAGGCAAATAACAATAAAACATCGCGAAAACCAAAAGAATCAATTATTAACCCAGCTGCGGGAAGCTGAGGCGGCGGGCGACGAGGTTTTGTCCCAGCGCTTGCGCCAGAATCTAAACCAGCTGATTAAGGAGAAAATGTGAGCGACGATACGACTACTAAGCCGGCAAATTTGAACGACGATGCGGATTTTGATCCGGCAGCTATAGACGAGGAAGAATCGGAAGATCTAACCTCGCTTTCGACTGGTCAATATTTGGATGACGTGTCGGACGATTCGGTACGGCTGTATCTAAGGGAAATTGGTAAAATTCCACTACTAAGCGCCGAGGAAGAGATGGAGCTGGCGCGCCGGATTATTGAAGGCGATAAGAAGGCTAAGGATAAGATGGCCGAGGCGAACATGCGGTTGGTGGTGTCAATTGCCAAGCGGTATTCGGGGCGCGGTTTGGATTTCTTAGATTTGATTCAGGAAGGAAATACTGGTCTTTTGCGGGCGGTCGAGAAATTTGATCCGGATAAAGGGTTTAAGTTTTCAACATACGCGACGTGGTGGATTCGCCAGGCAATTACCCGGGCGATTGCCGACCAGGCGCGAACGATTCGTATTCCAGTTCACATGGTGGAAACCATTAATAAATTGCTGCGTACGCAGCGGCGAATGACGCAGGAATTGAACCGCGAACCGACGATTGAGGAATTGTCTAAAGAACTAGACATGGAGCCGGAGAAAATTGAATATGTCATTAAAATCAAGCAAGACATTTCTTCTCTGGATGCTGGTGTTGGTCGTGATGGTGAAGATGATGATTCGGTGCTGCAGGATTTTATTGTCGATGAAGATACGGTTTCGCCAGAAGATTCGGCGTCAAACCAGCTACTAAAAGAACAAGTTCAAGATATGTTATCCAGTTTAAGCGACCGCGAGCAAAAAATTGTGCGTATGCGATTTGGGCTAGATAATGGCAAGAATCACACGCTGGAAGAAGTTGGCCAGGAATTTGCAGTGACGCGCGAGCGGATCCGACAAATTGAAGCCAAAGCTTTGGCGAAGCTCAGGAAGCATAAAGACGCCAAAAAACTTTATGAATACTTGGATTAATTAGCATTGTTCGGGTGATTTACAAAAATGGGCGTCGCGGGTAACGGCGTCTATTTTTTGGTGTAATTGGGTCAAATCGCTGTCGTTAATAATAAAATAATCGGCGATGGCAATTGGCCCGCCTTTTTCTAGATTTTCAATTTCCGACCAATCGCGCTGGTCGACTTCGCGCGGTTGCATCGGCCGCTCCGGGCGTTTTACCATTCGCTGATAACGTAGATGCTTCGGCGTAACGATGGCGATGACAACGACTTGTCCGGGAAATTCGTGCTTGAGGATTTTATACTCACTCCAAGTGTATAAGCCGTCCAGGACAATTTTATTTTGTCCGGCATTGATCAAATCGCGAATGTTCTTAATTACACGCCTGATAACGAAATCTTTGCCTTCGCGTTGGCGGATTTCTTCGCGGAATTTCTGCTGATTATCCCAGGTTGGCTCAATGCCAGCTTCTTCCATGGCTTTGTAAATAACACCGCCGAAATAAACTTTGGGGAAGCCCTTTTTTGTTAAATATTCGACCGCCGAACTTTTGCCGCTACCAGCCAGACCGACAAGGGCGATAATTTTTGCGTGTGGTTGTGTCATAGGCTAATTTTAACAATTTGTTGACATTCTTCCAAATACAGCGTATGTTTAGGGTAAGTATTATGGAAACAACCCCTCATCTCTCCGATAAGTCAGCTCAGAAATTACTTTCTGGTCTTGGTGTAGAGGGTCTAATAAAATATCGCAAAGAAATCCAATGGTCTGATATAACAAGTAAGGTTGAGGAGTTGGAGTCGAAATTTGATTATAATCCAGACGGCAGTAAAGCATGGGAAAGATTTGTTAACGAACCTATTGTTGATCAGTGTGGTCAAGTGTGGATGATTTGGAAAAATGGGGACCACCGCTATCAGATATATGTAATTCCACCCGACGCTGGGAAATTTAAATATGTTATTGTAGATTATGTTTCGACTACTAGTTATCCTGAGGTAGGGTTTGAGTCTAGCCAATTTTCTGTTGGTTTTGACAAGAACCGTGAACCAATAATATTGAACATAGTTGTTGATGATAAAGGTGGAGAATATTGTCATCTTTATAATCAGCAAGAAGAAATTGAAAGAGCGGCTTGTAGGTCATCAGGAGATATAAAAAGAGGAATTGGTACGAAGTCGGTTAATGCTGCTCTAGTTACTGTTGCTTAAATGCTACAATAGAACTATGAAGCGTCTAGTGGTTATTGATGGTAAGTCGGTATTTTACCGAGGTTATTATGCCATGCCGGGGCTCAGTACGGCGGATGGTACGCCGACCGGCGGGGTGTATGGATTTGTAAGTTTGGCGATTGAGCTGATCAAGAAATTGGAGCCGGATTATGTGGCAGTGGCGTGGGACAAGCGCGGTACTAATATCCGCAAGCGGCGGGAACTATATCCAGAGTACAAGGCGGGTCGCAAGCCAGCGCCTGATGATTTTTATCAGCAAATTCCGATTTTACACGAACTGCTGGATGCGTTCGGCTGGCCGCTGTATGAGCTGGATGATTATGAGGCGGACGACATCATGGGTGCGTTTGCCAGGCAGGCGGAAGCGCGCGGTGTGCAGACGTGTTTGCTAACGTCGGATTTGGATGCGCTACAATTGGTGTCGCCACTCACTAAAGTCTACGCCATGAAAAATGGCCTGAGGAACATTGAGGAATTTACGGCGGAATATTTTGAACAAAAATATGGTATTCGGACGGATCAGTTTTTGGATTTGAAGGCGTTGAAAGGTGATGCGAGCGACAACTTGCCGGGCGTACCTGGTGTTGGTGAAAAGACGGCCGTGAAATTATTGCAATCATATGACACACTGGACGGGGTGTACGCGCACTTGGACGAGCAAAAAGGCGCTTTACGGACAAAACTGGAGAGTGGTCGGGAATCGGCATATTTGACTAAGCAGGTGGCGGAGATTTGGACTGACGCGCCAGTGGAGCTGGACTGGGAAGTAGCCGATGTTAACGACTGCGACTTTATGCGGGTGGCGGAGATTTTGCGGAAACTGGAGTTTCATTCGCTGATTGGGCGATTGCCGCGGACAATGCAGGCGGTGGACGAGGTGGTGGAGACAGTGGAGTTGGAGCTGCCACTCGTTGAAAATCTGCCAGCTGAGCCGTTGTTTGAGACAGAAAACATTATTTATATTGATCCATCAGATCCGGACACGGTCTATATTAATTCCAAGCCGGGCGTGGCGTGGCGCGCAAAGGTTAGTGAAATTTGCTGGTCGGTTTGGCAGCTGTTGGCGCAGGGTGTGGTGATCGCGGCGGACGTCAAGCAGCTGTATCACGCGCTGGATGCTCACGGTGTGACGGTGCGTTTTCATGAGGTCTGGGATGTTGGGCAGGCGGCGTTTTTGATCGATCCGCTGAGGCGCGACCGTAGCTTGATGGCGCTGGCCGGTGATTTTTCTGAGGATGATTCCCCAGAGCGGCAGCTGGCGCGACTACGCCAGATTTACCGCCAGCAGCAGGATTATATGGCGACACATCAGCAAGTTGCTCGGGTGCTTCGCGACTTTGATTTTCCGGTGATTTGGCCGTTGTTTCAGATGGAAAGGCGCGGTATGAAGTTGGACACGGCACTCCTTGAACAGATGGGTGAGGAGCTGAGGACGGAGGTGAGCCAGCTTGAACAACAAATGTATGCGATGGCTGGGCGTGAGTTCAATGCCGCTAGTCCAGCGCAGCTGTCTGAGGTGTTATTTACTAAATTGCAGCTGCCAACGATTGGCATTAAAAAAGGCAAAACTGGCTATTCGACGGGGCAGAAGGAGCTGGATAAACTGCGTGGGCAACATCCAATCATTGAGCTGATTGAGCGGTATCGGGAGCTGACTAAATTGATCAGCACCTACATTGAAGCGCTGCCGAAGTTGGTGGCCGAGGACGGACGAATTCACACCACCTTCAACCAAGATGTCACCAGTACCGGGCGGCTGAGCAGCACCAATCCTAACCTGCAGAACATTCCCGTACGGACGGAATTGGGCCGGAAAATTCGCCAGGCGTTTGTGCCGAGCGAGGATAAGGTCTTCGTTGGCGCGGATTATTCACAATTTGAACTGCGACTGGCAGCGGTGTTGGCGGGCGATGAGCAGCTGATTAACGATTTTAATAGTGACGTGGATATTCATACCAAGACGGCGGCCGAGACCTACGGCGTGCCGATGAGTGAGGTGACAAAATTGCAGCGCCGCGCGGCTAAGGTGATTAACTTTGGCGTGCTGTATGGCATGAGTCCACATGGCTTGGCGGCGGCCACGGGTATGACGTTTACTGAGGCGAAACAGTTTATTGAACACTATTTTGCAGTGCGAGCACCAATCCGCCACTATCTGGATACAATTTTAGTTCAAGCGCGCGAACAAGGTTTTGTTGAGACCTATTTTGGTCGGCGGCGGCCAACGCCTGACGTCAAGTCGAGCAATTTTATGGTACGTTCGGCGGCTGAGCGGGCGGCGATGAATATGCCGATTCAGGGCACGGAAGCGGATTTGATGAAGCTGGCGATGATTCGGCTGGAGGATAAATTAGCTGGTTTGGCCGAACCGGTTCTGCAGGTTCACGACTCAATTTTGGTGGAATGTGCTCCGGAAGACGCCGAGCGAGTTGGTAACATTATGCGTGCGGAGATGGAAGGTGTTTGTCCGGAACTGCCAATTCGATTGAAGGTTGATGTACAAATAGGCAAAAATTGGGAGGAAACATAAGATGACAGAGCAGTTATTTCAAATCGGCATAAAAGCCCTTATCCAAAATGATGAACACCAAATTTTACTACTCAAAAGCCAAGACTATTGGGATATTCCAGGCGGTAGGATGGATCAGGGTGAGGATATAGCGGCTGCACTGTTACGTGAGCTACATGAGGAGATTGGCATTCATTACATTGCCAAACAAGAACTGTGGAATGTAGCAAAAGCGGTCAAACGGCTACCGTATAACGATATAATGACAAGTCTGATGTTGATTGTGTACCGTGTTCAGCTACCGGCAGATCAAATTCCTCGTTCATGTGAGCCTGGCGTTACACTTCATTGGGTAAGCCCCGAAGAAGCGGCCGATCGTTTGAAAAATAAGTATCCTGGTTCGTTTTGCCAAGCAATAGCACAGCTTTCCTAGGTCAAGTCAGGTAACTAGCGCAAAAAATCTAATATTATGGTATAATCACCCCATGAAATACACCCAGCGACGCAATTCATTTTCTCGATTTGTACCCATTTTATTAGTGATTGTCATTACCATTGTAGCGGTAGCGGCGGTTATTGCAATTGGTCGGGCGCTGTTTGGCGGAAACGAATCAGATCAAAAGGATAAAAATATTAATGCCGGTCAGATTGCGCTGCTATCAACAGACGAAGGGCGAGCTGTGCGCCTGACGGTTCGTGGGCCAATTGTAGCAAACGAGAATTTTCGCTCATATAGTGTTATAGTTTCGCCAAGCTCTCGGCAAATAACGACGTATGAGGGCTACTTGGATAAAGAGATTAGTCAGAAAAAATTGGATAATAACGTAAAAGCCTACACAGAATTAGTTTACGCGCTGGATAAGCGGAAGATGATGAATGGAACACAATTGACAGAGCAGCAGAACGACTTACGTGGTATTTGTGCGAGTGGCAAAGTATATAAGTTTGAAACATTGAGCGATAATTCAGTTGTGAAGAGTTTATGGACGTCGGATTGTAGTGGCTCTAAAGGCTCAGCGCAGGCAAATGTCAATGAGATTTTGGATATGTTTTTGAAGCAAATTCCTGAAGGCAAGAAGATGGTTGCTGGTATTGGCTTGGGCCAGGAAGAGGCCTTGTTTAAGCTGTAGGAGTACTTTATGCCGGAACTTCCTGAAGTCGAGACGGTTCGCCGCGGTTTGGCGGAGTTATTGCCGGGCCGAGTGGTGGCGCGAGCGGTAGTGTTTGATTCGCCGAAGAGTTTTCCGAATGCGCCCGCTGATGTCGAACAATTTTTATACGGTGCGCGCGTGACGGCGGTGCGGCGGCGGGCGAAGGTGTTGATGATTGATCTGGACACTCGCTACTCGCTGGTGGTGCATTTGAAGATGACAGGGCAGCTTATTTTTCGTGGAGCGCAGAGTTTTGCTGGCGGCCATCCGAACGATAGCTTAATCGGCAAGCTGCCGGATCGGTCGACGCGGGTGCAGATTGATTTTGTGGACGGGTCGCGGCTGTTTTTTAACGATCAGCGCAAGTTTGGCTGGGTGAAGTTGCTGCCGACTGATGAGGTGAAGAACTTGCCGTTCATGCAAAAAGTTGGGCCGGAACCGCTTGATCCCAATACGCGCGCCGAGGATTTCATCCAGCGGATTCGTCGCCGTCAAAACTCGATGATCAAGCCAGCTTTTCTTGACCAGGCAGTGATCGCCGGGGTTGGTAATATTTATGCCGATGAAGCACTGTGGGCGGCACGTATTCATCCGCAAACGCGGGTGAGAAATGTCAGTGATCAGCAGCTGAACACATTATTTAATGAGCTGCGGCACATTTTGCAGCTCAGTATCGACCAGGGCGGCTCAACCGATAAAAATTACGTTGACGCCGAAGGTCGAAAAGGAAATTATCTGACGTTTGCTCATGTGTTTCGCCGCGAAGGTCAAGCTTGCCACCGCCATCCCGACCAAGAAATTATCAAGCTAAAAGTCGGTGGCCGCGGCACGCATATTTGTCCGGTCTGCCAGGTGGAAGTTGAATGATTCATCTTCTCTACGGCGATAACGAATTTGAGAAACAGGCGGCGTTGGTATCTCTGGTTGGTGATGCGGACGTCGTGCGGTATGATGGCGAGGAATTGACGCTGGCTGATATGCAGGAAATAACGATTGGTCAGATCCTATTTAGTCAGTCTGCAGTGTATGTCATCTCGAAGTTGAGCGAAAATTCTGACATTTGGTCGCGATTGTCGGAACTACTGTTTGATGATGATAAAACCGTTATCTTGCTAGAAGGCAAACTTGATAAACGAACAAAAACCTATAAATGGTTGCAAAAAACTGCCAAAACTCAAGAATTTTTGCCACTTAGTGACCGCCAAAAGCCGCAGCTTATATCTTGGTGTGAAGCACAGGCTCGTGAGCGCGGCTATAAGCTGACACGCATGCAAATAGGAACGTTGATTGACCGTTTGGGGTTTGACCAGTTGCGACTCAGTAATTTTTTGGATCAATTGGCGCTAGTGAAGGAGATTACTGACGAACTAATCGACCAGTTGGTACCGTTGGCGAGGTCAGAAAACGTGTTTGATTTGTTTGTTGCTGCTTTGTCGAAGGATTATGAAACGGTGCACAACATCATCAGCTATTTGGAGTCGGAAAGTGGCGTAGACGGCGCCTACCAGACGATGGGACTATTGGCGTCGCAGGCGACCAATGTGACAGCATTGGTGTTGGCAGGTGGTGACAATAAAACGGTGGCAGCCGATTTATCGGTCAATCCATATGTATTGCAGCGCTTGTCCTCGTCAGCTCGGACTATTGACATTGAACATCTCAGGCAGATCAACGATGCATTGTTTCAGGCAGACCTTCAGATGAAAACGACTGGGATTAATCCGTGGCTGTTGATAGAGGCGGCTTTGGTCCAGACTAGATAACTATAGGACTATCGCAATTATTGATTTTATTTTGATAGTAAGTATAATAATCTTCACGTTGTAATAGAGAGGAGTTTGAAGAAAGATGGGTAGGTTACCTAAAGGAGAAGGCTTACATGATCGTAGCGATCGTCATGATAACCCTAGGTCTTTTTTGGGGTGCGCTGCAGTAGCAGCATTTTTGACTGGAGGTATTTTCATAGGTTCCATAAATGACTATCCTGAAGAGCCACATGGCATACCCCCAGCGACCCCAGCGACAACTTCATCAGAACAATCGGCCAGTGTGCCAAGCGAATTTCCAGTTAGGCCAGAGCGAAAGGCTGAAATTGACGAAAAGGCTAAAAATATATTACAAGAAGAATACTGGAGGGGATATACTGGAACTGACGCGTACACTGGCACTGATACGTATGGATCTCTGGTTAGTTATTCTTATACTGAAGATGGAAAGCACATGACAGAGGTTGCTGTTGATAATGCAAGTACGGTAGAAAATGAGTCGGTGTTAAAGGCAAAAATAACAAAAAGAGATATAAAGAGTGGAGGATGGAAAACTACATCAGAACTTTTGCTTACGTTTGATGTTAAAGATTCATCTGTAAGAAAAGAGATCCCTATGACGACCGCCAGCCTAGAGGAGCTTTTGGGTGTTGAACTAACTCTTACTGGGGTGTCTAACTTAGACCATAAAGGCGGAAAGATTGTAGTAGTGACTTTTAATAAAGATGGAATGATTTCTGTTGAAGAGGGGCAAGGAGTGGTGATTAATGGCAGTATGGAGTTTGACAGTATAAATTTACATAAGGTCGGCGACCCAGTTAAGGCTCAGCTTTTAGCTAATGGAGTATTGGATAGTTAGGCTTTGTACTATGCCTATTACTCATAAAAACACCCCAGTAAACTCTGGGGTGTTTTTAACAATTCTCGCAAATTATTTTTCAGTTTTCTTAACTGCTGGCTTTTTTGCTGGGGTTTTCTTTGCGGTGGCTGGTTTTTTCGTAGCAGTTGTCTTCTTGGCTGGGGCGGCTTTTACAGCTGGCTTTTTAGCAGCAGTTTCCAGCTTAACGCCTGCTTTTTTAGCAATTTTGCTCAATGCGCTTTTACGACGAGCAGCGGTATTTTTCTTAATCAGACCTTTTTTAACGGCTGTATCAATTTCACTTTGAGTAGTAGCAAGAGTTTTGGCGCTTGGCGCTGCGATAAAAGCTTTAACAGCAGTCTTAACGTCTTTTTTAATGCCGATATTGCGCTCGCGACGTTTTAAGGTTTGCTTAGCGCGCTTAATGGCGGATTTGATAATTGGCATGTTACTCCTTTACCTCTATAGATTTGTATCGTTAATCAGGAAGAATTATACAGAAAATGACATAAATTGTAAAGAGGTGGTATAGATATTGACTTTATGGTAGTGCTTATGGTATAGTGATGGAAAGTATAACGACAAAACAAAAATAGGAAAAATCATGCCAAACGGATCAGCAAAACAGAAAGTAGTCCAAAGCATCAAGGATGTAACTAATATTTTGGTGACGGTGAGCGCTAGTCCGTCAGTTGACGAATTATCGGCGGCGCTTGGTTTGACGATTTTCCTCAACAAGCTCGGCAAGCATGCCACAGCGGTGTTTAGTGGTGATACTCCACCAGCTATCAACTTTCTGAATCCTGATAAAACATTTGAACAGACAGCTGATAGTTTACGTGATTTTATTATTGCTTTAGACAAAGAAAAGGCTGACCATCTGCGATATAAAGTTGTTGATGATGCGGTGAAGATTTTTATTACGCCATATCGGACGACAATTTCTGATAAAGATTTGGAATTTTCCCAGGGAGATTACAATGTCGAGTTGGTGCTGGCGTTGAATGTTGAGAATAGCGACAGTATTGATACGGCGTTGACGGCTCATGGTAAGATTTTGCATGATGCCACAGTTGTTGCGATAACGGCGGGCAGCGTGAAAAGCGGACTGGGGTCGGTTGATTGGCATGAAAATAATGCAAGTGGCGTGAGCGAGATGGCAATTGAGCTAATTGATGATTTGAAAACGCCAAAGGTAACACTGGACGAACAGATGGCGACGGCATTGTTGACGGGAATCGTGGCGGTTACTGAGCGGTTTAGCAATAGTAATACATCATCAAAGGCGATGACCGCGGCGGCAGAACTTATGGCGGCAGGAGCCAATCAGCAGTTGGTAGTGTCAAAGATTGCCGAAAGCGAGGCAGAGGAAAAGCCACAAGAAATTGAGAAAATTGAAGATAAAAAGCCTGATAAGGAAGAGTCAGCCACAGAAAATCCAGAGAAAATAGAGGATGACGAATCGGAGCAGGTAAATGGTACGCTGTCGATTAGTCATGAGAAAAAGGGCGATATTGATGAAGTAGCGGCACAAACAGCGAAAGAAAAGCAGGAAGAATCGGCACGGGTCGCCGCAGAGAAGTTGGCTAGTATTGAGCCAGCTAAGGATGTTGACCAAGCAGATGAGGATCTTAGTAAAAAATTAGTGGCAAAGGAACTGACTTTTGAAGAGACTCCGCTAATGGGTGGTACGTTGAATGCAACGACCACACAGGCTGCTGAAGATAAGCAGAAGGAATTGTCCGGTGATCAGAATAAAACAATTTTAACTCATAGTAAGCATGTGGGTGATAGTGCGCCGTCATTTGGGGATACGCCGCTGAATGCTGCCATGGGAGTGTCTGATGAGCCGCCGAAGGTTGACCCGTTTGCTAATACTGCTGGTGAGCAGAAATTGTCTTCTATTCCTGTAGCACCTCTAGTGCCTCAATCAGATGAGTCTATCATTGAGGCTATTGCTAGCGATACTAATAAATTAAACGCTTCTGGGTTGCCAGCGCCAAATCTAGCCAGTGCGCCAATTGAACCAGCGCCGATTAGCGCACCTTTGCAACCAGGACAAACATTGGCAGATGCTGAAAATAGCGTAGCTGGTGCTGCTTTACCGATGCCGCCGGCAGTTCCGGATTTTGGTGCATTGCCACCGCTTCCACCAGCACCGACAGGAGTTGATACAACAGGAGTGCCTCAGATTGCACCATTAGGGGTAACACCCGAGCCGGTAGCTGCGCCGCCAATCTCGGCAATGCCAACTCAGCCAGTTCAGGGCGCGGGGGAGTTTAACCCAGCACAATTCCAGATTCCAGGGCAAAAATAGTTGATGGATGAAGTCATTCTTATCGATAAGCCACAAGGTTTGACTAGCTTTGGGGTGGTAGCGCGCTTGCGGCGAGTTTTATCAAATCAGGCGGGCAAGAAAGTTAAAGTTGGCCATACTGGCACGCTTGATCCGTTCGCGACAGGCTTAATGATTATTGTAACAGGGAAGAAGTGTCGGGAAGCCGAGACATTTACCAAGCTAGATAAATGGTATGAGGCGGAAATTATCTTAGGAAAGAAAAGCTCGACGGGTGACCCTGAGGGCAAAATCGTTAAAGTATCTGATTATGAGCCGAATATAGAGGAGATTCAGCAGGCAATTAGTCAGTTTGTGGGGAAAATTGAGCAGACCCCGCCTATTTTTAGTGCAATAAAGATTAATGGTCAGCGAGCTTATAAGTTGGCTCGCGAGGGGAAGCAAGTGGAGATTCCAAAGCGTATGGTGGAGATTTATTCGCTGGAATTGTTGTCCTATGAATATCCTAAGTTAAGAATCAAAACTCATGTTTCCAGCGGAACTTACATCAGAACATTAGCGGTGGATATTGGTGATAGATTAAATACGGGTGCGTATTGCGAGAATTTGCGGCGCACGCAAATAGCCGATTATTCTGTTAAGATGGCGAAGACTTTGGCGGATTTTGGGATTACTAGCTAATTGCAAAAAGCTGAGTAACTTGGTATAATTACAAGGCTATGATTAGCAAAGATAATAAAGCGAAAGCAATTGCTTTGACTCAGGTCAATAAAAATGACGTCGGTAGCCCACAGGCTCAGGTGTCGGTTTTAACGGCTCGTATCAAAGAGGTTACGGAGCATCTGAAGGCGAATAAACACGACTTCATGGCGCGCCGCGGCTTGATCCAAATGGTTGGTAAGCGTAAGCGCTTGCTTAAATATTTGGAGCGGACTGATTTTGAGAGCTACAAAGCAGTTGTTGCCAAGTTAGGTTTGCGTAAATAACTTTACGCCAGAAAACTGCTTAAATCCCCTTTGACGAGAGGGGGATTTTTGTTGTGGTGATTATTTCTTCAATTTGGCGATAAGTACGTCACGTCCGTCGTTGGCGCCGCCTAAAGTACAGGAATAGAGGGTCAATTGTGACTGAGTGGTTCGTTGCTCGATTTCTGTTGCTTCTGGTTTAACGCTGAGCTTTTCCCTGATGGTGTAGGCGTAGCGTACACCTTCATAATCAATGATAATTTCATCACCAACCGCCAGCTTATCGATATTGTAAAACGGTGATTTTCTAAGTGTTTGCTGAGGAGTTAAGCCCATGATAAAACGGTGTGCTGATAGGACAAAATTGCCGCCGTCTTTCGGGTTACCGTTCTCTGGCTTACGCCACCAAGCACCGTGTTCCATGACTTCTGGGCCGCCAGCTGCGTAGGGTAGATTTATGTCGATTTTTGGAATATAAAGTCGATTTTCAGTAGTCTTATTTTCTGTTTTGCTGATAAGTTGGGTGGTGGAGTTATTCTTTGGGTTGATGGTTTGAGACGAGATGAATGGCGATATAGCAATCACAAGCGTGTATAATCCGCCGATAAGTAGCATAATTGCAGTCACAGAAATCAATCGGCCCTTCCAACGTTTTGGCGGTTTTTCGAAAGATTTTAGCTGGAGTGACATGGGATGATTATAGCACATCGCATCTGTTTAATAGGGTGGTAATAGTGGTGTTGTCGTGTTGGTTGGCTGGTGTTTGACTGAAAGTTTTAGTATAATAGAAGTAGCAATTTGTAATGCGGAAGTGATAGAGATGAGAATGTGTCATTAACATTTTGGCATGGTTTCATCCCTGTTACTACCGCGAGAAAGGAGCTCTTTTTATGAGTATTATTAACCCGAGCGGCAAGGAGATTTTTAGCGTTACCACCGAGCTTTGTGGCCGGCCGCTGACACTGGAGGTGAACCGGGTCGGCTTTCGGACGACGGGCAGCGTGCTGGTGCGCTATGGCGATACAGTGGTGCTGGGCAGTGCCCAGGTAGGCAGCCGGCCGGTGCAGCTGGATTATTTCCCGCTGTCAATTGATTATGAAGAACGATTTTATGCGGCAGGCAAAATTTCTGGCTCGCGGTTTATCAAGCGCGAGGGCCGGCCCAGCGATGAGGCGGTGCTGATCGGCCGGTTGATCGACCGTCCGATTCGACCCTTGTTTCCAAAAGGTTATCGCCAAGAAGTGCAGGTTGTGGCGACAGTGCTGAGCATGGATCCGGATTTCCGTCCGGACGTGGTGGCGATGATTGCGGCGTCGAGCGCCTTGATGCTGACCGGGACGCCGTTTGACGGTCCGGTGGCGGGCTTACGTGTGGGCCGCGTGAATGGCGAGTTTAAGGCCTTTTTGACACCAGAGGAGCGTGAGCAATCTGATTTGGATTTGGTAGTAGCTGGCATCGAGAGTGGCATCACCATGGTAGAGGCTGGAGCCAAGGAAGTATCAGAAGAGGTGATTGTTGATGCGATGGCCTGGGCGCACCAGATGATGCAGCCGGCGATTGCCTTGCAGCGAGAGTTGGCCGCCAAAGTCGCGCCGATCCCGCAGGAATATGAATTAGTCTTACCCGACGAAACAATTCAGCAGACGGCTGACGAATGGGTTGACGGCAAGCTGGGTGAGAAAATCCGCCGGCCGTACCCGGAGCGCAACGAAGTGGTTAATGAGATTCGCTGGGCGTTCCACGAAGCGATGGCCGAAAAGTTGGGTTTGAATGCTGAGGAGTACGACGAAGTACGCGACGAATACGATGAAGCATTTACCTTGGCGTTGCATAAAGATGTTCGCCGCGGTATCGTCGAGGATGGCAAGCGCCCGGATGGCCGTGCTTTGACGGAAATTCGCCCGCTCAGCTCAGAGGTTGGTTTGTTGCCACGAGCACACGGTTCGAGTTTGTTTACCCGCGGCGTGACGCAGGGTATGAATATTGTCACCTTGGCGCCGCTGAGTTACGCGCAGCTGGTTGATACCATGGAGGTTAACGACGGTGAACGGCGCTATATGCATCATTATAATGCGCCGGGCTATACGGTTGGTGAGGTTAAGCGGATGGGCAGTCCAGGCCGGCGCGAAATTGGCCACGGCTACTTGGCGGAGCGAGCCTTGATGCCAGTGTTGCCGAGCGAAGAAGACTTCCCTTACGCTATTCGCAGCGTTACCGAAATTATGAGCCAAAACGGTTCGACGTCGATGGCAGCGACCTGTTCAAGCTGTCTGGCGCTGATGGATGCTGGCGTGCCGCTGAAAGCACCGGTCAGCGGTATCGCTATGGGTCTCATGATGGACGGCGAGACGCCGTATGTGCTGAGCGATATCGCTGATGCTGAGGATTTTGCTGGTGATATGGATTTCAAGGTGACTGGTACGGCCAAAGGCATCACGGCGCTCCAGATGGATATGAAAGTGCATGGTTTGCCGGTGACAGTGCTGCGCCAAGCGATTGAACAGAGTAAGGCTGGCCGGGCGCATATTTTGCAGCACATGCTGAGTGTGCTGGCTACGCCACGTGATCAGCTCAGCCCGTACGCGCCGCGGATTGAAAAGCTAAAAATTGATCCAGATAAAATCGGTGCCGTGATCGGCAAAGGCGGCGAGGTGATTAACAAGATTACCTCGGAAACTGGTGCTGAAGTTGATATCAAGGAAGACGGTCTGATTACCATCGCTAGCCCAGACGGCGCATCGATCGAAAAAGCCCTCAATTGGATTAAAAGCCTGGTCGAAGAGCCAGAAGTTGGCAAAATCTACGAAGGCAAGGTCGTCAGCATCAAAGATTTCGGGGCCTTTGTGAATATTCTACCGGGGATTGACGGGATGGTGCATATCTCGAAGCTGGCCGATCACCGCGTGGCTAAGGTGACTGACGTGGTCAAGGAAGGCCAGATGGTTCGAGTAAAAATCACCGGCATTGATGAACGCGGTAAGATTAACTTGACGATGATCGGGTTGTAAATATATAATAGCGAGATAAGTTTAGGAGGTTAATAATTATGGATGACAGCAAAGCTAAGAGTCAACAATCCCAGCAAATCCAACCAACACCAAACCAAGTTCCACCACAACCAACTCCAGGTATGCCATACCAAATGCCACCGAAGAAGAAAATGAGTAAAGGTGCCCTATGGGGAATCATTGGTGGCTCCATCGGACTAATCATCCTCATTGTCGGTATAGTCCTAGCGGTTATTTTCCTGGGTGGCCCAAGTAAGGCGGACTACAAGGACTTGATTTCGCAGATTAATGACTTTAATTCTGACGCGCTTCGTGAGGTGAAAAGTAGTAGCAATGGCGGTAACCTTCAGGACGGCATTAATAAGTCGATTGAGCGAACTGACGAGCAACATAAAAAAATTGAATCTCATAAAGCACTTCGTGACAAGGAACTAAAAGACGTTTACGATAAGTATAATAATACCTGGAAAAATGATACGAAGCCGTACTTCCAATATTTAGCGCTTATTGCGGGTAAGCGATCGGAGTTTTCTAACAAATGTCAACGTCGCAATAAGATTAAATTCATGGATAAAACCAAAGCGGAGATTGAACAAAGCTTCGACTCTGTCATGAAAGAGTGTATGGACTTGGTAGATGAGACTTCAAAGTCTGACAATAAATTTGCTGCAGAATATGGAAATAATTTAAAAAATTATTTTGCAGAGGTAAAACAGTTTTATGTAAAACTGGCAGAGTATAATAAAACTGGGAAACTTTCTTTGAGGCCAGATGTTCCAAAGCCGCCAATAGTTAATGGCAAAGAAAACTTGGTAAGAGATTTAAGGAATAACTATAACGATTTTAAAAAATTGTTAGAGAAAAAGGCTAACGGTTAAGCGTTTATCTTTGAGAATAAAATACCCTAGCTTGCTGGGGTATTTTTGTTTGTATCGTAGTACTGTATAATAAAAATATAATTACCTTAGGAGGAATATGGATAATAGTAAGAACAATCAATCGCAACCAGCACAGCAGCAAGTGCAGCCGCCTGTCGTTCCTATGCCTCAGCCAGTTCCACCACAACCAACTCCAGGTATGCCATACCAAATGCCACCGAAGAAGAAAATGAGTAAAGGTGCCCTATGGGGAATCATTGGTGGCTCCATCGGACTAATCATCCTCATTGTCGGTATAGTCCTAGCGGTTATTTTCCTGGGTGGCCCAAGTAAGGCGGACTACCAAGCTGCCCAAGAAAAGATGAACAGTATTATAACGACTTATAATAAAGCATCATCATCGCTTTCGTATATTTCGACTTCAGAAACCAAGTCGTCATTAGAGTCTAACCGTGACAAGATTGCTACAGTGAAAGGTGACATTAATAAAGCATTGACCGATCTGGGCAAGATGAAAGCCGTCACCAACGATAAAGAGGTTCGCGAAAAGTATGACAATATAAAGAATAGGCTGGAAAAGTTCAACGAAGTCATGGATGCTCTTGGTGAGGTTTATGGCAAGCTGCTGCCAGCAATGAGCGAATACGCAAGCACAAGCAGCAGTTACAATATTTCCAACTTGGCAACCTCAATCAAGAAGACTAAGCAAGATCTTAAGAATGCTGACATTAAGCACGAGTATAATAAAAAATTCGTCAAAGATTTTACCGAACAGCTAGAGAAGATGGAAGAGATGATACCGAAGGTTGTCGAGATGCGGTCTGACTATACAAAGTATAATTCTAGCTATATGACTGAGTTCTATGAGTCCAGCAGTAAAATTCAGAAAATCGCTCGTGAATGGCAATCAGACATGCAAAAATTGGGAGAAGAAGGCGAACTGCGTAATGAGCTAAATAGCTTGGAGGATACTTTAGTAAGTAAAGTAAATAAATAAGATTCTTATAGAATATGAACGCCTCGTTTTTACGGGGCGTTTTCTGGTAAAATAAATATTATGAATAAGCAGGCTGAATTAGACGCATTAGCGGCGGAAATTGTCGAAGTTGGGATTTGTTCGGAATTGGCGGCTCAAGCGACGCAGCTGGTGATGGGCGATGGCAACGCTGATGCTGACATTGTATTTATCGGCGAAGCACCGGGCAAGAATGAAGATTTACAAGGTAAACCATTCGTCGGCGCAGCAGGGAAATTTCTCGACGAGATGCTGGCGGCAGCTGGTTTGCAGCGCCCGGACGTTTATATTACCAACATTGTGAAGTATCGGCCGCCGAATAACCGCGATCCGCTGCCAGAGGAGAAGCGCCAGTTTTGGCCGTATTTGATGCGGCAATTAGAAATTATTCAGCCAAAAGCGGTGCTGACATTGGGGCGGCACAGCGGCGGCGGTTTTATCCCTGGATTAAGGATTAGCCAGGACCACGGCCGACCGCGGCGGGTGCGCTTGCATGAGCTGGAGTTTGTAGTGATTCCTCTGTATCATCCGGCAGCGGCGCTGTACAATGGCGGTATGCGCCAGACGCTGATTGATGATTTTATGCGGGCGGCGGCGTTTGTGCAGCAGAATAATCCTGAATCGTAAGGTTGGCACGCTGGCAACCTATAGATATCTGCTCAAAAGCCGGGGCTTATTCCCAATCCGTTTATTAAACTCTTGCCAAAATTAGCCAACCGTAGTATAGTGGATAATCGATATCCACTATATCTAATTTACGGAAGGACTAATATGAAACTATCGGGAGCTGTTGAACAAGCCTGCTGTATCATGGCAATTTTAGCTGATCCGCAGCGAAAAGCGCCGATGACCAATGACGCTTTGGCGGAAAAGATGGCAGTATCGCCGACGTATCTGAAGAAAATTAGCCGCAAGCTGGTGGTGGCACAGTTGATTACTTCAACGCAGGGCGCTGGCGGCGGTTTCATTTTGGCGCGGGAAATGGGCCAAGTGACGCTGCATGACGTGGTGTTGGCGATTGAAGGCGAAGCGCCGTTTTTTCAGCCTCAGGGAATCGTCGAACGAGTGTTTGCATCGCGTCCTCGCCAAGTAGAAATCGGTATGACTATGATTGAAAAAGTTTTTTCCGAGGCGCAAGAGAAGTGGAGCGAGTATCTAAAGACGGTAACGTTAGCAGACGTTGTCAAGGAGGTAATGCATGGTTGAAAAATTAAAACGGCTGTCAAGCAGACGCCGCGTTAATATGGTGCGAGCTGAGTGGCAGCACCTCTGTAAAAACAAAATATTACTGCTGTCGATGGCGGTTATTTCCTTTATTCCGATTATGTACAGCGGATTTTTCTTGGGTTCAATCTGGGATCCATATGGGCAGGTGAAAAATTTGCCGGTTGCATTTGTCAATGAGGATAAAGGCGCGCAGCTGAACGGTCAAACGGTCAATATTGGGCAATCGGTCAAGCAAAAACTCAAAAGTAATCATGATTTGGGCTGGGAATTTGTGAATAAACAGCAGGCTGATGATGGGGTCAATAGCGGGCATTTCTATGCGGTGGTGACTGTTCCGACGGATTTTTCGGCAAAAGCGGCGTCGATTACTGCTGCTCAACCGCAGCAAGCGGTGATTCGCTACACGACTACGCCAGCCAAGAACTATATCGGTTCGCTGGTCAGCAATCAAGCGGCTGAAAAAGTCAAAACGTCGGTGGCCGAGCAAATTACTCAGGCGTACGCTAAAGGTGCGTTGGAAAATATCGGTAAGCTCGGCGATGGTCTGGAGACAGCAGTGGGCGGCGCAGCTAAACTGCACGGCGGTTTGACGCAGCTGCAAGCGGGCGCGCAGACGTATACTGGCGGTGTCCGGCAATTGGCAGTAAATCAGCGGGCGATGGCTAATGGATTAGCGCGGCTCGGCGATGGATCGCGCCAATTGCAGGCAGGTTTGGGACAATTGTCGAACGGTTTGCCAAGCGAATCGCAAGTTGCGCAGTTAACAAACGGTATAAAACAGTTGCAGGCAGGCCTTAATCAATTAAATGCTAGCGTTCATAATCCATCGCCAATGCTCGTCAGCCAGCAGAATAAGGTGCAGAGTGAAGCGCAAGCTTTGGCGCAAACGATGCAAACGTCTTTAGCTGATTTATCAGCAGCAGGTGTTGTGTTGAAAGACTTGGGCAGCCAGGCAGTAGCTTCTGGCGGTTCGACGACCATAACGTTGCCGCAGATTAGCCAGCTTTCCCAGGCACTTAGTAAAACGCAAACGATTAGTATGCAAGCAGCCGCGCTGCTTAAAGATTTGCAGACACTTACTCAAAGTCTGTCAGTGCAGCAAGCACAATTGCAAACTGGCGTCTCTACGCTGAACAACGGCGTTAATCAGTTGGCGCCGAATGCAATCACTGCTCTTAACGGCTATAACAGCGTCAGATCGGCGAATAATCAGCTGCTGGTTGGTTCGTCATCGCTGGCGAATGGTCTGGCGCAGGCGCAAACTGGCAGCCAACAACTAGCGAACGGCGCGCGGCTGTTAGATAGCCGCTCTGGTGTACTAACGAATGGCGCGTTGCAATTGGCGGACGGCGCGGATACTTTGTCTACGAAGCTAGCGGACGCTTCTCGGCAACTCAAAATTCAACCAACTGGCGCAGCCACCCAGCAACAGATGGCGAATCCGGTGAAGTCGGAAACGACCAAGCGGGGCGACGTGCCGAATTACGGCTACACGCTGGCGCCGTACGTGTTGTCGCTGAGCTTGTTTGTCGGGGCGATTGCTCTGAATATTATTTATCCAATCCGCAAGACTTTTGTCGAGCAGGAAAACGCTTTTCGCTGGTGGTTGGCTAAAGCTTCGGTTACTGGTATGGCGGCTTTCGTTCAGGCAACAATTTTGATGCTGATCATGGTTTACTGCCTGGGTCTAGTGCCAGACCATCCAGTGAATTTCATCGGGGCGATTTATTTGACGTCGTTTGTCTATATGTCGATTGTGTCGCTCCTGGTAATTGTGCTGGACAATCCAGGACGCTTCCTAGCGATGGTGCTATTAGTATTGCAGCTGGGGTCAAGCGAGGGGACGTTCCCGATTCAAACAGCCAACGACTTTTTCCAAGCGGTCAATCCGCTGGTGCCGATGACTTATTCTATTCGGGCGCTGCGCCAAGCTATCTCGGGAGGCTTAGGCAGTTCGTTCTATGACAATAGCATGTGGGTGCTAGCGGGCTTCTTGCTGGTGGCTAATCTGCTGATGATCGGCTTCTTTATCTACCGCGGCAAGCGTAAGTTTGCTCATACTTCGGTGGATGGCGACGATTAATCCTCTTTGAAGCTTTTAGAAAATGCCAGCGTCTTTGGGAAAACGGCGCTGGCATCTTGGTTGGTGTAGGGTCATTTTTGACAAAATACGGGCAGTTTGCTAAAATAAAGCTACTAACGAGAGGGATTTCTAGCGAGTAAAATAACACCTCTTTACCTGGTTTTTAGATTATTGTAATAAAAAAGGAGTATAACAATATGGGTCAGCGGCGACTGGCAACACCGCAGAAGGATGATGCTAAAAAACGTCCTCAGTCGAAAAAAAGTAACAATGCAGTATTAAACAGTACCACTACTCGAAAGGGCGAGGTCTTTCGAGCGCAGCGACGAACGAGCGAGAATGTCAATCTCAGGGCGTCGCAGCACGTAATCAATATCCCGGTAAACAAATCAGTTTACAATGGCTATGGTGGCGAGCAATTTAGCGCCAAAATGCAGCCAAAACGCACTCGTGGCGGCAAGCCAAAACTAAGGATCATTCCAATCGGTGGTGTCGGCGAAATGGGTATCGGTAAAAACATGAATGCCATTGAGTATGATGATGAGATTATCGTTGTGGATATGGGCTTCCTGTTTCCAGGCAGCGATTATCCAGGTATCAACTACATCACGCCAGATATCACCTGGCTCGAGGAAAATAAGCATAAGATTAAGGCGCACGTGTTCACTCACGGACACCTTGATCACATCGGTTCTTTCCGGCACTTTATTCATCGGATTCCAGCACCGGTCTACGCATCGAAATTTACTATCGGTATGTTAGACAAG
The DNA here is from genome assembly GCA_963524145.1 of uncultured Candidatus Saccharibacteria bacterium. Taxonomy (GTDB): domain Bacteria; phylum Patescibacteriota; class Saccharimonadia; order Saccharimonadales; family Saccharimonadaceae; genus Nanosynbacter. The sequence continues at coordinate 87,859 of CAURDO010000003.1, forward strand.
TCGATGGCTGACGCTGATACTGATTTTCAGCCAGACTTTCGGGTGATGGATCCATTGAGCCACGAAATTGTTCAAGTATCGAAGCATTTTTCCGTGGAGTTGGTACGGGTGAATCACTCAATTCCTGACTCAACGGCGGTGATTATTCGGACACCATTGGGTGTAGTGATTGACTCTGGCGACTGGCGATTTGAGGAAAGTCCAGTTGACGGTCAGAAATTTGACCTCAAGCGGATGACTGAAGTGGCGTCCAAAGAAGGCGTTCTGATGTTCATGAACGAATCGACCAACTGTGAGTCGGCTGGTACACACAGTCACACGGAGTTTGATATTCAATATTCCATCGGTCAGGTGATGGATAAATTCAGTAACAGCCGAGTGATTTTAAGCTGTTTCTCATCGCAGGTGCACCGCTTGCAATTGATTTTGGAAGAAGCGCATAAGCACGGGCGTAAGGTGGCGTTTGCTGGATTTTCGATGATTCAGAACTTGGAAGTGGCGCTGCGTTCAGGCACCATCAAGATCCCGAAAGACACCGTCATGAAGATGGAAGACATCATCAAGTTGCCAGACAGCCAAGTCACCGTGGTCTGTACTGGTTCACAGGGTGAGTTTAATGCCGTGTTAAATCGCATGGCGACTGGCGCGCATAAATACATGAAGATTAAAGGTTCTGACGTGGTGGTGTTTAGCTCTAATCCGATTCCCGGCAATGAGAAAAACGTGGTGCGAACAGTTGATGGCTTAATGCGCGAAGGTTCTGATGTGATTCAGAACGGCAAGACACACTTGACGGGGATTGGACCGCTGCATTTGTCGGGTCATGGTTACTATGACGATCACGTCAAGTTGATTAACGCCTTGAACCCAACATACTACATGCCAATTCACGGCGAATTTCACATGTTGGTTTACAATGCTCGGCTGGCAGAAAAAGAGTGCGGGATTCCGCGGAAGAATATCTTTGTGTGCGACGCCGGCGATATTATTGAAATTGACGTTGAGCGGCAAGCTAAGAAAGCCGGTCGAATTCAGGCTGGCGGTGTGATGTATGATGATACGGGTGCTATTGTGTCTGAGGTGGTACTGAAAGACCGCATTCATATGTCTCAAGAGGGAATGTTTGTGGTGGTATTGACGGTGCAGCGCGGCACGGGTCGGTTACTGACCAGTCCGGATATCATTTCCCGCGGTTTCATTTACCTGCGCGATTCCGAGGAATTGATGAATATGATTCGCCAGTACTTGAAACAGAAGGCAGCGCGCAGTTTTGCTGGCAAGTATGACCTTGACGTGGTGAAGAAGGAGATTAAGGACGAAGTCACTCATATCCTGTACGACCAGACGCGCCGCACGCCGATCGTTATTCCGGTGATTAACGAAGTTGGCGGTTTGAAGACGGTAAAATCGACTGCTACTTCGAGTACCTCTACTATAAAGACACCGGTGCGCAGCAAAAAACCTGCCACCGCTTCAGCGGAAGAGCCAAAAATGACTCTGTCAACTATGCCGCGCCGACGTTTCCCGCGCCGCCAGGTGCCAGACACCGAGGCGAATGATACCAAGGCCCGGGAACGACATGACGTGCGTCCGTACTAGATTGATTTTATGAACAAATCATGTTATAATATGGAAGTGTAGCAGGTTAACGTTTCTATCTGTTAAGAAGCGTTAAACCAGTGTATAATAGAAACAGTTATGGCAAAAAAACGAAAGAGTTCAAAAAAATCTATACCTGTTAAGCCGCAGCACAGTTTGCCAGCGGGCTTTTGGTCGCAAGTTGGGGCGGTACTGCTAATATTACTATCGTTGTTATTGGTGGTATCATGGTTTGGCGTTGGTGGTCCGGTCCTTCAGTGGATTGACATGGCGTCCACCAAGACAATTGGCTACACTGCTTATGCTTTACCGGTATTATTGATTTATTTGGCGGTTGAGACTTTTCGGGCGGAGGACAACCAGTTGCCGGTGGTGGTGAAATTTGCGGCGATTTTAGAGATTGTATGGTTTTCTGGGTTGTTTGGGTTGCTAAAGACATCTTTGAGGCCAGATGCTGGCGGATTTGTTGGTGACATATTGAATACAGCTACTTTGAAGATGGTGGATTCGGCAATTGCTGCAATATTTTACCTAGTTATGGCGTTTATTACAGTGCTATTTATTACTCAGACGTCGCCATTTACGGTATTTAGCAAGTTATGGCAAATGATTAAAAGCGATAGATCGGAAGACGACAAAAATCGTTCTATCATGAAGCAGGCGGCAAAAGCCCAATCAACGGATGAAGATAAAAAGGTGAGTTTGGGGGATATTAAGCTGAATGCTGGTGTGCCAATTATTAATACAAATAAAGAGAAAAAGAGTTTATTAAAGCGAGCAGAAAAGCCAGAGAAAGTCAGTGAAGAACAGGCCTTGGTGGCGACTCGTGATCCAAATTGGCAAGCACCAAGCTTAGACTTATTAGAGAAGAATGAAGGTGGTGCGGATGCTGGTGATACGAGGCAAAATGCGCAGATTATTCACGATACGCTGTCGGAATTTAACATTGATGCAGCAATGGGCGATATAAACGTTGGGCCGAAGGTAACTCAGTACACCCTAAGACCACCAAGTGGTGTGAAATTGACGCGAATTACAGCTCTAGAGACAAATATTGCACTCAATTTAGCGGCACAAAGCTTGAGGATTGAAGCGCCGATTCCTGGCCAAAAAGCAGTGGGAATTGAGGTGCCAAACCGTAAGGCGGCTGAGGTGCGTCTTTATAGTACTTTGGTTTCAAAGCAGTGGACTACGTCGCGCGATCCGTTGAGTTTTACTATTGGTAAGGATATTTCTGGGCAAGTCGTAGTTGGTGAACTGGGGAAGATGCCGCACTTGTTGATTGCCGGACAGACTGGTTCAGGTAAGTCGGTGATGATTAATACGCTGTTATCTAGTTTGCTTTACCGTAACAGTCCGAGCGACATGAAACTGATTTTGGTTGACCCGAAGCAAGTAGAAATGGCACCGTATGAGGATATTCCGCACTTGCTTACCCCTGTTATTACCGAACCGGAAAAGACGATTTCGGCACTGAAGTGGGCGGTTAATGAGATGGAACGGCGATATAAATTATTGGCGGCAGAGAAAATTCGCAATATTCGAGATTATAATAAAAAGTTGCAGTCGCGCGCTAAAAAGATTGCTATCGCTGATGAAAACGGCAATGTCCAGCAGCATGAGGACGGTTCGATGCCATACATCGTGATCGTGGTTGATGAGATGGCTGACCTAATGATGATCGCCAAGCGTGATGTTGAAGCGCTAATCGTGCGGTTGGCTCAGAAGGCTCGCGCGGTTGGTATTCATCTGGTGCTGGCAACGCAGCGGCCGAGCGTTGACGTGATCACTGGTTTGATTAAAGCGAATGTGCCAGCGCGTATTTCGTTTACGGTGGCTAGCCAGGTGGATAGTATGACGATTTTGGATCAGGCGGGCGCGGAAAAATTGCTGGGCCAGGGTGATATGCTATTCTATACGCCAAGCATGAGTAAGCCGAAGCGTATCCAGGGTGCATGGGTAACCGATGATGAAGTGAATAAAATAACTGATCATTTGCGAATGCAGATGGCGCCGCAATATAACGATGAGGTGGTGGCGCAGCCGGTACAATTGAACGGTAAGGGTGGTGTGATAATGGATTTTTCTGAGGGCGGCGATGATAAATTTAAGGATGCGGTACGCGTGGTGGTTGAGCGGCGTAAGGCTTCGACAAGCATGTTGCAGACGCGTTTGGGGATTGGTTACCAGCGGGCGGCGCGAATTATTGAGGAGATGGAAGAGCGGGGTATTATTAGTGCAGCGAACGGCTCAAAACCGCGCGATGTTCTGATATCCAGCGTCGATGAGTTGGATATATAATCCTGGCGTTTTCTGTGATAGTAGACATTTGCTTAATAATTGTTTAACAACTGGATTTATATTCGCCGAGTATTGTGACATTATGTCCAGTACTTCTGACCTCATCGATAGCCTGATGAAGTCGGTTTCCTGCCGCGTCAACTGTTAGGAAAAATTTATATTTCCAAGGTTGTCCAGCGATAGGCTGAGAATGAAGGCTGGCTAGATTTATATTCTGGCGGGCAAAAATTTGGAGAACCTCGGCCAAACTGCCAGCATGATGGGCAGTAGTCACAATCAGGCTGGCGCGGTTAGGGTTTTTCGGTGACATATTCGGATCGAGGACAAGGAAACGGGTTAGGTTATCATCGGAATCCTGGATATTCGTTCGGAGAATTGGCAAGTTATATAAGTCCGCCGCCGCCGCGCTGGCAATTGCCGCAATTTGCGGATTTTGCTGCTGTTTGACAAATTCGACAGCGCCAGCAGTGTCAAAGAATTCAACTTGAGAAGCGTGCGGTAGAAAATCTTGCAGGAATTTTTGGCATTGGGACAGGGCGACCGGATGCGAATATACTTTTGTAATGCCGGGTAGTGTCGCACCTGGTAAAGTGATCAAATTTTGGCTAATGCGTAGTGTAACTTCACTGGCAATAGGAGCTGTGCAGCCTTCAATTTGCCGGTATGATTCGTTGATGGTGCCGTGGATAGTGTTTTCGACGGCTACAATGATGGCGTCGGCCTTGCCTTCGCGATAAGTTCTAAAAACATCGCCGAAGGTATCGCAAGGTACAATTTCAGTGTCTGAGCCGTATTGTTTATGGGCGGCTTGTTCATGAAATGAGCCAGCTTGTCCTTGGATAGCGATATGCATGCTAGTATCATAGTACACTCTTTGATTGATGACAATGACGGCGGTTGGCTTACGGTCTCTGGCGAGCTATTGATCCAATCTGGTAAAAGTCACTAGTTTAGTGTATAATTAAGCACGTATATTAACCTAAGCTTATGTGGGACAGCGTAAGCATCCGTAAATGGATTCCAAGGGAGGAAGCATGAACGAATATGAACTAACAGTTCTTATTCACCCGGATTTAGAGTCTACGTTAGATTCGGCGTTGGATAAGGTTCGCGGTTTAGTTACCAGCAATGGTGGTGAAATCACCAAAGAAGATAATTGGGGTAAGAAAAAATTGGCTTATACCATCAAACGTGAAGATTTTGCGATTTACGTTTGTTTTGAGGTAAAATTGCCAGCACCAGCTTTATTAAAAATTTCAAACACACTTAACATTACTGAAGAAGTATTACGCTACCTGTTGGTAAAAACTGATGAAAAAACTCGCCAGGCATTAAGTGAGCAAAAAGCACGCAACGAAGAGGCTGATTCAAGCGAATCAAGTAAATAAACCTAACTGCCACTAGGCAAAAGAGAGGGTAAAAATATGGCACGAAGTATCAATCAAGTAATTTTACTAGGTAGATTGACACGCGATCCAGAGCAGCGAACAACAGCTTCTGGCAAAAACGTAGTCAGTTTTAGTATCGCGGTTGATCGACCAACTCAGGATGATCAGGCAGACTTTTTCAATATTACTGCCTGGGAAAAACTTGGTGATTTGGTGATGCAATATTTGAGTAAAGGTCGTCGGGTTTTAGTGCAGGGACGACTACGGCAAGACAGTTGGGAAGATAAGGAAACTGGCAAAAGACAGAGTCGAATTGAAGTTACCGCTTCAGACGTAACATTCTTGGACGGTCCAAGTGGCGATAATTCAGGCTCTGCAGCACCAAAGACTACTAAAAAAGAGGAAGTTGTGACGGAAATTGACGATAAGCCAATTGACCTGAGCGAAATCCCATTCTAATAAGGAGATAATAATGGCACAAGTGAAGAAAAATCCACCAATTATTTTTGACTATAAAGACGTAAAGACTTTACAGCGCTATATCAATGTTTATGGTCAAATCGAGCCGATCAGCAAGACTGGCTTAAGTGAAAAGCAACAGCGAAGTTTGGCGGTAGCAATTAAGCGAGCTCGCCATTTGGCGCTATTGCCATTTGTGGCTAGCAACTAGGAATATTAAACAGGATATCTCGTTGCTATTACATATTTGGCAGCGAGATATTTTATTGGAAGGGAATATGTATGTATCAACCAACTGATTTGAAAAAAGGAGTAGTTTGTCAGATTGACGGTAAGCCGTATCGAGTCGTGGAGTACGGACAGAAGGTCATGGGTCGTGGCGGCTCAATCGTTAACGTTAAGCTGAAGAATTTGATTGACGGTAGTGTTATTCCAAAGACGTTTAAGGGTCAAGAGCGTATCGAGGCTGCGGAAGTAAACAATAAGACTGCGCAATATTTGTATAACGACGGCAATAAATTCTACTTTATGGATCCGGTTAGTTTTGAACAATTTGAATTAGCTGCGGAAATCGTGGATGATGCCAGCAAATATTTGAAGGAAGGTGACGAGTTAAGTTTGCAATTCTTTGACGGTCGAGTAATCAATGTTGAACTACCAAAGAACAAATATTTGGAAGTTACTTATACCGAGGACGTAGTGAAGGGCGATACGACCTCATCAGTATTAAAGGATGCTACATTGGAAACTGGTTTGGTGGTAAAAGTTCCAGCGTTCATTAAGCAGGGCGATATTATTAGTGTCGATACATCAACTGGCGAGTACCGCGAACGAAAGAAGTAGCAGCCCTTCAAATGAAACAGCGATTAGATAAGGCTCTAGTCGAGCGTAGGCTGGTGTCAACGCGTTCTCAGGCGGATAATTTTATTCGTTTGGGATATGTTTATTTGAATAAAAAAGTTGCTCAGAAATCAGGGGTTATGGTATCTGATACTGACAAGATAACGCTGGAAAAAGCGGAAACTTATGTATCACGGGCAGGCTTAAAGCTGGCTAGTGTAGCCAAATATTTTAAGCTTAATTTTCAGGATAAAACAGTGTTAGATATTGGTTCAAGTACGGGCGGATTTACTGATTATTCGTTGCGCCATGGTGCTAAGAAAGTTTTCGCCGTTGATGTTGGCACCGATCAGCTTCATCCAAGCTTACGCTCCAATCCAAAGATTATCCTCAACGAAAAAACCGACATTCGTGATTTTTACACAGATGAGGTGATTGATGTGATCGTAGGAGATGTGTCGTTTATATCACTACGGGAAATTTTGCCACATGTAGCTAGCGAACTGATGAATGAAAGTACCACACTCATTGCTATGGTTAAGCCGCAATTTGAGGCAGGGCGACAGCAAACTAATAAGGGCATTGTCAAAAATGATAAGGTGCGACGGCAGGTCTTAACTGATTTTGAAAATTGGGCAAAAAAGTATTTTGTTATTTTAGACAAAAAGGATAGCGAAGTTGCTGGAAGTAAGGGAAATCTTGAGCGATTTTATAAATTGAAATTAGCTAAACGTTAAACCTAAATTCAACAACATCATTTGGTTGCATAATGTAGGTTTTACCTTCAGTGCGAATCTTACCGGCCTCGCGAGCTTTTACTTCTGACCCAGCAGTAATCAAATCATTAAAATCAACAATTTGTGCAGCAATAAAGCCTCGTTCAAAGTCTGAATGGATAACTCCAGCGGCTTGTGGCGCTGTCCAGCCTTTATGGATTGTCCAGGCGCGCACTTCTTTTTTGCCGGCAGTCAAGTAGCTTTGTAGTCCTAATGTATCGTAAGCGGCATGAATTAGTTTAACTAATCCGGTTTCCTGAACTCCATAGCTTTCCAGGAGTTCTTTGGCATCATCTTCTGACAAGCCCTTCAACTCTTCCTCTAATTTTGCACAGATGAAGACGGTTTTTGCGGGGTGGACCAGTTCTTTTAATTTTTCTTGCAGGGCGGAATCGTTTAATCCTTCTTCGTCAACATTGAAAGCGTAAATAACTGGCTTGGCGGTGAGTAGATGTAGATCAGCAATCGCCTCAAAGTCTACGTCGGTCAGGGCAGAAATTGGCGTCCCTGACTGTAAATTATCTGCTAGTGATTGTAAGTAAGATACTTTTTGGCGGGCTTCTGGACTAGCCTTAGCCTCTTTTTGTAGCTGTGGCAGACGTTTCTCGATTGTTTGTAGGTCGGCTAGAATTAATTCGGTATTGATAATATCGATATCTTTTTTAGGGTCAATTGGCGCTTCGTCGTGTCGCAAAATCTTTGAATTTTCAAAAGCACGAACAACGTGAATAATGGCGTTACACTCTCTGATATTGTGAAGAAACTTATTACCTAGACCTTCACCTTTGGAGGCGCCAGCAACTAGCCCTGCAATATCAACAAAAGTAACAGTGGCTGGGATGATTTTTTGGGCATGATAAAGATCTGCCAAAATTTGTAGACGATTATCTGGTACGGGAACAATTCCTGTGTTTGGCTCAATTGTCGCAAATGGATAATTAGCGGCTAAAATATCGTTATTAGTTAAGGCATTAAAAAGTGTCGATTTGCCGACATTTGGCAGGCCGACGATTCCAATAGATAAACTCATACATTAATTATATCATCTGCGCAATATTTGATATAATCATAAGCATGAGCAGAAAATACTCATTGCCTCGGATGGGCATGCTGGCAATGGTAGTGGCCTTAGCTGTTTCAGTAACGGCATTTTTTATCTATACGTATGCATATCCAAGCACTACAACTTGGACTATGATTGGGCGATCTTGGGTTACCAAACAGTTTAATCCGTCGGATACAAGCAACTATGGGTCTGGTTGGAAATCATCACCCGAGCGCTTAAAAAATCTCAAGCCTGGCGATACTGTTGACTGGTGGCACAGCATCTTTGTTAGCGGCGGGACGACGGAACATGTCATAACTGGCGTGCAGCAGGATGTGTTTGATCTTGGTTCAAATCAGCCAATTGATGGCGATAACAGCCTTAATAACAGGGGTGCTTGGCATAATGAAGATTCGCGACAATATGGAAATATTTCTGATTGGAAGGGATATGCTTGGAAGCGGATGAATAACCCGGCGGATTATAAGAATACTACAATGGAGGCTCTGAACGGCAAATCGCGTCTCGAGGACCTTCATGGTGAACTAGGTAAAAATAAGTTTATGTACACGCGGGTTATTCGAAAAGAAGATATGGGCAAGCGGATTTGTCAGCGTATTTATTGGAGTAAGCGTGGCTCTGGCTCGACGGCGGGCTGGGGATATTCACCTTATTCTTGTGTTGAAATACCATACGACTATGATATCGAACCATCTGTTAGTGTTGCTTCCGATCATATTGATACGGATAACGTTACAAGCCTTGATGGTATTAATGCGGCCTTAAACAATAAGGGTTCAGTAAAATCACAAGGTTCAGCCTATGCGCTCACTCGATTTATTGCTAGGGGTACGGAAGTATCAAGTATTGGTGGGGTCAATACAGTTTCACTACCGGGTGGTACAGTTCACGATTGGTCGTGCGCGGTTGTACGACTAATAAAAGGGCAACATCCAGATCTAAATGTTGATAGCGGAACATGTAAGGAAATCATTGGAAATGGCGGCAAGAACCAGATTAATCCCGGACAGACGGCAATTGCTACAAATGCAACAGATAACCTGAGTGGGTCAAATCTGAACTCTAATGATAGCCTGTGTTATGTGGCAATGGTCAGTGATTATAATGGCTCAGCGCCTTCGACAGACTTTAGGTACGCGATTAGATGTATTAGGACGTCAAAAAAGCCAAAAGTCCAAGTTTGGGGTGGTGATATTAAAACTGACAAAGAAGTTATTACTAGCAATACGTCTAATACCTTACTCGGCCCAGACAATCAAAGTATTATTGATAAATCTACACTGCAATCAATGGGTCTTTGGGGTACGGGTGTGGATAATAACGGTAATACTCTTGGGGAAAAACCAACGTTTGGGCCGAGTGAATATACTTATAAGGGCGGAGATAAAGTTGATCCGCACTGGTCAGTAATTTGCTCTCAAGACTCTTATGGCGGCAGTGGTAACCAGCGGGCTTATAGCAAGGCTACAAATAGCCCGGCTGATTTACCAAATTGTCGAGATAATGCTATAAATTTAACGGTTGAATATCAGGCCAGAACAGTAGTAACAACTCAATGGTATCAATCTGGCGTGGGTAATCGTCAGCAGGATGGTTGGATTCCGTGTTCTGATATACCGAACAAGGATTTAATTGGTGATACGCGGATCATTACACACAATCCTGACTGTCGTAGAGGTACTTGGAGAACTTCAAATAAAGCGAAGTGGATTAGTATTAATAGTTTTGGGCGTCATACGCATTCTTCATCAAAGCCCGATTCAAGCGTTGCAGCTGGCTGTTTGGGCGCTACAGGAACTGCCGTTTTGAATTGTGGAAACACCTATGTATTTAGGTTGAAAAATGTTAAATTGGGCGATTTGAAGAACGCTAAAAATTTAAGATTCAACTTTTCAGGTTCAGCGGATAATTTTATTCGAGTAAAAATTAATGGACACGAAATGGACGTTAAAGGAAATGAAAATGGCGCCAGACCTGATGGTACGCAATACTCAGGATGGGGACTTCCGGGATTTAGTGAGAATTCGGCATTTACGGCTGACATCAAACCAGGTACTGTTCTGTATAGCGATGGAAATATTATTGATATTTATATCAAGTCTAGCCCGTCGCACATGGGGTTGATAATTGAAAATATTACGTTATCCTACACGATGGATCGTGCCTATCAAAAAATACATGGATCTTGGGCTGAGTATGGAATTATTGCTGGTGGCAAAGCGGAGTCGGCTTCCGGGGCAGGTTTGTCATCATCTTTCAATGGTCGTGAAAATGTGACAGTACGTGATTATAATAAGTTGACGTTTGCCAATACACCAAAGTTTGGTAATTTTAGTAGCTCCAGTCTCGTTCCTGACAATTTTACACTACCATCTGTCGGGGGTATAAAAGGAAATGTTTCAGGGGTTGTCGCTACCAACAATTTGGCGACGGGCGAATATGCCGCCGGAAATATCACTTTAGCCGGATCAAGGCTCGACGCAGGAAAGAGTATTGTCATCAAATCTACTGGTACGGTCAGGATTTCGGGCGATTTGTTGTATAGTGATCCAGGTAATGCGCGGACACTACCACAACTAATTATCTATGCTAAAAATATTATTATTGATCCTTCGGTTGGTGAGGTTAATGCTTGGTTAATTACTCCTAAAGACGGTTATGTTAGCACCTGTGGGGCTGTGTTAAATATGACACATTGGTTGAGTGGGGTCTCCGAGGCTTCATGTGGCAAGCAACTACGGATTAATGGACCAATTAAAGCCGGTCATCTATTTTTGCGACGTACATATGGTGGTAAACATGCGTCATCAGCCAAAAATGACCCAAATATGCATCCAGGGACTCCAGCAGAAATCATTAACTTGCGGGCAGATGCCTATATTTGGGCATATAACAATTATCGGAATACAGGTGCAATTAGCACGATGAATGCACGTGAATTGCCACCAAGATATTAAAAGTTTGCAAATTAAAACGCTAATGTATATAATTGGTACTAGTTATGAAATTAATAAAAGGGTTGGGCGACTTCTTCGGACTGGACATCGGCACAAACGCGGTGCGGGTGGTTCAGTTGTCTCGTACTGGTGCGGGTTGGAGTCTGGTCCATTATGGCTATACGCCAGTTGATTCTAAAATAACAAGTGGCGATTCGCCAGAGGCGCGACGACGTTTGGGCGAAGCAATTATGACAGCAGTTGGTCAAGCTGGAATTAGGACCTCTAATGTGGCTATTGGCCTACCGTCAAATAAAACATTTTCAACCGTGATTGATGTTCCGAAGGTTTCCGAACAAGAACTAAGAGCAATGATGAAATATCAGGTTGACCAGTACATTCCAATGTCTTCGGATGAGGCTGAGGTAGATTGGGTATTGTTGGGCGAGAGCTTGCATGCCCAGAACCAATATGAGGTTTTGCTGACTAGTACGTCAAAAATATACGCAGAGGAAAGGCTGGAGTTGGTCGAGGGGCTTGGTTTCAATGTTATCGCTGAGGAGCCAGATGCTATTGCAATGGTGCGCTCTTTATCTGTTACTGATTCACAGGATGCTCGCTTAATTATTGATATGGGTGAGAATTCGACAGACTTGGCAGTAGTTTACAACGGTGCGCCAAGGCTAATTCGCATGATTCCAACGGGACTATCTTCGTTAGTGCGAGCAGCAGTCCAAAATCTTAATGTTCAAGAAGATCAAGCGCGTCAATTTATCCTGAAGTTTGGTCTGGCGCCAGATAGGTTGGATGGACAGGTGCTAAGAGCAATTGATTCGACACTCGATAGCTTCTCATCAGAGTTAATCAAATCGATCAAGTTTTTCCAGACTAGATATCCAAATACTGCCGTTTCTAGTATTTTACTATCAGGTTTTGGTTCAGTTATTCCGCAACTTGATAGTTATGTTATGAATAAAGCCGGCATTCAGTCAATTATTGCCGATCCGTGGCAGCGAGTTCAGGTTTCTCAGTCTGATCAGCAACAGTTGGCGCCGATTGCCTCAGAGTTTGCTATTGCTGTCGGCTTGGCGCAAAGGAGCAATGCATCATGATTGAAATTAACCTTATTCCGAATGTCAAGCGAGAGTTGCTAAAGACTCGTGCGATGCGTAATCGTGTTATTTCAATGTCGTTTTTGATAGGAGGCGCTTCTATTGCCGCAGTAGTTGCTTTGGCGGTGATTTTGGGCGGTCAACTTGCAGCTGAGGTGGTACAAAATAGCGGCATTAAAGATCGAAGCGATAAACTTATGGCGGTAGAAGATCTCAATAAGGTGGTGACTATTCAAAATCAATTGTCAAAAATTAACGCCCAACACTCTGGTAAGAAAATTAATTCGCGGATTTTTGATGTAGTATCTGCGGTTAATCCACCAGCACCAAACAATGTTAGCTTTTCAAGCATTAAGGTTAATCCTGAATTGAAGACAATTACTCTGGAGGGTAGTGCTGCTAACGGCTACGGTGCGTTGGAGACCTTAAAAAAGACTATTTTAAGCACTAAAGTTCGGACAACCGATGGAGCTAACACTTCAGAAGTAGAACTGACTAAGGATATAAAAGACGGTGACACTAGCTTTGGTGAAAATTCGGAGGGTAAAAAAGTATTGCAGTTTTCTTTCTCGTTTGAATATAATGAAGCGCTGCTGGCGCCTGCAAACAATGGCGTAGTTTCAGTTATAACACCAACGACTAAAATTGATATGACCGACTCACGCCAAGGAATTCCAGATAGTTTATTTAAGAGTAAAACTGATAATTCGGCAAAACGGGAGAATGGTAATGCCAACCGATAATAAAGAAGTTGCAATTCGCAAACGTCAGCAAATTGATTCGTCAAAAAAGACAATGTTTGTTTTTGTGGCGAGCGCGGCGTTTTTAGCGGGGATTGCGCTAGTTGTCAGTATTTTCTTGATTCAACAGATTATCTTTCACTCAAAGATTATTATTGAAAAGCAAAGTACGATTTCGCGACTGGATAAGAATCTAACGACAATTGACGAGTTAAAGAAGAATATCCGAGTTCTAGACACAAATACAGCACTTAATTCTGTCAAGGCAAGTAATGAAAGTAGTGCACTACAGACAATTTTAGATGCATTGCCAGATAATCCTAACGCTGATGCTTTTGGTGCTTCGCTTAAGAACAAGTTTATTGATACGACTACTGGTTTGACGATTCAGAATTTGTCGGTTACTCAAGTCGCCTCTGATAGTGACAGTTCTGGTTCAACTTCAGCAAATACGGTGTCGTTTATAATGGAAGTGAGCGGTCCGGCTGATAAATTGAAAGAGCTATTGACGAAACTTGAAGCTTCGATTCGCGTAATTGACTTAAAAACAGTAGAAATTCAGCGTAGTGAAGATAAATTGAGTTTGGTTGTTCGGGGTGTTGCTTACTATGAATCAGCACAAACAGTACAATTAGAAAATAAGGTGGTAAAGCCGTGAAAAAAACAGATATAGCAATGGTGGTATTAATTGCTGGTGTGGGTGTGGCAATTGGTTATCTTGTCGCCTCCAACATCTCCTTTTTAAAGGTCCCAGAGCGTGGTATGAAAGTACAAACTATTCGGGAGATATCATCTGATGTTGAAAAACCAAATCCAGCGATTTTCAATAGTAATGCGATAAATCCAACTGTTGAGGTGTTTGTGGGTCAAGATACGGCCAAGTAGAGAAAGGACGTAGCATGGCTTTACTGACGGATGATATCCAAGATAAGTTGATTAAACTGCTTATAAATGAAGGACTTATCGAAAAGTCGGTTATTGATGATGCCTTAAAGCGTGCTACTGAAAATAATAAGCCGCTATTTAGCTTGTTGAGTGACGAAGGCTTGCTTGATAACGAGTTGCTGGTTCATGGCGTAGCGCAGGTTTCGGGTGTGCCATACGTTAATTTATCGAATAGTGTTATCAATCAGGATATTTTATCATTATTGCCGTCAGATGTCGCTGAGAGATTTATGGCAGTGCCGTTGGCGGAGGTCCAAAACAGATTAGCAGTGGCGATGATCGACGCCAATAATGTTCAGGCGGTTGATTATCTGTCGAATCGGATTCAACGTCCGATTAAGGTCTTTATGGCTTCAGAAGAGAGCGTGCGTCATGTTTTGGATCAATATAAGACCGACTTGTCATCTGTTAACGTAGCGGCACAAGCTTCGCAGGAAGAGTCTTCGTCAGATGCTGGCAATATTAAAACAATTGTGCAGGATTCGCCAATATCGCGAGCATTATCGACGATTTTGGAGTATGCTGTGAAGAGTCATGCCTCAGATGTTCATATTGAGCCGTTGGAAAAAGCTTTGAAAATTCGCTGTCGGGTGGATGGCGTGCTACGTGAAATTATGCAGCTACCAAAAAGTATTGAACCAGCGTTAGTTAGTCGTATAAAAATTCTTTCAAACCTAAAGATTGACGAGCACCGTATTCCTCAGGACGGTCAATTTGCGGTTAATGTGGCTGGTAAGGATGTCGATTTGCGTATTGCTATCTCGCCAGTTGTTTGGGGTGAGCAGGTAGTTATTCGCTTGCTTGATAAGAGTGGTAGCTCCTTTAATCTTGAGGACATGGGATATGCTGGACGTGCTTTACGGACGATTCGTAAAGGAATTAAGCGTCCAAACGGAATGATTTTAACGTCGGGACCGACTGGCTCTGGTAAATCAACAAGCCTATACGCGCTAATCAAGGAAATCAAAGATGATACGGTCAATATCGTGACGCTTGAAGATCCGGTGGAATATAAGATGGACGGCGTCAATCAGATTCAGGTGAATGCGGAGGTTGGTTTGACGTTTGCTTCGGGTTTACGGTCAATTTTGCGTCAAGATCCAGACATTGTGATGGTTGGTGAGATTCGTGATAATGAAACAGCGAACTTGGCGGTTCAAGCAGCGCTAACGGGGCATTTGGTTTTCTCGACTTTACACACCAATTCGGCAGCGGGTGTGCTACCGCGACTACTTGATATGGGCATCGAGCCGTTCCTTATTGCTAGTACGGTCAATACTATCATTGGGCAGCGGTTGGTTAGGCGGGTGGCGCGTCGTCGGGATTTATATCAATCATCACCACTAGAAACCCAGGCAATTCGTGAAGCTGTCGGTGGATTATTGCCACAAACAAAGGAGCAGGTTGCGCAATTTTCTCAAGATCTGGGCTATGAGAGTTTGCCGTTAGCAACTCAAGCGTCATTTGTCTTGGCAAAAGGTAAAGATACGCCACAAACGCCACGTGGCTATTCTGGCCGAGCTGGTCTATATGAGGTGATGGATGTTACCGAGGAGATACAGAATTTGATTGTAAAGCGGGCTACGGCAACTGAAATCCAACGAATGGCAATTCAGCAAGGAATGATTACGATGCGCCAAGATGGATATTTGAAAGCATTAAATGGCGTAACAACAATAGAAGAAGTAAATAGAGTAGCGGCGGACACCGCATAAAAGGAGGGAATATGAATAATCAAGAATTACGAATTGAGATTTTACTAGAAGAAGTAGTGAAGAAGCGGGCTTCAGACCTTCATATTCAGGTTGGCTTGCCGCCGATGCTGAGGATTGACGGCGCATTGGTGCCTGCTGCGGGAACTCAGCCACTTGACGAGCCGTCGGTTGAGCGGTTGGTATTTCAGATTCTTGACGAAGACCAGCGCCAGATTCTGTTAAAAGATAAGGAATTTGACTTTTCGTTTGCGTTTGGTACGTTAGGGCGATTTCGGGTAAATGCTTTTCATGAACGTGGCAATTTGGCGGCGGCTTTGCGTTTGATTCCAAATGAAATTAAGTCGGCAACTGAGCTGGGTATGCCGCCGGTCGTTAATACCTTTGCTGATTTTCCACGCGGTTTGGTGCTGGTGACTGGGCCAACTGGATCGGGTAAGTCGACAACTTTGGCAGCGCTGGTCGATAAGATTAACTCGGAAAGATCGCAGCACATTATTACTATTGAAGATCCGATTGAGTTTACTCACAAGTCGAAAAAATCGGTAGTGGTGCAGCGCGAAGTTCATTATGACACCTATTCTTTCTCGGCAGCGCTGCGCTCCAGCCTTCGCCAAGACCCGGACGTGGTGTTGATCGGCGAGATGCGCGACCTCGAGACGATTTCGGCGGCGATTACTATTGCCGAGACCGGACACTTGGTGTTTGCAACCCTTCACACTAACTCGGCGGCTCAGTCAATCGATCGTATGATTGACGTATTTCCACCACATCAGCAGCCACAGATTCGGGCGCAGCTCAGTAATATTCTAATGGCAATTTGTTCGCAGCGGCTAGTGCCAGCAATTGGTGGTGGACGAGTTGTGGCGGCGGAAGTGTTGATCGCCAATCCGGCAGTCCGCAATATTATTCGTGAAGGCAAATCGCATCAGTTAGACGCGGTGATTCAGACCGGTGCCGACCAAGGGATGCAGACGATGGACAGAACTTTGGTCAATTTAGTACAAAACGGTACAATTACGTATGATAATGCGCGTGAATTCGCGGTTGATTTGACAGAATTTGAGAGGTTGATGAGGGGGTAGTGGATGAAAAAATATAACTATGAGGCGCGAGATAGCGCGAGTGATAAAATTGTTAAATCTGTTGTTCAGGCTGATAGCGAAAATTCTGCTGCAAAACTATTGTCGGCCCAGGGGTTTGTGCCGCTAAAAATTGAGCTTCAGGATGATAAGGACAATATATTTGCTAGGCTATCTGGCAGGATTACCACCAAAGATAAAGTGGTATTTACTCGTCAGCTGGCAACGTTGATTGGGGCTGGTTTACCACTGTCGCAAAGTCTTAGAACCGTACAGGAGCAGACCGCCAATAAGCGAATGCAAGAAATTGTTCAGGAGATTATTTCTGATGTTGAAGGAGGTAAGTCTCTGTCGGACTCTTTCTCGAAACATCCAGAGGTTTTTAATAAAGTTTATGTTGCATTAGTTGCAGCAGGTGAGACATCTGGTACAATGGATGACGCCCTGAAGAGGCTGGCGGCTCAGCAGGAAAAAGATGCTGCGATGATGGGAAAAATTCGAGGTGCCATGATGTATCCGTCGATTGTCCTGGCGGTAATTATCTTAGTCGTGGGTTTTATGCTGTTTACTGTGATGCCGCAAGTGGAGGGGCTATATAGAGACTTAAATAAAGAATTGCCACTAATAACTCTTATTATGGTCGGTACAGCAAAGTTCTTTACTGGATTTTGGTGGCTTATTATACTGCTGCTTATTATTGGTGGATATTTTTTGGTGCAATATCTGAAAACTGATCAGGGAGTTAGAACCAAGGATACATTTAAGCTTAATGCCCCATTGTTTAAGGGAATGTTTAGAAAAATGTATATGGCGCGATTTACGCGAACTGGTCAGACGTTATTAAGCACGGGCGTGCCGATGCTTGATATGCTTCGTATTTCTTCAGAGGCGGTCAATAATGTTGTTATCAGTGAGGGTATTGCTCGTGCTGCAGATAAGGTAAAGGGTGGTAAGGCTCTCTCGGCGTCCTTATCGAACGAAGATTATTTCTTAACAATGGTGCCTCAGATGATAAAAATTGGTGAGCAATCCGGTAAAATTGATGAGATGATGGGCAAAACCGCTCAAGTGTATGAGGACGAGCTTGATGAGGAGATTCGAGCACTGTCAACGGCAATAGAACCAGTCTTAATGATATTCTTGGCGGTTGTCGCTGGTACGATGGTCGCTGCAATATTATTCCCAATCTATAGCTTAGTTGGTAATATTAATATTCGCTAGACGATTATATAATTTTAGTGTATTATAAACGTAAGCATTTTTTGCACAAATATAACATAAGCCATAGAAAGGTGGACATTTCAATGGTAAACAAAGACAACAAAAAAGGATTTACGATTATCGAGGTTGTGTTGGTGCTGGCTATTGCTGGACTTATTTTCGCGATGGTGTTTATTGCATTGCCAGCGTTGCAGCGCAATCAGCGTGATCAGTCAAGGAAAAATGATGCCTCAACGGTTGCTGCCGCTATTACCAGCTGGAATTCAGCCAACCGCAATGGCGGAACTTTTAACGATGAATCGTTGCGCAAGTATGTTGACAAGCTTGACCAGTATGATAAAAATTCAGAGCTGAAGGTGGTTGCCACTAGCTCGTCAATGTCAGTTGCTGGTAATGAAATTAAGGTGATGCGTGGCCGAAAATGTCCTGCTAATTCACCGGCACCATCTACTGACGATCCAGCAACCATTACATTGCAGAACGGCTCTTCACGTAACGCTGCTGTTGTAGTGCTGTTGGAAAACAATGGTTCGCAAAAGCAACTGTATTGTCAAGACGTATAAACATGAATCCTACTAGAAATCAGCCTCAGCGTGGGGCTGATTTTTTTGTAGTTTTTTGTTAACATAAGAAGTATGATGAAATTTGTACTGGCTGGAGTATTAGGGACTATTTTAGGTAGCTTCGTTGGGGCGCAGATTTGGCGGCTGCATGCTCGTCAATTAACCGAGGATAAAAAAGCCGGAGAGAAGGTTGATCGGAAAGAGCTGAAGAAGTTGTCACCGCTGATAAATAAGGTATCCAAGGACCGCTCTCGCTGTCTCTCTTGTGGCCATGAACTGGCGCTATACGACTTAATACCAGTATTCAGCTGGGTTATTAGTTTGGGTAAGTGTCGGTATTGTAAACAGTTTATTGGTTGGATGGAGATTTTGTTAGAGTTAGTAATGGCCGGACTGTTTGTCTTATCAGTGGTGTTCTGGCCAGGTTCGTTGATGGATTTCTGGCAAGTCGTACTATTATCTTTGTGGTTGACTGGTTTGGTGCTATTAGCAATTTTATTTGTCTATGATCTTAAGTGGCTGCTACTACCTGATATTATCAATATTCCGTTTATTATTGTCGGTGCTATTTTTACGGGACTACGATTATCTCTAGCTGAAGATTTTTCAAAAAACTTGACTTCACTTCTGGGGTCAATTGCAATTTTGAGCGGTGTATATATGTTGCTATATCTGTTTTCAAAGTATCGTTATGGTGAGGATAAAACTTGGGTTGGTTTTGGTGATGTTAAGCTCGGCTTGGGATTATCTTTATTCTTGGGTAATTGGCTATTGGCATTTGCGGCTTTATTTGCAGCAAATTTAATTGGCACATTGCTTGTTTTGCCATCAATGTTTAGGGGCAAATTGCAGGCAAATTCACGAATCTGTTTCGGTCCGCTACTTATTGTGGGGTTCTTGCTGGCATGGTTTTTTAGCCAACAAATTTTAACATGGGGATTTCTGCTCGTCTAATTAAAGCAACTCGCTTATGCTATAATGGAGAAGTGATGGGCGATAAACAAAAAGGTTTTACTATAATTGAAGTGATTTTGTTTGTGGCTATTTCTGGTTTATTAACCTCAATGCTGATGGTTGGAGTGAGCATGTCTATCAATCGTCAGCAATACCGTGATTCAGTTCAGTCATATGCTGGATTTTTACGTAGTGAATATTCGAAAGTTGTTAATGTAGAGAATGATCGGTCAAGGAGCGTTTGTCCAATTGATGGGGCGGATGGACGGCTTGAAACTTTGCGCGGACAGTCTGAATGTGTGATTGTTGGCCGTTATATCACTACAGTGGGCGCGTTAGGTTCTACCGATGGAACTTCTTATAAAACTTATCCAGTTTATGCACATAGGGCCGATAAGGGTAGTGCTTGGGCCTATCGTCGTGGTGCTGAGTCTAGTGATTACTCTGTTAATTGGCAGGTAAAGACTAGGTTTGCTAATCAACACAAAAACAATGCCTACATCTCCATTTTAATGTATCGTCATCCAGAAACAGGACAACTGGACATTAGGACGGATGTCAGTAGATTTGGCGACGATCTTACTAATTTTGTGAATAATAAGAATAGTGCTGGCATTATACAGTCTGGTGGGGAGCAGCGCCAACAGCGGGAAATTTGCGTTTATGATGACGACTGGCTACCGGGTGAACGATTATCTGTCTTTTTGCGCTCGTATGCTGGTTCAGCTGATGCGGTGGTGATAGGTAATGCAACTGGAGGATGTGCTGATGCGTAGGGCTAGTAGGGGCGACACCTTGGTGGAGGTGTTACTTGGTGTAACTATTTTTAGCCTAGTCGCCGTTATTACGCTGGAGACAATGAACCGTGGGATGGCTATTTCGCAGTATGCTCTAGAAACGACACTAGTAAGACAGCAAGTTGATGCTCAAGCGGAAATGTTAAGGTACACACATGACACGAAGAGTGACATTTGGAAAAAGCTGGTTGCTGACAACGCGGTAAGTATTGCTACGGTTGGTGATAATGAGGGCGGTTTAGGGCTGGCAGCATGTCCTGATAATTTTTCTAATCGGGAATTTGCTTTGGTGGCAACGCCTGCGCATGCCTCCAAAATCAGCATTTTGAATAATCCAGGTGATTACAAGCAGGCGGAAACTTACGCGCGAGTTGATGGCGACACTAAGAAAACGTACGGAATATCTGTTAGGTTAGTCAAGCCAAGTACAGCCAATGGCAGTAAAGATAGCAATAAGTATGACGCGTATATTAAAGCTTGTTGGATGCCAGTTGGCAGTAAAATGCCGGCAACGATTGGTACGATTGTGAGGTTATATGATTCGGGACGCTAAACAAGGATTTACGTTAATTGAACTAATGCTAGCTATGACCTTTATCTCTATTCTTTTGTTGTCAATTACAATGGTGGGCATTCAGGCTGGTAGGATGTATAGTCGAGGAGTGGTATTGCGTGATGTTAATCAAGCGGGCCGAGATATTTCCGATATGTTTAGGAGGGATTTTCTACAGGCAAATGCCGGGAAAATCAATATTACAGGCTTACGAGTGCCAAATAATGAAAATTGGACTACTGGACGTCTGTGCTTGGGTGCTCATTCGTACGTTTGGAATAACCCAAAATATCTGGACGATCCTAGCCTATTGGGCGCAAATAGACTATTTAAGGTTGATGGTAATCCGATTAATCTAGTGCGAGTTGTTGATGCGGATGGCGGGCTGTGTAAAAGAGATGGGTCCGGTAGATATCCGGAAACGGTTGATATGGCAAAATCTTCTAATTTACTAAGACCGATTAGTAGTGGTGACGGTTCAATTGGCATTCATAATGTTACACCGGAAAAGATTACCTCAGATAACTCAAGAGAAGCCCTATATAAATTAACGTTTACACTAGGAACGAGTAAAATGAGCGAAATTAGAAATTCTTCATGTAAAGCACCAGATGAGACTGACAGTAATTTTGAATTCTGCGCGATAAATAAATTTGAAATGATTGTGAGGACAAATGGGTAGGTATGCACGACAGTCGGGCGCCGTGTCGCTCTTTGCGGTTATTTTTGGGGCAATGTTGCTTACAATTGTGACGATCGGCTTTATGAGATTAATGCTCATGGACCAAAGACAGGCTTCAGATAATGATTTATCACAGAGTGCTTACGATGCCGCCTTGGCGGGCGTAGAGGACGCCAAGCGTGTTGTTCGTGCAGCTCAAACAGGGAATATGCAAGCAGCAGGCGTATTGAGCGGTCCAATAAATTGTAATATGGTTGCCGCCTCTGGAGTGGTTGGTGGTAGTACGTCTGGCGAGACGATTATTCAGACAGGCTCCGGTGCTGGTAAAAAGTTTGATCAGGCGTATACTTGTGTGAAAATTGCCATGCAATCTCAAGATTTTATATATAAAGCTATTGAAGATAAGTCTCAGCTTATATCCCTGAGAGCGGTAAGTTCATTCAATAAAATAATCATTGAATGGTATAGACGTGATGACGAAAGCAACTTAAATGCTGCAAATGCAGTCAATACCGAAATATCGACCACCGGAGAACTGCCGACAAAAGATAAATGGAATGGTAATACACCACCGTTGGTGCGTGCACAAGTTATTAGTCCTGGATCAACCTTTAACTTGGCGACATTAGACACAACAGGCGTGACCTCTTTTCTCCGACCAAACGTCTTAAGATCAGATGTTGTAAGCCAGAGTGGAACTGTTGTTTCTGGCAAATCTTCAGATCGTCCACGTGCAACTGACGGTAATGAACACAACAATGGAACAAATATCATTTCTTGCAGTAAAACATTTAGGTTTTCTGGTGAGTATTCTTGTAAGGTGGTAATTGATGTTGATGAGGTTCCAGCAGGTAGTGAGTCTGCCTTTTTGAGACTGGTCTCAATATATAAGGGTGGTAGTATAAAAGTTTCGCTTCAGAAAAGTGATGGTACTACTGTAAACTTTGATGGTGTACAGCCGATTGTTGACTCAACGGGGCGAGCAAGTAACTTATTCAGGCGAGTTGAGGCGCGTTTGCAAATTGGAGATGATTTTGCCTATCCAGATAATGCGGTTGAGCTAAAAAACAGTCTATGTAAGGACTTCTCCATATCTGGTGGTGGGGCTGCTGCCGTAGGCAGATGTAAGCCTTAAGCTAAGTATCGCTATGAAAACGTTCGTGGATATCTCTTAGGTGCTGATCGGTGACGTGTGTATAGACTTGAGTAGTTGATATATTGCTATGGCCCAACATTGACTGAACGGAGCGTAAATCTGCACCATTCATGAGAAGATCGGTAGCAAAGCTGTGTCTCATTGTATGGGGGCTAACGTGTTTGGTTATGCCAGCCAGGCGGGCGTATTGACTAACCATTCGTTGAACGCTGCGAGCGCTTAGCCGACGATAATCACCAGACGTGTTAGGTGCGGCGTGGTGCCTGCTGTAACTTAGAAACAAGGGAGGTAAGCTGTCTGCTCTGGATTCTAAGTATGTAGACACATGCTCAGCAGCACCTTTTGATATAAAAACAGGTCGATCTTTTTGGCCTTTTCCTCGGACCATAAATTCACGTCTTGTTAGGTTTATGTGGTCACGATTTAGATTTACTAGCTCTGAAACGCGTAGCCCGCTGGAAAATAATAGTTCAACAATCGCTCGGTCTCTTAGTCCTGATTCGGTGTCGGTTGGTATTTGTTCAATCATCCGTAGCACCTCATCGTATTGTAAAAAGGTTACTTGTTTTCGGACGGTCTTTGGTAGGATGATTTTGTCGGCAGCCAGACTCTTTATATCGCGACGAGAAAGATATGTGAGTAGCCCGCGTAGTGCTATAAGGTGGTAGCTTTGTGTAATTAACGACAACCCCTCGCCAGTGTTGTTATTTTTATAACGGTTTAACCAGAGGCGATATTGTCGAATTAACTCCGATGTAATTTTATCAACACTAATATCACCAGCAAAATCGATAAACCTTTCTAAATATAACTGGTAGTTTATAATAGTCTTCTGACTACGTCCACTTTCAACTTCCAGATGTTCCAGAAAATCAGTTAAGGCCTCTGATATAAACATATTAGTATTCTATCGTTAATGGACTTGTTTATCAAATTATCTATTTCTGATACTATAATAAAGATAATAACGACAGAGGAGAGTATATGTCAGATAGCAAGAAAAAATACTGTGGCGTCGAAAGGACTTTGATTGTCTTTAAGCCTGATGCAGTTCAGAGGGGAATTGTTGGGGAAATTTTACAACGTTTTGAGAGAGTGGGCTTAAAAATAGTTGGTGTAAAAATGACATCACCATCTAGAGATCATTACTATGCTCATTACGAGGACATTGGTAAACTAGCGACGCGCAGGGGTGAAGATACTCTGAACATAACATTGGATATGATGATGGACGGGCCTGTCATAGCAATGGTGCTAGAAGGCGTTGAGGCTGTCGCAGTTGTTCGAAAGATTGTTGGCCCAACTGAACCGAAGTCAGCAGACATGGGTACAATTCGCGGTGATTACTCACACATTAGCTTTGGCTATGCCGATGAGTGTCAAAAGGGTGTACCAAACTTAATCCATGCCTCCGGTGACCCAGAAGAAGCTGCTAGTGAAATTGAACACTGGTTTAAGCCAGAAGAGCTGGTTAGTTATCATACGTTAAGTGAGAAGTTTACGCGCTAGACTGGTCTACCTGAGAGCTACTCGTGGTATAATTAGTTTATGCCTCGGTAGCTCAACTGGATAGAGCAGATCCGTCCTAAGGATAAGGTTGTAGGTTCGACTCCTGCCCGGGGTACCAAACGTATGACAGATAAAGTATCAGATAGACAATTTGATGGGCAGCGTGATGGTGAGCGTCTGCTGTTTGTGTTTCGTCGTCATATCATTGCTATGAGAAAAGGCTTTTATTTATTGCTTGGTTCTATGGCGCTTGGCTCGTTGCCATTTCTTATCTGGCAAGATAATCTAAACCTGCTTTGGGTGTTTATGGGAAGTTTTCTTATAGGCCTGACGCTGTTCTCTTATCACTTTTTGATGTGGTTTTACACCTATTATATTGTGACAGACCAGCGAATTCGTCAAATTACACAACATGGTTTTTTTGGGAAAGACGTAATTGAGCTAAAGCTATCAAAAATTCAGAATATTAGCTATAATATTCCCGGGTTTAGTGGAGAAATGTTTAAATTTGGTACAATTGTTATTCAGACGTTTGTTGGCGATCTTGTTATAAAAAACGTAGAACATCCAGATAATATCTATAATAAGCTGCAAGATGCTGTAGAGCTTGCGTCAAAAAAGGAGGGTGAAGATGGGCTTGTTGAAGCGTAAAGATAAGAAACAATCTAAAAAACTACCAGCAAGGATTACGAATGATACTGTTGCTCAGCATCGCGAAAAAGTTCTAGCAGCTGGGCGAAAGCACAAGTATCCTATTCA
The DNA here is from genome assembly GCA_963524145.1 of uncultured Candidatus Saccharibacteria bacterium. Classification (GTDB taxonomy): domain Bacteria; phylum Patescibacteriota; class Saccharimonadia; order Saccharimonadales; family Saccharimonadaceae; genus Nanosynbacter. Next base: position 113,009 of record CAURDO010000003.1, read on the forward strand.
GTACACTAGGCGACGTTTAGTGTGGGTAACTATGTTTGTTAGTGTAGCCATTCTGGCGATTTTTGTCGGCCTTGGTTGGGCTCAACTATACATATGGAAAGATACCGGTGATATTGCCTACCGAATCACTAAGATTATACCACTCCCAGTGGCTACTATTGACGGAGAGAATGCTGAATATAGTGATTATTTGCTATATCATCGTAGCTCGTTGGCAGTATTGCAGGGCCAGGGTCAGTCTGACCAGAAAGACAAGGTTAAGTTTTATCAGAATCAATCAATTGATAAGGCCTTAGAGGTGGCGTATGCTAAAAAGCTAGCTCGAGAAAATAACATAACAGTTGATGATCAGAAGGTCCAAGCTTTAATTAATAAGCAGCAGGAGTCTAGTAAGCTTTCACAGTCAGCATATGAGTCTGTAGTAAAAGACAATCTTCATTGGTCTATGGATGAGCTGAAAACTGCAATGAAATACACTTTATTAAAGCAAGAAGTCTCATTTAATATTGACAAGACTGCCAACGATTTAGTGTCTAAAATTAAAAAGAAGCTTAAGGCGGGTAAAAATCTAAAAGATATTGCCGCCGAAATGGGCGATAAAGTCCAGCCAGTGTTTGATCTCTCTGTATCTGCTGATAATTCCGATGGAGGTCTAACTAAGACTGCCGCCTCCCTAGTAAAGGGTAGGATATCTGAGCCAATAAAAACCTTATCTGGCGATGGATATTATTTTGTTGTTCTCAATAACATTGAGGGTAATACGGTTAATTATTCTTATATTAAAGTGCCGCTGACAGAGTTTAATAAGCAGTTTAATAATTTGAAGACTAACCATAAAATTAAATATTATATATCCGTTGATAAATAAGTGTTTTTAGGTTGAAAAAACTCCTGTTTTTGCTATAATTTTCTAAGGAGTTTGCCGTTGTAGCTCAGCTGGTAGAGCAGCTCATTCGTAACGAGCAGGTCGCTGGTTCAAGCCCAGTCAACGGCTCCATTTTATGAAAGATACGGTTAAAAAATCAATTAAAGTTATTTTGAACGACAGAGGGATGACCATTCCTTTGATTGTTAATTTAGTAGCCTTTATAGCTATTGCTATATTTCTAACGACAGCTATTAAGCATAGTGAGGCGCAGGTCATTACTCGATATACTGCGTACGGCTCGGCGAATTTCTATAGAGACCATTGGTATAGCTTGTTTGGCTATATAATACTAGCTTTTATGATCATGTCGGGACACGCCATATTTAGTGTCAAGTTAGCCCTATTAAAGAGGCGTAGCGTAGCTATATTTATTTTATGGTTAACATTGGGTATTTTAATTATTTTGACTACGTTAGCATATTCAATTATTAAAATTGCGTCATTAGGGTAAACTTATGGATATTGAAATTCCGCTTGGTAAACGAACGAAAAAGTATCGCTTTTTTGAAATGCTTCCTGGTATGTTGAGCTACGGTGCTATTATTCTCTTGATAATCTTATCTATGGTAAATCCGGTTTTAGCTTCGATCTATTTACTAACAGTAATCTTAGTTGCTTTTGTTAAGGCTATGGCTATTAGCTATAGGATGATTAGCGGACGTAATAATATGGAGAGAGCTACTCGGGTGGACTGGAGTGAGCGTTTGAATGATTTAGAGAATCCAAAGGGTGCATATACTAGGTTGATTGATAAACAGTCAAAAAAGTTGTTATATGAACAACATTTAGAAAATCTACGACTAATGGCTGCTGCAGAAGAGGGATATTTTCCTAAACCAAGTAATATTTACAACGCCCTAATTATGCCAGCCTATAATGAGAGCATTGAGGTTATTGAGCCTGCTCTGAAGTCGGTTTTAGATACGACATATGATAAAAAACATCTGATTATTATTTTTGCGTATGAGGAGAGAGGTGGTGTTGAGATTGCAACAACAGCAGATACACTAAAGAAGAAATATGGTAAATATTTTCACTCTTTTCATCTGGTAAAACACCCCAAAGACTTACCAAACGAGGTTATTGGCAAGGGTGGTAACATTACCTACGCAGGAAAGTGGCTGAAGAAATATTTACAACAGCAGAATATAGCTTTTTCTGATGTCATAGTTACAACAATGGATTGCGACAATAAGCCCCATCGATATTATTTTGACTACCTAACGTATGAATACATAACTCATGAAGATAGAAAACATTTGTCGTATCAGCCGATTTGCCTATTTACTAATAACATCTGGGATGTACCTGCGCCGATGAGGGTAGTAGCTACTGGAAATTCATTTTGGAACATTATTAGCTCTATGAGGCCGTATTCATTGCGTAATTTTGCATCTCATTCTCAGCCAATGGATGCGCTTGTTGAAATGGATTTTTGGAGTACCCGAACGATTGTTGAAGACGGACATCAATATTGGCGAAGCTACTTTTATTTTAATGGTAACTATGAAGTTGTACCAATTTTTGTACCAATTTACCAAGATGCAGTATTGTCTAATGGCTACACTAAAACGCTGCGGGCACAATTTGTCCAGTTGCGTCGCTGGAGTTATGGTGCTTCAGATGTTGCGTATGTTGGGAATAATATCTTTAACAAGAAGAGAACTACCAAATTTTGGCCTAGTGTTGCGAGGTTTATTAGATTGCTAGATGGACATGTTACGCAGGCCTGTATTGCTCTGATTGTTGCTTTTGGTGGGTGGGCTCCACTTGTATTGAATAGTGAGGCTGCTCGCAGTGTTGCAGCCCATCAGTTGCCAGATACGGTCAGTCTTATTCAGCAGGTGGCAATGGTGGGTATACTAATCTCTATATTTGTATCATTTAAGCTATTGCCGCCACGACCAGAGAGATATAAAAGGAGCAGGAACATATTGATGGTTCTACAGTGGTTGTTGATGCCGGTCATTGCTATTGTCTATAGCTCTATGGCTTCATATAATGCCCAGACGCGGCTTTTGATCGGAAAGTATCTTGATAAGTTTGATGTCACAGAAAAAACTACTGTTGAGATGAATGATCAGAATCGTGTTCAGGATAAGAAAAAGAAGGTCTTCCGCGCTTCTTCTGGCGGGAAATGATAAGTTTGTGTTGGGCAGCATATTGTAGAGCTGCTATTTGATCGAATTTTTGTAAAGTAGAGTGAGTCATTTCAGCGATCTCGCATGTTGATATAGTGTGATAATTTTGGAGCAATAGCCTCTCTTGAATGGTGGTGGCTAGATCGTAGCTATAAAAATCAGCAGCATATTTATCGTGATGAAAACTTCGGGCAATACTAATTGTCAACTTGCCTATGGAAAAGCTATCTTTTTTGCTCCCGTCTGATGTGACACTAAAAGAGGTGACGGGCTTTTCGTAGGTTGTGAAGGTATATTCGCATCTACCACATACGTGACGTCTCCAGGTTATTGGAGATTTTTTATTTTGACGAGAGTTGGCTATTCTAGTTTTTTTGTGAAAACATTTTAAACATATCATATCAATATATTGACATATAACTATTAAAAAATCTAGTGGAAAAATAAATGTGTAAAATTAAAAGCACCCCATCTTTGGAGTACTGACTACTCAGGAGTATTTAATAGCTAATGGCCGCGAGTCCTACTGGTTGGTAGAATAGCTCTTTCCTCGTTAATTTTTCTGTTATATTCGTAATGAAGTTGCGCCCTACTAAGGAGAGAGCAGGTTTGTGGCTTTTTCAGGTTGGATAATTGTGGTGAGTTATGTCTACTCATACGCCTTAATAATATCATATTTATTTCGTAATGTCAATTAGCTAGTATAGATTAGGTGGTAAAAGTTGTTGTCTGAGTTTGTGGCTGTCATTTTCTATACTTCTTTACGACATTATAAAACTCTTTATCAGCAATCGATAAAGAGTTACGCATCTATCGTATCTGGTGGGCAATAGAGGATTCGAACCTCTCACCTCTTCAACGTCAATGAAGCGCTCTAGCCAAATGAGCTAATCGCCCAGATACACTGATTCTACCACAATGAGAGGTTGCTCGCAAGGAGCGTGGTATAATATTGATATGAGTGAAAATGAATTAAAGTCAATGCGTCATAGTTTAGCGCATATTATGGCGCAAGCTGTTCAGCATTTATGGCCTCAGGCGAAGTTCGGCGTTGGCCCAGCTATTGATAATGGTTTTTATTATGATATTGACCTTGGGAATATAAAAATCTCTGAAGATGATTTTCCAAGAATAGAAAAAGAGATGAAAAAAATTATCTTAGCCGACTATCCTTTTAAAAGACGTGATGTGTCAATTGAGGAAGCTGCTGATTGGGCTAAAAATGGTCAGCAAACATTTAAAATTGAGCTTATAAATGACCTCAGGCGATCTGGCACGACTGTTGCTAAGGAATTGACTGGCGAAGATCTAGGCTCATTGTCGGATGGAGATAGTAAGTGCGAGACAGTGTCTCTTTATTCTCAGGGTGATTATACAGATTTATGTCGTGGTGGACATGTTGATAGTACGGGCAGAGTTGGCGTCTTCAAACTTATGAAAGTAGCTGGTGCTTACTGGCGTGGTAATGAAAAAAATCCTCAAATGCAAAGACTGTATGGTGTGGCATTTAATACACAAGAGGAGCTGGATAAATATCTGGCGCAGTTAGAGCTTGCCAAGCAGCGTGATCATCGAAAGCTGGGCAAGGAGCTTGATTTATATACAATGTCGCCGTTGGTAGGTGTCGGCTTGCCGTTATTTACACCTCGAGGAACTGTTTTGCGTGATATTATGGCTCAGTACTCAAATCAATTACGCCAGAGATTTGGGTTTGAGAAGGTCTGGACGCCTCATATCACCAAGAAAGACCTGTATGAGACTTCTGGTCACTGGGCAAAGTTTGGCGAAGAACTATTTCTGGTTAAAAGCCAAGAAACGAGCGATGAAATGGCTCTAAAACCTATGAATTGCCCGCATCATACGCAGATCTTTGCCTCGCGACCGCGAAGCTATCGTGATATGCCAGTACGCTATCTGGAAACAACAACTGACTATCGTGATGAGAAAACGGGTGAGCTTGGCGGTCTGAGTCGTGTGCGTTCATTAACCCAAGACGATAGTCATGTATTTTGCCGTCCGGATCAGATTGAGACTGAGATTAATAATTTACTATCGGCTGCCCGTGAGCTATACGGCTCAATTAATATGAAATTACGAGTGCGTCTTAGTTATCGTGACGAGTCTGACTCGTATTTGGGTGGTCGTGAGTTGTGGAATTCTGCACAGAATCAATTGAAGTCGGCGGTTGAAAGAGTTGGCTTAGACTATTTTGAGCAGGAAGGTGAAGCAGCCTTTTATGGTCCAAAAATCGACTTCATGGCGACTGACGCTCTTGGTCGTGAACATCAGGTGGCAACTGTACAATTGGATTTTGTGCAGCCACAGCGGTTTGGCTTGGAATATACAGAAAGTGATGGTAATTTTACAACACCTGTTATGATTCACTGCGCACTGTTGGGGTCTGTTGAGCGATTTCTGAGTGTTTTTATTGAGCATACCGGTGGCTGGTTCCCGTTTTGGTCAGCACCAGAACAGGTACGAATCTTGACAATTAATAACACTGTAGCGGACTATGTTGATAAAATAACAACAATTTTATCGGATGTAACATTGATGAAACCGATAAAATACAACGATGTAAGATTTACAATAGACGCAAGAAATGAGTCTCTTGGTAAAAAGATTCGGGAGGCGACAGCCCTCAAAGTCCCAGTCCAGCTGATAGTTGGACCAAAGGATGCGGAAGCAAACCAGGTTAGCATTCGGACTCAATTTGGAGAGGAAAAATTACCAATAAGCAAGCTTGCTGAATATTTAGAAAATTTGTAGGATAAGGAATTGCACAACGAATCGTCAATCAGTAATTTGCGAGATAAAGTATATTTGCTGATGGCCTCATTGCCCGAGGATAAGGTAACAACGTATGGAGATCTGGCGGCTATGGCAGGCTGTCCATACTTAGCAAGGCGTGTTGGTGAGATTGCCCATGGCGGGCCCGTTAGCCTGCCGTGGCATCGTCTTGTAAACGCAAAAGGCGGCCTGGCTGTTGGCTTTCCTGGTGGACAAGATGTGCAAAAACAGCTTCTAGAACAAGACGGTATCCTGTGCGATGATAGATACAGGGTAGTTAATTTTAAGGAAAGACGATGGCATCCGGACCTATAATACAAAATACAATAACTCCATTGGTTGTAATAGTCGGTCCGACGGCTAGCGGTAAAACCTCGCTGGCAATACGTCTAGCAAAACGGTATGGGGGTGAAATAATCTGTGCTGACAGCAGGACTGTTTATCGAGGTATGAATATTGGTACAGCTAAGCCCTCTTTGTCTGAGCGACAGGAAGTGTCTCATTGGGGCATAGATTTGGTCAGTCCAGGAGACTCTTTTAGTGTGGCTCAATTTAAGGAGTACGCTAATCAAAAAATTAAGGAGATTAGGGGGCGTAGGCGTATTCCATTTCTTGTTGGCGGCACTGGGTTATATATTGATGCAGTAGTTTTTGACTTTCAATTTGGGGAGGGGCATACCCAAGACAGGAGGGATGATTTACAAAAAATGACTATAGGTCAACTTCAAGGCTACTGTACTAGGCGTGGCGTGAAGTTGCCAGAGAATAGCAAAAATAAGAGATATCTTATCAGGTCGATTGAGCGTACGGGACAAGCCATATCCAGACGCAGTAGACCTCTAGACAACATTGTCATTGTTGGCATTACAACAGAAAAACAACTAATAAAGCAGAGAATTACAGATAGAGCAAAAAAAATGCTCAAAGATGGTGTTGTAGAGGAAACAATAATATCTGCACGTAATCATGGCTGGAAAAATGAGGCGATGACTGGCAATGTCTACCCTATTATTAAAAAAATAGTAGAAGGCACCATCACTGAGGATCAGGTTATTCAGGAATTTGTTAAGGCTGACATGAGCCTAGTGAAGAGGCAGTTGACATGGTTTAGACGCAACCCTTTTATCGAGTGGGGAGCTCTGGAGTCATGTGAACACTATTTGTCGCAATTATTAGATGGTAAGTAAAATTTATGTTACAATTATAGTACAATGATTGACTCATTATTTGGTTCAAAAACACGGGTAAAATTGCTGCATCTTTTTCTGAATAATCCAGAAAAATCATTCTACGTGAGAGAGATTACTAGGCTAATTGATGAGCAAATTAATTCTGTTCGTAGAGAGTTGGCAAATATGGTAGCGGTCGGCGTTGTGCAGCAAGATGCTGTTGATAATAAGTTATATTACAGTGTAAATGAGGATTATCCTTACGTCAAACCTCTTGCAGCTATCTTTTCCGATAGGGACACCGATAAACCAAAGACGGTCTCTTCCTGGGAACTTTCATTAAAACGAATGCGGGGTCTAAAACTAGCAATAGCTACTGGGAGATTATCTGGCGGCTCGAGCGACGCGGTTGACCTTCTGTTGGTTGGCGATGGATTATCTGGTGTTGCGGTAAAAAATCTCATAAAGAGGATAGAGAAGGGTAAAAAGTTTGAAATAAACTATGCCGTAATGACGTATGACGATTTTTATTATAGAATGAGCGTCAAGGATAGGTTTATAATGGATATTGTTAGAAGCAGGCATTCGGTATTGATAGATACAGAAGGTATATTGAGAAAGGAGTAAGAATGTTTGAGATAGAATATAAGGGTGCAAATGCTGTAGTTTTTACTACGAAAAAACTACGAGTAGTATTTGATCCTAACGTTGAGGTTGCTGGAGGTAAGAACGTACCTGTTGGCAACGACGTGGAGGCGTTAACTGAGGATAGGTTTGCTGTTGTAGATTCTACACCGCGATTAATTTTTAACGGACCGGGAGAATATGAAGTGGGAGATGTCTCTTTATTAGGCATCCCAGCTTGCCGCCATATTGATGCGGGTAGTGATGTAAAAAAATCTACAATATATAAAATTACTGTTGGCGATGTTAGAGGTGTTGTTATTGGTAATATCGGAGAGAAATTAACAGACGAGCAGCTAGAAGAAATTAGTGTTGTGGACTTTGCAATATTACCTGTAGGGGGTAATGGATATACGCTTGACGCCACGGGAGCAAGTATGATAGCTCGTCAACTGGATGCAAAGGTGGTGATCCCTATACACTACGATGATCCAACATTACAATATGAGGTTCCACAGGCTGGATTGGATGAATTTGTCAAGGCTATGAGCGCTCCCGTGGTTGAGGCTGGACAGAAGTGGAAATTAAAAAAATCTGCTGACCTCCCAGAAAACTTAACTATTGTACAGGTATCTAGGAGCTAAGAAAAATAATCGAAAAAACTAGCCTCGATAGCTTTTCTCGGGGCTAGTTTTTATGGCCTTTAGTCAGGAGGCATATTAACAACTATTTAGTAGCTGGTACTGGTGTGCTTAGAATGCCTTTTTTCTTCAGGGTTCGAATTGCTTGTGTGCTTAAGGTCATGGTAATTTTTTGACCACCAACAACAAAAGTTTTCTTTTGAAGATTTGGCTTAAAAACACGCTTGTTGCGGCGTAGGGAGAAGCTGACATTGTTGCCATACTGTTTGCCTTTACCTGTTAATTCGCATCGTGATGCCATTTCCACTCTCTTTACTTTATTATTGATAACAATCCTTATTATTGTAGCGGTATTTGTATAATTAGTCAATATATACGTGCTAGTGATATAATGAATACTGATGGTTCTAGAGATAATAATAGTCCTGGCGGTTATACTACTATCTATGACTGCACACGAGGCAATGCATGCTTTTGTTGGGTATATACTGGGAGATAATACGGCTAAAGAAGAGGGCCGGCTAACACTTAATCCTATTAAGCATATTGATCCTTTTATGACAATTTTATTGCCGCTGACTATGGTTATACTACATGCTCCAGTCTTTGGCGGCGCTAAGCCGGTTCCGTTTAATCCAAACAGGGTTCGCTTTGGCGAATGGGGCGCAGCTTTGGTTGCGTTGGCTGGCCCGATTACTAATTTATTTATTGCGTTTGTTGGGTTTGGTGTGGGAATTATTAGCGGTATTATTACCGCTGGAGGAGCGACTCAGTCAACAATTCTCGGGATGCTTGTTGCGTCTACTGTATCTGTAAATTTGGGTTTTTTTGTTTTCAATATGTTACCAATTCCACCGCTGGATGGGTCGCGACTACTGTATGCTGTAGCTTCAGACCAAGCTAGGGTAATTATGCAGAGGATAGAGCAATATGGTGTTTTTCTTATATTTATCATTGTTATGTTATTCTCTGATGTAATTGGTCGAGTTATAGCTGGATGTATGTGGTCGATTCTACATGTATTTATGACAATTTTTGGTGTATAATGGAAGTGGACCCTAGGTTTGTCCGTGAGCGTATATGATTTTCCTAACATCATATGATAGGGAGCTCTAATGATTTATTGTCGTGGCAATAGATTGCGAGCGCCCACCTTGCATCTACGCGGGGAATATCGAGCGCTCACGGACAAGCTTGGGGTTTATGATATAATAGGAGAGTAGCCTGTTGGGTAATCGCTTGAGCTTAGTTCAAGAGGAAAGTCCGGGCAGTGAAGGACAGCAGCAGTCGCTAACGGCGACCGGGGGTAACCCTAGGGAAAGTGCCACAGAAACGAAACTACCTCTATATATGGAGGAAAAGGTGAAACGAGTGAGGTAAAAGCTCACAGCTATCTACGGTGACGTAGACGGGAGGTAAACCCTGCTGACTGCAAGGAGGTTTGCATATCAAGAGTCGTCCGCTCGCAGACCAGCAACCGCTTGATTTGTTTGGCAACAAACAAACTAGATAGATGATTGCCTTAAACAGAACCCGGCTTATAGACAGGCTATAATAAATACCCTACTAAAAATGTAGGGTATTTATTATTTTCTTAGATAATCTACAGGCTGGTTTTTACTATTTCAGCAAAAGCTTTTGGCTCGCTAACCGCCAGCTCAGCCAGTATTTTTCTGTCGATCTCGACGTTTTTGGATTTCATGGAGGCTATTAATTTACCGTACGTCGTTCCTTCCTGGCGAGCGGCTGCGTTAATGCGGGTAATCCATAGACTACGCAAATCACGTTTTTTGTTGCGGCGATCACGGTAAGCGTACTGCAAAGCCCTGATAACACCTTGTTTTGCAAGGCGAAAACTTCGGGTTCGGTTGTGCTGCATGCCTACAGCTGCTTTTAAAATCTTCTTATGCTTAGCGCGGGCTGCTACTCCTCGTTTTACTCGCATATGTTATACTCCCATTGCTCGACGAGCATTTTTAGCCATTGAGCCAGTTACGGTTGCTGTTGTATTGATGGCGCGCTTACGACTTTTTGACTTTTTAGCCAAGAAGTGTCCGCCAAATGCGCGCTGGCGGGTCAACTTACCGGTGCTGGTTAGCTTAATTCGCTTCGCAGTACCTTTGTGGGTCTTTAGCTTTGGCATTACTTACTCCTTATTACTACGCTCAGATTGCGACCAGCCATCTGAGGTTTTTGTTCTAATACTGCGTCATCAGTAAGGTTTTCCATGATCTTATCAATCAATTCGTAGCCAATCCCTTTATGGGCCATTTCTCGACCCTTGTAGACTACTTGTATACGAACTTTATGTCCGCCCTCCAAAAACTTACGGATCTTTTTCAATTTTACCTCTAGATCCCCAGCGCCTATCTTCAGACCAAAACGCATTTGTTTTAGGTCACCAGACTTTGCTTGACGCCGGTTTCTCTGCTGATCCTTCATTTTTTGGTACTGGTATTTACCCCAGTCAATGATCTTGGCAACTGGCGGCTTGGCTCCTGGTGATATTTCGACTAAGTCAAGATTCATGTCATTGGCCTTGCTTAAAGCCTCCTGAATAGACATAATTCCCAACTGCTCACCATCAGGACCAATTATCCGCAGCTCCTTTGCACGGATTGCTCCGTTGATACGGATTGATTTATTAATCTCTGGCTCTCCTTTTGAAGCAATTTTAGATTAATTCAGTTGCTATTGTAACAGAGACATTTATTATTTTCAAGCGCATAGCTAGGTTATGTTTATTTGGCGGTACTGTAAACTTTCAGCAATGTGTGGGATCTCTATTGAGGGTGAGCCGTCAAGGTCAGCAATAGTACGGGCAACTTTGATGACTTTGAAGTAGCTACGAGCGCTTAACCCTAGCTTTTTAGATGCTTCTATTGAGAATGATTTAGCGGGGGTAGATATTGATGTTAATTTATCAACACTACTACCAGTAATATCATTGTTGTATTTATAGCTACACTTATATCTATCCTTCTGAATAGAGTGAGCTCGAAGAATTTCAGATAAAAATATTCCTTGTTGTAATTTTGTCGACGGACTGCTGTCGATTAATTTTTCATGAGGAACTCGTGATACGGACACTGTTAAATCTATGCGATCAAGTAGTGGACCCGACAACTTTTTTTGATAATTAAGAATTTGGTTTTGTGAACAAGTGCAGGTTTTTTCTGGGTCTCCAAGGAATCCACAGGGACATGGATTCATGGTTGCAACGAGTATAAAATTAGCAGGAAAGGTAAATTTTCCATTTACACGACTAACGGTGATTTCGTGATCTTCTAGTGGCTGACGAAGGGACTCAAGAACTGTTCGTGGATATTCTAAGAATTCGTCTAGAAATAATACTCCTCGATGAGCTAAGCTAATCTCCCCAGGTTGAATTTTTGAGCCACCGCCTATAATAGAGGCCCGACTGGCTGTATGATGCGGTTCTCTGAATGGTCGTTCGGTAATGGATTTGCTAATAATAGTATGTTCACCAAGGCTGTGGAGCTTTGTAACCTCAATGATTTCAGATTTTGATAGAGGCGGCAACAGATTCTTTAGGGCTTTTGCGAGCATGGTTTTTCCCGATCCCGGAGGGCCAGATAATAAAATATTATGTCTACCGGCAACAGCAATTTGAATAGCTCGCTTTGCCTGTTCCTGTCCATAGATGTTGTCAATAGTTAGGTTATTTTTAGTTAGTGAGGACGGTAGCTTTAAGGATGCTTTATTTATTCGTTTTATGGTTTTTTCTTTTTTCAGATGTAAGAAGAGCGATTTGAGGTCGTTAACAGGAAAAATATTAACTCCGGATACGAGCGCAGCTTGCTCGGCATTTTTAGACGGAACATATACTGATTTTATTTTTTTAGCTTTAGCAACCTCGGCAGTGACTATAGCCGATTTTATTGGTCGCAGAGTGCCGTCTAAGGCTAGTTCACCTGCAAAAATTGCATTATCTAAGTCGCTTTGGGTTAGAATGCCTCCGACACATAAAATAGCCAAAGCAATTGGAGGTCGAATTGTGATCCGTCTTTTGGTAGTTCTGCTGGGGCTAAATTAATAACTAGCTTGCCTTTTGGGAAGTCTAAGGAAGAGTTTTTTATAGCGCTTCGGACTCGATCGCGAGATTCATCAATAGCTTTATTTCCCATACCTACGATCTGTAGGCTAGGTAATCCTTTTGACATGTCGCCCTCAACCTCAATAATTTGTCCGACAAATCCGTAGGGGGTGGCTGAGGCAACTCTGCTTACCATAATCTTATTAAAGCATAGTAAGCTAGAATTTTGAAGAAAAGGTAGTATAATGGAAAGAGATATGTGGGGCTGATATAGCTTTCGACAATTGGACTTTATCAGGATATTCTGCGAGCCGACGATACGCGTAACGTATGATTTAGTTGCAAACTTTGTTGCAAAAGCAAAGTCATTTGTAGCGAGCGCTTTCGCTCCTAAGATGGCTTTTGCGCCAATCGCTGCTTAGTTTTTAGCGATCATCCTAGCATCGTGGCAACAGCCGATGTGTAGGGTGTCATATATATGTTGCTAGCTGCACGCTCGGAAGCGGCGGGCATGCGGGACTTTTTCCGCGTAACGAAGCTTGGTTTTTTCGACTCATTTTTTAGCCAGGTGACGTTATAAAATTTTTAAATGAGCCTACGTTCGTAGACGAATATCAGGATACCAGTTGGACCCGGGGGCAGTGCCCGGCAGCTCCACCACGTCAATTTATTCCAGATGAATGCTGGTTTTTTAAGTGTTATTAATAAAAAAACAACCACCTGCGAGTAGTGGTTGTTTTTAAAAGTGGAGTTTTACAATTTCTGTTTATTTTTGGCCTCTGTATAATTTTTTTATTCAGAAGCTACCCCTATAATATAGTACAAAAGCGCTTATGTCAACATTATTTATATAAAAACTTAAGTAAAAAATACTACAAGATTTTAATTATTTTTTGCCTTGGTTGGCCACATTATGTATTAGGGGGGGTTGATTGTTAGAATTGGTAATAGCTTATATAATTAATTTTGATCTGTGGATTATTTTAGAGGACACACGAAGGTGCGTTGATTGGCTTCGGAGGTAGCTTACGCGTGTAGTGTGTGGCGATTATCCCGTCGTGATTATTTTTGAAAAAAATAATCATATGATTAAGGGCGGGTGTAGAGTTTGATGACTACTATGATTGGTGATTTGACGTTTCTAAATTACGAAAACCATATGCCAAATTATACTACGGGAAACTTACTACCCAACAAGGCTTTTATATAAATTTAATTGTATTTATTCGTCTCAATTTATAAAAGACATCTGCGGAAAGATTATAGTATCTCTTTTATGTAAACGAGACAACTCAAGATATCGTAAAGTTAAGTTAAAATTATTCTACGGTCTTTTAATATTTGGTGAAATAAAAAGTACAACTTGGCTGGGATAGTCTTAATGATTTTGAATATAGTCACAGTAAATTTGATACTAAAAATGATGCCAAAGAATTATCTTAGATGTTTTGGTTGACAATAATTTATTTGTTGACTGGATTATTTTCTTGTGTGACATATGTAACAAAAAGTGTTTTGCCAGAAGAGGGTATATTGTTTTTTGTACTCTGCTTTTAGGCTAAGTATACCATAAATAGGTAACATAAAAATCAAAATTGTTGTAAAAAATATATATGATTATAAGGAAGGTGTGGCCGAACTAACAGATGATAATTTTAACAACATACTAAAATATGTAAATGTTACAATAAATTTAAAGACTATTATGATTGACATAATAAAAAGATTATGCTAGTATGAAATCAAGCTTTTAGAAAAATAAAAAAAGCAAAAACACATTAAAAATTTATAAACGCTTGGCTTTTATGAGTAATTAGTTGACGGACAGTTGGCTGCATGATTTTTATAATGACGCAGCCAATGCTCCGCCTTTACATTCGCAAATTGTAAAAGTGTCGAGCGCGCATGTTAGTACCGCATGCATCCAGTTTATCCTTGCTTAAAAGAAGCAATGAGAATACTGGATGTATGCAGAGGAAGGCATGCATGGACATGCTCCTTAATTAAGGAGCGGTCAATCGCCTCGAGCGGTAATATAAAAGTCGTAGACACCCGCGCCTAATAGTTATTTTTTATCGGCGGATGGTTGTGTTTATTGGCAGCATTGTTATCGCTCAGGCTTCTTGTTTTGTAGTATGATGTGAGTATGGGGATAAAGATAGTTAGTCTTATTGCAGTGGTTTTGGCAGTGCTAATTGCGGTTATTTTGAATGCAACAAGTCCAAGTTCTGCAGGACCTCTTGGTATTTTGGTATTTTTTGTGTGCTTGTATGCGCTATTTATTTGTCTGACTTATATTGCGATTGTGATGTCGCGGCAGGTGGTCGCGAGATTTTTTGTTAAGAAGAGTATATCTGAGACTTCTCAATATAAAGATTATTATTATTCTACGGTCATAGCTCTTTCTCCGACTATTTACATTGGCATGCAGTCAATGGGTGATGTTGGGGTTTTTGAAATAGCTTTACTGGTTATTTTTGAGTTATTAGCGTGCTTTTTTATATACAAGAGGTATTGACTTTGTGGTGTGCTAGAGCATAGGCTTTTCAGTGGTAGCATGTTACAATAAGTATGTATGAATCCGGAATTACCACAAGTTAATAGAGCCCCTGAAGTGCAGCCACAGAATATAAGTGGTAATGAGTATGGTGTAGAAAATCCATCATTAAGTCCCGAGTCTGGGATTGAGATGGAACAGGCTAATAGCTCTGTGGTTGAGCGGTATAATAATATACCTGTAGCCTTACCTGTTGTTGACGTCGCCGCGCCATCAGTGCCACAAGCCGATGATGCGCAGAAGACGGCTACGGTAGCCTCTGATGACGATACTCCACTTGTTGCCGCTGATGAAGATTTAATCGAAAAAGAGTGGGTGGATAAACTAAAGAAGATTATAATTTTGACAAAAGATGATCCATATGAGAGAAGTAGAGTTATTACACAGCTGCAGATTGATTACTTGAAAAAACGATATAATAAGACATTGGGTCAAGATGACAATAGTAAGTAGGGTTTTATAATGGGTGCGGGTCCTTTGATTGTTAGTTTTATAGTGATTGTTATTATCGCAGTTGGCTCCATGGTGGCCTTTTTTCAGTATCGAAAGATGTTGCGAGAAGCTAAGAATTACGAGCGTGGGTTAAAAATGGTGCCACTTCTCATCCATCTACCGCCAACCAGTGAAGACGTTAATGGGGCCAATCGAGACGAAAGAGACTTGACAGAAGAGGTGCTGTCTCAGGCTCAGGTGATGTACAATATTATTTCTAGTACGGCAACGAAGGGTTTCAAGAGCAGAGTCTACGGGCAGCGTCATATGTCATTTGAGATTGTCGCGCATGGTGGACTTGTTCATTATTATGCAGTTGTTCCGTTGGTGCTAGTGGATGTCATTCGTCAGGCTGTAGCGGCAGCGTATCCGTCTGCTCGGCTGGAAGAGGTGTCCGATACTAATATATTCAGTAAAGTCGGTAAGATGAGCGGTACTATTGGCGGCGAATTTACTTTACGTAAGTCGTTTGTTTATCCAATCTCAACCTATCAAGAATCAAAGAGAGATGCTTCTAGGGCGCTGCTAAATGCACTGTCTTCGGCTTCTAGGGAAGATGGTATAGGTGTGCAATTTTTGTTACGTCCAGCTTATGATGGTTGGGCAAAAGTTTCAGAATCTCACGTTGACAACATGAAGAAAAATAAAGGCAAAAAGAAGGGTCTAACTGGTGGTATTGCAGTCCGTGATATTATGGAGGCATTATGGAAACCTCCAGAGAATGATGAAAAAGATGGATCAAAAAACCCAGAAGATAAGCAGCTGACATCACTGGAGCAGGCTGAGGTTGACGCTATTAGTGAAAAGACTCGGTATCCAGCCTACGAGATTTTAATACGTGTTGTAATTTCGTCAAATACTGCAGCGAGGTCTCAGGTGCTCTTAAAAAATGTCATTGCCGCATTTTCGTTGTTTGATTCACCACGGAATAATGGATTTAAATTCTCTCTTACAAGAAACGTTGAGGAAATAACAACAGCATATATTATGAGATTCTTCCCTCAAGAAGTTCGTAGTAATATTCTCAACAGTGTTGAAATGGCAACACTATTTCATCTGCCAGGAGCCAGTGCGATTCCAACCTCACAAGTGAAGCGTCAAATGTCAAAGCAGGTAGATGGCCCAACTGACGTTTTGGATGAGGGGCTGCTGATTGGCTACAACGAATTCCGTGGTGTTAAAAAGCCAATTCGTATTGGCACAAAGGATCGCCGCCGCCATGTTTATATTATTGGACAGACGGGTGTTGGTAAATCGGTGCTTCAGGAAAATATGGCATATCAAGATATGATGGATGGTCGTGGATTTGCTTTTATTGATCCGCACGGCGATTTAGTGGAATCTTTGCTAGGAAAAGTGCCAAAAGAGCGAGTTGAGGACATCATATACTTTAACCCGTCAGATATGGCTAACCCAATTGGCCTTAATATGTTTGAGTTTGATACGCCAGACCAGAAAGACTTCTTGGTGCAGGAGGCGATTAACATGCTTTATGGTCTGTATGATCCAGGACATACGGGAATTGTGGGGCCTCGTTTGGAACATATTTTTAGGAACTGTGCGCTTCTATTGATGGCAGATCCAGCAGGGGGAACATTCATTGACGTGCCAAAGTGTCTTATTGACCCAGAGTTTGTTAAGAGTAAGCTGAAATACGTGAAGGATCAGCAAGTTATTGACTTCTGGACGAAGGAATTTCCAGCATCTCAGCGCTCAAATGAAGCTGGTGAAGTTATTTCTTGGGTGGTGGCAAAATTTGGTCCGTTTATATCTAATGATGCAATGCGCAACATTATTGGTCAGACTAAATCTGGCTTTAACTTGCGTGAGATTATGGACAATAACAAGATATTGCTCGTTAACTTATCAAAAGGTAAGATGGGCGAACTAAATTCTAAGTTGTTGGGTATAATTTTTGTGATGAAGTTTCAGGCAGCGGCGATGGCGCGGGCAGACACTCCAGAAGATCAGCGAGTCGATTTTTCATTATATGTTGATGAGTTTCAGAATTTTGCTACGGACAGCTTTGAGTCTATTCTGTCTGAGGCTCGTAAGTATAAACTGAGCCTCATTATGGGTAATCAGTTTATGACTCAGTTGACAGATAAGATACGAGAGGCAATTATTGGTAACGTCGGTACGGTTATTTCTGGGCGTATCGGCGTGACGGATGCAGAGCTTATGGTGAAGAAATTCCAGCCGACATTTGATGTTGATGATTTATCAAAATTACCAAACTTTCAGTCTATAACCTCGGTAATGATTAATAATGTACCGTCAGCGCCATTTAGTATGAACTGGATTCCACCAATGGGTCAGGTTAATACTCAGCTAAGAGATGCGCTAGTCAGATTGTCGGCAGCAAAGTACGGAAAGCCGCGTGCGATTGTTGAAAAGGAAATTTTTGATCGGCTTAGGGATAGCAGGCAATCAGCAAAAGCGGGGGCCTCGCAAAGTCCAATTTCTGCTGGCCAGAAATCAACGGGCGGCTCGTCCTTCTTGGATGAGTGGTTAGCTAAACGGCAGCAACTAGGCGGAAAGCCAGCGCCTAATTCGGTCCCTCGTGCAGGAGGGGGCGCCTTTCAATCTCCTATGCAATTACAGAAACCTCAGAGTCAATTGAATACAGCGAATACCCATGCCTCTCCAACTGGGTTGGAGGGTCGTATTATGGGGACGGGACTCGGCTCAATGGATAGTCAGCATCAAGAGGGCGTATCAGCTACAGACACTAATATAGATATTTCTATAAAATCCGTTGGAAATGCTCCTAGTGGAGCAGAAACCGACAATTCTGTCGCCAAATCTAAAAACCGTCTCGATCTGCGCGGTGGCAGCGATGAAGACAGAGAGATAACGATTAACTTGCGATAAAAATCTTAAAGCTAGTTAGTTAACGAGATTTTCTATTGTTTAAAAGACCAACACGGGCGTATTCTATGACTGCACCAATAGCCCATCCAGCTACAAATAAGACAATGGTCTCAGAACCAGATAGCAGGTATCCGTACCGCTTGGCAATAAAGTAGACAAAAACAGAGGATATCGCACCTAAGGCGCCAGAAATAATTAGATTAGGGCGAGCTACAGTATTGCCGATAGCGTCACTGGTTTTTTCCACAACTGGATTATGGATGACTTTACTGAACGCTCGAGATGGTGCGGACAGCTGGCCTTGCATATTGGTTAGAGTTTTCTTATAAGAGTTGTCGATATCTTTTTTTGTAAGAGGCTTTTTTTCTTTTGACTCTTTTGTTTTATGCTTCTCTAATTGGCGATTTTCATGGCTAGCGGCAATCTCTAAGGCTTCGTGTGTAATCTTGTCTTTATTTTCAATATTTGTTGGTAATTTTTCTACTGCTTTCTCTAGGGAATTTGCAATTTCAACAGACCTCTCGTTGCTAGCCTTATGCCACTCAGTGTCGATAGCGTTTTCTGGGGTGTTTCTTAATTTTTCGCTCATTTTTAGCCTCCTACAAAGTTCCTGCGGACATATCTCGCCGGATTATTCTAACCTCTTTGTTTAATTGACGCGACCGAGCGTAAAAGAATACAACGATCGCCGAAATAACTCCAGCAAAGAGGATATTCTCACTGGCGCCAGTTTTTGGTAGCTGTGAGGTAGCTTGTTCAATAACTTTTGGTGCTGGGCAGTCAACTTTTGTACTGACAGTATTACCGAAAGTATTATCAATTCGACAGTCATATGATGTTGGATTACTCTTACCACTTGCCATTGCTGATAGATTATTTTTAATCTGGATAGTGAAGCTTCGTTTTTGACTTTCACCAGGTTTAATTTTTACAGCCTTCCATATAAGGAATTTCGCATTAGTACTACCGGTGCTAGCGTTTTTATCATCCGTCAACGTTCCGCCGCCAGCATCAAATATATCAGCATACTCAAGAACATCGCCAACTTGATCTTTGAAAGTGAACTCTTCTTCCTTTAGGCCTTTGTTTTTTACGGAGAGGGTATATGTAATCCGGTCCCCAGACTTTGCGGTTACCGTTGTTGCGTCGGCGTTGTTCTGTGTGAGGTTACTTGCGGATTTCGTTTGCACAAATGAAGCTGAGCAGCGACTGTCGTTAATCCATAGCGTAGAGTCGGCGGGGCATGGTTGGCATTGTGGGTCGTCTTTTAATAATTTGGGATTTTGTGGACATCGTTCTGGCTCCGGAATGGTGAATGTTTTTGTACAGGCTTCAGACGTCTTGTCTCCCAGAGAGGTTTTTACGGTTAGAGCGACCTTATAAGATCCAGGAGTTTTTTCTGTGTAAGTGACGATTTTATCATTAGTCTTTATAGTTTTAACTAAGGCGTTGCCTCGATACACTTTATAGATATACTCTTGGATTGTGGCGCCATTGGCCGCACTGGCGTTAGCTGTTAATTGATAGGTGTCGCCATTCTTTTTAACGTCCAGAGCGTTACAGGTAGCAACTGGCGTTGGTGGGGTGGAGCAATATGGATATGTACCAACTTGACCGGTCGGACAATGGTGGTTTGGTGGTGCAATTTTTAGGATTAAATTACCGCAGTTGAGCATGATTGCGAACCAGCCTGGCCCAAGCGAATAACCAACGAAGGCGCGATACGAAAAACTACCCCATAAGTTGTGTGGGCGATAATAAAATGTACGAGCACCACCTTGTGACGTACGGACGACATAAGACTCCTCACCTCTCGATGCGCCAAAATGCGGGGTAAGTCCCCAAGAATAAGTTCCCATATTACTATTTAAGGTCTGTAAGTTCCCAGTGGCTGCTAGCAGATCAGAACGGCTAATTCCAAGATGGTTAAAAAGGTCGTGAATATTGTTGGTATTTGCATCGTAATGCGCCATAAGTTGGGAGCCGCTGGAAATTCCACCATAAATCAGGTCACTGGAGTCCGCTGCATTAGCAGATTCTGGTGGCGAAAATACAGTGAAAGACTGAATGATTAACGCCAGAGCAGTCAAAACAAGTCCGATTTTTCTAGTGGCTTCTTCTCTATGGAGACGCTTCGCATAAAAACCTAAATTATGAATCATTGAAGGGCTGTATGGTAGGCGCGAGATAATTTTTTTGAACATTTTGACCTCTTTTTGTTTTATATATAGAACTTCCAATTTAACTTTAGCATAAGCAGGCTGGAAAAGTAAATAGTTTGAGAATATATCTATTTTGATGTATAATAAGGAGGTTGAAAAGAGCTGATAATTCAGGAAATAGCGAGGGAGATATGGCTAAACAAAAAAATGAACAATCTTACGATGGCTCACAAATTCAGGTTCTGGAAGGGCTTGAGCCAGTTCGTAAGCGTCCAGGTATGTATATCGGCAGCACTGGCTATGACGGTGTGCATCACTTGATTAAGGAAATTGCCGATAACTCTATTGATGAGGCAATTGCTGGCTATGCGACAAAAGTCGAAGTGACGCTGCTGGAAGATGGTGGTGTCCGGATTTCTGATGATGGGCGTGGTATTCCAGTTGATAAACATCCCAAAACAGGTAAGAGTACACTGGAGACGGTTCTAACGATTTTGCATGCCGGCGGTAAGTTTGGTGGCGGCGGCTATAAAGTATCGTCTGGTTTGCATGGTGTTGGATCTAGTGTCGTAAACGCATTATCGACGCGGATGATTGCTGAGGTGCGCAAGAACGGTAAAGTATATCGTCAGGAATACGCAACAGGCGTTCCGCAATCTGATATAAAAGCAGTTGGCAAGTCTGAAACTACTGGTACGACAATTACATTTTATCCCGATCCTACTATTTTTAAGGAAACGGTTGATTTTGATTATAAGTGGGTCGTCAATTATTTGCGCCATCAGGCATATCTGACTAAGGGTGTATATACTTCCGTTGTTGATGAGCGTACGGGAGATCGCAAGGCATTTTACTTTGAGGGCGGCATTCAGAGTTATGTTAAAAATTTGAATATCGGCAAAGATGTACTATCCGATGACATTTTTTATGTAGAAAAGCAAGTTGAAGATTGTATGGTGGAGATCGCTGTACAATACAATGATACGTATGTGGAGACTGTTAAGCCGTTTGCTAATAACGTGTTGACTCCAGATGGCGGTACGCATTTGGTTGGTTTTCGGGCGGCTTTGACGAGGGTCATCAATGACTATGCGCGTAAAAATGGTTTATTGAAAGAAAAAGAAGATAATTTGACTGGCGATGATATCCGTGAAGGTTTGACGGCGGTTATTCTGGTTAAATTGCCAGATCCGCAGTTTGAAGGCCAGACGAAGAATAAACTTGGTAATCCGGAGATGCGTCGGTATGTTGATCAGGTAATGAATGAGTACTTCTCTTATTATCTGGAGGAGAATCCAGCGGTTGCTAAGAAGATTGTCAGTAAGGCAACACTGGCGGCTCGGGCTAGAAAAGCAGCTCGGGCGGCTCGAGATAACATCATAAGAAAAGGTGCGTTAGATGGGTTAAACCTTCCGGGCAAGTTGTCCGATTGTTCGAGTAAGAATCCAGCAGAATGCGAACTATACATCGTTGAGGGAGACTCAGCTGGTGGTTCGGCAAAGTCTGGGCGCGATAGCAAGACGCAGGCGATTTTGCCATTGAGAGGTAAGGTTCTGAATACTGAGCGAGCAAGGCTTGACAGGATGTTGGCGAATAATGAGATAGTTTCTTTGATTAAAGGAATGGGCGTAGGCATTGGTGATCAGTTTGATGTTTCTGGGTTACGATACGACCGAATTATTATTATGACCGATGCCGATGTCGATGGTAGTCACATTGCGACATTATTGATGACATTTTTCTTCCGTTATATGAAGGAGGTGGTTGAAGGTGGCCATATTTATTTGGCCAAACCGCCACTATATCTATTGAAAGCTTCCGGCAATAAGAGGACGTATGCTTATAGTGACGAAGAGCGAGATCAATTGATGCGATCTATGATTGAAGATAGAAGGTCTCGAGGGATTAAAGTGGATCCGGCAGATTCTCTTATTAAGCAAGCTGGGCTAACTGATGTTCAGCGATATAAGGGTCTTGGAGAAATGGATGCGACACAACTATGGGAAACTACAATGAATCCAGAGAACCGAGTGTTGATTCAGGTAAATGTTGAGGATGCTGAGCGAGCTGACGCTATTTTTAGCAAATTGATGGGTGATGAAGTTGCTCTACGTAAGAATTTTATTCAAACTCGAGCAAAAGACGTTAACATTGAAGAGTTGGATGTTTAAGGAGATAGTGTAATGAAGGACGATAAATCAATCGAAGGCGAAATTATTCAACCGGAGCAGACTCACTCTCGGCTGCTAGAGTATCAGACTGTCGAGAAGGTGATGGAAGATAGCTTCCTTCGCTACTCAATGAGCGTTATTGTTGATCGAGCTCTACCTGATGTTCGCGATGGCATGAAGCCGGTTCATCGTCGAATTTTATTTTCGATGAATCAAAACGGTAATCGCTCTAATGCTAAGTTTGTGAAGTCAGCGCGTATCATTGGTGATGTGATGGGTAAATATCATCCGCACGGCGATTCAGCAATCTACGACTCGATGGTGCGTCTGGCGCAGGATTGGGTAATGAGATATCCGCTCGTACAGGGTCAGGGCAACTTTGGGTCTATGGACGGCGATCCACCAGCTGCTCATCGATATACAGAAGCTAGGTTGCATCGGCACGCTGAAAGGCTGTTAGACGATATTGATAAAGATACTGTTGATTTTCGAGACAACTTTGACGGGTCAGAACAAGAGCCGGCAGTTTTACCGGCAAAACTACCAAACCTTTTGCTTAACGGGCAGGTTGGTATTGCGGTCGGTATGGCGACGAGCATTCCAACGCATAACTTGGGAGAGTTAGTTGATGCTACGATTCATTTGATTGATAATCCCGATGCGACAGTTGATGATTTATTGAATTTTGTGAAGGGTCCAGATTTTCCGACAGGTGCGACAGTGTATGGTGGTGCACCAATGCGACAAGCGTACCAGACTGGTCGCGGTAGCGTCGTAATGAGGGCCGTGGCTAATATTGAAGAAACTAAGCGTGGTCGACATCAGATTATAGTAACCGAGATACCATACGGTGTTAATAAGGCGACACTAATTGAGAAGATTGCTGAGCTTGTCAAAGATAAGAAAATCACTGCGATTAGTGATTTACGTGACGAGTCAGCTCGTGGTGACGTTCGTGTGGTTATTGAGTTGAAAAAAGATGCATATCCAAAAAAGGTCTTGAATCAGTTGTATAAACTGACGGCATTACAGAGCAGTTTCCACTACAATATGCTAGCGTTGGTTAATGGTCTGCAGCCGAAAGTTTTGGGATTATGCGACATTTTAAGAGAATTTGTTGATCATCGTCGGATTGTGGTACGGCGTCGTACTGAGTTTGAGTTGAGAAAGGCAAAAGAACGAGCTCATATCCTGGAGGGTTATAAGATTGCTCTTGATCATATCGATGAGGTAATTAAGACCATTCGTGCCTCGAAAAATCAGGAAGAGGCTGAGAAAAATTTGATTGCTAAGTTTGGCTTGAGTGAAATTCAGGCCAAAGCTATTTTGGCAATGCAGCTGCGTCGCCTGACCGGACTTGAGCGGGAAGCGATTGAAAATGAACTGAGGGAGCTATTGGCGCTGATTTCTAAGCTGGAAGGTATCTTGGCGAGTGAGCAAGAAATTTTGAACATAATTAAGACTGAGTTGCTTGAAATGAAAGATAAATATGGTGACGAGCGGCGCAGTAAGATTATTAATCATGAGCTGGGTAAGTTCTCTGATGAGGAGTTGATTCCAGAGGAGGAGTCAGTCATATTGCTGACAAGTGAGAACTACATTAAACGTACTTTGGCAAGTGATTATCGTCGACAGAATCGTGGTGGTAAAGGCAAGCGTGGCATGACTACTAAGGAAGAGGATATTATCGACCAAGTAGTCCAGGCTAGTTCACACGATTACTTACTGTTCTTTACCAATAGAGGAAGGATTTTCCGCTTGAAGGCTTACGAGGTGCCGGCGGCTAGCCTGAGCGCTAAGGGAGTTGCTGCGGTAAACCTCTTGCAGCTTCAGCCAGAAGAGAAAATAACGGCAATCATCAAGCATGAAAAGAACGCCAATGACGACGGTTATCTGTTTATGGCGACAAAGAAGGGAACGGTGAAGAAGACTCCAGTAAAGGATTATGCTAATATTCGTACGAATGGGCTGATTGCAATTAAGTTAGATGATGGCGATGAGCTACGCTGGATAAAACGAACAAATGGTGATAATGACGTGATTATATCTACTTCGGCAGGTCAAGCGATTCGTTTTAGCGAAAAAGATACGCGGCCAATGGGTCGGGCTGCCCGCGGTGTGCGTGGTGTGCGGCTACGTCCAAACGACTGTGTAGTTGGTATGGATATTGTGACTGAGGATGATCAAACACTGTTGGTAGTTAGCGAAAAGGGCTTTGGTAAACGTACGAAGGTTGCCAACTTCCCGAGTCATAAGCGTGGTGGCGTTGGTATAAAAGCTGCGGTGGTAACGGCGAAAACTGGTCCGATAATTTCCGTTCAGACAATTGACCCAGAGATAACCGAAGCTCTGCTTGTTTCGCAGAATGGTCAAACAATTCGTTTGGGTCTGAATGATATTAAGCTACTAGGTAGGACAACTCAAGGCGTAACGATTATGCGCTTGTCTGATGGCGATGCCGTATCCTCGATTGGATTGATGGCGGATCGGCCGCAGGATGAGAATGTCTCATGAAGACGTTATTAGTTCCAGTCATTGCATGGGTGGTGTCTCAGGGGCTGAAGCAGGTATTTTACCTAATGGGTAGAAATAGACGTGTGTTCAGCGGTGATACAAATCCAAAGTTACTCCTGTCTGGCGGTATGCCAAGCGCCCATAGTGCAATCGTTGTGTCTTTAGCTATATTTTTGGGACTACAGGATGGCTGGAACAATTCAGTATTTGCGTTGTCTGTCTGGTTGGCGATTATTGTCATGTATGATGCGATGATGGTCCGGTACTCATCGGGTATGCAGGGTGAAGCTCTTAATAAGTTAATTACAGAACAGGGTAGCAAGTTAAAAAAACTGCGTGTTGCTCACGGTCACACCCCTGTAGAGGTGCTTGCTGGAGCGTTTATAGGAATAGTTGTGGCTATTGTTGTATTTTTCGCAACAAAATAATTGAGAAAATGTATTGACCTATCTAGTTAGATAGGGTAAGATTGGTATTAAGTCTGGTTGCTGGAGTGCGAGTTAAGCAACGTTTTACAATTTGTAAAGTGAAGTAAATTATACTTCAGGCCGGCTTGAAATGAACCTTAACAATTTGATTGTGCAATATCATCGTCAGTTTATATTTTTTGTAGAGCCTTAATACTTTGATACAAAGTAGATTTTTAACGGAGAGTTTGATCCTGGCTCAGGATGAATGCTGGCGGCGTGCCTAACACATGCAAGTCGAGCGGCAGCGAGTTCTGCACTATCAACTTGAAGCCTGGACGCGGGGATTTCCGAAGGAAATCAGCCGTATCATTTTGAAAGAGATGAGTGTCTGGGGTGACTTCGAACTGATAGTGCAGGATGTCGGCGAGCGGCGAACGGCTGAGTAACGCGTAGGAATTTGCCCCAAAGTGAGGGATAACTGCCCGAAAGGGTAGCTAATACCGCATATGGTCTTCGGATTAAAGGATTTATCCGCTTTGGGAGAAGCCTGCGTTGGATTAGGTAGTTGGTAGGGTAATGGCCTACCAAGCCGACGATCCATAGCTGGTCTGAGAGGATGATCAGCCAGACTGGAACTGAGACACGGTCCAGACT
>CAURDO010000004.1:0-108193 GCA_963524145.1 uncultured Candidatus Saccharibacteria bacterium
TGCTTTTTGAAGTCGTAGCCAGCTGCCTCGCAGGCTTTGTCGTAAGTCATACCCTCAAGAATGTGCGGCGTGATTTTTTGCAAAGCCTTGATTGATAAATGTCCGAATGCTTTGAAGTTGGTTGGCTTAATTTTAATGATAGCCTCTTTGGCTTTGTCAGAAAGCGGCAGTGAATCTAATTCGGCGAGAATACCCTCGTCGGCTTTTTGCGTAGTGAGGATGTAGGCGATTTGGTTGATTGCCGATTCATTATCAATTTTCGCCCAATCTTCTGGTAAATCTTTCAATGCCGACTTGATGTCGCTGTATGCTTTTAGGCCGCCAAAAGTATTGTCTTCGCCGAATTCGTCACCCTCTTTCTTCTTACCGCGCACATCTTTTGGCGCGTAATCCTCGCTAATTCCTGCGGTGCTGCGTACTTTTTTATACGTTAAACTCTTTTGGCTTTTGGCTACATCTATAACTTTACTAATTTGCTCTGGAGATAATCTTACCTCTAGATTTTCGCGCTTGGCTTGGCGTTTGCTGGCGTCGCGAGGAATGAAAACGAGGTGTGACAAATCGCTCGCCAGGCGAAACACCTCAAAGCTATAGCTGGCTTTTGGCGCCCGTTTTTCGTCTTTTTCAAACGTACAGCCACCAACCATCTTTTCGATTAGTTCTTTAGTCATAAATGGACGCTGGTACATGATGGCGCTGACGTTAGTGACCTGTCCATCGTCAATGCCATAAATTAATTCGCTGATAGCTTGTTCGGGAACATTTTTCAGGGCGTAGTTTCGCTGAGTCTTGATTATCGCCTCTAATTCGCGCAAAAAGTCATCGCGCGCAAAACTGTTGGTGTAGTCGTCGCGTTTATTGCGCTTATGAAAAGCGAATTTTTCATCACGACTCAGCGCGTCGCCGACAGTTGTGTAATTGTTATCAGCGAGAAACTTTTCATTAGCTTTGAGGGCGCTAGTGACACGACCGCCTTCTTTGTCCGATTCTTCGACGACCTTGCGGTTCGACTTGAAGCCGCGCCGTTTGGCGATTTGATATAAAACTTTGAGTAATTCTTCGGGCGATAATTCCTCGGTGAGTGCTCTTGCTCGCAGGTTGTATACGTCTAATTTGTTGAAATCAGACGTGCAATTCAGTACCTTTTCGACTCGATCTTTCGTGAGAATATTTTGGTCGACGAAAAATTTTTTCAGGTGATTGAGGCGTTGGCGGCGTCGCTTCAGGCGGCGGCGGGCTGAACGTGCGTCGCGCCGAGGCTTGGCGAGCGAGTCGCCGTTTTGCGGGTCTTCTGGCCGTTCAAATATCCTCACTCCCAAATCGTGAATACGCTCCTTGTCTAGATCCAGTACTGCCCAGCCGATTGAGCTTGTACCGATGTCTAGCCCTAGCGAATATTTTTTCGGTGAATATGAAGTTTTTTCCGTCATAAATTAAGCCCTTTTTATGATGTCTTTTGGCATAATTATATAACCAAAGAGTAATAATTGAAAGCATAAGTATATTTTCACCACATAAGAAGATAATCCGCCCAACGAGTGAGCGGATTAGAGCTTTGCTTTAGTATTTCTACTAAATTATTATAGAAACCTAAAACAATTTAGAAATTGGTACAATCCTTACTTAAGGGACTGTAGGGCTATTGTAGCTGATCACTTTAGTTATTGCAAGGGTTGCTATGTTGTGACGGCAGTACTCTTCTTCCGTCGTCGTCGGCGTTTCTTCGGTGCGGCGGTGTTGGTAGTTGCTGGTTCAGATGCACTGTTGCTGCGGATTTGCAAGATAACTTCGCCGCTGTTCGTGGCGGTTTGCGGTGTAGTCGGTTGGGCGTTGGCGGCGGTGTTGGTTTTTTGAGCTGGTTGACCAGAGGCCTTTTTAACAGGCTGGTCTAATGCGGCTGCGGCGACGTCTTGCGGGCGTGGCGGCATGATGACGGCGGCAATCTCTCGCTCGACGTCCTCCCTACTTCGCGAGTACATGCGTCGTGAATGTTCAATGATGTGCGGGGTGTTATCAGCTTGGCTTGGCGGGAGTTCCAACGTGCGCGCGGAGAAAGCTGGGGTCTTCTCTCCCCCGATGACCATGTTGATGACGAAGTTACGATTGTGCATTTGTAAGAGGTCGACGGCTTCGAAATTCGGCTCAAATTGCTTAGCCAGGATTGGTGCGTCATCAGCAGACACGCGGAATGAGATCATAGTGCCGACGTTGCCAAACACCGCGTCGCGCACGGTTTCGTTCATTTGTGAGATGTACTGGTTGGCGACGGTCAGGTTGAGGCCGTACTTGCGGGCTTCGGACAGGATGGTGGCAAATGAGTCGGTGGCAAAGTTCTGGAATTCGTCGACGTAAAGATAGAATGGACGGCGGTCGCGGATGTCTGGGATATCAGAGCGCGACATGGCAGCCAGCTGAATCTTGGTGACCAGGAACGAACCGAGGATGGCGGCGTTGTCTTCGCCGATCAGGCCCTTGGACAAATTAACGATGAGGATTCTGCCCTCGTCCATAATTTGGCGGATATTGAAAGTGGATTTGGGCTGACCGATGATGTTGCGGATGATTGGGTTGGCAGTAAAGGCACCGACCTTGTTGAGGACTGGTGCGACGGCCTCGGCGACGAACTTGTCGTTCCAGCTGGCGAATTCGACGTTCCAGAATTGCAAGACCACGGTATCGCGGCAATAGCCCAACGTTTCTTTGCGGAAGTTTTTATCAGTCAGCATGCGGGTGATGTCCAGCATGGTTGTCTCTGGCCGGTCGAGCAGCGCCAGGATGGTGTAGCGCAAAATGTACTCCAGCCGCGGCCCCCAACTCTCGCCAAACATACGCTTCAAGACGCCGATGACCTCTGATGAGATGTTGGTTTTTTGGTTCGGGTTGGTGACTTCCAACGGGTTGAAACCAAGCGGATAGGCGGTGTCGGCCGGGTTGAAATAGACGACGTCGTTTAGCCGTGAGCCGGGGATGAATTTCATGTTGTTGATGGCAAAGTCGCCGTGTGGGTCGATGATGGCGTAGCCTTGGTTGTGGAAGATGTCGCTGAGCGCGAATAATTCGAGTAGTCCCGACTTGCCTGCCCCCGTCTGACCGATGGTGTAGACATGGCGCGAGCGGTCGTAGCGCAGCATGCCGAACTGGTGGTTGATGCCACGGAAGTTGGTGACGCCAAAGGCGGAAATTTGGTCGTCATTGGCGTCGCTACCAGTCAGGACGGGCAGCTTGGACGGCGGTTCAGCGGTTTTGGCGCTGGCCCAGACGATGTTTGGCGTCTCGACATTGGTGTGCGGCAAGTGAAAGACGGAGGCCAGTTCCTCGATATTTAGTACGAACCCATCGCCATAAAATGCGCGCTTGCGATATTTGTCGATAAATTCTTTGCCAAACGCACCCTTGACAGCGCGAAAGCCGTTGAGGTTGGTTGAGTTGAATTGCTTAAACGTTCCAACCAGTGCTTGCATGCGGAGCTTAGCATTGGTTTGGCTTTCACCCATGTAAACCAGACGGATTTTTACTTCATAGCCTAATTTTGTTGCTTTTTTCTCTGCCTCAGATATGCGAGTTCTGTCACGATCAGACAATTCGATGGTTTTTGCATCACCAATTCCCTGTTCAGGGGGTTGCCACAATGCGCCAATTATACCGATGAGCCATTGCATGCCGCCACCTAGCCCTGGCAGTGACAATTGCCGACCGTTCTTTATATTATTAATGTAGCGATCGGCCGCGTGCTGCCAATCATCAGGAATTGGCCTGGCTAGAACCTGAATCCATAATTCTTCGCCAGTCGTTTCTAACTTTGCTAGCGTACCAGTAATGCCCGCCAGTGGGTCAACTTCAAAGCTCTGAAAAGTACGAATTGGCAAAAACTCATCAGTAGTCAGGGCTAATTCAGCAGAGTAAGCAACTTCATGGTCGCGCTGGTGCTCTGTATAATCCTCGTCGGCCTGATGAATTTGGACGGTTGGATATTGCGAGTAAATTTGTCCCTCAACGAAGCTCTGTAGTGTTCGTGGCACCCAAACATAAAAACGGATTTGTCCATTGACCGAAGCAATCTCAAAACTGATATGTTCTTGATGTCCACCAGATAAGCGCAGCTCTCGGCTATCACGTAAGATACCATGGAGTGAGGCAAATAATTGCTCAGCAGCCAATTCCTTTTTATCGTTGGTTTTTGGGATCTCAAGCACTAACAATACACTTTCAACTGGTGTGAAATCTTCGATTTTTCGATAATTTCGCCACGTCAAAAATACAAGTACCGCCACAATCGGTAGCCAAACATACCATTGTAACAACGTGCCGATGATCCAGGAAATAAGCTGCATGCTATGTAAATTATCTCACCTCTGGAATAAGTTTGCAACTTAAACGGTTTCGTCAAAAACGTAGGTAGCTTTGGCGACGCGTTTGAATTGCGGCTTTGATTGAAGATTGAGCAAGATTGTAGTTTCTTTGACTTGTCGTTTCTCAAGAACTTGACGGACGATTTCATCGCGGCGTAGTGGCGTGTCAGAATTCTTTAAGATATCAGCAATGATGTCAGAAACAGTGCCGCGGCTATAACCCCAGCTGGCAAGCGCATAAATACCTCGTCCAATCAGTACGAATCGCTTGTCTTTGATGAGCTCGTTATGAATGGCTTGGGTGGTGACACTTCGGCGATTGAACTCACTAGCTCGAATGCCTTTAGCGATGTCGGAAAAGTGCATTGGTTGTCCATTCGTGTCTAGAACGACGTAGATTTTATCGCGAATATTTTTTGGATTGACCGATGGCCATTTGGCAAGGCCCCACTGATCACGCAGTTTAGCTAGTTTTTTACTGACAGTAGCCAGCGCCGTGATGTTTGATGGATGCTCGTAATCTAGCTCTTTATGGAGTTCTTCCGCGGTGATCGGCTCGCCATGTTTCTTAATTGCTTTAACTATTTCTTCAATTCTTGTTCTAACCTGCTTTTCATTTCCAAGCGTGTCGATGGCTGCAGCTTGGTAATAGTCATCGTTTTCTGCTACGATCGTGATGTTTCCTGCTAGCTCAGCGATAAACGCTACGTGCGCGCGCTCAATTGTCGAAGCTTCCTTATCTAAAAAGTGCGATGCCAAATCCTGCATTCGCGCCACTCTTCCCATCTCAGACAAGCTTGAGGTGATAGATTTTTCCATAGCAACGACTGATGGCAGCTCGCCCTCGGCAATAGCTACCCTCAGGCGTGCCAAAATTGCCTTTTCCAGCTGGCGGACGCGTTCACGGGTAATCCCAAACATGTCGCCAATCAACTCTAGAGTTTCTTTCCGATCGTATAAACCAAATCGTCGAGAAATAATTTCCTTTTCGCGTTCTTGACTTATCTTGGAAATGATAGTGTCGACGACAGAACTTAAGTCGGAGCTTCGTTCGGTTTTTGATGTTTCGTTCATGCTATTGGAAACGTCCTCTCTGCCTCACCACAGGTTACATTGATTGAAATATATTTTTAATTATACAATTGCAATTCATAAATGTCAAGGAATGATTGCGATAATTGCTTGTACAAATTATAGCATGGATTTTACTATTTTTGCAATGGATGATGTGAGAGTTTTTATTATTTAGATTTATTGGATAGTATAAAAAAGGTTAGGCTTTTCGGGCTGATGATTTGGTATTTTTTCTAGCTGTACGCCGGCGAGCGGGTTTCGTGGGTGCAGCTTTTAACAGTTTCAGGGCTTGCTCGTGCGTGACGGTTTTTGGGTCGGTGTCTTTAGGGACTTTGGCGTTTTTCGTGCCGTCGGTGATGTACGGGCCAAAGCGGCCGTTGAGGACTTTGACGCCGTCACCAAAGTCAGCGATGTTTTTCTCGGCCTCGGCTTGGAGTTTGGCGGCGTAGAGTTCGCGGGCTTTTTCTAGGGTGATGGTGTGTGGGTCTTCAGGCTTGATGGAGACGAAGAGCTTGCCAACTTGAATGTACGGGCCAAAGCGGCCGATGTTGGCCTTGATGTCTTGTCCGTCTTCAGTTTGACCGACGACGCGCGGCAACTTGAACATTTCGAGTGCTTGCTCTAGAGTAACGGTTTCGATTTTTGCACCCTTCGGTAGTGGTGCAAAGCGCGGCTTGTCTTCGTCGTCAGTGGCGCCCAGCTGCAACATTGGGCCAAAGCGGCCAAAGCGTGCCAGGATTGGCTTGCCGGATTTTGGATCGATGCCGACTTCGCGGTTGGCGCCGACTTTACTGCGGTCGATGCCGCCTGACTGTTCGATCAATTTGTGAAACGGCGTGTAAAATCCGTGCAGCATGGCACTTTTAGCCAGGTTAGCGGCGGCGATTTTATCAAATTCAGTTTCGACATTGGCGGTAAAATCATAGTCAACGATTTGCGTGAAATGGTCGGTCAAAAAGTCGGCAATCAGTTCCCCGCTTGGCGTTGGGATGAGCTTGCCGCGGGTAGAGCCGGTTTTTTCTTGGATAACGTCGCGGCTGACTTCCTCACCGTTGTAACTGAGGACGATGACGTCACGCGGCTGGCCTTCGCTGTCACCTTTTTCGACGTAGCCGCGGGTTTGCACGGTGTCGATGATGGTGGCGTAGGTGCTTGGCCGGCCGATGCCGAGGTCTTCTAGCTTCTTAACCAGTGAGCCTTCGGTATAGCGGGCCGGTGGACGGGCGAAGGTTTGGCGGGCGGTGATGTCGTGGGTTTCAAGTGTATCGCCGGTCTGCAATTTTGGTAAGATTTCGTCTTTGCCGCCGCCATAGACACGCAAGAAGCCGTCAAAGGTGATAACTTCGCCCTTGGCTTCAAAGTGGAAACGCTCGAAAGAATTATCTGCTCCCTTCAAAACGGCTTCCGCACGCCGAGATTCTCTCTCCGATTCGTCTCGGGCGGCTGCGGAACTCGCTTCGTTCAGACAGTCCTCGCCGCGCCGCGCCTCATCGTCATTCAATTCTCGGGTTTGTGCAGATGTTTTGTCGTGAGCAGATAATTCCCCGCCCATAATATAAATCGTCACTGTTGTCTTCTCTAATTTCGCTGCTGACATTTGGGATGCCAGAGTGCGGCGGCGGATGAGGTCGTAGAGTTTTTGGTCGTACTCGTTGGAGGTGACGGTTTCGCGGGTGATGTCGGTCGGGCGGATGGCTTCGTGGGCTTCTTGGGCTGAGGCGGATTTGGTCTTAAACTTGCGCACAGTCGAATAATCCGGGCCGTACAGCCGCTTGATAAAGTCAGTCGCACTGGCGATGGCCTGCCCGCTCAAATTGACCGAGTCGGTACGCATGTAGGTGATTTTACCGTCTTGGTAGAGCCGCTGGGCTGAAGCCATGGTGGCTTTGGAACTGAAGCCAAGCTTGGCGTTAGCCTCCTGTTGCAAGGTTGAGGTCGTGAACGGTGCGGCTGGGTTGCGGGTGCCAGGCGTCTTTGAGATATCGCTAACGGTGAATGTGGCTGGCTTGAGACTAGTTAAGAATTCATGGGCGGCCGCTTCAGAATCAAATTTCTGGTTGAGCTCAGCCTTGAACTCTTGATTGTCATGGATGAATATGGCGGTTACTTTGAACTGCGAGCTGCCTGCAAATTTCATAATTTCTCGTTCGCGCTCGACCAGCAGCCGCACTGCCGGGCTCTGGACGCGGCCGGCTGACTTGCCGCCCGGTACTTTTTGCCAGACCACGGGGCTGAGCTCAAAACCAACCAGCCGGTCGAGGATTTGCCGGGCTTGCTGCGCCTGTACTAGATTCATGTCAACGGTGCGCGGGTTCTTGATAGCATTGGATATGGCATCCTTGGTGATCTCGTGAAAGACGATGCGCTTGGTCGTCTCAACCGGCAAATCCAACACTTTACAGAGGTGCCAGGCGATAGCCTCCCCTTCGCGGTCTTCATCGGTCGCTAGCCAGACATTGTCTTTACCGACGGCTTTGACGTTTTTCTTGAGCTCGGTGATGACCTTCTTTTTTTCGGGGTCGACTTCATAGACGGCAAAAAAATCATTCGCCACATCAATTGGCGGCGTACCGTCCTTGGTTTTTTTGACAATCGAGCGGATATGCCCTACGCTTGACAAGACATGAAAATCCTTGCCCAAATATTTCTCAATGGTTTTAGCTTTGGCTGGTGACTCGACGATGACGAGATTTTTCATACGTCTATTATACTACAATGGCCATTGAAATTTGCCAAACCTCCACTTGTTCAGTTTCGCTCTTTTAATATATTTTGCACCTGAATGAACTATGAAAGGCGCTGTTAGTATCATTCCAACGTGTCCTATAGTCCGCGTTACTTTGCTGACTTTTTCTAGGCCATTATTTTTTGCGAAGTGACTAGCAGCATAGAATATCAATGATGCAAATTCACCCGCCATTGCTAGCTTACCGCTTTTTTCCGGTGTTTGAGGCTCGTCTGGACTATCAAAGTAGGCCTTCACAGAACAGAAAGCATTAACGCAATTAGCTAAAGCAATTCCTCCTAGCGCTATTTTGGGTGCAGCCTTTTTTTCGTGCATTACCCAGAGAGTACAGGCTGCTTTAACTTTATCTCCAACGTGATCAACTAATTTGCCAAGCTCAGTCTCGCCATTAGTAGCTCGAGCTAGTTTGCCATCAAACGCATCGACTACGCTACCGAGAGCAAAAACAACAAACCCTCGGAAGGTGTCAATATCTTTAATCCCGATACATGCCGCAGCAGTGCCGAGAATACTTAATAACGTGGGTGGTATGCCTTCTAAGCTGAAGAACGGTGCGCTTTCTGCGCCTTCAGGTGAGGAAATTTTTTCGGCTTGGGGTTCTCTGCGACGTCTGAGGAAGCTCATGAAATAGCATTATATAATTAGACTATCGCAATGTCCAATTATTCGCCCCGAGCGGCTTAATCCTGCCGTTGATTT
Source organism: uncultured Candidatus Saccharibacteria bacterium (assembly GCA_963524145.1). Lineage (GTDB taxonomy): Bacteria > Patescibacteriota > Saccharimonadia > Saccharimonadales > Saccharimonadaceae > Nanosynbacter. Next base: position 8,869 of record CAURDO010000004.1, read on the forward strand.
CCAGCATGGTCAGTGCTGTGGCAAAATCTGACGCTGACAATCCAGACTTTTGATGGATTTCATCACCATCTCGTATCCCGTCAGAGATGAGCTTGATAATAATCGCTTCCTCTGGTGTTGAACTGAGGGACGACTCGGCATTGTCGATTTTTTGTAATTTTTCTGGAGCAATTACAGCCAAAACATCTTCTGCGTCTGTGATGAGATATGCCCCTTGCTTTAATAATGCATTACAGCCTGCCGAGAGCGGACTGGTGATATTGCCGGGTACGACAAATAAATCTCTGCCCTGATTCAAAGCATGGGAAGCGGTATTTAATGTACCGCTACGCTCTGCAGCTTCGGTGATAATAATGCCATCCGCCAGCCCGCTTACCAGTCGATTGCGCTCCAAAAAACTCCAACGATTTACAATTTTATTATCGCCTGTCATCCACTCAGAAATGACCGCACCATCCCTCTTGATAATATCCATTGCCAGTCGATAATTAGTCCGGGGTGAAATATCGGGCAATTCATTTGGGACGACTGCCACTACTGTACCGCCGGCTTCTAAAGCCGCTTTTTGAGCAATACCGTCCACCCCTAAGGCTAGCCCGCTGACAATGATACACCCCGCCTTTGCTAAGGCTGACGCTAGTCGTTCGGTTACTTCTTTTCCGTAGGCTGAAGGCTTGCGTGAACCAACTATCGACACAACGGGCGCTTTATCTTCTGGCAATTTTCCCATATAACATAAACTTTTTGGAGGATTGGCAATATCAGTCAATCTCTGGGAGAAAATATGTTCATCTGGCAAAATTCTCTTGATTTCCATAAAAAATGTTGTGAAAAGTATTGACACTTTGTCAAATGTTTGCTATAATCAGGAGCGATTGGTTAGTTGAAGCGCTAATCAAAAGCACCTTATACCCCCTATTCTAACTATATGTTAGGTTGCGCGCAATGGCATTAAGTATTCTTACCCTCCACTTTTTGCGTCAAACGTTACGCGCATACTAACCCCTTTAACTGCCCTTTTTCAAAGGCGACCTCTGTTAAGGTGAGCACTGGATGGTGTTGATAATAATCAGGCGCGGACTTTTGGAGTTTTAGTCACGACGCTTCACCGAGACGGTAGCTCGGGTGGGTTGAAGGGTAACAAAGCACCAGGTGATGCCCACCCTTACCTGGTGCTTTTTTAGTTGAAATTTTTTTATTTTGTTTGGTTTTTCTGACAATTACCGCAGATTCCCTCCAGCTCAAAGTGGTGTTTGGTGACGGTAAATTGGTGTTTGCGGCTGAGATAGCCAACAAGCTGTTCCAACTCTGGCGTCTGGATGGGTTCAGCATTTTGGCAACGGATGCAATAGAGATGGTGATGATGCGGAATGAAAGGCTCGGCTAGCTCGTAGTAATTTTTCCAGCCAATAGTCACGGCATTGACGATTCTCAGCCTGTCAAAGATGACCAGCGCTCGGTAAACGCTAGTACGGTCGATGTTTTTGCACTTTTTTGCAATATCGCTGATAGTCAGCGGAACATCTGATTTTTGCAGCGCGTCGAAGACTTGTTGGCGCGGTTTGGTGAGGCGCAGGTTGTGCTGTTTGAATAGATCATCAAGGGTCATGATATTGCAAGTATACAACTTATTGCAACAAATTTGCAATAATTCGGAGGGTTTGGCATTATAAAAAGCTATGGATATGGCAATTAAAACAGTGATGAATTTGCACGATTTTGCACCATCACCAGACGTCAATGCGGCTTTTTCTGGCTTGGTGGCAGCAGCTGTGCAGGCGACAGCGTTACCAAATTGGTGTAATGATGAAGTGTGCCGCGAAGTGCAGCGCCGTTGTTCTCTCTCGGAGTCAGAAATGGAAATGTATTGGTCGCGGCGAATTACCAATTCAGCCCGTCCGCAACAAGAGCTGGAAAAGTTTTGGTATATTGACAATTACTGCGAGCTGGTGCGGCGTGAAGTTGGCCTGCTGGGCGGGTCGGGTTTGTCCTTGACTGACAGTAGCCGCGCGGCGATGATTGGCAGCGGTCCCCTGCCTTTGACTGCTTGGTGTTTGTGGTATCAGACAGGCACGGCGGTTGACTTGGTGGACGTGGCGCCGGCTGCTTTGACGCAGTCGCGCGAGCTGGCACGGGCGATTGCTTGGCCAGTTGGTAAGTGCTTGGTGGCGGACGGAGCGGCGGTAGCTTTGCCGGATAATGCTTACGACGTGATTTATGTGGCTGGGCTGGCGGGCGATTCAGCTGAAGCCAAACAACAAATTATTGATAATATTTTGCCAGCGCTCCGGCCTGGCGGGCGGATCATTGTGCGCGGTGCGCATGGTGCGAAAACGTTGTTATACCCAGCGTTTGACCCGAATAGTTTGCAGCGTGTACAGCTGCTGGTTGAGTATAATCCTGACGACGATATCATTAACTCAGTATACGTGTATAAGAAAGGCTAATTATGAACGATAAGATTGCATTATATCTGGTGAACGGAGCGCTGGGTGCTGGCAAAACGACGCTAGTGGATTTTTTGGTGCAGCAGCCTGAGTTTACTGGCGCGCGAGTGATTGAGAATGAGTTTGCGTCGGAAAGTATCGACAGTTGCGCATTGGCGCAACGGGTTGATGAAGTGGCGACAATTGCTGGCGAGTGTATCTGTTGCAGTAGCGGCGAGGAGCTGGTTGACATTTTGCACAATTTTGCAATAAGCGGACGAACACCAGTGATCATTGAATCGACTGGCGTCGCTAACACTCTGCGGGTGGTCGAGAAATTGCTGGCTGGCGATATCTTTGAGCAGTATGATTTGAAACAGTCGTTGTATGTTGTGGATGGCGCTGAAGCCAGGGCTGATGGCTTGGCTGAGGCGTTGCTGGCGGAAGCTCGGGCGGCGGATACGGTACTAATCAGTAAACTGGATTTGTTGACTGAAAATGACCGTCAGCAGCTAATTGAAACATTGTTGCAACAAGGGCTGACGAAGGTTGTGATGATGGATCACGGTAAGTTTGATTTGGCGCAGCTTGCTAGCGAGTCGCGTATTTTGGATTATTTGCTGCTGCACGAGCCCGCGGAAAACGTGGCTGAGAATGTCTTAAATTATAGCGTGATTGATGTGGCTGGTTTGGCTATTGGTGCTGAGAAGATTGAGAAAATCTGGGCTAGTTTGCGAGATAAGTATGCTTTGCGGCGCATGAAAGGTGCGGTCGCTGACGGTAACGAAATATACCACATCGAGGCAACGCCGCAGCAAATACGGGTCACGCGCGGTGCCATTGACGAGTCATTAAAATTAGTTGTCATTGGCGAGCGGGCGCGTGAGATTACGTGCGCAGTAATTATGGAGGAACTTGGATGATGAATGGCGCGAGAGTGGCGGTTGATAGACTGCTGAGTATGTATGATGACTATAAGACTTTGACAGTAAAGATTGCTGCTGCGGAGCGCCGTTTGGCATTGGCGAAATTGAAGAATAGCGATATTGAACAAGTACAAACTGAACTTGATATTTTGCGGCGAGACCAGCAACAACTATCTGACACTATGACGTTTGATACGCCATTGATTTGGGTGATGTATAAATTTGAGGCTTATCAGGATGAGGCGCAGCCGATTCGGACTATGCACGATTTTCGCTTGCACTGTTCTAAGCCAGGCTATATTTGTACTAAGCGCTTTATATTTCTTAATGCACATTTGTGCAGTAACGGGCAACGTCCCCTGACGGATAGCGAACAGTATCCCGACGAAATGCTGCTAAGCGAGATTTTTCCGCTACTTGGCGAAATTGAACAAGATGAAGCTTTCTTATCCAGTTGGCGCTCGCATGAATATTACCAGGAAGATGGCGCTATTAAAAAGTGGCAAAATTACACGCCAAGCAGTTCGTAAGGATATTTTGGCTGGTCGATTTTATCGGCGCGCGCATCAGTGATGACGTATTCAGCTTGGCCGTTGACGACTTTTTGCGATAGCTTCCCTTTGACGGTTAGCCAAGTTCCATCTGGATAATCAATAAAAAAGTTTTTCTCAACAAGAATTTTCATCGGGACGCTGTCGACGGCGCAGCAGCTGATGACGTAGCGCGCGATATAGAAATAATTGTAGCCGTAGTTTTTTAGCAAGCCGTTTGAGACGAAGCCGGTTATAGAGATGTCGGTGTTGTTAAAATATGAAGTTTGCTTGCAGGAATTTATGGCGGTTTTCCAGCGGTTGATTGAAATGGCGGAGCTGCCTTCTTTAGGTTTGGGGACTTCGCAGCGGCTTTCCGGCTCAATAATGGCTGGGCTTTCTCTCTGAGCGAGACTGCTGAGCGATAGTGGTTTTGGCGGTAGTAAGTAGCCAGCCAGTAAGATAATTATTGCCAAATAGGACGCTGGCCTAACCTGCTTTGGGTTGAATTTGAATTTGACAGGTTTGGTGGCAGACTTAATTTTCAATTGCAACATTGTATCAATAAGCAAAAGTACGATCCCGATAATGCTGATAATGCTGGCAAATATGTGATATCGCGGGTGAATGTAAAAACCGAGCTGGTCGCGGCAAGCTAATAGCAATATATAGCCGCACACGATAATTCCGCCGATTGATTTTAATAAATTAACGCGCATATAGGTTCACTCCTATCCCCGCCGCAAATGATAGCGCAAAAATTATCAGCACAATTGCCACGATGAAGCGCCAGCGAAAAGTTGTTTTCATGAGCATAATCAGCTTGATATCGACCATCGGGCCGGCTAATAAGAAAGATAAAATTGAGCCGGTCGTGAAGCTGCGCGCGTATGCCAGCGCGAAGAAGGCGTCGATACTGGAACAGATTGAAACGATAAAACTGAGACCAATCATGGCGGCAACCGATAAGATAATGTCGCTGCCGACGGCGTTTATAATAAAGCGCGGGACGAAAACTTGAGTGGCGGCGGCGATGCTGGCGCCGATGGCTAGCATGGTGAATAATTGCCAAAATTCATTGCGCGAGGAACTGAATAATTCTGGCAGATTTGAGCTGTGTTTGTGCGAGCGGCAGTAACTTTTAAACTCTGGATTTATGATGGAATCTTCCTTGAAAAAGCTGACGATGAAAGCGGTTATTTGAACGATGACAAGCGCGAAAATAACCCGCCACCAAACCATACGCGGCTCGAAACTGAAGGCGGTGATAGTGGCGATGATGGTGATTGGATTAAGGATTGGCGCGGCAAACAGAAAACTGACGACATCGGCGGGTTTTAGACCGCGGGCTAGCAAGCTGCGGGCAACCGGCACGTTGCCGCACTCGCAAACTGGCAGCGCTAACCCCGCTATCGATAAGACAAGCCGCCGAAGCAATGCGTTTTTTGGTAAAATTTTGACCAGCTTTTCCGGCGGTAAAAAGCGGCGGATCAGAGCGGAAATGATAGTTCCTAAGATAAGAAATGGGACTGCTTCAACGATGACGCTTAGTGTGAGCGTGAGGAAATCTTGCAGCGATAATGCCGCTTGAGATAGCCATTTACCAGCCTCGCCGCTAGCTAACCATACGCCAAAATGGAGGCTAAAATTGTGAAAAATGACAACTAGCGAACTAGCCGCAATCCAGCCGAGAAGCTCTCTATTGTCGGATATGAAGCTAGCAAGTCGATTATTAGGCTTTTTAGTTTTTGCCATATATAAATTATACCGCACGCGCTTTGTGTTATACTAGATCATTATGAAACATCTCTGGCATTCGCACCACCCATTTCGGATTTTTTGGTTTTCGGCGCTGTTGACGCTGGCGTTGGGCGGGCTGATTTTCGGTCATTTGGGTGCGAGCGGCTTGTGGTTATTCGCGATTCTGGTGGTATTGGAAGTAACTTTTAGCTTTGACAACGCGGTGATCAACAGCAAGGTATTGGCCGGCATGAGCCAGGTTTGGCAGAAAGTTTTCTTGACGGTCGGTATTTTCGTGGCGGTGTTTGTGGTGAGGTTCGTGCTGCCGATTATCATTGTGATGGTGGCGAGCGGCCATGGCTTTATGGAAGTGGTTGATTTGGCGCTGAATAAGCCGGCGGAATACGGCCATATTTTGCACGAGGCCTCGCCGATGATTGATGCCTTTGGCGGCGCGTTTCTGATTATGATCGGCCTCAGTTATTTCATTGATTATAACAAGCGCGTGCACTGGATGCGGCATGTCGAGCCGTGGATGGCTAAGGCCGGGCGGTTTGAGAATTTCAAGGTGTGTTTGATGCTTAGCGTGGCGGCGGTGCTGTATTTTACAGTTGAGCCGCCGCATCGGGCGCTGGTGCTGATCTCGTCGGTACTGGGAATTATACTGCACATCGGGCTGGAATTGTTCGGCTCATTCTTTCACGAGGACGACGCTAAGTCGGTCAAGGTCAAGGTTGGCTGGGCGGCGTTCGCTAGCCTGCTCTACCTCGAGGTGCTGGATGCCAGCTTTAGCTTTGACGGAGTCATCGGCGCATTTGCTATCACAAGTAGCGTGCTGCTGATCGTGGCGGGTCTGGGTGCTGGAGCGATTTGGGTGCGGTCGCTGACGGTGTATTTGCTGCGGACGGGCGTGCTTGGTAAATATAAATATCTGGAAAATGGCGCGCACTGGGCCATCATGGCGCTGGGTATGATGATGATTGCTAAGTTGTTTCATCTGGAGCTGCCAGAATGGGCGACGGGCGGTTTAGGGCTGTTATTTGTGAGCTTGGCGGTAGGTAGCAGTATGCTGGAGGCGCGAGCGATTAATCTGCAGGAAGCAGCCGCGGCAAAACTGCACAGTGCTGAGCAGCGGCTGAAACACGGCGCGGCGAAAATTGTGCCGCGGAGGCGACGGTAATTAGTATTTGGATTTTTATTTTCGGGCGGGAGCGTTTGCTATTGCGACATTATTGCAATAAGAATTTATTTGGTTTAATGTCGCAAGAGTTAGTAGTGTAGTGATATGCCGGGGGGTTAGAGTTTGACGCTGAGCGGTTCGATCGTATCATCAAGAAATGTGCTGATCAGCTTGATTGCCTCGGGAATCGTCCAATCGCGGAGGATTTTTTGCTCGTCGGCGTTGAACTTACTAAGGACGAAATCAACGTCGCCGATTTGCCGCCGCAGTAAATTGTCGGTGCCGATACGAATATGCCAGAAATCAGCGCCGATATGAGCATGAAGCGATTTTAAGCCGTTACTGCCAGCGTCGCGGCCGCCTTTTCGGACGCGGATTTTGCCAAAATCAAGCGCTGTATCGTCATGAATGATCAGTAGGTCATCAAGCGTTAACTTATAAAAATCTAAAATCGCCCGAGCGGTAATGCCGACCTCATTGTAATAGGTGGTCGGCTTGACGAGGAGAATTTTTTCTCCAGACATATTCAATTCGGCAATATTCGCAGAAAATTTCGGCTTATTGCTAAAATGTGCACTTTGCCCTGCTGCCAAGTGATCGATAACCAAAAAGCCAGCATTATGCCGCGTGTGAACGTACTTTTCGCCAGGATTGCCAAGGGCCAGAATGACTTTCATAGCCTTAGTATAGCACCTTGGCACTCATGACGTATAATAGATGTATGGCGAAACGCGATGATGATTTGGAATTTAGTGTTAATGCGGCGTTTGATGAGGCGCGGGCGGTTGTTGATAAAGTGCCGCTGTATCTAGTGAACGGCTCGCTGGGCGCCGGCAAGACCAGCGTGTTGGAATTCTTATTGCAACAAAGTGACTATAAGGGTGCGCGGGTGATTGAAAATGAATACGCCAATGAAAATGTCGACGGTTATCGGCTAGAAGGGCTGGCGGAGATGGTGACGACGCTGGCTGGCGACTGCGTTTGTTGCTCGTCGAAATACGCGCTGACGCGGATGTTGCTGGACTTTTGCCGGAATTCGCCGGCGTCGGTGTTTATTGAGGCGACGGGCGTGGCGCGAACGATGAACTTGGTCGAAAAATTGATTAATGCACAAATCTTCAATAAGTATGAGTTGATGCAGAGTTTTTACGTGATCGATGCGCACGAGATTTTGCGCGGGATTGAGCCGGCGCACGAAGTTGAACTGCAAGCTGCCGACGTGATTTTGGTGACCAAGGAAGATTTATTGAACGATAGCGAGCGAGCTGAATACGACATGAAACGCCGCGCCCTGCCCTACGCCAAGGTGCTCAGCGCGCCGCACGGTCGGTTTGACCTCAGTAAATTAACCACGCCGTCGGGACTGCTGGCGTTTTTTGATACGTATGACGGCGAGCTGGCGGTGCCGGATAATCCGACGTACGCCGTGCTGGACGTTTCAGGCATGAAAATTACGGCAGCGACTTTGGAAAAAATATGGCCGGAATTATTTGCGGCGTATGGCCTACGGCGGATGAAAGGCTGTTTTATTGATGATAATGGCTCGTGTCAGCACTTGGAGGCGACTGAAAATCAGATTCAGATAACCAATGCTGGCACTGAAGAGGTTGCTAAAATTGTGTTAATTGGCGAACGGGCGGATGAAATTACCCGTGAAGTTCTGGCGGCACAATTAGTGATGTTTGAATAAATTGTTCACTTTCGTCGTTTCCGACTCATCAGCATAGACACGCATCTATGGAGCGAACATGACAAGTGAGAGAGCTGGGAGTCTCTATAGACTCGCCATGTTCGACTTGGAGAGGGCTAGACATCTAGTCTTTGAGTATCAAACCTCACGTGTATCAGAGTAGATTTAGGGTCACCTGTTGGCTTTTGCCAACCGGGAACCCATCCTCCAACTCCATGATACTCGAAAGAGATGTCGCTGATGCGATCATCAACTTCGTTCTGGAGCATAGCGAGAAGCTTTCTCTTACACTCCTTGCTCCACACAACCGAAAGTGTAACGGTTGATGCATCTACTAACTGGGTGCTCGGATAGCACCCCCTGTCAAGATAGTATTCCCTGACAAGAAGGATGAGGTCTTCGGCTATCGTCGCTAAGTTGTTGGGGTTAAGGAATGTCCTAATTTCCCGCCTTTCCTTTTCCTCTTCTCTGGCGACTTTCGCCTTACGTTGGTTGACTATATCTTTCGTGATGATTGACATTGCATTGCTTTCTCCTCATCCGAGCGGATGCTCGTGCTTAAAAAACACTGATCGACGCCCGGATGGCAAACGACCGAAGATGAGGTTTCGGGATACTTCTTAAAATATCGCAAAATCTCATCTTCGGCTTATAAACTCTCTCAACTTGTCAAGATACACTTTCGGACAAGGATGTACTCAACTCGTCAACAAAAGCTGATATATATATCACTAATAGAATAGAATGTCAATGGATTTTGTCAAAAATGTGGTATTATATGCCTTTTTCGGCATTTTTAGCCTGTTTGTAGGCCTTGGTGACTGGTGCCAGGCCGCGGGCGATGCGTTCGCGGTTGGCTTTGAGCTGCTTTTCGTCGCGGAAAGATAGTTTGATGGGTGTGCCGGCAAAGTTGAAGGCTTCGCGCAGGGTGCGCTCAAGGTAGCGTTTGTAGCTCCAGTGGACGAATTTGAGATTGCTGCCGTAGATGACGAACCATGGCGGAGCGATGTCGGTTTGGACGATGTAGCGCAGTTTCGGATGTGAGTTCTTCAGGCCGGCTGGTGGATGAGCGGCGACGGCTTTTTGTAAGAGGTCGTTGAGGACGCGAGTTTTGCACTCTTGGCGGCGGCGCCTATAAACATCAAGGGCTAGGTCGAACAATTTGGCGACGTTTTGACCAGTGACTGATGAAGTGAAAATCAGCGGTGCGTAGGGTGTGAATTTGAAATGATAGCTGATTTGCGGCGCTAGTTCGTCGCGGGTATAGGCGTCTTTGCCTTCGACGGAGTCCCATTTGCTGACAACCAGGACTAGCCCCTTGCCTGCTTCGTCGATGATGCCGGCCAGGCGTTGGTCTAGCCCGACGTTTAATTCGTTGACATCCATCAACAGGAAACAGATGTCGGCTTCGTTGATGGCCTGCATGGTGCGCAGGACGGAGAATTTTTCGATGCCGGTTTCTTGCTTGCCCTGGCGGCGGATGCCGGCGGTGTCGAGTAATTCGATAATCTGGCCGTGGTAGCGGACTTGGACGCGGTTGACGTCGCGGGTGGTGCCGGCGACGTTGGCGACGATGGCTTGCTGCTTGCCTGCCAGGGTGTTGAACAGGTTGCTTTTGCCGACGTTTGGCCGGCCGATCAAGGCGACGCGGATGATGTCATCAGGCGCGGTGGCGGTAGCTGGCGGGATGAGTTCGGCGATGTTGTCGAGCAGTTCAGAGATGCCGATGTTGTGCTCGGCAGAGGTTTTGATGATGGTTTTGATGCCGAGGCGTTTGAATTCGTCGGTGGGGAGTGAGCCTTTGAGGTCGGCTTTATTGGCGATCAGAAGGACGGGCTTACCGCTTTTTAAGGCTTTTTTGGCCAATTGGCGATCGGCGTCTGATGGGTAGACGGTGGAATCGACCATGACGAGAATGACATCGGCCGCGGCGGAGGCATCGGCGATTTGGTCTTGGATGGTGGCTTCAAATTCGTCTTCGGCGGGTTTGAGTCCGGCGGTGTCGATGAGCCAGAATTCAGCGGTTGCACTCGCGCCACGCTCCTTCGCTGGAGTACTCTTTTCGCCCAAATCTCCACTGGAGATTTGCTGCGAGCGTTCGGCTGAAACGTCCGCTTCTCGCGAACGTTTCACAGCCTCCAGCGCAGGAGGTGTCGCGTCTGCCACATTCTCATTAGGAGACGATGCGCGGCGCTTATACGAAACTTTGCCAACGACGTTGTCGCGGGTGGTGCCGGCTTCGCGGGCGACGATGGCGGTGCGGGCGCGCGTCAAGCGGTTGAACAATGAACTTTTGCCAACGTTAGCTTGGCCGATGATGGCGACAGTGGGTAATTTATTAGGCATAATTGTGATAATTATAACAGTTATTGCCCATTTTGGCGAGACTGCTAGCGCTGGACTTCGGCTATAAACCCGTGACAATGTTTGTTTATTCTTGCAAGATACAATCTTGCAATTTCCATATACTCTTTCATGTAATCTGAATTTTCTACAGTGAATGGCTTATAGTTATTGACGTCAACTTCTATATAGTTGTCATTCGAAGAGTCTTCCGCAGGATTGGGGGTGTAGATTTGCGCCGAATCTTGGGAAATGATTAATGAGCGGCCTTCTCTATCGGATATACAGTAATATTTGTCGCCATTATTATCTTCTACAATTGGTAGTTTGTCGTATCTGAGTCGACCAGCGAGTTCCTCTAATTCTAAGATAAGTTTGCCGTATCTGGGAACTTGTTTTTCTATCAGATCAGGGAGAGATTTTACATCTTCATTAGAGTACAGCTCTAAGATTTTCAAATCCCCTTCTTTTAGAGGAGCTATAATATCTTTGTAGATTTCTTCTAGTGCTCTTCTTGTGACTTCTCTGGCTTTCGGCGCTGTTATTGACGTCTCTAATTTCATGACCAATTATATCTTATATCTTCCTGATAAGTTTAACACGATGGATATCTTACAATAAAAATTATGAAATGTAAAGGAAAATATGAGGGTTTAGTTGTAGACTAGTTTATTTTTTCTTCTATCCACTGACCTTTTTTAAGGCTGCCAAGCGAATAACTACCAAAATCTGTCCGGTGGAGTTTGGCGACGGTGTAGCCGAGGGCGGCAAACGTGCGGCGGATTTGGCGGTTGCGACCTTCGCTCATCTGGACGATCCAGCGGTGGTCATCGCCCTCGTGCTGGCGCTCAAGCGTCAAGCGGCTCGGCCCGTCAGGCAGCTGCACGCCAAAGTCGTTAATCATTTGCCGGTGTAATGGCTGGAGCGGTTGGTTGAGCGTCACCAGATAGCGCTTAATTTTATAAAACGACGGGTGTGTCATTTGGTGAGCGAAGTCGCCGTCGTTAGTGAGGAGAATCAGTCCAGAGCTATCTTTGTCCAGGCGGCCGACAGGCTTCAAGTAATGAAGGCTTTTTGGTAATAATTCGTAAATGGTTGGTACGCCGCCCTGAGAGGCGCGCGAGCAAAGATAGCCGACGGGTTTATTTAAGGCGATGATTTTTTTATCTTGAATCTTCAGAAAGTTACCGTTATAAGAGACGCGGTTGACTTCAGAGATTTGTTGTCCTAGTCTGGCGGGTTGGCCATCAACAATAATCTTCCCTTTTTCAATCAGTTCATCGGCTTTTCTACGAGAAACACCCAAACTCAGCGCCACAAATTTATTGAGGCGCTGAGTGTTTCGAGCGGTGTTAAGATTTGTCATTGCTGTGGGTTTAGTGGCGGAGATTGTGGCTGTGGAGCTTCTGGTGGTTGAGGCGGAAGACCTTGTGGCTGTGTGATAGGTATATTAATTTCCTCGGCAGAAGGCTGGGCAGGCTGTGACATGACTGGAATTATCGTTGTCTGTGTATGTGGAGTATTTAGTATTGGTGTTGTCGGTGTTGGCGTGCTTAACTCCTGGGCCATTAATTGAGAAACATCGACTGAGTTCTGTGAGTCATCAGTCGGTAATGGTTGAATAACACGATCTCCAAGCCCTGCTGGGCGTGGTACAGATGACGAGAATGGTGCAGTTGGCTGCGGTAAGGTTGCCGGTTGCGGCTGTGGCTGTTGCGCGGCGTTTGGCGTTGGTTGTGGTGTCACTGGCTGCTGCGGTTGTTGCTGCGGAAGTGATTCTGCTGGCGGTGTTGTCGGTATATCGACTGAAGGGGCAGCTGGCTGTGGAGATAATGACGATATATCAGGCCTGGTTACTGGTTGTGGTTCTGGATCTGATGGTGGTAATTGCGGTTCTGACTGGGGTGTTGGCTGGGATACTAGAACCGGGTCCGTACCGACGCCAGGTAAATCGCCCAATGTCTCGTGGACTGCCCTAACAACGTCTTCGATGCCTACTTGCGACTTTACTAAATAACGATCAGCACCTAATTGCTCTCCGCGTTTTCGCTGGTCTTCTGATGATAATGCTGTCATGATGATTACTTTGACGTCTTTTGTCTCGGTTGTAGAGCGCAAGATATCTAACATATCGAAGCCAGAGATTTTTGGCATCATTACATCACTTAAGATTAGCCGCGGACGTTCTTTAATTGCCATGGCCAGAGCTTCTTCGCCGTCGCCCGCCGAAACGATATCGTAGCCCTCCGCCAAAAGTCGTACGCCGTAAATTTCGCGTAAACTTTTGTCATCCTCGACCAATAAAATTTTTGTCATATATTTATACTATACTGAAGTTTCGGTAAAAAAGCCATAGTCCTTATGTTTGTTTGCGCTTGGAGGTTGATTCTCGCTGACGTTTCTTTTTGAGGTTTTCTTCAATCTCTGCTAGTGTTGGTTCAGCAGTGCTTTTTTGTGATTTTGGCTCTTGTGGTTGGGCTATTGGTTTGGAAGAATCTACTACTTGCACGGGGATTGAAATTGTAGTTGTAGTTGGGGCTGGAGGGGCTTTACTTTCAGGTGTAGTTTCTGTCTTTTCTTTAGGGTTAGACTTAAGTTCTTCAGACGTTATTGGGGTGGTCTTTGGCTGAGGTGCTGGTTGATCATCTGTAGAATTTAGGCGATGCTTGGCCTCTGTGTTGCTAACGCGCGGAATCTCTAGATAAAACGTGCTGCCGTGCTTATATTCGCTTTCGACGCGTAGATTGCCAGACATTGCCTCAGCCAAGCGACGACTCAAATACAACCCCAGTCCTGTGCCGCCGATTTCGCGTGTGTCAGAATTATCAACACGATAGAACTTTTGGAATAAGTGTGGTAGATCTTCGGCAGGAATACCGATTCCGCTGTCTTTGACACTGACAGAAACCTGTTTATCGTCACCAGAAACATTGACTAAAACTTCACCAGCTGAAGTATATTTGATGGCATTTTCAATCAAGTTGCCAACGACTTCTCGGAAATGATCAGGGTCGATATTGGCGTAAAAAATCGGCTGCAATGATTTCTCTCCACTCTCATTAACTACATCTGGCATAAAAACGTAATTAAGTTGCTTTTCGTTAGCTTTCATTGTTAAGCCGTCGAAAATTTCCTTGACGAACTCGTTGACGTTGACAATCTCTGGCTCGTTTTTCAGTCGGCCGTCCTCTGCCTTGCTGATATCCAACAAATCTTGGAACAGTCTTCCCAGATGGCGTGCAGATTCATGAGCTTTGGTGATAAAATCGCGAGCTTTTTCGTCAATGTGGGCAGTGGCGGGATTTAAGGCAAGCCCCAAGTAACCTTCAATTGACGCAACTGGCGTACGCATTTCATGGCTAGCGGTGGAAATAAACTCAGCCTGCTCACGTTCTTCAGCCTTTTCTTTGGTGATATCGCGAAAGACCACAATAATCCCCTCTCCGTCTGTGCCAACAGGCGAGCTGACAATTGAGACTAAAATTCGTTTTCCAGAACTGGTTAGCAAGAACAATTTATCGCTGTGGGTTGGCTGGTTTTTTGCTAAAGCTTGGGAGATTGGGTTTTCAAGTCCATTCACTTCCTTGCCATCTGACGCTACCAGTTTTAAGACACTTTTCCAGCTTAGCCCGAGTGCATCTCCTTGATTCCAGCCAATCATCTGTTGGGCAGAAGGATTGATTAGTTCAATGTTGCCCTCTCTAGAAATCGCCAAAACGCCATCATCAATAGTATTAATCACTACATCAGACTTACCTTCAACGGCGGAGAGTTTGGTTTCCAGGCTAGACAAATTGTCGTCAACTTGCTGGCGGCGACTCCACAGTATAAGACTAAACACGAGCGGCAAAAACCCAAAGAACATATAGCCAATAATAATTTGCGTGTTCATTCCCTGTTGTATAATAGCGAAAATAACTTGAACGATAATCGGCAGACTCATTATTCCCAAAATTACCATGCCGAAAAATCCCGCAAAAATAGCGACGATAATCCACATAACTAAGAATGGAGAGAGAACTCCGCCGCTAGTGATAATGGTTGTGGAAGAAACGGTAACGGCTAGTAAATAGACGAATATCCCAATGGCAGTTTCGTGTTTTCTGGGTAGCCAAAGACATAAGATTAGGATGAGTAAACTACTGCTCGCGGCCAGGCCTACCGCCAAGTCAGAAACAGATAGGCCGATGGGTAGTTGATAGCCAGTAGGAATGAAGCGCGCCCATGCGTACAGCAAGACAATGGTCCAGCAACTTAACAGGGATACTTCACATAATCGTCTTAGCCAAAATCTAGAAATCGTCCGAGGTTTGCAACAAATACCGCCCTTTTTCATGAGTTTATTATGGCGAATTTTTTGTAAAATCTCAAGAGCTACTTTTATGGGGTATCGCGTAAGGTCCTATATTTCTTGGGTAGCGGTGCTATATCGCCTTAAGAAATCCTGAGCTAGTAAAAAGTAGACAGTCGGCCCCTTTTCATGATATAATCCATGGAGCTATGGCCCTATCGTCTAGCGGTTAGGACGCCAGGTTCTCATCCTGGTAACCCGGGTTCGATTCCCGGTGGGGTCACCAGATTGGTTATTCATAATTTGGCGGAGTTTCCGCCTTTTTTATTTATTAGAAAATATTATGCACTTCTGTTTGATAAAAATGGTGAAGACAGGGCTACTTCTCTGGCCTATCTGTATCATTATCCATCTGCTTGACAACCTCGATAAGGTTACGCGGCGTGATGTCGGCCTTGATTAAATATCCATCGACACGACTCATCACGGAGTTGCGCGAAGCTTCGTCTTGCTCAAAATTGGTCATAATCAGCACCTTGCTATTAGGAATCAAATCAACATCATTATTACGCAGCGCGTCAAGAATCTGGTCGCCGCGCTGTTCTGGTAGCATTAAATCCAGGATAATCAGGTCAAACTGTTGATTACGCGCCGCCACCAACCCGTCATTGCCGTCAACCACCCACGTCACGTCATAGCCGGCTTTTTGCAAACTCCGCACATACATCTCGCCGATAAACCGATCGTCTTCTACGCATAAAATTGTCTTTATCATATTACCTCCTAGTCCCTGTACATAGCGTGATTTTTAATCCAACCGCCACCCTTTCTGATCAATTGATTATTTAATTGGCCGTCTTCTAATAATTTATCTTTGACGGTGGCGTAAATTGGCAAGGTGAACGAGAAAACCGAGCCTTCGTTTTCGCGGGAACGAGCAGTAATGGAGCCGCCGTGCGATTCGACGAAGGCTTTACAGATGTATAGTCCGATGCCGGTGCCAGCGACTGCCTCGCGCGATCGGTGCGAGCGGTAAAATTTGTGGAATAAATTATTGACGACGTTGGCGGGCATGCCGATGCCATTGTCGGCGACAGAAACTTCTATAAAGTCACCCTTTTTCTCGGCGGAAACCGTTACCGAACCGCCTTCAAAGCTGTATTTTATGGCGTTATCAATGAGGTTGCCGATTACTTCACTAATACTGCCGCGGTCAGCTGCCACGGTCGGTAAGTCATCTGGGATATTAATATTCAGCAAACGTTGCTGGGTTGAGGCGCGCAGCTGCATATCGTCAGCAATTGAAGCATAAATGTGAGCGACAGTATCTTCTAATAGGTGAACTTTCAGGTGGTGCCGGTCAAATCTTGCCACGTTGAGAATGTTGTCGACGTAGCTGGATAATCGATTGGCAGAAACCGTTAACCGATCGAGCAGCTGCTTCTCGTCGCCTTGCAGTCGTCCAGAAAACTCTTCAGCGATAATGTCCAAGTAGCCACGAATCACCGTAATTGGACCACGAAGCTCATGTGCGGCAAATGATATAAAATTGAGATCCTCTTCCTCTGGGAGATAACTGTCGGACTTGTCGATAAGAAAAATAATGGTTTCCGCAGCAGCGCCCTTTTCGTATGAAGCCACCACGTCAAATATTCGTGATTTTTGAATAATCCCCGGATTAGTACCGATACGTCGCCAACGGCGTTCATCCTTAATTTTATCGTTGGAGATTTCGTGCAGCCAGTCGGTAATCGTTGGCTCGTTGATAAAATCCAGCGCTAAAAAGTTTTCACCATTTGGCTTCTGGGAAATCGGTGCGGCAGAATTGGCGAAAATTATTTTTTGTTTACTATTAAGCACCACAACACCGGTACTGGTCTGGTTTAATGCTTGGGTGAGCGGAGTGTTTTTAGCTTTATCTGTAGGCTTTTCTGCTGGCTGGCAATCATCATAAATTGCCTGAAGAGCAGTTTTAAATCCAGTTTTTTCATAATGTTTATCGTTGGGCTTGGGCGGTTTTTCGGTAGTCGGTTCACCAATTTTATGTGATAATGCTGCCAGAATTTTACTAAGCGGCGCAGTAATAATTTTGACGATGACAATTGAAGACACAATTCCTAAAATAAAGGCCACTAAAATAGTAATCCAGAAATTGAACTGAAAAATAGAGCTGATATCAGTCAGGTAAAGAGTAGTTGCCAACCCGATAATCACGCAGGTGTTGGCCGCAAGTAAGATTAGTGTAACGTGCCGGTAGTAATATTGTTTATATTGTCGTAGGGTTTTGGCTTTTGGGTCTATTGCCATGAAACGCCTCCCCTGCCTGGAGTGAAGGCTGCGATCCAAGTCTGACCGCGATTCAAGGCAATATTCTTCCCGGATTCGTCAGTCAATTTCAGGGATGAATTGATGTCTGCCTTTGACCAAGTTGCAGTAGTGACCATGCCGTTTTGGAAAATATAGGCTTTGCCGCTACCAGTGGTTTTGGCGTCCTCGTAGCCGTCGGAATTTTGAGCGCGAGCTTCGACACCGACTTCTATGGCGACTACGACCTTTGGGGCAATTTGTCCATCTTCGCGGTCAGCGTGTGGTGCTCCAGCCAAGTTCCTCACATAGGAATTTGATGATTTATCGTAGGCGTAGGATGTATTGTATAGCGTGCCGCTAAGGTTAATCGTAATGGAGGTTGCGTTTGGCGCTTCGGCTGGTTTTTCATCCGTGCGGTTGAAACTGGTGAACTCGGATTTGGTGTAGCCCTTAGAGCTGTTTAATTGGTCAATTCGTTCTCCGGAAGTGTAGACATTGTGCGGTGCGTAGCGATCGCGGACTCGCCAGTATGAGCCGGCGTTAAAGAATTGGTCAATATCGCGGTAGCTGCCGTTTCTGACTTGTGCTAAAGCGTTGGGGCTGCCGCCAACGTGGGCGACTGATGCTTGGTATGGCGCTGCCCAGCTAAGGTAATATAGTCTGAGGCTGCGCACTGGGCCAATTGTCGCTGGCTTTTCTCCTTGGTATAAGGCTAAGAATCTGGTGATTCCTCCTTCGGCGACTGCTTCGTAAACAACGCCGGCTTTTTTTAGGCCAGACTGTGGTCGAGCAGCTGGGCTGTTTTCAATCATCACGCCAGTGACGGGTTGCTTCGTGGCGTTTTCGTCGGTAACTTCTACGCCGGTTAGTGGTAAGTAAAACTTCTTTGGTGTAGTTTTTTTCTTTGGTATTTGTAAATCTGTACTGGCAGTTTGGTCATACTTTATAGAATAAATAGCAATCAAGAAGACTCCAGCAATAACTACCGCGCTGGAAATTAGCGCAATCGCTAAAATATGTTTTTTCACCCACTCTTTAAATCGTTTCCAGCGGGGTTCTTTTTTTTGTCCAGATTTATCTAATTTTTCTATATTCATGCTTATGCTTAGTATAGCATTTTCGGCGCGTGAATAAACTATTTTTGTAGATAATTATCAATTCTTTGCAGGGTCTTCTCTTGGCCAATTAGCGCTAATGTGTCATTCAGCTGTGGACTAAACTGAGCCCAAGTAGTTACAATTCGGACCAAGCTAAAGAGGATGCCAGGTTTTTGACCTGTCGTTTCTAATAACCCATTCAGGCAATTTTGGATTGATTCTGGCGTCCAATCGGCAATTTTGGCGATTTCTTGGCGCGCTACGCTTAAAATATCCTGTTGTTCTTCTTTGGTTAATTTTCGGAGTTGCTTATTGCTGTTAATTAATTCTTCGTCGATCTCGGGCTCAGTGAAGAAATAATTGGTTAATTTTGGCAAATCTTGCAATGTTTTCAAGCGGTCCTGTGCCAGGCTTAACACTTGTTTTTTATACGATTCTTCGGCGTTCTTTGATTCTTCGCCCCAGAAAGTTTCGCATCGATTATAAAGGTCGTCTAAGTCGAGTGAGCGAATCCATTGGCCGTTTAGCCAAATGAGCCGCTGCTCGTCAAAGCGCGCGCCTGATTTTTGGACACGATCAAGCGAGAACTTTTCTATTAGTTCGTCCTTAGTAAAAATCTCTTGTTCAGTGCCATCATTCCAGCCAAGTTGTGCTAAGAAATTTAGCATCGCTTCTGGTAATATTCCCTCTTTTTGGTACTCGGTGACACTTTTCGCGCCATCACGCTTGCCTAGCTTCTTATTGCCGGTCGGCGCCATGATGTGTGGCACGTGTGCCAGAATTGGCGGCTCGATTTTCAGTGCTTCATATAAAGATAAATATTTGGGTGTACTGGCAATATATTCTGAACCGCGAATAACATGGGTGATTTTCATCTCAAAATCATCAATGATATGAGCAAAGTTATATGTCGGCAGCCCGTCTGCCTTGATTAAGATAAAATCGTCAAGCGCCTCTGGTCCGGCTGACAATTCACCCATGACCGCGTCCTGCCAAGAATATCTCTTAATTTCCGGAACCTTAAATCTCAGCGGCATGCCCAGCTGCCATTCTGGTGGATTCTCGGGACGATGGTCGCGGTATAGAAAGGCTCGTTTTTCGGACTTGGCTTGGTCGCGGAAGGCTTGAACTTGCTCTGGTGTGTATGGATCGGCGTAAGCTAACTCCTCGTCAATCATCTTCTTAGCCCACCTGAGATAAATTTCTCGACGATTTGTTTGGTGGTATGGTCCGAAATTGCCAATCTCTTTATCATTATTGAGATTTGGCCCTTCATCCCAATCTAGTCCTAGCCAATTTAGAGTTTTCAAAATCAACTCTTCCGCTCCTTCAACAAATCTGGCTTGGTCGGTATCTTCAATGCGTAAAATAAAATTACCTTGGTGTTTTCGGGCGATAAGATAAGTATATAATGCAGTGCGAACGTTACCGACGTGAATATAGCCAGTCGGACTTGGCGCGAAACGAGTTCTAATAGTCATGGGTAAATTATAGCACGTTATATATGTGGCTACAGGCTGGCGGCGATTTTCTGAATTTGGTCGCTAGAGAGATTGGCGTCACCGCTAATTTGGTATAAAATACCACCATTTACCCAAGCAGCTTCCTTGCCGCCGCTGTAAATTGTTAGTCCATCAATCATCGTGGTGTTCGGAGATTTATGTTTTTCAGAGAAAAACTCCTTGACGGCTGATGAATTCCAATTGCTTTTCTGCTGAGTTATGGTGTAAGCTGAGCTGCCGTCGGCATAGGCATAGCGCATAGTAACTTCGCCGGATTTGAATTTAATTGGGCCGTTTAATGCGTAGCCGTCGGGCTTGTAGCCTGGATATTTGGCGTCAATTCCCGATTGGACTGCTGCCATTTTTATAGAGATGTTTGGCATACTTAAATATGTTAAATAGCCACCAAGTAACATCACTGCAAACCCGACAGAAAAGGTGTTTAGTAGGCGCAGTGCGCCGCCTTTTTTCTGGCGTCGACGGGTTTTTTTGTTGCTGGCAATCTCATTCGATAAGGCTTTTTCAATGGCTTCGTTTTTCAGTTCTTTAGCGGTTTTTACGACTGGTTTTTCGATTTTTTGCGGGATGATGGCTGGAGTTTTGACGATAGGCATTGGGCGACGATCTTTTCGTAATTGGTTATTAGTGCTGAGTGGTCTCTGTTGTGCGCGCCTAATGATAGGGTGTGTTTCGGCTGGCCGGTTTATGGCAGTTTGCTGAGGGGCTGGCTTGGATGTTGCTGGGGCAAATTTTTTTACGGCAACGTGTTGTTGCGCGGTGACGCGGGGTTTCTGAGTTTTGGCAGCAAGAGGCACTCCTTGCGGTTTTTTAACGTGCCGGCGATTTAAGGTGCTTGATTTCTGGATGTGAGCGGCATGAATGCGCGATACTGCTGTGCCGCGGTTATTACTTAATTGGTCTCGTTTTATTTCAATTTTTTTTACATCAACATCATTCATTACCATGCCAGTTATGGTATTATAGGCGCGTCCGTTGATGACTACATAATTTTTACTTGCCATTAATCCCCCTAATGTTTATTCCTACTATATATAGTACAAACCGCCTACGGTTTTTTCAAGTGTAAAAATATGTTATAATCTCCCTGATTATGTACCAGAAAAGAAATCGCACCAAAGAGCTCGCGCGGCGGACTTTTGTGTACGCGTTGATGACGCTGGCTATGGTTGGACTATTGGTGTTTTTGACGTTTAGAATGCTTGGCTATACGTTTAACCCTAACACAAAAGAGTTGCAGCAAACGGGTCTTGTTCAGTATGAATCTCATCCCAGTGGTGCGCTAGTTTATGTCGATGATATGGAGTTGCGTCGAACCTCGACGAAGAGCACGGTTTTACCAGGAAAACATACGTTTGCGATGAAATTGGATAAATATGAGCCGTGGCAAAAGACGATTGATATTAAGTCTAATACAGTAACAAACTTAAATTATGCTCGACTTGTTCCTGTCAATCGCGAGACAACAGAGGTAAAAACGCTTGACACAGTACAATTTGTATCTCTGTCGCCAGGCGGTAATTTTTTGATAGGGTTTGGGGTGAAGGATAAAGCACCAATAATGACTATTGGCGACATACGTGATACCGGTAAGGACAAAGAAAAATTTACGGAACATGCACTCAGCACGAGCGTTTTGGCTGGCTATTCCCTGTCTGCTGACGGTCACGCATTTTCGGTGGCGGAATGGGACCGCTATTCGCGGTATGTTTTAGTGAAGCACGTGTATCCAGCAGAAAATAACACGACAGGAGTACAATGGTTGGTTTTTGATAGAGAAAATTCAGAAAAAATTATCGATATAACAGCGATGACGGGTCTGGGAATTAAGCAAATTGGTTTTTCTGGAACTGGCGCACATGCGGTGTATATTTTGCAGGATAGTGGTGAGCTTAGGCGAGTTGATCTTGACAGCTCAACAATTTCCAGTCCTATTTTAACCGGCGTAGATTCGTTTAAGCTGTATGGCGATGACCGCTTGTCATATATAGCGATTGGCGACGGCAAGAAGGTTGCGGGAGTCTGGAAGAGAGATTGGAAGCATCCGTTTGTAATTGGTAGTTTTACAACTGAAGAGAAGCCAGTAATTCGGACATCTCGATATTTTAATAAAGATACCGTGGTTTTGGCAGTTGGTCGGAAAATGACAATCTATCGCGGCGATATTTCAGACTCAAAAGATCAACAAAAGGAATTCTTAAAAACAGCGAAGATTATTAAGACGGAAAATGCGACAACGAATATAACGTTGGATAATGCTGGGCGATTTCTGGTAGCGCAAAACGGCGCGATGTTGCAATCGTACGATTTGGAGCGTCAAGAGTTATCGAAGGTGTTCAATATTGGTGTTGCGCAGGAAGTGAAATGGCTTGATAATTTTTACATTCACAGTATTTCAACTTCAGGAAAAATGGAAATTCGTGAATTTGACGGCACAAATGCACATACGCTACTGGACGCGCATAAGGATTTGGGCGCGGTTCTGTCGTCAAATCAGCGCTATGTCTATGGGCTAACGGTGAACGCGGCGGGAAAAATTGTTCTGAGCAAGATGAACATGGACACTGGATCAACAGGTTTCTTTAATTAAATCGCTATTTATATTTTATCCACCGAAGAGCCGTTCTAAGATGGTTGGCTCGGGTTTTCCGGGAATGGCGGAGTTATTTCCCTGCTGCTGAGATGAGCCTGATTCGCTTGTTGAGGTAGCCTTGTTGGGGTCGGGGTTGATTTGTTCAGCAAAAACCAGGAGACGTTTTTCTGCCGTTCCTAGAGGTACGCAGCTCACCAATGTTAACATTGGTTTATTGGTGTTGAGTTGGACCTTTGAGACTTCGTTTGGCATAACAACCTCTGTGGAAGTAATTTTATACGTATAGCGCTTGCTATTATAGTTCATGTAAATTATGTCGCCCTTAACCAATTTTTCATTCTGTGCGAACACAAACTTATAATCACCAGCGGCAAAAGCGTCATTACTGGAGTGGGCAGCAAAGACCGCATTACCGACCTGTCCTGGCACGGCGCTGGCGCCCGGAATTGAAAAGTGAGCAATTCCCCGCTTCATGGCTTCTGATTGTGATTTTGTGTCGCTGGCGGCGCCATAAACAACAGGCGCGTCAACATTTATTTTAGGGATAATCATGCGAGGCTCAGAGCTGACAGAAGCGTCAGTTGAAGCATCGACAATGATATTCTGTGGGTTAATCGCGCCAGGAGTAGTATAAGCGGCGACTGCGCCAAAAATAATACGATTGTATTGTAAAAACATGAAAATCAAGAGGACTGATATGCCGGCAATGGCTGGGATAAAATGACGAGATTTCTTAACTTTTTGGGCGGATTCACGGACTTTTTGTTGGATTTGACTACGGAGCTCCTTGATGGCAATCGCTTGCGGGTCTGTTGGTTTATCAGTGCTAGTGTTTGGTGTGTTTTTTTGCGTTTCTTTGGTTAGGCGAGAGATTTCACGGTTTTTGGCAGCAATATTACCAGCATAATAACGCTCATAGTACATTTGGTAGTATTTTTGCCAAGCGCTGTGATATTGCTTCCATTGGTCGGCTGAGACTTGCGTGTGGACAGGCGATTGTGATTGGGCGGCTTGCGGTTTGGGCTCTGATTGTTTTGGCTCTTCGGTAATTGGTGCAGTTCGCATAGCGTGATGGGTGCTCTGCGCAAGCTTTGGTTGTGGTTCAGTCTGCGGTTTGGGCTGAGGCGTCTTAATCTGGGTTGGAGCTGGGATTGGCTGCGGTTGGGCAGCTTGCGGTGAGGTGGGTCGCTCCTCTGATTTGGCGTAAATAGCATTAAGCTGTCCACGAATAATATCCGCGGCGGCGTTTTTTGAGGCTGCTGGGTCGCGAGGTGGTGGCGTGAGAGGTCGGCGCTGATCTGATGGCGGCATACCCACTCGACCGTTTGATTGATCATCCGTCGGATACATAGCTCCTTTCATTATACGGGAAATTGGCGGTAAATAAAAGTCATGCTTGTGGTTGAGAGGCGGTTATGGTACAATCGAACGGTAGTTTGAAGCGTTCTCTTGTGCCGCGGTGGCGGAATTGGTAGACGCGCTAGACTCAAAATCTGGTGAGCAATAGCTCGTGCCGGTTCAAGTCCGGCCCGCGGTACCAGAGATTGCTTCAGGCTTGATCGTCCAGTTTGGGCGATTTTATTTATGAAGAAATAGCAGTACTAATCGCGGCCAGCGGTGATTCTGGCGACCAGACCAGGTAGCTCGCCGCTCGCGCCCCGACGGTTCCTCGCCAGATTGCCATCGGCGCGTTCCAGTTTTGAGTGACGACTTCGCCGCCATGAGCAATTATCAGATTGTCAGCATGAAAGACGCAGATGGTAACGGGATAGGTGATGGTGAATTTGTGGAGAATGTCGACAAGTTGCGCCAATTGAATACTGAAGGTGATGATTTTTGGATAATAGACAGCGCGAAAAATTTTCTGGGTTTGTGCTAGGCTCGCTATGAAAACTACATGAGGACTTTCGAGGATTTCGGCGAAGCTATTCTGAACTAGGTCGATGGCATCTCGTGTTAAGACGACGGGAATGTTGGCTTTTTTTATCAATTCTTCGTAGACGATTGAGGTTTGACTATTACGCCCAGCATCGCCGCATAACAACAGCACGTCAGCCCAATTTTCTAATGCCAGCGCCTCACTAAGGGCTTCGTTGGCCAGGCTACCGGATTGGTTTGTTGGTGCGAATAGTACGTCGGTCATGGCCGATGGAACATTTTTTTTCAAAGCGTCTGGTAGCAATACACGAGCCTCACCGACTCCAGTTTTAAGGGCTTCTTGGTAACTTTCCGCGACTGCTAAAAATCCTAATTTATTGCCGCCGATAATCCCCAGTCTCCCTGCTTGGTCTCGCCGTTCTGGCTTGTTCCATTCAACGTCGGGAAAAAGTGGTTTGCCCAGTTCTTGTTTTTTCCAAAATTTCATGTCCATATGTTTATTGTAGCGTATCTATTTGTCGATTTGCGCATTTCGAGCTATACTCTGCTTATGTATAAGCAAATGCTGACTCACAAACAAGCCGTCAAAATTCGCTTAAAAAAAGCTAAAAATAAAGAAGATTTGCGTGATTTGGCGCGGTTTCATCATGCTCGAATTACTGAGTTTCAACATGAGCGGCTGGTGCATTTGCTGGTGACGTTCTTCTTTGCCCTGTTGTGTCTTTGTGCTCTGGGGTTGTTCTTCTGGTTCTCGTCGCTGGCTCTTGACGGATTACTGACGGTTTTGTCTGGAATTATGGTGCTAGCACTGTTTACTTTGGAATTGTTTTATATTCGCTATTATTACCAATTGGAAAACGGTATCCAAAAATTATATGAATTGACGGTTCTTATAGAAGAGGAATTTATTACTAAGTAGCGCGCGGCTGAATATTCTGGATGTTTTACGGTTTTGGTTTTTCCGATTTTTGATTGTAATTTTTATCGTTTCCGGAAATCTTTTTATATATTTCATCAAATGTTAGTCCTGAGTCGCGGACTAATTTCGCCATGTCTTTACCGACGTAACGGAAATGCCAGCTTTCGGCTTCTATGCCGGTGAGGTCTTCTTTACCTTCCGGATAGCGCAGGATAAAGCCATATTTATAAGAATTGTTTGCCAGCCAGGCGGCGGTCTCCTTTTTCAGGCTGCAGCGGGCAAAATTAGCTTTGCAATCTTTATCAAGGCTCGATAAATCCACCGCCAGGCCAAGCTGATGTTCGCTGTGCCCTGCTTGATTAACGTATTTTTCGGTGTAAGCGGCGCCGCTTTTGGCTTTCGATTCGGCAACGAGTTTTTTCTGGTCGGCAGCCGAGCGGTAGGCGCTGGTCACGATTAAGTCGTTTTTAGCGGCTTTAGCGGCAGCAAACATGTCTTTTAGTTCCGGCTGGATTATGGCGCTGGCCCGCTTATCTTCCAACCAGTCGCCGTGCTCGACTGTTAGGTTAGCTAATTTCGGCTGGTAATCTTCGCTAATTCCCTGGGTTTTTGATACGTAAGCCCAGATGCCGCTGGTTTTTAACAGTTTTTTTGATGGAATTTTTAACTTCAATTGCGTATTATTAGTGCCAGCAAAAGTAACAGTTTTCACTGGCGAAACGGTTGGTTGGGCTGCTATCTGCGCTTGAATTCGGTCGTATGTATAGTTGGTTTCGTAGGTGCCACTAATCACCAAAAATGTAAAAGTTACCCACGCCGATAAAACCATTGCTAATAAATAAGTAAATATATTTTTCCCGCCCTTATGCATGATATGTATTATACGCTATTAGGTGGTTTTTGCTAGATTAATTTGATACGTTTGGTGGATGAGCGTTGGAATTATGACGATGATAAAAATTATTTTTGTTTGATTTTGCTTGCTGCCTTTTCAATGTATGGCCAAGCCTCTTCCATCGTCAAGTCCGACTGCTGTAAGGCGCCCGCGAGTTCCCGTCCAACGTAGCGAAAATGCCACGGCTCGTACTGATAGCCGGTGATTTTTTCCTTACCCTTCGGATAGCGCAGAATAAAACCGTATTCGTGGGCGTGGGCGGCTAGCCATTTGCCGGCGGCGGTTCGCTCGAAACAATCATCTACCCAACAGGTTTGGTCGGCGCCAGCAAAGTCGACGGCTAGGCCTGATTGGTGCTCGCTGTGTCCGGGGTGGGAGCTAAAGCGGCTGGCTGCGGCCTCGCCGTGTTGGTGGACATAGCTAGCGAAGAGCGAGGCTTGGGTGGTGTAACTGCGGTAGCCCGAGCCGACGCGGATGGTGACGCCAGCAGCGCGGGCGGCGGCGACTAACTTCTCGAGGTCAGGTATGAGGACGGCGCGGAGTGAGCGCTCGTCCTGGCCGCGGCCGGGTAATGTCGGTACGCTGACGATGCGGAGGTCGCTGGGCTGGTAACGAGGATTGGCAAAGGCCCGGGATTTGTTAGCAATTTTCCAGAGATCAGCGTCATCGGCACTGTTGACAATGCGGGCGGGGATCGGAGTAGCGTTTAGCAGAGCGATGGTTGGGGCGGTCGGTTTTTTCTGGCTGTCGGGAGTTTTTTCTTTGGGCGTTGGCGCGGGCTGTTCTTTGCTAGTTGGCTGCTGGGTGGCGGTGTGTGGCGGGTTGAAATAACGGAGGGTGAAATAAGTCACTACAGCGCTACCGGCGACAATCAGCGCAGCGCCCAGGCCGATGAGCAGATTACGTTTTCCTGAGCGTTTGGCGATTTTCATACCTCAACCTCAATACTCACTGGGCAGTGATCGCTGCCCATTTGTTCAGGGTGGATCTCAGGGTTGATGACGCGCTCAGCGATTTCGCGCGATGCCAGCCAATAGTCGATCCGCCAGCCGACGTTGCGCGCCCGGGCGTTGGCCCAGTGCGTCCACCAGGTGTAAGCCTCGGTCTTTTCAGGGAAAGCCGCCCGGAAGGTGTCAGTAAATCCAGCGTCTAGGTAATTCTGAAAGCCTTCCCGCTCCTCGTCGGTGAAGCCATGCTTGCCGACATTAGGCTTTGGATTTGCCAGGTCAATTTCTGCATGCGCCACGTTCATATCGCCGCAGTATAGCACCGGCTTGACTAGCTCCAGTTCCTCCAGATAGGCTAGCACTGCCGGATCCCACTGCTCATGACGTAATTTCAGCCGGCTCAAATCCCCTTTCGAATTTGGCGTGTAGCAGGTCACCACCCAAAAATCGTCGAACTCGGCAGTGATGATACGACCCTCGTCCGCCGGATTGCCATACTGATCGCCGGTCAGATTGAACCGCTCAATGATAGCCGGCGGCATCCCGTCGCGCCAGTGCAGCGGCCGGATTTTCGATAAAATCGCCGTGCCGGAATAGCCTTTTTTGGCGGCTGAATAGAAATGCTCGTGATACTCTGGCAGGTCAATTTCCACCTGGTCGCGGGCGGCCTTGGTCTCCTGCAAGCATAAAATATCCGGATCGTACGTTTGTAGGAAGCGGGCAAACTCGCCCTTGTTGATGACGGCGCGAATGCCATTGACGTTCCAGGAAAAGAGTCTCATAAGCTTATTGTAGCGGTTTTTTGGCGATAAAAATAGCCCTTGGTGAGTAGCCTTGCAAATTATTAACATCTATGTTACAATATAGATTATGGAAAAAAGTATTAACTATTTAGGCGATCTGTTGTTTACTATTACAAGCTATGATAATGGTGGGCAAACTAATACTCAAACAGTAACAGATCGACGTCCGTACCCTGGCCGAGAGCAGGACATGGAAAATTTGCGGCAGTTTCCGCTGTTTGGCGATATTGGGAAATAGGGTCTATGGCTAACGCGGTTTGGCGATATTAATGGTAAAGCTGACACAGGTAAACTTGTTGTATACGGGGCTGGATTTGGTGGCAATCCAACGTCAACAGCTGCTCAGCTGGAGATGGCGACGATAGCGCATGGTTTTGCTGATGAGAACGGTACTCCAGCGGATATTTTATGGCTACCGACAATGGTGACAGATAAAGCGGTTGCCAAAGAAATGGCAAAAACCGGCAGTTTCTTGCCGTTTGCAGCGGAGATCGCGCCGGGAGTGAATAAGGTAATTGCCGATTACGACAGTCTTGACGGCCTTTACCATTCTTTTAACGCCCGCTCGGGTGCGGCTATATCGAGTGTGATGGATGACCAGAATGTCCGGAAGACTGAAAGTGTAACTTTTAATGATCCGCCGAGCTTAAAGCGGTCGCTTGGTTTTGCTGGATTGGCTATTGCGCAATTGACAGAAGCTTACCGTATGCAGCGATATATTAACAGTTCGCAGGATTCTGCCGCTCAAGCTGCGTGGCGAGGTTTTGACGGCTTACCAATGGAAGCACCGTCGCTGTGTACGCAGGTGCATAATATTGCGGCGATGGCAAAATCCGGTTTTGCTGGTGATCTGCATAAGTCGGCAGCGGTGTTGTCCGATGGTACGGTAGTAACATTTGTGTCGCCGGAGCTTAGTAAAATGAATGCCCCGGGCAGCATTGCTGAATTTGCCGAAGAATTCAGTGTGCGTCATCCTGGACTTGATGTGCAGCATGTTAACGTTGAAGAGAGCAGCCACAACGTCATAGCCGGCAATCCAAGCTATTTTGGTAAACTTGTGACGCTTGGCCAAAAGTAGTCTACTCGGAAGTTTTACGTTTTATTATTTCCCTATAAAGTGCCAAATATTTCTCGGCCATAATTCGCGATGACAGCTCTGGGCATTTCTTATTTGAGCCATGCGATAGTTTTTCTCGTAGCTTTTTATCATTTGCCAATTTTCTCATTCCTTCGCAGATAGAATCTGCCGAAGGCAATGTAATGAGACTATTCGTCTCGTCTACGCCAACGTCTAATTGATCATCACAATATAGAATAGGCAAATCTGCAGCCAGTGCTTCCAGGATGACCATCGGTTGGTTATCAAAATGATAAGAACTAAGTACGAAGACGTCAGAACGCTTTAGCTGTCTGGCAATTTTCTTTAAGTCGTGGATTTGTCCAAGTAGCTTGATGTTTGGAATGTTGATAATTTTTTCTTCGATTAATGATATTTGATTACCGTCGCCGATTAGTATTAGTTCGCTGTTTGGGATGTTAGCCTTAGTAAAAGCGTCAACCATCACATCAACGCGTTTTTCATCAGAAACTCTGCCAATACTAATAAAACGTATAATTTCAGGATTTTTTTCACCTTTAGTTTGGTTGATTAAATTATACAAATTGTCATTATAACCGTTGGGAATGCTGCGCTTATAAAATTCCTTATTTGGTGCGGCAGCCTGAATGTATTTCAACATATATTTTGAGGGAGTGACAATTGCGTCGACAGTATTTGCCATCAACGCTTGTGATTTCCAATATGACTTAGCTAGTTTTGGTAGATCTTTTAGTAGAGGGTGTTGAGACGTTACTGGTGTTATTTTTTTTCTTCGAATTTTATGAAGTTGTAGGGCGATAGAGCGGTAGGCTAAGGTGGCAGCTATTAGTTTTGGTGAAGAATAATAATCAATAGATCCTGCCATGTTAGTGTGGAATGTATGAATGTGTGGAATATTTTGTATATTGGCAATGCGAGCTGCTAAAGTCAGCGCACCGGTATCGGTTTGGCTGTGGATTATGTCAAAGTGGTGTTTAGTACTAATATGTTTGGCAGTTTTTTGGCTATGAGACAAGACTGCCGTATGTTTTAAGGCTCCTGGAGGCTGGACTGATTTTAAGGTGATATACTTAGCATTATTGGGGGCGGAAAAATATTTTTCGGGAGCAATTAAAGTAACGAATTGTCCCATTTTTGTGAGTTCGTTAATCTGTGATTGGATTGATCGACTAACACCACTAGATGAGGGGTAAAAATCATCTAAGACTAGGGCTACCCTAAGGGGTTTCTCTGTGAGTTCCGATTGAATTGATTTAGTAATTGCCATAAATTTAGTATAATGGTTGTATGCGTAAAATTCCATCTTTAAAGCAAATATATGATGATTTGGGCTGTAAAGAGAAGACTGTTGATGGGATTTGTTGGTTTGAGTGTAATACTAGCGCTGATAGGTCTGTGTTTATTATCCATGGGATTACTGGCGGTAAAATCGATATGATTCCCCTCTGTAGGAAGTATGTTATGCTGGGATTTGCGGTTTATTCAGTAGACTTACCTGGGCATGGCGGGTCGGTGATGCCGGAGGTTAATGATTATAACGATTTGTCGGATTGGCTAACAAAAGTCTTGCGTACGATTGGTCGAACGCCAAATTTGCTAATTAGTAATTCGTTTGCTTCGTCTATAGTGTACTATGCCTTATGTAAGGATGTGATACCTAAGGAAACGGAGGTTATTATGGCTTGTCCTACGCCGGATCAATCGCGATTGGCTGATGTCTTACAAGGAATGTCTAGTCGTCTACCTGAAGGGCTCGCTTGGGGAGTCTATAATTGTAAGCCTGCTCAGAAGATTCGGGTGATGTCGGCTTTGAAAACATATCGTAAAGAAGCTTGGAGATGGCTTAGTGAGTCAGAAAAGTATAAGAAATCTACCTTAAAACTTAAGGATTCGAATACTCTCACGACACTATTATATGACAAAAATCCTTACGTTAAGGGGGTGGTTAGTGACTATAAAATTACTGTTGTAATTGGCGATAAAGACAATATTGTTACTCCAAAAACTCAGAAAATTATGAGAGATTTACTACCAATGGCGACTTTTGTGACTGCTTTAGGCGCTGGTCATATTTTACATTTCGAGGCGGTTGATAGCTATCCTGAGTCTTAGCTCGATATATGATAGAATAGTTGTATGAGAATAGCGTTCTTTATTGATGATTATCTTCCATCAGTACATGGCGTGGCTACGTCAACTTTAACATATAAGAAGGCTTTAGAGTCGCTTGGGCATGAAGTATTTATTGTCGCTCCGAAGGTTAAAGGCTACGACGACGACGATGATCACATTATTCGTATGTCCTCTATAAAGAACTATGTATTTGAAAAACGTTACACCGCCAGCTTATATCCTGGTTTGGCGAAGAAACTTGATGAATATAAGTTTGATATCGTACATAGCCAGACGCAATTTCAATTAGGAGTTCTGGCCCATCTTGTGGCTAGACGCCAAAAAATTCCACATGTCACAACTATCCATACTCTGTATACGGAGCTGATTGATGATTACCCAATGATGATTATCGCGGGAGTTACTGCCATAACTGTTGCTATGCCAATTATTTTAGGTATTAGGCCAATTTTACCAGAAGTGTCAGTCGATGGTATTCGTGGCTTAAGTAAACAGGGCTTGAAAGAAATGATATCAAGACAAGGATGGCGGTTAACGGCTGCTTTTGCTAATAAGTGTGATGCTTGCATTTCCCCGTCAAAGCACTTAGAGAAGATTCTAATCGACGAAGGCGGACTGACGACGCCTTGTTATAATTTTCCAAACGGTATTGATACGCAGAAGTATCGTAAGGCTAAGCCGGAAGATTCGCCAATCAAAAAGAATCCAGACGAGAAGTTTATTATCTGCGTAGCGCGTCTGAGCCCCGAAAAAAGGCAAATTGCTCTTGTGGAGGCTATGGTTCACATTAAAAATCCGAAGATTAAATTAATTTTAGCTGGTGGTGGTCCATATGAGAAGGAACTGAAACAGAGAATTACAGAACTTAATTTGGAGAATCGTGTTGTCCTTGCAGGTATGCAGCCAAGCGATAAGGTGGCATCTCTACTCAAACAGTCTGACGTCTTCTCTTTGGCCTCATATCATTTTGATAACCAACCGATGACTTTTCTCGAGGCAGCAGCAGCTGGGTTGCCAATTGTATACTGCGATGAACAGATGACTGAGGGGCTGACGAAAAGCAACTCTATCTTAACGAACGGTATTAAAGGTGAAGACTTTGCGGAAGTATTTAATGATCTATTTGCGGACCCAAAAAAGCTCGAAGGTTTGTCGCGCGGAGCGCTAAGAGTAGCAAGATCGTTTGACTCGGTAACAATGGCAAGGAAGCTCGAAAAACTCTACCAAAGCCTGATTGAGACGCGGAAAAATTTGGAATAAGTCGAGGACAGCGCCTTCAGAAAATGCCGGGATTCTTCGGCAAATTTATCGGTTGGCGATGAGTCGCCTGGTTTCTCTGTCTTGGTCGCGGCGCTTGATGGTCTCGCGCTTGTCGTAGGTTTTTTTACCTTTGCCAAGGGCGATGATAATTTTGATAAATTTACCGCCAGTCAATAATTTCGTTGGCACGATGGTCATGCCCTGCTTTTTAGCCTCGGTAAAGTGTGCTAATTGCCGTTTGCTGACTAATAATTTCCGCGCCGAAGTGTCGACGCTGCGGGTATTTGCTTGGCCGCGCTCGTTCAGCCGCAGCGAAAAACTGGCATTGTTCAGCCATAATTCGCCATTTTTCAAACTGACGAAAGCACCCTTCAATTGGACGTGCCCTTCTCTGGCGGCGCGCACTTCCATTCCTGTCAAAACCAGCCCGGCAATTATTTCCTCGCCCAGCTCATAGTCAAACCTGGCCCGGCGATTAACGACGGATTGCGCGACCAGCTTTTTGGTTTTTGACTTTGGCATGGTTTTATTATAGCAGGTGCGCTGCGTGTTGTTCTATAGAAATGCGCGGCCTCTTCTGGGGTAGTATTTATGTTACAATAGCCCAATGATAGCCGACATTCACATCACTGAGAAGAGTTTTGGCGACAAGACGTTGATGCGCGACGTCAAATTTAGCGTGGATGATGGTGAGAAGGTCGGCGTGGTTGGCCGCAATGGCGTCGGCAAGTCGACGCTGTTCGGGGTTTTGGCGGGCACGGACACTGACTACACTGGCGAGGTAATTTTTCGCCGCGGTATCACCGTGGCCAGTACGGCGCAGGAGCATCATGGTTTGGGTGACCAGACGGTATTGAGCTACATTTTGGCGGGGCTGCCGGAATATTCAAGTTTAAAGAAAATTATTGATGAGTATCCCGAGACCATGGGCGATAATATGCGTAAGATTGAGGAATATACGCAGGCGCTGGAGCGATTTGACCAGAAAGGGTTTTACCAGATAGAGGAGAAGATTCGGCGGGAGCTTGATAATTTTCAGCTGAGCGGGTGCGGCGAGCGGCCGCTTGGTTCCCTGTCGGGCGGCCAGAAGCGGCTGGTGGAGATCGTGAAGATTATGCACTCGGGGGCGCATTTGGCGCTGATTGACGAGCCGACCAACCACATGGATTATGTGGCCAAGCAGCAATTCATCGACTGGATGAGCTCGCAACCGCGCCAGGCCATGCTGATCATCACGCACGACCGCGATGTGCTGGGTCGGGTGGATCGAATTGTTGAGCTCAAAGACGGCCGAGTGGTCAGCTACCGCGGTAATTATGACGCTTACCTCAAGCAAAATGCTCAGGCGACGGCGGCGGGCATGCATAATTTTGAGCAAATTGAGAAGCGGATGACTAACCTTCGGCAAAAGGTGTTGGATTATCAGCGGCTGAAGGAAAAGTCGCGAAACCCCGGCACTATCCAAAAGTTTAAGCGGCTGGAGCAGGAGGCGCGGGCCGAGCTGGCGGAATTATCAGAGATGGACAAGCCGACGTTTTGGATTGACAAAGAGTCGGCTGGGCAGCTTGATTATAAATCGGCTGAGCGCTACGGCAAGTTCAAGGCACGCAATATTCGGCTATCGATGAAGGACGCGGCCAGTCGTAGCCAGCATGTGCTGGTGCGAGTTGAGGATGCAGCAGTTGGGGTTGGCGAGCGGCTATTGTTTGAGGGCGTGAACATTGATCTGCGTGAGGGTGAGGCGGTGGAACTGCGCGGCCGCAACGGCGCTGGCAAGACGACGCTGATTCGGATGCTTTTGGCAAGCGGTGGTGTGGCTACTCGGGCATCTCATAAAACAATCCGGGACCCGCTAAAGCCAGCCCAGATTTTTTCTGAGATGCCACTCGCATCCAACGCGTCGACTGTGGCGCCTCCTGTGCTGGAGGCTGTGAAACGTTCGCGAGGAGCGGACGTTTCAGCCGAACGCTCGCGTAGTATCTCCAGTGGAGATGCAAGCGAAAAGAGTACTCCAGCGCAGGAGCGTGGCGCAGCCGTCACCCCTATCCTCTACTCTGGCAATCTCTTCCTCGATCCGCAGGTGCGGGTGGGTGTGTATGAGCAAGAGATTGATGAGCGGTATTTGGTAGATCCTTTGGAGGCGGCGATTGAGAAATTGTACCTTAGCTGCGACTTACCGATTTCTGATACCAAGATTCGCCAATTGCTAGCCGATTATCTGTTCAACGAGGCAGATCGGATGACACCACTGGCGCGCCTGTCGGGTGGCCAGAAAGCCCGCTTTCAGATCATTGCTATGCTGGCGAATGACCCGCAGCTGCTAATCTTGGATGAGCCAACCAACCACCTTGACCTACCGAGCATCGAGGAGTTAGAGACGGCGCTGGCGAAATATTCCGGCGCCATCCTGTACGTCAGCCACGATAATTATTTCCGTCAAGAAATTGGCGGCGAGGTCGTACAAATCGGCGCAGAATAAAAATCCCACCACTGTCGGGCGGGATAATTCGTATTCAAACACTTATTTTTAATCAGCCAACAAGCCGTTCTTGCGCAGCAAGTCTTGCAGTTTTGGTCGATCAAAACCAAGTATCAACTCGCCGTTAATGTCAGTCACTGGCACGCCTTGGAAATTGCCGCCGTTTTTACTGAGCAATTCTTCCTTGGCGCTTGGATCGGCCTCGATATCCTTGGCGACAAAATCAATGCCGAGCTTTTTCAGCCATTCCATCTCTGTATGACAGAAAGCGCACCAACTGGTGCTATAGACGGTAACTTTGGCAGCTTGATGGTTGTTGGTTGTGTCTTCGCTCATATTCTCTCCCCTTATTTATCAATAGTCATAATTATAGCATACTGATTATGTTTAATGGGAATTTTTTGAGGTCAAATGCCACCCCCTACACCACTCGCAATGGTAAATCGTAATTGATAAATTTGGGTTTGTCAGTTCTTGGATTTCTGATGCTTGATACGCCTTCGCCTCTGTTGAGAAGCGGCGTTTTTTCTGACAATTGGTGTGCTGGGAGACTGACATCAGAGATAATCTTTGGGCTTTTTGAGTATTTTTTGGATAATTTCGCCGTGGCATCTTGCAAAATAGTATAACAGATTGATATAGTGAAAAGTAATGGTGCAAAAAACTGATATTTCTGTGAGTAAGACGGACGATTCTGCAACGCTCCTGATGAAGACGATGGTGGGGACGACTTGGAGGGTGTTTTTGCCGACGATTGGCTTGACGTTATTGGGGCTGTGGTTGGATAATGTAATCAATATGAAACCGTGGTTGACGTTTGGAGGAATTGCTATTGGCGTAATCGTTGCAGCAGTTCTCGTCTGGCTGCAAGTTGCCAAGATTAAACAACAGGAGTCAAAGAATGATTAATTATATGGCAAATGCCGGACCGCACATTTCGGTGAAGGTTGATGAAGTTTTTAATGTGGCTGGCGTATCAATTACCAATTCGCATTTGGTGGGGATTCTGGGCTTGGTTGTGTTGGTATGGCTGATGTTTAGGACGCGAGCAGCGGTTTTAGGAAAAAAGAAACATAACCTCGCGACGAGGCTGGTTCAATGGACGTTTGACGGGTTGTATGACACGGTTGGTCAAGTTATTCCTGATGAAAAATGGGCGCGAAAAGTGGCGCCGCTGTGCATTACCCTGTTCTTCTTTATTATCGCGCAGTATTGGCTGGGGCTTTTGCCGATTGTTGGTCCGATCACCATTGGTGAACATCACACTCCCCTGTTTCGCGGCGGCGTGGCGGATCTTAATATGACGTTTGGATTGGCAATTGTGACAATTGTGGCAGCGCAAGTTTACGCCTTTAAATACCTGGGTTTTAAGGGAAATATGGGCCGATATTTTGTTAATCCGCTGCGCGATCCAATTATGGCGTTTGTCGGTATTCTGGAGCTGGTGGCGGAATTCTCGCGAATGCTAGGTCTGAGTTTTCGCTTGTTTGGTAATGTGCTGGCCGGTGAAATTCTTCTGGCGGTTATTGCTTATATGACGAAATTTATGTCGCCAGTGGCGCTGCAGCCGTTTTATTTTTTTGAATTGTTTATCGGCGGAATTCAGGCGTACATTTTCTTTATGTTATCGACAGTGTTTATTTCCCTGGGGCTGGCTCACCATGATTCGCACGAGCCAATTGATGAAGTTCACTCCTCTACTGAAACTAAGAAATTAGCGGTGGCAGAAAGTGATTAAATTAGGTAACAATTAATTAAAGGAGAATATTAACAATGGAAGCATTAGCATTCACACTTACCTACGCAATCCCAGCGGCATTTGCAGCAACCGGTGCAGCAATCGTCGGTGCAGCTGCTATGAACGCGGCTGGTCGCAACCCAGAAAAAATCAACGACTTGCGCACTATGATGGTCCTCGGTATTTCCTTCATCGACGCGATCGCGATCATCGGTTTCGTGGCGGCAATCGTCGGCAAAGTTATGTAGTTTTCGGGAGTAAATTGTGGAGAAAATATTAACACAATTTGCCAATTCTGGCGCTTCGGAGAAAGCTGATTTGCTTGGTTCGCTAGGAATTGATTGGACGTTGCTGACTCTTCAGACGGTAGCATTTCTGATTCTGTTGTTTGTGCTGCGTAAATTTGTTTATCCGCCGATGATGGAGATGCTCATCAAGCGCGAGAAAGATTTGCGGGCGGCTGATTTGGCGGCGAAATCTGCTAAAGAAAATGCTGATAAAGCCGAAGAAATGACTGCTGAGATGATGCGAAAAGCTCGAGCGGAGGCTAATAAGATTGTGACGTCAGCTCGCGAAGAAGCGGCCGAAGCTATTGAGGATGCTACTAAAAAAGCGGCCGTTAAGTCCGAGGCTTTGATTAAAGAAGCGCACGATAAAATCGCTCAGGAAGTTGCGAATGCGAAGAAAGAATTGCACAATTCGACACTGGAATTGGTGGCGGAGGCGACTGGCAAAGTTTTGGGCGAAAAACTTGATGCTAAAAAGGATGCGAAGCTGATTTCAACAGCACTGAAGGAGGCTGAGTAAATGCGGCTGATGTCCAGGCGAAAGTTGGCCAAGTACGCTGCCGAGCAATTGCTGGCGGGGAATGATGCGGTGCTGGAAGAGATTGCCGGGTTCTTGATTTATGAAAAGCATGAGCGCGAAGTCGAATTGTTGGCGCGGGATATTGAGGTGGAATTGGCTGAGCGTGGGGCTATCGTGGCGACAGTGGAAAGCGCGCGGGCGCTGGACGCGGCGACGAAGGATGCAATTAAACGGATGCTATCGTCTAACTCGGGTATGCGGGCTTCGCGCCGGGCGTTCAGGGACGCTCGGGCTGCAGAGCAACCCTCGCCAGATGATAGTATCCGCGTACCCGAAACAGATGCCAGCAGCCAGAACATTAACGTGCTGCTGCGTGAATCAATTGACCTAACGCTAATTGGTGGTTTCAAGCTGCGGACGCCAACTGCAACGCTGGACGCAACGGTTTTGAAGAAACTAAACGACTTGCGGGCGAAGAAAATCTAGGAGGAAAAATGAGCAAGATTGATGTGACAGAACTAGCCAAAAGCCTGCGGGAAAAAATCGCGCAGCTGGAGGCGACGGAAGGGTTAGAGGACGCTGGTGTGGTCATCCGCGTTGGCGACGGCGTGGCGTGGGTGCACGGCCTCAGTAAAGCTGGCTACAGCGAAGTGCTAGAAATTGAGACTGATGGCGGCACAGTGGAGGCGTTTGCGCTGAACTTGATGGAAGATGAAATCGGTGCGGTGATCCTCGGCGGCGAAGAAAAAGTCAAGGCTGGCGCCAGCGTTCGCCGCAAGGGTGCGGTGCTGGATGTGCCAGTTGGCGAGGAGTTGCTCGGCCGCGTGGTTGACCCGTTAGGTCGGCCGCTCGATGGCGGACCAGCTATCAAGACCAAGAAACGTGGGCTGATTGAACGGCCAGCCATCGGCGTGATGGGCCGTAAGTCGGTGCACGAGCCGCTGATGACCGGTATCATGTCAATTGACGCTATGTTCCCAATCGGTCGCGGGCAGCGCGAACTGATCATCGGTGACCGCCAGACGGGAAAGACGGCCATTGCCATCGACACCATGATCAACCAGGCGCGGCAAAAGACTGGCGTGGTCAACGTCTACGTGGCGATTGGGCAGAAATTATCAAAGATTGCTCGGTTGGTTGACCGCCTGAAAGAAGAAGGCGTGATGGAGCAAACCATCGTGGTGGCTACCAGTCCGTCGGATGCGGCTTCCCTGCTATATCTGGCACCGTACGCTGGTACGGCGATGGGTGAATATTTCCGCGACAATGGCGGCCACGCGCTGATGATTTATGATGATTTGACCAAGCACGCCGTGGCGTACCGCCAGATGTCGCTCTTGCTCCGTCGTCCACCAGGACGCGAGGCGTATCCTGGTGATGTGTTCTACTTGCACTCTCGCCTGCTCGAGCGTTCAGCCAAGTTGTCAGACGAATTGGGCGCCGGTTCACTAACTGCCCTGCCAATCATCGAGACGCAGGCTGGTGACATCTCGGCGTACATTCCAACCAACGTGATTTCCATCACCGACGGTCAGATTTTCCTAGAAACCGATTTGTTCTACCAGGGTATTCGCCCGGCTATCTCTGCTGGTCTATCAGTCTCCCGCGTTGGTGGTGCTGCTCAGACCAAGGCGGTTAAGTCGGTTGGCGGTAACCTGAAGCTCGGCCTTTCACAGTTCCGTGAATTGGCGTCATTTGCTCAGTTTGGCTCGGACTTGGATGACGCGACCAAGGCGCAAATTGACCGCGGTCAGCGCTTGACTGAGCTGCTCAAGCAGCCGCAGTATCAGCCGATGAGCGTCTGGGAGCAATTTGTCAGCATCCATGCGGTGACTAGCGGTGCCTTTGATAATGTGCCAGTTGCTAAGATCAAGGAAGCGCAGGCTACTCTGTTGACGCAGCTTTGGAAAAATAGTAAAGACGCTATGCGCGAGCTAAACAAGGGTGCCAAGCCAACTGACAAGCAACTGAAGCTGATTGATGACGCAACGCAGGTGGCAGCGAAAGGGTTTGAGGAGTAATCCATGCCGAGTACTCGTGCGCTGAAAAATCGCATTCGCTCGGTGGATTCGACCAAGCAAATCACCAAGGCGATGCAGTTGGTGGCCGCCAGCAAGATGCGCCGCGCCCAAGAGGCGGACAAGGCCTCGGCTCCTTATACACGGGCTGCTGAGGAGTTGCTGAGCTACTTGGCGAGCCAAGGTGCGACGGATAATCACCCACTGTTCAAGCGCCGCAAAATCACCAAGCGCTTGATCATCGTCATCGCCAGCGACAAGGGTCTGGCCGGCGCATATAACACCAACGTCCTGAAGAAATATCTGGAGCTACTGAAGCGCGACGATGAGCGCGGCATTGAGAACTTGACTTTGACCATCGGCCGCCGGGCTTCGCAGTTTGCCTCGCGCTTGAAGGATACGAAGATTATCGGTACGTACGAGGACTTGCCAGATCAGCCGTCGGGACTGACCTTTCATACGATCTTGAACACCGCCATCAGTATGTTTGAAAATGGCGAGGTTGATGCGGTGACGCTGGTGTACACGCGATTTGTCAATAGCATGGTGCAGACGGCGGAGCTGTCGCGCTTGCTGCCGGCGGGTACTAAAGCCTTAATTGATCCGAGCGAGGTCTCGAATACGGTTTCTGATGCCAAGTACGAGCCGAGCATTCCAGAGGTGCTGGACGCCGTGGCGAACCGTTTGACGGGTGCGCGGCTGCTCCAGGCGCTGCTGGACGCTCGCGCCTCAGAGCACTCTATGCGGATGATGGCCATGAAGAATGCGACGGATAATGCTTCTGGCTTGGTGGATGATTTGACCTTGGCGATGAACAAGGCTCGTCAGGGTGCGATTACCCAGGAATTGGCAGAAATTTCCGGTGGTGTGGAGGCGATGGAACAATGATAAAGGAGAACAAGATGGCAAAAGATTTAGGAAAAATTATTCAAATCGTTGGCGTGGTGGTCGATGTGGAGTTTCCACGTGACGTTAAATTACCAGCGATTTATGACGCGTTGCATGTTAAAAATGGCAAAGAGACGTTGGTATTGGAAGTAGCGCAGCACCTCGACGAGCACACCGTGCGGACGATTGCTCTGTCGTCGACCGACGGCTTGGCTCGTGGTGCGGAAGTGGTGGCGACTGGTGCGCCAATCTCTGTGCCAGTGGGCGCCGAGACTCAGGGGCGCATGTTCAATGTGGTCGGTGAAGCTATTGACGAGAAACCACAACCAAAGGGTAAAACCGCACCAATTCACCGCCCTGCTCCGGATCTGAGTGAGCAGTCGAACAAGACAGAGATTTTGGAAACTGGAATTAAGGTTGTCGACCTCATCGCGCCGCTGGCCAAAGGTGGTAAAGCTGGTCTGTTCGCCGGTGCTGGTGTTGGTAAAACCGTCCTAATCACCGAGCTGATCAACAATATCGCTAAGTTCCACTCTGGTAACTCGGTCTTTGCCGGTGTTGGTGAGCGTACCCGCGAAGGAAATGACTTGTATTATGAGATGGAAGAAGCCGGCGTGCTGGACAAGACTTCGCTGGTGTTTGGCCAGATGAATGAGCCGCCTGGAGCGCGTTTGCGCGTGGCACTGTCGGGCCTGGCGATGGCTGAAGCCTTCCGTGACGAAGGCAAAGACGTGCTGCTGTTTATCGACAATATTTACCGCTACACCCAGGCTGGTGCCGAGGTGTCGGCGCTGCTGGGTCGTTTGCCAAGCGCTGTTGGCTATCAGCCGAACTTGCAGCAAGAAATGGGTGCTCTCCAGGAGCGCATTACTTCGACGAAAAAGGGTTCGATTACCTCTGTTCAGGCAGTCTATGTGCCAGCTGACGACTTGACTGACCCAGCGCCGGCGACGACCTTCGCCCACTTGGATGCGACTATCGTGATGAACCGTGCTTTGACGGAAATTGGTATCTACCCTGCCGTTGACGTGTTGGACTCCAGCTCCAACTCGCTCGACCCAGAAATCGTCGGCGAGGAACACTACCGCGTGGCGCGCGAAGTGCAGCGAGTATTGCAGCAGTACAAAGAATTGCAGGACATCATCGCCATCCTCGGTATGGAGGAATTGTCGGATGACCAGAAGCAAATCGTTGCTCGGGCTCGCCGCATCCAGCGTTTCTTGGCGCAGCCGTTCCACGTGGCTGAGAAGTTTACTGGCAACCCTGGCGTGTACGTCAAGCTGGAAGACACCATTCGCGACGCTGCCGACATTTTGGCTGGTAAATACGATGACAAGCCAGAAAGCTGGTTCTACATGGTACAAGGTACTTTGAGCGATCAAGTCGCCCGTGATACCGCCGAGCAATCCAAGCAAGCTGGCAGTAAAAATGAAGCCAAGGATAAGAACGCCAAAAAGCCAGCTGCCGACAAAAAATCCGCCGCCAAGTCAAGCGAGAAGAAAGCCAAATAGCCATGAAATTGTCATTAGTTACACTTGTTGGCACGAAGGTTGACGAAGAGGTTTATTCGCTGTCAATCCCAACCATTGACGGCGAAATATCCGTTTTCCCGAGTCATGAGCCGCTAGTGACGATTGCGCGAGACGGCGTCATTACTGTACGCCGCCATAAAGAAGATTTGGATAGCCAATTAGAGTATTTCGCAATCTCCGGTGGCGTGGTGAAAATTGATTATTCATCAGTGCAAATCCTAGTGGATGAGGCGGATCATGGTGACGACATCATCGAGGCGGAAACACAGGCAGCACTGGAGCGCGCCATCAAAGCCCGCGACGAAGCCGGCGATCAAGTCGAGCGCGAGAAAGCCAAACAGCTCATCGACCGGCACATGGTTCGTTTGAAAGTGGCGGATCTTCATCGGCGCAAGCGACGACACTAATTATACACCAGCACTACTACCAAGGAGTCTGATATCAGGCTCCTTGCGCTATGTCTTGTTTGAGATTTTTGATTAATGCCTGCATAATATCGATGGTGTCACGGGTGAATAGATCTGTGATGTTCTTTTCATATGGATTAATAAAATCCTCGATAATAAGCTCTGGGTCTAGCATTCTCTGACCGTCGTTATTGTATTGACCGCTCATTGAATAGGTACAACATTCAATATCTCGTCCGAATCTACTGACTGTTGCTGGGTTCTTGTCTATTGACATAAATGTTTCGGTGTCAATACACCACGGTTCGGTATTGATAGTAAACGCAAAGTTCTTTATCTGCGAGTCGTTCATTGTATACGGCTTTTTCAGGCTGTGAAAATAGTACATAGTAGCGAATGCGGTGCGGGCGATAAGCCGTGCTTTTTCTTCGGGTAATGTCTTTTCTCGATATTCGTCGACTAGACTGTCGCAGCTGCGCACGCCTTGCATAAAATCGGTAATAACTGCCATTTCGCCATTCTCGAGGCGGATAATGCCTTTCGGCTCAAAGGTGCGGATTGCTCGAGGGTGCTGTAGGCTATTAATGGATCGCATTGTACCAATGTCCTTCAGCGCTGTGCGAGGTGTAAGATATGGCTTGACTGCCCAAGGCTAAGTTACGAGGGGTATGTCTGAGCAGTACAATGTTGCGTCATAAAATCCAACCTTATTGATGCTGTTACGACGACCTTCTGCGTAATCATCACGAGGCGTTAGTTCTATGTCGAGCTGCTCTAATGGTATGCCGAGTCGGTCGGTGCCTAATAGAGCGATACTTCCTCGAGGTAGTCGAGTTACTTGTTTTGATAGATTATGCACATCACCGATGGTGATTGGTGTTGTGAGCGAATATCCTTCGAACTGGCGCATAATCTATATTATATCACAAATTACATATATTTGCAATAGCTAGACGGGCTTCGTCGGTGCTTTTGGTGTGCATCAGTTGGTCACGCAGTTCTTTGGCGCCGTCGAAGTCGCGGATGTAGATTTTGAAGAAGCGCTTCAGGGTTTCGAAGGGGTGACCGAGGGTTGGTTGGTAGTGGTCGAAGAGGTCAAGGTGGTAATGTAGTAGATATATAAGTTCTGATTTAGTATTGCCGCTCCTGTTGTTGTTGTCTGCGATGGAGCGTGGGTCACTGGGTACGATTCCTGATGAAGTTCGCGTCAGCGATTCATCCATCTCGGAGTACTCTTTACGGGGCTGTGCGCCCGTGGCGTTCGGCTGACGGGGCTTCACGCCCGTCACAGCCTCCTCGACTGAGGATAGTTCAACTACCCTCCTAAAGCAAAACGGATTGCTAAATACTCCCCGCCCGATCATGATGCCGTTCAGGCCTGGGTGAGCGGCAAATAGTTCCTCGCCGTGGGCTCGGTCGCGGATGTCGCCGTTGATGGTTAGCAGCGTCTGTGGGGCGATTTCATCACGTAGCTTGATGATGTCGTCGATGAGCTCGTAGTGTGCTGGGACTTTGCTCATCTCCTTTTTGGTGCGGAGGTGGATGGTCAAATTAACTATGTCTTGCTGCAAAATAGTCGTCAGCCACTCGCGCCATTCGTCAATATACGTATAGCCCAGCCGTGTTTTCACACTAACTGGCAACCCGGCGGTTTTAGCAGCGGCAATGGCAGCGACTGCTACGTCGGGTCGGCGAATGAGTGCTGCACCGCCAGATTTGATGGCAGATTTGGCGGGACAGCCCATGTTGATATCAATGCCGTCAAAGCCAAGCTCCATGCAGTGAGCGGCAAATTGCTCCATATCGCCTGGCTCGCCACCCCAGATTTGGGCGACTAGCGGATGTTCATCGTCGGTCTTGATCAGTCGCCCAGCGATGGCCTTGTCGCCGGCGTGTACCCAGCCAGTGGCATTGGCAAACTCGGTGAAAAACACGTCGGGCACGCCCGCTTGTTTCACGACATGACGAAACACTACGTCAGTGACGGCTTCCATCGGTGCCAATATAAAAAATGGCTGCGGTAAATTATTCCAAA
Source organism: uncultured Candidatus Saccharibacteria bacterium (assembly GCA_963524145.1). Classification (GTDB taxonomy): domain Bacteria; phylum Patescibacteriota; class Saccharimonadia; order Saccharimonadales; family Saccharimonadaceae; genus Nanosynbacter. The sequence continues at coordinate 53,350 of CAURDO010000004.1, forward strand.
ACGATGTCATCTCTGTTATTTTATCACAAAAAAGGAAAAACCCTATCTCATCATCGAGATAGGGTGTGGGCGGGCTCAAGCGGTTCTGCTCGGAGTAATTCTCAACGTTGAGAAAAACTACCACGAGTGAAACTCGCGAACCCGGGAGGGAGAGATGGCACGCCATTGTGCCATCTCAGTGGACGTGGCGGGAGTCGAACCCGCAGCCTCCCATTGCGTCGACACTGTTGTCGACGCGGGCGCTCTGCCATTTAAGAACTATGCGTCCTGTGATTCTTTTCTGGCTGGGGAATCTGACCCAGTGGTGGGCGGACGGACGCCCTTTTGCTGACGCGGGGTCAGCGGTTTCGAGGTCGCACAAACCCCGACCGCCAAAGAAGAAGGAATCAGGCGTTCTTGCCTCCGCACTGGAGGCACACCTGACCCGTACCGCCGCAGTTGTCGCAGCTGTACCCGAGAGACTTCTTGCCGGTTCCCCGGCAAGACGGGCACTCCTTTGTGCCCGTGTATCCCATGCTGCTACATGGTCTACATGACATGAGGGTTTCACCCCCTCTCCGCCGCGAGTTGCGGCAAAAGAAAAAGAGCTAACTCCCCTCTCGAACCATGCTTTTGTGCGAAGCATGATTAGGACTCGACGTCATTTGCGACGCCTCGTCGGAAGTTAGCTCCACGAACAAAAGCAAGTATATATATATCAATAATAGCAAGCTATGTCAATAGCTTTTGTCAAGATTGCCTATACGAACTCTGCCAACAAATCATTCTCAAACTGCACCATCCCCTTATAATCCGCCGAATACCCAGAAATATCCGGCAGTTCCAGGGTGGTGATTTTCCGCCAGACGATGCCGACAAGCCGCGCAAATTCAGCCAATTCTTCCTCGGAGAATGTGTCCTCCAAACTGAGGATGTCGCCGGTTTTCATATCTGGCTCGACGAACTGCAGGCGGGCGCCGGTGAAGCTGAAATTGCCATAATCGCGTGAGGACTCCACCAACAGCTGATAAAACATCATCTGCTGGCGGTATTTGTGGAGCTTGATTTTTTCGTAATCAGACGCGCCCTTCCAGGAGTGCGATGGCTTGCCTGTCTTGTAATCGGTCACAAAGATGGTCTTATTATGCTTATCAATATCAGCGACGTCCAGCTTGCCGGTCAGGCGCGCGCCGCCAACGACGATGCCTTGGTGAGCGAAGTCGAGTTCCGCGAGCTCCGTGTCATGAAACTCGGACGATTTGGCATCCAGAAACGCCGTCAGCGCCGCTGTGCCCTTGTCTAGATATAGCGCAAAATCGTCGGGAGGTAGGTGCTGGGCCTCAAGCGACGTGCGGAAATAGTGGAGAATGCGCTCAGTGGGCGGTAGGCGGTGGTCGGCGCGCAGCAGATTGTGCAGCTGCTGTAGACTGGCGTGAATGGCGGTGCCGTAGCTGGCGGCAGGGCTTTTGGCGGACGGAAAGCGCAGCAGATTATTCAACAAAAAGTTCTGCGGGCCGCCGCGCGAGACGTCGAGGAAATTATTGAGATGTGTAATGGAAAGCTTGTAGGTCTCTAAGGTCGGCGCTAGTACATCCTTGAGCTCCGCGGTAATCGGCGCACTCAGCCGCGTGTTCCAGTCGGTTTGCGCCACGGTAATTTGCGTTGCGGGCGTGTCGGCGGCGGGGATAATCGTCGGCGTGTGGGCGGTCAGGAAGCTGGCGATCATGGTGTCGCTGCCGGCGTCGTTGGTTTGAGAATAGGTCATGGTCAAGGTGGTTTTGGCGCGGGTCATCGCTACGAAAAATAGCCGCAGCCGCTCGTCGTAGCTGGCGCCGGCGGGCTGGAGCTGGAGGTTGGCGGGATAGCGAATCAGCCGCGAGCGCGAGCGGACTTTCTCGCCCCACGCGCTGTCGATTGCCCCGATGACGAAGACGTGCGGGAATTCCAGGCCCTTGGATTTGTGGGCGGTCATCAGGTTGATGGCGCCGCCGAGGGCGCTGGCCTGGGGACGGATGTGCGTCAGGCGGGTTTTGGTCGAGCGGTGCAGGTCGATGAATTCCAGGAAGTCCGCCAGCGTTGGGGTTGCGTCGGTAGTGCGGTCGCGTAATTTTTGGCGCAGCGTGCGCAGGCTCTCGAGCGTGGTCAGGTAGGTGTCGGGGTTTTGAGCGAGGGCTTCGGGCGAGAAGTAGTGGGCGGCGAGAGAATTAAGCGAAGAGCCTTTACTAGGACTCCTCTTTTCGCGCCGGGCGTCTGAGGATGCTCGGGCGATGGTCGCTGTACGGAGTCCCAGCAAAGGCTCTTCGCCAGCTGATTGCAAGAATTCCTTGCTAGAATGAGTGCCGGAACTATCTCTATCGACTCCTCTTTTCGCGCCGGGCGTCTGAGGGTTCTCAGGCGATGTTTGCTGCACGGAGTCGATTGGAGTAATTCCAGCACCCATCTCTAGCCCTAGCAGCTTATCCAACTGCTCCTCCAGCGGCAAATTTGGCACGTCCTTGGCCCGCTCTAGCAGCCACTCACCAAATAGCTGAAAGGTGCTGTTCGCCAGCATGCTCTCCAGCCACAGCTGCCGATTCTTATAAGCATGGAGGCTTAATTGCCAGATATCCAGCGCCGAAAAGCCAAACGCCGGATGGGCGATGACCTCTGGCAGTAGGCTGTTGGCGGTATCGAGATTATTCTGATGAATCGCCATGACGACTCGCGCTAGCTTGTCCAGCGCCTGAATGATGTCTTGCTCTAAAATATCGTCGTGGCGCTCATAATTGACCATCAGGTTCTGGCGGTACAGGTATGGCAGCAGCTCGATCAGCTCCTTGTGATGGCGGGCGATGACGGTGATGTGTTCTGGCTTTTCGCCGCGTTTGATCAGCTCGGCAATTTGCCGGGCTACCCCTGCCCGCTCCTCGCTCACTGAGGTAAATTCCTGGATTTCAACCTGCGCGCCGCTACCAGACTCGTGTGCGGTCAATTGTTTTGACAAGCCGTCAATGGTGTTCTCTAGGCGATCCGCCCCTTGGGTAATCACTCCGCGCGCCGCCGTCAGGATGTCAGCCGCCGAGCGGTAATTGTCCGTCAGCACGATGATTTTCGGGTCGTGATAGTGCTGGCGGAAGCGCTGAATATTGCCAACGTCCGCGCCCTGAAAACTGAAAATCGCCTGATCGTCGTCGCCAACCGCCATGATGTTGGGATCGTCCTCATCACCAGTCAGGTCGAACAGTAGCCGCAGCTGCGCCAGGTTGGTGTCCTGAAACTCGTCGACCATGATGAACTGAAATTGCTCCTGGAGGTTGGCGCGCAGTTCTGGGTGGGCTTCGCAGGCTTGAATAACGGACAAAATCATGTCGTCGTAGTCAAACAGCGAGCGCTCGGCCAGCACGTTGCCATATACTTCGTAGACGTCAATGGCGGCAGATAATTTCTCGCTAGCGGCAAAATCTTTCAGGACGAACTCGCCGCCGGCGTTCTTTTCGCACCATTTGTTTTTCCAGGCGGTCAGCGGTTTGGTGGAGTTGGCGTCGATGGCCTCTTGGGCCGTATGGGCGATGCTGAGTGCCAGAACATGAGCGTACGGGGTGATTGAGGACGGCAGATTGGCGGTTGTAGTAGAATTTCCCTCGCCGACTCTCTCGGCAATCTTCTCTGCCAGCGGTGCAAACAATTCGATGGTTTTTTTAGAAATTTTGGCAGCAAATACCTGCTGGATATCAGGGGCAATGTCGGCGATGGCGCGCTGATTATCGGCCATCACTAATCGCAATTCCGCTGGTGTGAGACCGCTCTGCTTGAACTCAGAAATGACTCGGATCAGCTCGTTGGTGTAGACGAATTCACCGTTGTTTTTAGCGCTCAGCGGATTACGCCAATCAAGCCCCTCGAGAATCCCCGTCACAATTTGGTGCTGCGTCAGTTCATCCGCCGGCTGGGCATCGGCGCCGCGGAAGAAATACTGCCGGTGCTGATTGATAATCTCCGTGCCGAAGCTGTGAAAGGTGTGAATGGCGATTTTATACGCATCCTCGCCGATGATCTGGCGGAGGCGCTGGCGCATGTTGGCAGCGCCGCTCTCGGTAAACGTGAGGCACAAAATACTATCCGGCAGCGTGTCGGTCTGGCGCAAGATCTGGGCGGTGCGCATGCTCAGCAGCTCGGTCTTGCCCGTGCCCGGCCCAGCGATCACCAGGAGCGAGCCGTGAATATAATCGACCGCCTGGCGCTGATTGGCGTTCAGCTTGGCGTAGCGAGTTTGAAAGTCCATAGATTTATTTTACCATGTCAATGTATTTATGCTTTCTTATCTCGCGCACCTCATAAAAAAATGCTAAAATATAGTTATGAATCAGGCGACGTACGATGAGCTGGCACTGGAACGAATTGCGAAGGAAAAATTTGGTTTGTCGATTGATATCCAGTCGATAATTTTATTTCACGCTGATGTTAGTCGAACTGCCAAAGCGTCGGTTTTTTTAACAAATAAAAAACAATTGATGTTGTACTTAGAAGCCACTTCTCCGCTGATTTTATCAGATGTAAAAAAGATAATTTCAAAAATGGGTTTGCGTGCCGAGCTGTTTTTACCACCTAAAGGACAACCACACTACTTTGAGGAAATTGCACAATATAAGTTTCGTGAAGTTTTTCCTGGTCGTAAGCATATAACTGATGAAGATTTGTTGTTTTATAAAACTCTGGCGCCGTATAACCCTGCCCTAGCTGTTATTTCTGAGGTGAAAAATGGCGAAATCTATCAATTCGACCCGGACGCGCGCGATGGCTGGCGGGTGGGTGCACGATTTTATTATAGGAGGATACCGACAAGCTAATGGGTGACTATTTGGACATTATTAAGCGAAACTTACTCTCGCCAATAGTTGTGGTGATTTTTCTGTTAGCTGGAGCGTTAATTTGTGTGCGAGAATATCGTGATGCATGGTTTATATCAGTGGTGATTGTCGTGAACTCAGCGATTGGTATTATTCAGGAACTCCGCGCCAAGCGGGTTTTGCGCCAGCTGGAGCTGATGAGTGCACCGAAAGCTCGGTTGTTAAAAAATGGTGAGATTACAGAGGTAGACTATGATGAGTTGCAAATTGATGACGAGATTGTTATTCAAGCTGGCGATGAGCTGCCGGCTGATGCTAAAGTAATGGAATCGAAGGGTTTGGAATTAAACGAGAGCATGCTAACTGGCGAGTCGGCATCGGTTGAGAAGAAGGTCGGCGACACAGTATTGGCGGCGACCACGGTATTGGCTGGTGAAGGTATGGCGCGAGTAATTGCTATTGGCGATGACACGAAAGCTGGCGCGATTAGTCAGGCCCTGAAGCGCTATAAACCAGAATTGACACCACTACAGATGGCAATTTGGCGGGCGATTTACTTCTTGACATATGGCGCGATTATTTTATCGATATTAATTACTGCGGTCTATTATTTTTCTGGTGATAATGTGGTAATCATTCTAAAAACCATTACGTCAGCGGCGGTAACAATTGTGCCAGAAGGGCTGCTGTTGGCGAGCTCGTTGCTGCTGGCATTTGGATCCTTGCGATTAGCTCAAGCGAAAGTTTTACCGCAGAAATTATCAGCGATTGAAGCAATGGCGCTACTCAATTTGTTGGCGGTAGATAAGACTGGCACGCTGACCAGCGACGAAGTCGCGTTGGAGCAAGTAGCGGTGTTTGATGAGACTCCAGGGCTTTCTGAGTCGGTCGTAGCTGAGCTTGCAGCGCTTATCGCACATGAGACTAGTGGTGGCAATATCACTGGAAAAGCCATCTTAGCAGAAGCCTCACCACCAAAAAATACGGAGATCATTGATGTGATGGCGTTTTCTTCGGCGCGTAAAATGGCGGGCGTTCGGGTAAAAATCGATGGCAAGGTACGGACATTGCTTATGGGTGCGCCGGAGTTTGTGGCTAAATTAGCGCCAGTTAATAAAGCGACCCGGAAAGCATTAGACGAATGGGCCGACAAAGGTTTACGGGTGTTGATGTTGGCGGAGTTTACAGATGAGAAAACCAAACTGAATGATTTGTCTAATAATTCTGGACGACCGATTGGCGCGGTAATTTTACGTAATTCTCTACGTCATGGCGTGGTTGAGACAGTGGATTTTTTACAGCGCCAAGGTGTAACAATTCGGGTAATTTCTGGCGACAATCCGCGTACTGTTCAGTATATTGCACGTGAGGCTGGGATTCATCATCCAGAAAAAGTGATTTTAGGAGCTGATTTAGCGAAGCTAGGCGAAGATAAATTTAATGAAGCCGCCGATACTTATACGATTTTTGCGCGTGTGCTGCCCGATCAGAAAGAGCTTTTAATTGCCAGGTTCCAGAAATCGGGCAAATTTACTGGCATGGTCGGCGATGGGGTCAATGACGCGCTGGCGCTAAAAAAGGCAGACCTCGGTGTGGCGATGTATGCTGGCGCTCCGGCTTCGCGGCGGGTTTCTGATATCATTTTGCTTAACAATTCCTTTACGTCTCTACCTATAGGCATGAAGCTGGGCAATCAAATTATGCAGGCGATTGAAGTAATTGCTATCCTCTTTTTCCATAAAATTATTTATGGAGTTACGCTTTTAATGACAACGATTTTAATTAATATGAACTATCCATATTCGCCGCGACATATTACGTTTATGAATATTTTTCTGGTGACTATGCCAACACTTATGTGGACGCTTTTCCCGCCCGTGCCGAAGTATCGCATAAACCCTAAGGGTTTTTGGCGCGATACTCTGCTGGCGGTATTGCCGATTGCGCTAATTACTGGGTTAACAGTGGCATTTACCTATTGGATTATGTCGGTAGTCTTCCCTGGTCACGCTGCTGAAGTTGCGACAATGACGGTTTTGACGGCAACGTTCTTTGGCGTCTATTTAGTATTTTTGGTGGGAATTATGCTGGATGTCACCATTGATAAAGTCGCCAAACGCGCCCGATTATTATACTTGTTGTCAGTGGTTGTTGTGGCAGCTGGTAGTTTTGGATTTGGCTTTCTGAGAGATTTCTTCGACTTTACTGTACCGAAATTATTCATCATGTGGCCAGCGATTGGCGCGATAGTACTGGCGGCGTTAGTTCAACTATTCATTGCTCGACGCGTCGGACGACGACTTATCGACAGTCAGACTGGCTGCAATGGCGGCTAATCTTGCTGCAGCCTCTTCGGGGGACAAAGGCTTTTTTTCAGCTCCTGTTGCCGTTTTGTCAAAACATGGTGTTAGATATTCTGTGGTAGGATCTCTATAATACATGCTTTTTATTATAACAAATTATGCAGTATTTGTCAATAGTAACATTGAGTTACTTGTTTTTATCCAGTACCACCAAATACTCAACGTGTGGCGTTCTTGGGAAAAAGTTATAGCCGCGGTGATAGATAATGTGGTATTTTTCCTGAAGTAGACTAACATCTCGCGCCTGAGTGACTGGATTGCAGCTCAGGTAAACAATTCGTGGCGGCGTAGTTTCCAGTAGTCTCCGAACGACATATGTGTGTAGCCCGGCGCGCGGCGGGTCAACAATGACAATTTGTTCGCCCGTTATATATTCTAGAGATTTTTCACTTGGCGCTAAAATAGCCTTGGCTTTCGCTCGGTTTAATTTGGCGATGTTTCTTTGCATTTCCGCGACGGCGTGTTCGTTGATTTCGACCAGTGTAATATCATCGCCGCCAATTGTCAGTCCAATTGTGCCAACTCCAGAATAAAGGTCGAGGGTTGGTAGATTATTCTTGTGGTCTATCCAAGCGCGCATATCACTTAGAGCTTTCTCATAAACTGGAATATTGACCTGGAAAAATCCTTCACAGGCATAATTAAAGGTGACGCCTAAGATTGTGTCGGTTAGCGTTGTGTCACCAAATTTATCCAGGCGCTCAGTGACTCGGCTGGCTGGGCTTTTTGGGTCGGAATAGATTATCTCACCACCTTTGGCTGGCAGTCGGCCGGCTTCTTCTGTGGAAATTAGTTCTGTGAGTCGGTCTTTTACATATAATTGCCAGACGGCGTTGCCTTGTTGGTCGCAGCGGATTAAGAGAGTTTTTAATTGGCGGGCGGTAACAGGTTTGGCTCGTAGGAGATCGCGGATTTCAATTGCCAATTTATTGATATTTGGATGAGCCAGACTGGTGCCTTCAACAATGACTTTCCCCTTGCTGCCTCGCTTAAAAAATGCCAAATCTAAAGTTTCTCTCGTGCCGTCATCTGTCTTATCGCCAAACCAACTAAACTCGACCTTATTGCGATAATTAAATTCTACGCCGTCGGTAAAGACGTCAATTTTCCCTGGCAACGTAACGCCATGAAGTCGGAAAGCTTCTTCTATTAAATTCGCTTTATACATCTGTTCGCTGGAGAGCGGCATGATTTGCCAAGGGCTAGTACTGAGATAGCTATTCTCGTCTCGCGGCATAATTCGCTCTGGACTTTTTTCAAGAATTTCTGTCACCACGCCTTCGACGAAGTGCGATTTTTTCTTAGTTATACGAATCTTCACCAATTCGCCAGGTAGCCCGCCCCAAACGAACGCCTTGCGTCCATCGCTCAGTCCACCAAGCGCTTGTCCGCCGCCAACGATTTTTTCTAGCCGTAGTGTCTCGGAAATTTGTTGTCTCATCAGAGTATATTATATCAGGGTTTTGGATTGCTTGGCTTCTCATGGATTTTTTCTGGTTGGCGTGTTATAATTATCATGGTCCTGGCTATATTGGGACGTCGCCAAGTGGTAAGGCACTGGGTTTTGGTCCCAGCATTCGCAGGTTCGAATCCTGCCGTCCCAGCCAAGAATTTTTGCATCTTAAAGGTGTTTTTTTATTTGTCATGTATCAATTCGTTTTATATCTGCTAAAGCTTTATTATAATATACAATGTCGTCGCCTTCCTCTGGTGTTCGCGCTTCGAATCCCATCTTCTTCCAGAACCTCTTAGCCACTTCATTCCGATTAAATACTAGCAGTGCAACTTTATTAATTCCTTCTTCGCTTAAGGCCTTTAGAGATGATTCAACCAGTCTACGACCAATTCCTTGTCTCTTATATTGCTCGGCAACCGCGGTATGATAAACATAGCCACGGCGACCATCGTGTCCGGCTATAATTACTCCGACGACCTTATTTCCTTCTGTCGCTACAAAACATGTTGTCGGGTTGCGGTCTAAGAATCTGCCAATTCCCTCTTCTGAATCATCCAGATCATTTAGACCCATCCCTGCACTTGACATCCAAAGCTCATAGACATCGGGATAGTCTGCGATTGTCATTGATCTGATTTCCATAATTATGTCTCCTCCGGGAAAATATTATAACACTCTACCGGCTAATTTTCCGTCTGGTCCACCATTTATGGATTTCGCTGGTAGCAATTGGAATGGTTAGTGCCAACAGACTAACAACAACGATATGAGCAATGTCAACCTTATGAATGTGTAAGATTTCACCAAGTGGTCCGAATAACACCAGAGCCTGCAATGTCAATGATATCGTCATTCCAACATAAAAGCTACGGTTTATTACTTTCAGGCGTACAAATACCGAATCTTGGTCGCTGCGGGCGTTGAAGGCATTAGCCCATTGGCTGACCACCAGCGAAACGAAAGCCAGCGTCTGCGCGTAGTCGTGACCGCGGCTTTTTTCAAATATGACATAAACGCCGAGAGTCAGCGACGACATCGTCAAGGCGACAATACACATCCGCCAGATCATTTTTTGCTCCAGAATTGGCGCGTCAGGTTGCTTTGGCGGCTGTTTCATGGTGTTCTTTTCTGCCGGCTCCAGCCCTAGCGGAATGACCATCGACGTGTCGGTTACCAAATTGACCCATAAAATCTGCACCGGCTCCAGCGGGGTTTTAATGCCAATTAGCAGCGCGCCGATCATGGTGATTAGCTCGCCAGTGTTGGTTGATAGCAAGTAAAACAGCATTCGCCGGACGTTGGCGATAATCGTGCGACCCTCTTTCATGGCGTCGATAATCGTCTTAAAATTGTCGTCCAGCAGGATTATCGCGCCGGCATCTTTGGCGATGTGCGAGCCTGAACCCATGGCAATCCTGACGTCCGCGCCGGATAGCGCCGGTACATCGTTAACGCCGTCGCCAGTCATGGCGGTGATATTATGGCGCTTTAAGATGGTTAAGATTCGGTATTTTTGTTCCGGGATAACGCGCGAGAAAACCTTTGTCCGCTCAATGATTTCGTCTAGCTCATCGTCAGTCATCTTCGACATTTCCCGGCAATCGAAAACCTCTTCCCTGTCTTCTACCATGCCAAGTTTCTTGCCAATCTGGTATGCTGTCTCGAAGTGGTCGCCGGTAATCATGCGCACGGAAACGCCCGCCGCCAGCGCTGATTTGATAGCCCGCGCTGCCTCTGGACGCAGTACGTCTGCCACCGCCGCCAGTCCGGCGAACCGCAATTTTTGGCGCGAAATTTGCGAAAAATCTGCCAAGATTTCCGAGGTGTCGCTGGTCGCTAAGCCTACGACGCGGTAGCCCTGCGACGTCAAATCGCCAATCGCCCGCTTGGCGTGCCTGGCTTCTGCTGCCGGCAATTTGCAGCGTTTGATGATTTCTTCCGGCGCTCCTTTGTAATACACTTTATAATCCGTGCCATGATGCCAAACCGTCGCCGACATCGAGAATTCCTGGTTGAACGGCAATTCCGCCGCTGGCAGGCCGCGAACACCAGCATTGTTTTTCCGAGCAAAATTATCCAGCGCGATATCCAGCGGATCGTGGCTTTTACTATCGCCGCGATTGACGAAATACGCCATCAACTTCGCCAAATTGTTATGCTTTTCCAGCGTCCAAGTATCCTGCACCGTCAGCAGATTTTTCGTCAGGGTGCCAGTTTTATCGGTGGCAATGGTAGTAATGACGCCGATCGTCTCAATTGCCCGCATTTGATGAACCAGCGCTTTTTTAGCAGCCATCCGCCGCATTCCTAAGACCAGCACCACGGAAATAGCAATTGGCAAGCTTTCCGGCACGGCGCTGACTGCCAGCGCCATGACAAATCTCAGGCTATCCAGAAAATCCATGCCGCGCAGCAAGCTCAGCCCGAAAGCCACCAGCGAGATACTGCCCACTGCCGCGATAATTTTGGTAATTAGCTTGTCGATTTTCTGCTGAACCGGGCTTTTAGCGGCTTCTTTTTTGGACAGCATTGCCAGATTGCCGAACTCAGTATCATTGCCGGTGGCGATTACCGCGCCAGCGCCTGTGCCGGATACCACGAAAGAACCTTGGAATAGCATGTTGGTTTGCTCGTAAATTTCTTTTTTTCCGTCCAGCACCTCGATATTTTTAGAAATTGGCACAGATTCGCCAGTCAGCTGCGCCTCGTCAACCCGCAAATTGGCGGTCTTAATTAGGCGGATATCGGCGGGGACTTTCTCGCCTTCGGATAAATTGACGATATCGCCCGGCACCAGCTGCGAGCTGTCCACGGCAGTAACTTTTCCGGCGCGCAGCACGTCGATTTTTTGGGCGTCATGGCGAGATAAACTTCTGAGGACGCGGTCAGTCGAAAAACGCTGCACATAAAAAATAGCGGCAGAAATTGCCAAAATTACAGTAATGATAACAGCGTCGATGACTTCATTATGGATAAGACTAACCACTGTCGCCACAATTAGCACCAATGAGAAGATGTCCATAAAGGGTTCTAGAATTTTTTGCCAAAGCGGTTCGCTGCGAAGTTTTATAATGTTTTCTCCAAATTTTTTCTGGCGTTTTTTTACCTCATTTACCGTTAAACCTTCGCGTCGTGAACCTAATTTTTTCAACACTTCGTCGGTTGATAAGTTATAAAAAAGCATATGGTTATTATATGAGAAAAGCCCCCACTTTCCAGTGAGGGCTAAATTATCATGGTGGACAATCTACATTAGCTAATTTTTACCACCTGTAATTGCCTGGTGACTGGTCCATTTTTCCAGGAGACAGTCTCGGATTTTTTATGGTTCAACAAGCTTTTTCCTAGTGGGCTATCCACGGAAATTCGTCCATCCAATGGGTTCGCTTCGAGGCTATGGACCAGCGTGTAGCGGAATAATTTTCCCTGTTGGTCCACCAGGTCGACAACTGAGCCGATAGCAATCTTCAGACGGTCGCGTTTGCGCGGCAGCGGTTTGGCAGTTTTGACGGTCTCCCTTTTTAGGCTCAGCCGGGACTGGACGTTCTCCAGGCTGATGATGACTTCGCTGCGATGAAGCTTGTCGTCGCGGGACTTGGCGCGTCCGATTTCTTTCAGCTCGGCGATCAGCGACTTCTCTTCCATCTCCAAGAGTGAGATCTCCTTATGCAATTCCTTAAACCCTTTTTTGCTTAAAAATGTTGTACTCATACTTCCCCTTTCAGACTGGCAATCCAACCAATCAATAATCCCATTACAACATCCGATTCTGAAAATTAGCTGAAAATCTAAACAATTGGCAAAGAAATAGTAAAAACTGTCGAGCCTTTTACGGTGGCAACAGAGATTTGTCCGCCTAAAGCCCTGGTTAATTGTTCCGCCAGCGGCAATCCCAATCCATAACCCTTCGTTCGCTGGTTGCCGCGGAAAAACTGCTCGAATACGTGCGGTAGATTCTGCTGGGAAATCGCGCCGTCGTTACGGAAGTGTACGGTGATGTTCTGTTTCGACGGCAGCACCTGGATTTTTACCGGCGAATTCTTCGGGCTGTGTTTTAATGCATTGTCAAGTAAAATCGCGCACAGCTCCCGCGTTGCGGCTTGGTGAAGAGAGATATTTGTGTGTTCCGGGCAATTCATTTCCGTGCGAGTTTCGGCTTTTCGTTCGCGGATGAGATTGGATATCAATTCCGCCAAGTCGAAACTTTTATCTTCCAGCGCCAGCCTGTTTTCTGTTCGCGACAATTCTAAAAGCATGGCGGTTAGCTCGGTCAATTTGTTGATTTCCTCCAAATTGCTTTCCAACGTTTCCGTTAGTTCCGCCCGCGGCGTCTTCGGGTTTTTCAGCGCCAGTTCGGTTTCTGCTTTCATAATTGCCAGCGGCGTGCGCAGCTGATGGCTGGCGTTGGAGACAAACCGCGACTGGGCTTTATGCGCCGCCTCAATCGGCCGCAGCGTAATCCTCGCTAATAAATACGAGCAAGCGCCGCCCGCCAGCAGCACGATGAGATTGATATAGCCCAAGCTAATCAGCAGATTGCGCGTCGAAACATCCATTCGTTCCGACAAGTCAATGCTAGGAAAATCGTTGCCGCGCTGAATGATAATTTTATGGATTTGCGCGTCAACTTCCGAGCGCGCCACTTGAAAAACAATACTGCTAAACAGCAGGCTGACGACCATTAAAATCAGTAAATACCAGCCCGCCAATTTGATAGTTGCCGAGGTAAAAATTTTCATGCTTCAATCCGGTAACCGAAGCCGCGGACGGTTTTTATCAATTGTTTTTTGAACGGCTTATCGATTTTTTGGCGCAAGTTTTTTATGTACGCTTCGACATTGTTCGGTAAAATATCGGCATCAAAGTCCCAAACATGGTCGATGAGCGTTTCTTTGCTAAGAATTTGGTTCGGGTGCTGCATCAAATATTCCAGCAGCGCGTATTCTTTACTGGTCAAGTCGATAGTTTTTCCAGCGCGCATCACGGTTTGCTGCTGCTTATCAATCGTCAAGTCGGCAATTTTCAAAACATCCGGCTGCTGAATTGGCGGCCGGCGCAGTAAAGCTCGCACTCGCGCTAGCAGCTCGTCGATAGCGAACGGCTTAACCAAGTAATCATCCGCGCCTGCGTCCAGCCCGAAGGTTTTATCCTCGGTGGTGCCCAGGGCTGTGAGGAATAAAATCGGCATGTTTTTACCGTTTTTACGCAATTTTTTAACAATTTCTGCGCCCTTCATGCCCGGCAGCATTCGATCAACGATTAGCAAATCGTACGGCTGGCTGTCTGCCAAATTAAAACCTTCTTCCCCGTCGTGTACGGCGTCAACGGCGTATGTCTCGCGCTTGAGCGCCTCGGCGATAACTCGGGCAATTTTTCGTTCGTCTTCAATGATTAACAGTCGCATCTGCTACTTATTATACGCTATTTTGCGTTTGCACGTGATAGTGCTATAATTTTCATCAATAGAAAAGGAGAGGTAATGTCGGATAAGAAAAAAATTGTTGAAATTCGTCATTTTAAGATGAAGTTTGGCGACAAAACAGTTATTAAAGATTTGAGCTTTGACGTTTTCCATGGTGAAGTGTTTGGCTTTCTCGGTAGCAATGGTTCGGGAAAAACCACGACGCTCAGGGCGCTGCTGGGGCTATATGAGCCGACGGCGGGCGAGCTGCTGATTGACGGTAAGCCGTATGCGGTGGATAGCCAGATTAACCTTGGTTATCTGCCGGAAGAGCGCGGTCTGTATAAAAAGGAAAAAGTACTGGATGTGATGATTTATTTCGGCCAGCTGAAAGGTTTGAGTCGCGACGAAGCGAAGGAATTTTCTCTGAACTTTCTGAAGCGCGTTGATTTGACTGATAAAGCTGGCATGCGGCTGGACAAGCTTTCTGGCGGCCAGCAGCAAAAAATTCAGCTGGGCGTGACGATTATGGGTGATCCGGAACTGCTAATCATGGACGAGCCGACCAAGGGATTTGATCCGGTCAATCGGCGGCTGCTGATGAATATCATTGAGGAGTGGCGTAAGGCTGGCGCGACGATTATTTACGTGACGCACCAGATGGAAGAAGTTGAACAGCTGTGCGATCGGCTGATTCTATTAAAAGACGGCCAAGCGGCGGCGTACGGCACGCTGGCAGAGGTGAAAAAACAGTTCGGCGGCGCATCAATGGATGATATTTTTGTTAAAGTGTACGGCGGCGAAGCAAAGGAGTTGGGCGATGAGTAAAATGCATAATTTAGGGACAGTTTTCAAGTTTGAGACTATCCGGGTACTGAAAAAGCCGACGTTTTGGCTGATGGCGCTGGGTTTTCCATTGATGTTTGCGGCGCTGTACGGCATCATGTTTTGGTCGCAAAGTACGACGATGCAAGCAGCGAAAGAGTTAGAGAAACAGGAATTTTCATTGGCGGTTACTGACGATTCAAAACTCGTCAGACCGGAGCTACTCATGGCAGCTAAGACGAAAACTGTCGGGTCGAAAGAAGCTGGAATTAACGACGTAAAAAACGGCAAGATTGACGCTTATATCTACTTCCCGAAGGATATTGGCAAGCAAAAAGTTGAAGTTTACGGCAAGGATGTCGGGCTGTTTCAGAACGGCAAATACGGCGCAGTGGCGCAAAGCTTATTAAGCCAATCGGTAGCCAGCACTGTCAGCCAAGCGCAAGTCGCTATTCTGCAAAACAAAGTCCAATTATCGTCAACTACTTATCTGGACGGCAAGGAGCACGGCGGTATTAACGAGATGATTGCGCCGGGGCTATTTTTAGTGATTTTCTTTATGCTGGTTACTTTCTTTGGCAACCAAATGCTAACCAGCTCCACCGAGGAAAAGGAAAACCGCACGGTGGAGATGCTGCTGACGATGGTAAAAACCGATACGCTGATCACTGGTAAAATTCTATCGCTGATGGTGCTGGCGCTGATTCAGATGTTGGTGATTGTTCTGCCGGTGGCGGCGGGTTACTTGGCGTTCGGCTCAAAGCTGCAGCTGCCGAATATGGATTTAAGCTTATTGGTATTTGATCCGGTGCGGATTGGCTTGGCGCTGGTGATTTTCCTGGCAAGCTTTATGATGTTTACCGGCATGCTGGTGACTTTGGGTGCGATGATGCCGACTGCCAAGGAAGCCAGCCAGTGGTTTGGGCTAGTGATTATGCTGATATTTGGGCCGTTTTACGGTATTACGGCGTTCGTTTCCTTCCCTGATTCGCCATTTGTCAAGTTCTTATCGCTGTTTCCGTTCACGGCGCCGATTCCGCTGCTACTCAGGAATGCGGTTGGCAATTTGCCGGCTTGGGAAGGTTTGCTGGGGGTGGTGCTTTTGATCGCGGCGGCAGTGTTTGTCTTATGGTTGGCAGTGCGGGTTTTCCGCTACGGCGCGATGTCGTATGACAGCAAGTTGTCTCTGTCGGCGTTGCGGATGAAGCGAAAAGCTGATAAAGTTTAAGTATGAAAGTACGCATTGAAATAGACACGAAAACATTTGTGCGGTTTTGGCTGGTGGTTATCGGCTTTGGGCTGGCGGGACTGGCGATTTATTCGGCGAAGGATGCGCTGATTTTGTTGGGAGTTTCTCTGTTCTTAGCGCTGGCGTTGAACCGTCCGGTGGCGGCAATTGCCAGGAAATTGCCTGGTAAAAGCCGGCTCGGCGGCACGGCGCTGGCGTATGTTACGCTGATTCTGCTGCTGGGCTGCGTGGTGTGGTTCGTGGTGCCGCCAATTGTCCAGCAATCTGCCAAATTCGTCGAAAGCATGCCGAGCCTAATTGACCAAGCTGGTTCGCAGTGGCACGGCGTTAATAGTTTTATTGATAAGAATAATCTGCGTCCGCAGGTTGACGCCATGCTGGAGAACCTCAAGCAGCAATCTTCGTCATGGGCGGCTAGCGTCGGTACGAATATTTTAAGCAGCGTCGGCTCGCTGGCGTCGTTTGTCGGTTCGCTATTTTTGGTGATAGTTTTGTCATTCTTGATGTTACTAGAAGGCCCGACATGGATGAGGCGTTTGTGGGGATTATATAATGACCAAAGCAAGATGGAAAATCATAAAAAGCTAGCTGGGCAGATGTATAATGTTGTCACTAGTTACGTTTCTGGGCAATTGACCGTATCAGGGATTGATGCGGTATTGTCGGGGTTTGTGGTGTTTGTATTGAGCATGGCTTTTCCTGCCGTCGATTCAAATTTGGCGATGTTAACGGTCATGGCGACGTTTATTTTAACGCTCATTCCGATGTTTGGCGCTACGCTGGCTGGCATTCTGATCTCGCTGTTGTTGTTCTTCAATAATGTCACTGCTGGTGTAATCTATGCCATATATTTTATCGTCTATCAGCAGATCGAAAATAATTTCATTGCACCGTCAATTCAGTCAAAAAAAATGGAACTCTCGGCGTTGATGGTTTTGTCGTCAGTGACCATTGGTCTCTATGTCGGTGGACTTTTAGGAAGCTTAATCGCTATCCCGGCGGCTGGCGTGGCAAGGATTTTGTTGGAGAATTATTTAGAGCAGGCTAAGAAAAACCGCCTTGAAAGCGAAAAGCCAATCAACAAATTAGTGAAGAAATTGAAAAACGAGAGTTAATTGGTGTGCTTCGTGAAAATTAGCCCGCTTGGTCATTCCCGGCGGGCTATTTCCATGTCCAGACGCTGCCGCTTGGCGTGTCGCGAATGGCGATGCCAGCTGCTAACAGTTCATCGCGAATGCGGTCGGATTCTTGCCAGTCTTTCTCGGCGCGGGCGCTGCGTCGCTGGATAATTAGTCTCTTCAAATCGTCATTGATGTCAGGGGTCGATTCCGCCAAATCCAAGCCTAAAACCTCATCAATAATTTCAATCAATTGCAACAAACCGCCGCGATGGATTTTTTCTATCGGCGCGCGATCTAGCCGTGAAAATGCCTCGTCGATCAGAGCCATGGCCCCTGGTGTATCCAAATCATCATTCAGCTTTTCAATTAGCGCCTGCTGGGCCGCTAATAGCGACACGGTGCCTTCCTGCTCATCTTTCTCGTCGTCATCATCCAGCGTGTCGTGCGTCTGGTGCCGCAGCGCCGCATAGCCGCGCCAATGATCCAGCCGCGCCTGGGCCGCTTCCAAAATTTCCCACGT
The DNA here is from genome assembly GCA_963524145.1 of uncultured Candidatus Saccharibacteria bacterium. GTDB lineage: Bacteria > Patescibacteriota > Saccharimonadia > Saccharimonadales > Saccharimonadaceae > Nanosynbacter. Next base: position 71,090 of record CAURDO010000004.1, read on the forward strand.
GAAATTGCCCTCGGTCTGGTAATGTTTACTGAGGATTGCTAGCTTAAAGGCCATTGGACTAAAGCCGCGGGCGGTGATGTCACTGAGGGTAATGATGTTACCGAGCGACTTACTCATCTTGCGGCCATCAACTTTGATGTGGTTATTGTGCAGCCAAATTTGAGCAAATTGCTGCCCAGTCAGACTCTCGCTCTGAGCAATCTCGTTGGTGTGATGCACCGGAATGTGATCGATGCCGCCGGTGTGAATATCAATACTATCACCCAGTGTCTCCCGGGCAATCGTCGAACACTCTAAATGCCAACCCGGAAAGCCGACACCCCACGGGCTGTCCCATTCCATGTCGCGCCTGGTGTTGGTCGGTGAAAATTTCCAGACGGCGAAGTCGGTGATGTTGCGCTTACCTGCCACGCTGACCCGTGCGCCCGCTTCTAGGCCCGCCACGTCCAGCCGCGCGAGTTTGCTGCCATAATCCGGCAGCCGCGACGTGTCAAAATACATGCCGTCGCCGTCAATCTTGTATAAAAACCCCTTCTCATCCAGCCCCTTGGCAAAGTCAATTTGCTGCTGGATGTAATCCGTTGCTCGGACTAAATGGTCGGGTCGCACTAATTTCAGCACCTCGTAGGCCTCGTGGTCGGCGATAGCGATGTACTGCTCGGCCACGTCCCAGGCGGTTTTACCCTCGCGGCGCGCCCCCTTCTCCATCTTGTCCTCGCCATTATCATCATCGCTGGTCAAATGCCCAACGTCGGTGATATTCTGCGTGCGAATAACCGAGATATCCTGCCAGCGCAGCAACCGTACCAACACATCCCAATAAATATAGCCAACCCAGTTGCCAATGTGCGGCTGTGAGTACACCGTCAGCCCACAGGTATACATGCGAACCGTCTGTCCGTCGAGCGGATGGAGTTTGTCTTTGTGGCGAGTGAGGGTGTTATGGAGTTTTATCATTAGTTCTATTGTACGGCACTAAAGGTACTTTTCAAAGCTTAAGATATTGCAGTCACACTACTAACGGGGACCTCATACTTGACAAAATAAGATATTTAGAATATAATATAAAGTGTGATAGAGATAGTGCAGATATGCCGACCAATATCCAGCTACGATAGTCCCGTTACGCTAGATCACTTAAAGTATATAAAAGATAGGTTGATAGGTACTTTAGGGAGTTCTGAGGTAACTGATAAGCTGGGGAATCTAGCCCTAGGACTATGCGATACGGCTCAAATGCTGGAGCCTATGAAATGGGTTGAAGGTGAAGAACTGGGAGACAGCCATGCTGACCCAGACTGGCCAGATAAAAATATAATACCGCTTATTGGGGGTGATAAATTTGTTTTTTCCGGAAAACAGATATCTCCCATGCCAGTGCAGAAATATATCATAGAAAACGCTCTCCTCGGCGACAACTCTGCCGGAGTGTGTGTTGATGATATGTATCGTGATATAGAGAATTACCCGACCACAAGCAAAGAAGTAACGGATGTTGGCGGTTTTTGTACAGCTAATTTCTACAGGATGGGGGATGCGGGGATGGGTCCTTATGTGTATCTTCGCCCTACTGTTAGTGTGGCTCAGAGTGGACTGGTATGTGTTAATGTCGCTTCATTGGCTCACGAGACATCTCATGCACATGATAAGGTTATTAATCCAGTTTTAGAAATATATCCTAACTCCAATCGAGTAAAGCTCCGTTCTGAATTGCAAGCTTATGCCATAGGTAAAGTGATTCAGGATTATCTTATGCATGAAGATGGAATAATGTTTACTTCTCCTAGTACGTCAGACCAAGTGGAAGATGTGCGAAGAAGGGTCAACGGTCCCTTATGGTCTGAGGGCGCATTTGATGTGAGTGATGATCTGATAGGTCAACTAGATAGAGCAGGTCTGAGAGAGATATATTGATAGCGTGGTGGATCAATATTCTGTTTGTAGAGCCTTATCCGTTGCCGTCACCAACTCCCGCACGACCTCGTCATATTCCTCATACACGCGGAAGCCGGCCGCGTACGGATGGCCGCCACCGCCGAAGTAACCAGCCACGGTGTCGGCGATCGGTAAGTTGCCACGCAGGCGGGCGGTCAGTTTGCCGTCGGGGTAGGTTTTGATAACGCAACTGAGCGCCACGCCCTCGACCAACCGCAGTTCGTCGCCGATCAGCGCGCCGGGGTTGTAGGCGTCGCTGTACTGTTGAATCTCCTCAAACGGCACGTGTACCAGCGCCAATTGCCCGTCCAGTAAATATTCGATTCGCTCAATTAGCTTGCCTTTGTACGCCAAAATCTCTGGCGATTTCTTCATAAATTCGCGCCGCCGTTCTTCAATTTCGGCATTGGACGCGCCCAGCTCGGTCAATTCGCCCGCCACGTGGAAGGTCGACGCAGTGGTGTTTGGCGTGGTCAAGCCCAGACTGTCGGACATAATGGCGATGAGGAGGCCTTCGGCGGCTTGCTTGTTGATAGTCCAGCTGGCATGCATAAACAATTGGTACAATAATTCCCCGGTCGCCACCACGGTGTCAGAGAGCATGGTGTGCTCAAAGCTCAGGGTTGACTCGGCGGTGTGGTGGTCAACGACTAAGACTGGGTGTGTCTCCAAAAAATGCCGTACGCCTGGCGTTTCTAAGACTTTACTGAGCAACACGTCGGCGCTGGTGTCAACGATAATAGCTAGGTCGGCGCGGGCTGGAAAATCGCCAACCACCCGGTCCCAGCCGCGGATATAGCGCAGATATTTGGGGATGTCGACCGGGCAATACAATGTCACGGTCTTACCCAAGTCACTGAGCACCTCCTCCAGCGCCAAGCTAGAGCCCAGACTGTCGCCATCGGGGTTTTCGGCTTGGATGATGACAATATTATTCGCAGATTGGATGAGTTGCTCGGCGGTATCAAACATGTTATCTATTATAGCAAATAGACCTCGGTATAAAGTTAAGAGACATCCACTGCCTAATAACGACTAAAATAATAGGTAATCGTGATGTATAAATTTAAATTATCACTAAACCATAAACATTTTTATAAATTATTATTGACAAAATATAAAGATTGTGCTAGTATGATGACATAAAGCCTGAAATATAGGGCTGGAAAGAGGAGTTTTATGGATAAATTTAAGAAAATCGGCATTGCTATCTCTCTGGGGATTGCTTTGATCGGTGGAATTTGGCTAGCATCGCCTTCACAGGCTGCTGGCTGTAACAGGTTTAATGTCGTTTACTGCGGTACAAATTCCCTGTCGGAATTGCAGTCGGCATATAGTCGTGCAGAAATTAGGTCTCTGTACAACCAATGGTACATCAATGACACCATGGTTCAGGGTGGTTCAAATATGCGCGAAGGTGTGGTTGACTCAAGCGGTAATATTACGGTTGATGGCCGAGTAGTTGCTACAAATGCAGTGACTGTGCAGGCTAAGGCTGGTACTCGTCAGCCATCTCCACAGCGTACATACAGCGCAGCTGGTTATACGTATTACCAATATACGACTGGTCAGAGCTTCGTTGATGGCGTTACTAGCTATCGGGTGTATGCTTGGTTTGACGATGATGGTAAGTTCATCACTGGTGTCATTAAAGATTGTGGTAACCCAGTTTGGGGTCCACCAACGACACCTCCAGCAAAACCAGCATTGACATGTGATGTCTTGCAAACAACTGAGGTTTCTCGCGACACCTTTAAGTTCAGCACTAAAGCAACTGTTAAGGGTGGTGCGACAATCACCAGCTACACTTATGACTTCGGTGATGGCATGACTCAGACAACTACCTCATCTGAAATCCAACATACTTACGCAAAACCTGGTAACTATAAAGTCAAGGTTACGGTAAATGGTAAAGAAAATGGTGATGTCAAGAGGGAGAGTCCAAGTTGCGAAAAGACTGTCACAGTCAAACCTGAGCCAGAAATCCAAGTTTGTGATTTGAAAACTAATAAGTATCCGGTAACTATCAAAGAGTCAGAATTCGATGAGAAAAAATACTCAAAGAATCCAAACGACTGTAAGGAAATTCCTACTAAGATTAAAGTTTGTGTGATTGAGAAGAAGGAAATTCGCGAAATTAAAAAAGAGGAATACAACGAATCAATACACACGACTGATATGAGCAAATGTCAGCAAACTCCTCCACCAGTGACTCCTGAATTGCCAAGGACTGGTGCCGGTGACGTGATTATGTCAGCACTGGGTCTGGGTGGATTGACCACAGCAGTTATCGCTTACGTTGTAAGTCGCCGCCAACTGTAAAAGGTTGAGCCGAGCATAAGAAAATACCCGTCATGATAAGGTGGGTATTTTTAATGGCTTCAGGGGTTGAAAGCTATAATTGTTTTCGGCCTTCTAGGGCGTGTGTCAGTGTGATTTGATCGGCGTATTCAAGGTCAACACCAACTGGTATGCCTCGAGCCAAACGGGAAATAGTAATGTTCAGCCCAGCCTCCTGAATGTATCGCTGCAGGAATAAAGCAGTTGATTCCCCCTCGACCGAGGCATTAGTGGCGATGATAATCTCTTGGACATCGTCATTTTTTATGCGTTCAATTAGTTCTGGAATGTGTAGCTGTTCTGGTCCAATGTTGTCAATCGGTGAGATGACACCACCCAGCACGTGATAAGTGCCGGTAAACTGCCCTGTTCTTTCCAGGGCCACGATATCCAGCGGCTCTTCAACTACGCAAACAATTTGCCGATTCCGATTCTGATCAGCATATAGCGGCGAAATGTCATCATCGGCATTGATTAACGCAAATGTCTTTGGGCAAGTTTTTACTCGGTCGTGCAAGCGATCAAGAGAATATGCCAGTTGCTTGGCGGATTTGGGGTTGCGTCGCAACACCGCATAAGCATATCGCTCAGCTGTCCGCGGGCCGACTCCTGGTAAATTACCAAAATCATCAATTAAAGCCGTTAAGGCCTTTGGTAAAATGTCGATTGACATGGTATTAGAACGGTAAGTTTCCCAAACCACCCATCAAAGGCTTCATGGTTTCTGCGGCTACTTCTTGAGCTTTTGTCATGCCATCACGAACCGCAATTTCGATCCAGTGCTCTAATTCTTCGATATTTTCTAAATCGACCATCTCTGGGTCAATCTTCACTGACTTGATCTTTAACTCGCCAGTGATTTGTACAACCACTGCGCCATCGCCAGCTTCAACTTCAATAATTTCCTTACCTAATTGTTTCTGTGCTTTACGTAATTTTTGCAGCATTTTTACCTGATCAAACGCCATATTCCTCCTTATTTACTCTCATGATTATACCTTATTTTTGGTCTGATGTGTAGATGTAAAAACGGTCGGCGTCTTTATTGTGGTCATTGACAATTATGGATGATAAGTGCTTTGAGTATGATTTTGGTATGGTGCTTTTTGCTGCGTGACTGACGTAAAGTGTCTGGCCAACGTGCTTTGGGGCGACGTGAATTAGAGATATTTGATGATAATTGTGTTTTTGGAGCGCTTCGTAAATTGGCGACTCTTCCCTGCTGATTAGCAGCGAGAAGGAATCTGTTGGTGCGGTATTTTTGCGTAGCGCGGTCAAATCCTTATGGAAGCGTGTGGCAGCCTCTGGAAAATAGCGATAGCCGTCAATGTAACGAAAACCACCACCCATTGTCATGATAATGATAAGGATTGAGATAAAAATCAGTCCTGTACCGCGAGCATATGGATTGCGCGGAAAAAGTCCATACCACATACCCATCAACGATTCGAGGCCGACCACCAGCAGGATGAACAGCGGAATAATGACAATTGGCGTGAGTTGTGGCTGGAAAATAAGTAATGCAAGAGCTAGGATTAGCCACGACCAAATCATGAATGAACGGGCGCTGGCGATTTTTTGGAAACTGCGAATTAGGCCTAGCCCGATAAGAATCATGGCACTAACATCCATAATCGGGGTGATTTGGTTGCCAACAACGGATGGGAAAATACGAACATAAGTATAATAGAGAGTTTTAAGATTGGTAAACATATCAAAACTCAGATTCTTAATGCCAGCAAGGCTATGGAATAACGTGTGAGATTTATAACATAGAAAACCGAGACCACAGCTTACTACACACAAAACAATAAACGGTAAAACCCAGGATTTGCGATGTTTTCTGGAGATAAGGAAATAACGTGGATGTGGATGAAGAAAGGCCATGATAAGCAGCCCTAAATTTATATACCAAAAATACGGCGTGAATAGACTGAAGGCTGTCGTGAGCGCCAGACCGATTCGCCAAAGGGGCGCTCTGGGGGCTTTTTGGAGGATGAGTGTCGCAAATAATAGTGTCAGTGCGGTGTAGAAAATATATAAAATTCCAGCAGTCGCACTCTGTCCGATAAATAAGAATTGCCCGGTGGTGATCATGATGAGTAGTGACAGAATGGTTGTGGATGGCTTAAACCAGCGTTTGAGGAGGAAGAATATAGCGATAGAGCTGATGATTGAAAGCAGAATGGCCGGCGCTTTAATGGTAAGTAAACTGACACCAAAAATCTTGAAGATTAATAGTTGAAGAACATGAAATGGTAGATTTGTAACAGCGAGACCGTCGATGCTTAAATTCAAGTGATTGGTAATATTGACCATATCAATTTCCGCCTGAGATAGGCCGCCAGGCGCATACAGGGCAGAAACAATAACCGCTCCAATATACGACAACGCCAGTAGCGTGTAGCCAAAAATATAACGCCATCGGTAAAGAAAAATATCAGTAACTTTTTGCTTTTTCATTGGTATGATTATAGCACAATTCTATTCATGCTTGCGATCTAAACTCATGAAGCGGAGGCGTTCTGGGTGGAAGTATAGCTGGACTTTACCGACAGGACCGTTACGATGCTTAGCGATGATTAAGTCGGTAATATTCTGGACTTCTGGATTGTCTGGTTCGTAGTAACCTGGGCGGTAAATAAAGCTGACGATGTCGGCGTCCTGCTCAATGGATCCAGATTCGCGCAGGTCGGCCAGCTGCGGAATTGGTGGCGTGCGCGACTCAACTGAACGGCTCAGCTGGCTGAGGGCGATCAGCGGCACGTCGAGCTCACGGGCAATTAGCTTCAGGCCGCGGGAAATTTCTGACACTTCCTGAACGCGATTACCATTGTGATTGCCATTGGCCTGCATCAGCTGTAAATAGTCAACGATAATCAGACCCAATTGATTTTCATGTGCCAGCCGGCGAGCTTTTGTGCGCATTTCTAATACTGATAGTCCTGGCGTATCATCGATATAAATTGGCGCTTCTGCCATCTCGCCCATGGCTTCTGACAGTTTAGCAAAATCATTATCACTCAAGTTTCCGGTACGAATATTCCAGCTGTCAACACCTGATGCGTCCGCCAGCATACGATCAACCAATTGCTCTTTGCTCATCTCCAGGCTGAAAAACAGCACCGGCTTTTTCTCGATTGTTGCCACGTTGTACGCCAAATTGGTCACCAGCGTGGTCTTACCCATGGCTGGACGAGCTGCCAGGATAATCAAGTCGGACTTCTGTAGACCAGCCGTCATATTGTCAAGGTCGCGGTAGCCAGTGCGAATTCCCCGTAAAGAACCTTTGTTTTTACTAAGTTCTTCAATTCGGTCAAAACTATCCGTCAGAATACTCTCTAGACTGACCAAATCTTGCTTGGTCGACTGGTCGGAGACGCTGAATAATTCGGCCTCGGCTTTTTCTAGCAGCTCCTGCGTCGTCGTTGATTCATCGTAGCCAAGCTCAGAAATTTCGCTACTAGCTTTAATTAAGCGTCGTCGCACAGCCGCTTGTGCTACCATTTCTGCATATGCCGCTGCATGCGCTGCTGTTGGTACATAGTTGGTGAGTTCCGTCAAATACGCCGAGCCGCCGATGAGTTCCAGCTCGTCCTTGCGCTTCAGCTCATCGGTCAGGGTCAAGAGGTCAACTGGCTTGTGCTTCTCAAATAATCGCATCATACCGCCAAAAATTAGACCGTGATTTTTATCATAAAAATTGCTAGCGTGGGTGATCTCGGCAGCGTCTGCTAAAACTTCCTCATCAATCAAAATGGCCCCGAGCAAGCTCTTTTCTGCGTCCAGATTTTGCGGTGGAATTTTTCCGCTTGGATTTCCCTTATCTGTCATGAAATTTCCTCCAATTTAACCTCTTCACCGCCGCCCATCAGTTTAGCAATTTCCGCCAATTTCTTGTCCTCGGGCGGCTTCTTCTCTCCAATTATATCAATTTCTAGCTCCATTCCCGTCTCTGCGGCGATGATTTCTGCTAGTAACGGTCGATTTTTTGCATCATCCAGCTTTTTCTTGTAAAACGCACTGCCGGCAAAAATAGTCAGTTTATCTCCGTCAAACGCCCATTGACTTTTTTGAAGTAATGACGACAAGCCAACCGATTTTTCCTTGGCTTGTTCAATCACCTTTTGCCAGTCCAGCTCTAGCGGTGGATCAGATTTGCGTGATTTTGTGGACGATTTTTTGGCTGGTTTGGTGTCTTGGTTTTCGGACGTTTTTTTCACTGGCTTAGTTAATTTGGCACTTTGGCTTTTTGGTGGCTTTTCTACTGACGACGCTGGCTTGGCTGGTGTCGAAATGACGGTTGGCGTTGCCGCGACAGCTTGGGCAACTGTCTTTTTCGGCCTAGCTGACTGGGCGTGATGTTGCATGAAAATAGTCAATAGTTTCAAGTCTGGGTGCGGGTGGCGATCAACCTCAATCAGCTGCTGGATGAGTTCAACAAGGCTTGGGTTTGTGCGTAGTCTGGCGCGAGCGATTGACAATAATTGATGTGACACCACAGTTGGACTGACGCCACTTTGTTCCAACTCTTGCAGGATTCTAAGGATGTCAGTGCTGTCCTCTGATTGATATAAATCAAGCAGCTTCTCCAGCGTGGCTGCGTCGCTTAAGCCTAAGTATTCAGTAACCATGGCGACGGTCAGTGGCTGGTCGGGCGTGGCCAAAATTGACAATTGATCGAGCATGCTAATGCCGTCGCGGAACCCGCCGCGCGAACGCTCAGCAATCAGCCGAGCAGCGTCCGTCTCAATGGCAAAGCTCTCTTTTTCGGCGATGGCCATCAGCTGGCGCGCCATGACGTCAACTGATATGGGATGAAAGAAAAATTGTTGGACGCGGCTGAGGATGGTGGCGGGCAGCTTGTCGGCGTCGGTGGTCGCCAAGATAAATACCACGTGCGCTGGCGGCTCTTCCAGTGTCTTTAACAGCGCATTGAACGCAGGCTTGGACAGCATGTGGACTTCGTCGATGATGTAGATTTTTTTCGGCGCGGAAACCGGCGCGACTTGCGCTTTTTCGCGTAATGCCCGAATGTCGTCGACACCGTTGTTGCTGGCGGCATCAATCTCAATGATATCCAGGTGTGAGGCTTCCTCGTCGTATGGCAACTGATTGATCTCATGTGCCAAAATGCGCGCTACGCTGGTTTTTCCCACGCCGCGCGGACCCGTCAGCAAATACGCATGGGCGATTTTCCCCTGCTCCAGCGCTCGGCGCAAAATGTTGGTCACGTGATCCTGCCCCAACACCTCGTCCAAGCTGCGACTGCGATATTTGCGGTACAGTGCCTGACTCATTACTTATATATTATAGCGCAAAGTGCGGGATTAGTAAGCCGTTTAGCGGCCAGGAATGGGAACTTCTTCACCGCTTTCTAAAATCATGGTCTTTCTCGGCCACAGTTCTATTGGCTTGTCAATATATGGCAAGTCAGTCGCTTCTGCAATAGCTCGCATAGCCATGTCTATTGGTGCACGTAAAGCCCGGCGGCGAGACTCACGATCTGTTGAGGTGGCATATTTCTGGTAGGCGTTCGTATAGTCAATGGGATCACATAAGGTAATATCAATCTGCTCGTCCTGAGGCATATATGCGTCTAGGTCGGTAGGCCATGGTTTGTAATGAATTCCTACTGGCAATAAGTTGGGTTTCACCCCCCCTATGCGTGCTTCAAATAGAATCCGCGATGCGCCCGTTCGGCCTTTAGTAACTTGAGCATCACCGGTATATGCGCCTTCTGGAAAGATGAGTAGTGAGCGTCCGTCAAGCAATGCTTGTCTAGCCATTTTGAGTCCGACTTCTAAATATTCTTTGCCGCCATGCACCTCAAGCGGTATAGCGTGCAGTGCGTTCTCTATCACTAGTCGCCGCACTGCCGTGCCCACAGGGTTATTTTTATACGCCAATCGCGAGCTGATGACAACATCGCAGTCTTCCGGTAGGCTTGCTGGTATAGCAAAGATATCACGCATACAGGCATGATTTGCTACGAATACATTTGGGCCTTCTGGCATGTCGTCAAAGCCGTGAGTAGTGATGGCCATTTCCCGACCTATGGTCTGTAAGAGCGGTTTCTTTCCTCTGCTCATGCTTGCCTCGCTTTCAAGGCATTTTTAACAATGCGTGCCAGTAAACAGTGACCTTTTGCTGAAAAATGAATGCCATCAGATAGTGGCATAAGTGGCAGCTCAATATACTCACCAAGCGAATCTTTATGTCTCAAGATTTCTTGTCGTACTTCTTCTGATTGTTCCGTAAACTCTGGGCCAGAGTCTTCACCAGTTGAAAATGCTGGCGGCAAGATATATATGACGTTAGTACCGTGAGCCAGTTTTTGATAATCTATCAAATCTTGGATGATAGCTTGCGCCGTCCTGTTGTATTGCTGTTGTAAGTCGTTAGTACCAAGAGAGATGATAATAATGTCCACATTGCCTGCTCGCTGTAGGGCTTTCGTAAAAGCTTGCTTGCCATTCTTGTATGGCTTTGCTTCACAAAAATCTCCCGCTATACGGCCCGGTAGTCCATTTGCGATGATGTGTGCTTTGCCTCGTAATTCTCGCTTTAGGCGGTTGACCCATCGGTCGCTATACCGCACTCGCGGTCCCACAAAATTATCTCCCCAGGCATTAGAATCGCCGTAAATAAAAATTCGCTTAATGCTGCTAGTTGTTTGATTTTGTTTTCTGATCATATTAAACTCCGTGTTTCTGCAAATAGTGTAATACAATATGCCGGGTTGGTCAAAATAGCGCTAGCTGCGTGCTGGGTATTTCTATGTCAATGGCGCCGTCAATTTTTCGCGCCTGGTAGCCGATGAATTTTTTCACGTTATATGCCAGTAGCTGACCGTCGTAGTCGGTGATGAGGATCGGGCCGATGATACTGCGGACACGTCCAGCCAATTGGTTCTGATCTTTCATCAGCACCACTCTTGTTAAATCAACCCCAGTGGTATGAAAATAATCTTCGCAAGTAATCAGTTCGGACTTTGGAAATGACACGCCAATCTTCTGTTCAATTTCAAGTAGTTTTTGTTGCAATTTCTTCTCGCCGTCCGCGCGATCGAAAGGCTGTTTTATAAGCTCAAGCTTCTTATGAATCGGCATAGTCTCGACAATGCCGTCCAGCCTGGCAATTTTCGCTTCATATTGCCGGGCGATCAGCGTCGAAGAAAACGTCTCCAACTTCAACGCCAGGCGCGCTCCCTGCTCCAGCAGCCGACGAATGCTGCGCTCTTCCTGCGAGATACCGACTTTAATGACTCCCGGCGCGAAATATGCCAGATAGACAAAGTGCGGGTTTTGATTTATCTTTTCCTGCTGTGCCGACACGGAATCAGCGTTATAAAACGCAGGATTAAAACCAGTCCGATCACGGCATTTCAGGCAATTTTCATATTTGCCGTCAACCGTGGCGGAATCTGGACAAATTTGGCTGCAATGATTCTCAAAATCCACCCAGCCAGTGCAATATTTGGTTGAGAAGTCAAACTCAAGCGATAAATCTTGCCCAAACAACTCCCGCCGCTTAATCTCGCCATCAATCTGACAGTCAATAAACGGCTGGTTATCGGCATTAAAACTGGCATAAGCGAGTAAAAAATCGTCTGGCATAGCACAATTATATCAAAAACCGCCCGCAGACACAGACGGCTTTAAAAAGCGGAAACTACTTTACAATGCCGCTTCGACAGCTGCCCAGGTGGCGTCCGGATTGTCTTCCGGGATGATGATGGTGACTTGGTCGCCGACGTTAATGCGGAAATAAGTGACGCTGGCGAGCAAAATGCGATATTCGCGGCCGGAAGCCTCGACGTAATAGACGCCGTCGTGCTGGACGAGCGTGCCGATGACTTGTTTGCGCGGTACCGGGCCGATTTGCTTATAGATAAAGCTGCCGTCCTCGGCGATGGTTAATTTCATCAAATCACCTTCAACCAGCTTAGATTTCGAGGCATAATTGGCAGGAATCGGGTAATTCTTTCCGTCAGGACTGAGCATCATTTGCCCGTCAAACACGCCCTCAATAACCTTACCGGCGACTTCGTCGGATGGATTTTTCGGGGTAACAACTTGCCCGTCGTCACCAACGATGCTAATTAAAAGTTCTTTTGCGGCAGCTAGGTTAGTTTCCGCCTCTTGAATAAGTGTCCGGAGACGCTTAACTTGTTTTTCTGGTAATTCAGACATGGTTCTCGCAATTCCTTTGTCTATTTTTATAATACTTACATTTATATATAACACAGCTTCCTGTTTATGGCAAGCCGCGATATATATTTTTCCCTAATTTTCCACAGTGCTATAAGATGTGAATAAAAAACTGTTGCAAATTTTACCCTTGCAATTGGTATATGATTCATGATATCAGCAATCAGGCGTATAAAAATCACCGCCCAAAGAGGACGGTGATTAAACGAAACAAATTGGCGTTATATAACAAATTATGAAAGCTCAACGCTAGCGCCGGCACCTTCCAAGGTCTTCTTTGCAGCTTCAGCGTCGTCTTTAGAAACTTTCTCTACGACTGGTGCTGGAGCGCCGTCAACGATAGCTTTTGCTTCGCCGAGGCCCAAGCCAGTGATTTCTTTAACAGCCTTGATGACTGCAACTTTTTGAGCACCTGCATCCTTCAATGTGACGGTGAACTCAGTTTTTTCGTCAGCCGCAGCAGCGTCGCCACCAGCAGCTGGACCAGCAACAGCGACAGCTGCAGCAGCTGGCTCGATGCCGTATTCGTCTTTCAAGTGATTTTTCAATTCGTTAACTTCCAGAACTGTCAATTTGGTCAGTTCCTCAGCCAATTTCTTAATATCAGCCATGATATGTCTCCTTAATTATTGATTAATTTCTGAGTTTGTGAAATCTTCATAAGTCTCCGTACAGCGATTGCAGCCCAGGCGCCCCCTGAAGGCGCGCCCGGCGCGAAAAGAGGAGGCGTTGAAGATGGTATAAACTCAGATAGATGATTGATTGCTAAACTTACGCCGTAGCTTTGGCTTCGATGCCGTCCAAAAGTCCGTACAAATTGCCGCCAAGTGCGCCCACGGTGTCGTGGACTGGTGAGAGCAGCTGTGCCACCACTTCGGCGATAAGCTGGTCTTTGCTTGGCAAGCCTGCCAGCGCCTTGATGTCAGCTTCGTTGATGCTGAGGCCCTCACCTGAGAAGCCGCCGGCCAATTGCAAAGCTGGATGCGTTTTTGCAAACGTGTCCAGAACTTTGGCTGGCATGACCTCATCTTCGGCGCTAATGGCGTAAACCAATTGGCCAGCCAACAAGTCAGTGCTGGTTTCTTTGTAAGTGTCGACTCCCTGCAATGCCACGCGCACCAAACGGTTTTTAACCACCTTGATGGTGACGTTTGCCTCGCGGGCAGCCTTGCGCAATTCCTGCAATTCAGCCACACTCAGACCCTGGTACCGCGCGAAAGCCGTACCTTTGGTGTCTTTCAGAAGCTCGGTTAGTTCAGCAACCAAAGTTTGTTTTTTATCGCGTGAAATTGCCATAAAAATCCTTTCTTTGATTGAGTTAATTTGTTATGTGCCAATTTGTTAACGTGCGGTAATGGAGAATCAAAAAACGTCTTTGATTCTCGCACTACCAAAGACGTCAAATAAAACTGTTAGTTTCATCCCTCGGTGGCATTTTTACATCTGTTTTTATACAAATCGCCACTGTCTTTGGTAATGTTCTCTAAGATTGTAGCAGAAATGACAACGGAATGCAAGCATCGTGATGATATTTCTTTCAGCCGGCAGATTGTAGTGCCGCATAGATTGCGGCTTTGCCTCTTCTCAGTATTACTCTGCGCTCTTCTGGAGTTAGCCCCCCTCGTATTCCGTACTCAGCCTGATCTGGGTGTTCCAGGGCGTCTCCTAAGCATTCTCGTCTCACTGGGCAACTGGAGCAAACATCTTTAGCCTCTCGTATAACAGTTTTTCTTTTGTATCTTTTTAGCTCTCGCTCTGAATCGTCTGGGTTGGACTGGAAAAACAGTCTGTCAGCCTCTTTGGTACCTAATTTTGTACATGAGGCGTCATCTCGCCAGTATGTGGTTTCTGATAGTGACATAATATTATCATTTTACAATATTATTGATATTAAATCAACTCTATATTTAAAAATACCCCGATTTCTCAGGGTATTTGTTTGTCCTTATGAGGCTATAATGAGGCCTCGACCTTTATGCCAGGACCCATGGTCGTTGTAATAGCAACGCTCTTGACGTAAATGCCCTTGAGGCTGGATGGCTTTTGGGCGTTCAGGCTGGCGAGGAAAGCGCGAGTGTTTTCTGCCAGTTTGTCGGCGCCAAACGAAACCTTACCGACTGACAAATGGACGATGGCCTGCTTGTCGACGCGGTACTCGACCTTGCCGGCCTTGGCTTCAGACACCGCCTTAGCAACGTCGGTAGCGACGGTGCCGGACTTTGGATTTGGCATCAAACCGCGCGGGCCGAGCAGCCGGGCGTACTTGCCAAGTTTTGGCATATATTGCGGCGTAGCGACCAAGATATCAAAGTTCAATTCTTCCTTGTCCAGCTGCTTCAGGAATTCTTCGTCGCCGATGATGTCAGCGCCAGCTTTCTTGGCGGCGGCATGTTCGGATTCCGGCGCAAAAACTGCCACGCGGACATTTTTGCCGGTGCCGTGCGGCAGCGCCACGGTCGAGCGGACGTTCTGGTCGGCTTGGCGCGGGTCAACGCCCAGGCGAACGTGAATTTCAACGCTGGCGTCGAACTTGACCGGGCTGGTCTCAGTCGCCAGTTTCAACGCTTCGTCAAGTCTGTACAATTTATTTTTCTCAATCTTCTTTGCAGCTTCCTGATATTTTTTGCCGCGGCGCTCCAGACGCGGGCGCGTGATTGGCTTCGGACCTTTCTTGACATGCGCTTCAGCGTCGTCAGATTGCGGCGTGGTGTCGCCGGCTTCTTTGCGGGCTTCCTTTTCGGCTTTTTCGGCAGCCTCATCGAGGGCTTTTTGGCTACGCTTGCCAGCCTTGGCGACGACGGCTTCGCGCTCGGCGATAACGTCTTTATCCTTGGTTTCGTGCGGCTTGCTGCTCTCAAGCGCGCCTGATTCAGCCTCGGCAATTGCCGTCTCAATCTCAGCGATTGTGTTCTTTTCGCTGACTGCTAGTTGTAGTTCTGCTGCTTTTTCTAGCAACTCGGCTTTCTTGGCCATACTAATCCTTTCTGTGGTACAAGCGGCGACTCACGACTTCTCGAGCGAATCTGCCTCCCAGCATTGATTTGATGATAGTTAAATTATAACATATTTGCGGCAATAGAGACAATGTATTTGCTATTTGAAGATAGATATTATATAAATTAGGAATGAGTGAATTCGACGATGTTGTAGCTAATATTTAGCTTCCCTGGCCCATCTTAACGATGTACCTATTCTTTGCTAAACTAGTAATTATGGATATAACAATTACAGACATACAGGCAAGGCAAATTTTAGACTCACGCGGTAATCCGACGGTTGAGGCAGATGTGACTCTGAGTGACGGTTCCTTTGGTCGGGCGGCGGTGCCGTCAGGTGCGAGCACGGGGTCGTTTGAGGCGGTTGAGCTAAGAGACGGCGAATTGGCTTTTGGAGGCAAGGGCGTGCTTCGGGCGGTTGATAATGTTAATACTGAAATCGCTCGGGTCTTAAAAGGAATGAGTCCGTTTGATCAGACGGCAATTGATGAAAAAATGAAGGAGTTGGATGGTACGCCAAATAAGGCGCGCTTGGGGGCAAATGCGATTTTGGCGGTGTCGTTGGCGGTGGCGAAGGCCGTGGCAAAATCACGCGACGTGGAGCTATATCAATATGTCAATCATCTGGCGGGTTGTCCGACTATGTCTTTACCGATGCCGATGATTAACGTGATGAACGGTGGCCAGCATGCGCTCGGCGCGACTGATTTTCAGGAATATATGATCATTCCAACTAGTGCGGCGACGTTTGCTGACGCGGTTCGGATGAGCGCGGAAGTGTTCCATGTTTTGGCGAAAATACTGAAAGATGAGGGTTATCCAACGACAGTTGGTGACGAAGGTGGTTATGCACCGCATGTCAGAAATGGTAACATGGAGCCGATTTTGCTATTGACGCGAGCGATTGAGCGGGCTGGCTATAAATTGGGCGTGGACTTTGGATTTGCGCTGGATGTGGCGGCAAGCGAGCTATATAAAGATGGCAAATATAATCTGTTGACTGAGCATCGAGTGTTGTCGGCGGACGAGATGATTCGCACATATAAGGCGTTACTTGGACGCGTACCGGTACTTTCAATTGAGGATGGCTTGAATGAAGAAGCCTGGGAAGATTGGGAGAAAATGACAGCTGATTTGGGCCATTTTGCGCAGTTGGTCGGTGACGATCTTCTGGTGACGAATGTTGAGAGACTTAAGCGTGGAATTGAGGAAAAAGCTGGCAATGCTATTTTAATTAAGCCAAATCAAATCGGCACACTGACCGAGACTATTCAGGCTGTTTTAATGGCAAAGGATGCTGGATGGAATACCGTAATGAGCCATAGGTCGGGCGAAACTGAGGATGTGACGATTTCTCATTTGGCAGTTGGACTGGGTACGGGTCAGATTAAGACTGGTTCGATGTCGCGCTCGGAGCGAATTGCCAAATATAATGAGCTGTTGAGAATTGCGGAAAAGCGTCCAGATTTGGAAATCGCCCATCCGTTTGTGAAGTAATTTTTAAAAAGACTTCCCTGATGTGTTTTGACGGGAAGTTTTTTATTGATAATTATTTTCTTATAAATTCAATTTTGCCACACTCGCTGATGCGGATAATTTGCGACCGTTTTACTCCTGTTATGTCTCCGGAATCAACGTAGATGGCGACGGATTCATGGAAGTAATTGACCGCTTCGTTGATATTTTTTGCAGGTTTTTGACCAGAGGGATTGGCGCTGGGGGCGGCTAGATAACCAACTTTCTGAATTAATTCCGATAGCAGTGATTTTGGTACGACGCGAAATGCCAGTGTGCCGTTAATATGTGGTATATGCGGCAAGAAATCAGGAGACACATTCACGATAATTGTTGTTGGGCGTTCTGTGGCTAGTTTTTGGTATTTTTCTTGCATATGTGGCGTTAGCCCGGGAATATCGGTGATATCAGAGGCGAGGACGATGACAGATTTGCTCAAGGGTCTTTGCTTGACTTTATATAATCTCTCAATCGCCTTCTTCGACCCAGCCCGAGCCAGCACGCCATAAATAGTGTCGGTTTTAGCGATGATTAGCTGGTCAGATTGGAGAGCTGAGATAATTGCACTGTCTAAAATATTTTCTACAATCATTTTTCAAATTTTACCATAAAAATAACCCCGACAGATTCGGGGCTATTCTCCTTTTCAAATTAGTCGACGATTTCTACGCCCATTGAGCGAGCTGATCCAGCGACAACTTTCATTGCGCCTTCAATGTCAATTGCGTTCAATTGGTCTTTTTTAGCCTCGGCAATTTCTTGTAATTGCGCGCGAGTAAGCTTGCCGACCTTATCAACGTGCGGCTTACCGCTTCCCTTTTGGATGCCAGCCTTTTCACGAATCATATCGTCAACTGGTTGTCCAAGCGAATTCCAAGTGAAAGTTCGATCTTCGTAAACTTGGATATGAACAATCACATCCTTACCCATCATGTCTTTAGTGGCGTCGTTGAATGGATTGATAAAGTCCATCATATTTAGCCCCCACTGACCGAGCGTTGAACCAACTGGAGGTCCGGCAGTGGCCCGACCTGCTGGAATGCGCAATTTCAAATTGCCAATAATTTTCTTTGCCATAATTCTTCCTTATAGTTTGTAGTGCGTAACTCGATTATTATAGCGAAAAAATCTCTAAAACGCAAGTTAAACTTTCTTTACCTGCAATGCGTCCAGCTCGACTGGCGTGTCGCGGCCGAACATGCTGACCATAACTTTCAGCGTACCCTTAGAGGCGTCAATTTCGCTAACTGCGCCGTCAAAGCCCTTGAACGGCCCGTCAATAATTGAAACAACTTCGCCTTCTGAAAAGTCAATTTGATGCTTTGGCTCCTCGACGCCCATGCGTTTTTTAATCTTATTAATTTCTTTTTCAGAAACTGGCGTTGGCGTAGTGTCAGCGCCGACAAATCCGGTCACGCCCGGCGTGTTGCGGATAATATACCAGGTTTCATCGGTTAATTTCATCTCTACCAGTACGTAGCCTTGGAAAATTTTTGCCTCGATGATTTTGCGTTTGCCGTTCTTGATCTGGATTTGTTTTTCCTTCGGCACCATGACATCAAAAATCTTGTCGGCCATATCGACGCCATTGATGCGCTGGCGGATTGATTCGGCAACTTTTTCTTCATAGCCAGAGTAGGTGTGGATTGCATACCACTGTCGGCTGTCGTCATATCGTTTTGCGCTCATGTAAAACTCCTTTTTACTTCAAAATTTGATTAAAGCCCCAGTTAAAAGCAGCGTCAAGTAATAAGATCAGAACAATAAACACTGCCGTAAAAACAATCACGGCTGCGGTCATCGCCCAAGTGGCTGAGCGGGTTGGCCAGCGCACTAGCTTCAGTTCTTCCCACGCACCCTTAAAATAACCAGTCAATGTTCCCCTATCGCTGGTTTTTTTGGCCATTTTAGTGGCTGGTGATGTGACTTTTGATTTTGTTTTGGTGGCTTTTTTTACAGTAGTTTTTTCTTTTTTTGGCGCGTCGTCAGTAGCTTTAATCCGACGAACCGTGGTTTTGCTGCTTGCCTTGCCTTTCTGTGCCATATTTTCTCCCAATTTAAAAAGTCTGTTTTTCACAGACTGTCAATAGTTATTGTAATCTATCCAATTGAAAATAGCAAGCTGATTCAGATTTACCCACTGTCATTTCTTAAACTCCTTTAGCTTAAACCCGAAAGTCGAGCCATGGTTCAGCCGACTTTCCACTTCAATTTTACAGCCTAGCTTTTTCGCTAATTTTGCCGAAACATACAACCCCAGTCCCGTGCCCTTGGTCTCGCGAGTGCGATAATCTTCAGCACGGTAAAACTTGTCAAATATTTTTCCTATGTCAGCTTTACTAATGCCAATTCCCGTATCAATTACCTTAAAAACTATTTCGCCAGTTTTATTCTTTTTTATAGATAGCGTTACAGAACCTTTTGGTGTGTAGCGAATAGAATTGGTGATGAAGTTTTGGATTAGCTCTTCCAGATAAAGTCGCGAGGCCTTGACCGACCCGAGACGTCCGCCAATATCGAGATTAAATGCCAAGCCTTTCTCTTCTGCTTGTGGCGAATATTCGGAGTTTATTTGAGCAGCAAGTTCTGTGATATTAATAATTTCTGTTTCATCAGCGATTCCCCGCTCGGCTCGTGACAGTGTACTAAGGTCATTAACCATCCGCGCTAAGAATAAGATTTGCTTATGAGATTCATCAATAGCTTCGGGAATTTTCTTCATCATATTATGCTCAATGAGCAGTTTGGCATTACTGAGCGACCCTTCGGCGATGGTGATTGGTGTGCGTAACTCGTGGCTTACCACGCTGATAAATTCATCGCGCTCTTCTTCCAGGCTTTTCATTTTTGTGATGTCGCGCAGAATCAGCACGTAGCCATCGGGCGTCATTTTATCACCGCCCTGAACTGGAGCAAACGTCACTTCCAAGCGTACGTAATCTTTATCGTCAATTGGCATAATAATATCATCACGTTGGCGAATCGTTGAAGATTTGGTCAGCTCCTTAAAAACGTCAATTGACTTTTTATTGATTGTCTCTAAGTTCAGCACCTGGCTGATGTGCTCGCCGTCGATGTCGTTGTTTGTGTCAATTAGATTAAGAGTCGCTGAATTATAGGTGTTGATAATGCCGTGCTCGTCGGTGCTGAGAATCGCATCAGTAATATTATTTATAAGTGTAAGCATTCTTTGGTGCTCACTAATGCTTCTGCGTTTACCTTCATCGGCAGCCTTGCTATCAATTCGTGCCAGCAATTGATGTAAAATAACTGTTATACTACCTAAGATAATACTAAGAATAACCAACAAAATAATGAACACCCACATGGCTTAAGTATAGCATAAGCGGATATGTTTCTATATGTGTGGTGAATATTTTTTTAAGGCATTGCGGTGGATTTTATAATGTGGGTCAAACTTTGCAACTTCCGCCCAAAACCTTGTCGAGTGATTCATGTGTCTGGTGTGACACAATTCGTGAATGATAACGTAATCAATAAGCTCAAACGGCAAATTCATCATACCAATATTCAAACTAATAGTTCCTGACGAAGAGCAGCTGCCCCAACGGCTTGAGGCGTGAGTTATTTTACAACGAGAAAACGAAAAGTCGTGTTGTTGAGCTAAGAAAGATAAGCGCCTGGGTAGATATCCTTTTGCTTCTTTTCGGAGAGCAACGAGGATTTTATCACGGATTAGTTGCTGGTTGGCGACAGATTCGATTTGTTCGGACTGGTTAATTTCTGCGATGATTTGTGTACCAAGGATTTTTATGCTGGAGGGTTTGGGAGTTGGCTGTATTAGGAGATGGTGGCTTTTGCCGATCTGTTGATTTTTTATGTAGGAAAAATTCACTTGGTGTTGGGAGACTAGCTCGCGAATTTGCTTGCGTGAGGTTTTAACAAGCGTCTTTGCAGCGAGAATTGGCGCATAAAGCGGCATGGTAACTCGCAGACGACCATCTGGAGCAATCTTCAGGCTGATATTTTTTGCCAGACTTTGTCTTTTGACGACAATTTCTCCGAATTCTGGATCGGTAATGACTGGCATGACTATCCTATGCTAATACGATTGGCGACAGCGCGGCGTGGTGTCTCAGGACGGCTGGCGCTGAGCTGCTTGAGAACGGTGCGCGCTTGGGTACTAAAAGTGTGGCGACCACTAATGACAATATACGATTCGCTGCTGTGTGGCGCGGAAAATTGCTTTAATCGGCGGTCGAAGGAATCATCGTTTCCGTTATATACTTTTATCCAGCGTCGTTTGGCGGTTACAGAGTCGGTTTGTACCCACACGAAAAGGACTTTATAGCCATATTCTCTTGCCAGGCGACTAATACGCATGCGGTTGTTGCGCTGATCGGTTGCGCCGTCTAAGATTATTGTTTGTTTGGTTTTTAAAAATTCTTCTAAGATTGCTAATGTTGCATCTGAGGTGGTTTTTGTGTCATCAGTGAAAACCTCAAATTGGCGAGAACTTACCACGGGAGCATTAAAAATCTTTGCAAATTCTACCGCAAATTGTGTCTTGCCTGAACCTGGCGCACCAACCATGGCAATGATATGAGGGAGCGAAGGTGATAGAGGTTTCATATAGAGAAATTATAGCAGATTTTTGACTAATAAAAAAGATTCCCTTTTTTGTGAGAATCTTGGCAGGAGTGGAGGGACTCGAACCCCCGACACCTGGTTTTGGAGACCAGTGCTCTAGCCACCTGAGCTACACTCCTATGACGTACATTTTAACACGAATTTGCCTTGTCGCAAACGCTAAAATTGTGAAAAATAAAAATTTCGTGAAAAAAATACCAAAATCCCTTGAAAAAACATAAGCGTCGTCCTACAATGAAAACAGAGATGAAGATTTTAATGCTTGGGTGGGAACTTCCTCCGCACAATAGCGGCGGGCTCGGTGTGGCTTGCTATCAGATGTCGAAAGCTCTCGCAGCCCAAGGCGCTGACATTGATTTTATTGTTCCCTATAGAGCGCAGCATCCAGGAATTGATTACATGAATGTCTATTCGGCAACTCCATTGCCACCAGATTATTATGATTTGGGTGCTTATAATAACGGTTCGCCAGAAGATCGGGAAAACGCTCAGGATGAACATGGACTTTCTCCAATGCGTGCTGTCCAGCGTCGTTATGGTAAATTTGTTCGGAAATTTGTCCGGAAACATCGTCCTGATGCGATTCATGCGCATGATTGGCTAACGATGGAGGCTGGGATGATTGCAAAGGAAGAAACTGACGCGCCGCTGATTGTGCATGTGCACGCGACAGAGTTTGATCGCTCGGGTGAGCAGTTGGGTAATCCTGTGGTACATGAAATTGAACAGCAGGGCTTGTTGATGGCGGATCGGATTATTGCCGTGAGTCAACTTACGAAGGAGATAATTGTTAAAAATTATCATATTCCGCCAGAAAAAATTGAAGTGGTTTATAATGCGATTGATTTGGCTGACTTGCCACCGCACAAATATGACACTAGCACCTATAGGTATTTGGAAGAGTTAAAGCATGATGGTTATACGGTCGTAGGCGCATTGACCAGATTAACGGTCCAGAAAGGTTTGACATATTTTGTGCGGGCCGCAGCTAAGGCGCTCAGTAAGTATGAGAAAATTGTCTTTGTGTTGTCTGGTAATGGTGAGCAGCGCGATGAATTAATTGAGCTAGCGGCTGATTTGGGGATTAGCGATAAAGTGATTTTTACTGGTTTTGTTCGCGGAAAACAATGGCGTGATATTTATTGTTTGATTGATGTTTTTGTGATGAGTTCGGTATCGGAACCTTTTGGCCTGACAGCTCTAGAGGCGGCACACCACGACACAGCGCTGTTGATTAGTCGCCAATCTGGTGTCGGTGAGGTGCTGAATAATATCATGCGATTTGATTATTGGGATGTGAATAAATTGGCAGATGAAATTGTTAATATTGCTGAATCCCCTGCCCTCCAGCAGTCGCTGAAGCAAAACGTCAAACATGAATATGCGAAAATCTCTTGGCAAGATGCAGCAAGGCGGTGCTTGAAGTTATATAAAGGAGCAATGACATGAATAAATCTCGAGGCATAACTTTATACTTACACGTACATCAACCGTGGCGAGTGCGCGAATATAGTGTTTTTGACACAGCTTGGCGACATGACTATTTTTCTGGTGGCCAAAATCCAGCTCAAGATAATCAAAAAATATTCCAGAAGGTTGCAGAAAAATCATATTTGCCGATGAATGCCCTGCTTGAGAAATTACTAAAAAAATACCCTGATTTTAAGTTGTCATTAAGTTTTAGTGGTACATTTTTAGAGCAGGCCGAGCAGTTTAATCCTGAAGTGTTAGAAAGTTTCAGGTGTTTGGTGAAAACTGGTCAAGTGGAGATTTTATCAAGCCCTTATCATCACAGCCTGGCGTTTTTCTACTCACGCAAGGAATTTGAAAGGCAGATTGAGCTTCATCGCTGGAAAATTCGTGAGGTTTTTGGCGCGGAGACGCGTGTATTAGCAAACACAGAATTGGCGTATAGTGACGATTTGGCCAAATGGGCGGAGCGATACGGCTTTAATGGTGTGTTGGCTGAAGGCTGGGACCCGATTCTCAATTGGCGCAGTCCTAATTATGTCTATCGGCCGATTGGTACGGAGAAAATTGGACTGCTGCTTAAGAATTATCGATTGAGCGATGATTTGGCGTTCCGATTCAGTAACCGAAAATGGGTTGACTGGCCGTTGACTGCAGATAAATTTAATACGTGGGTAACTGATTCGGTTCGTTATGCCCCTCTGCTTAATCTGTTCATGGATTATGAAACATTTGGTGAACATCAATGGGCAGAGTCTGGTATTTTTGACTTTTTCGAAGATTTTGTCGGCAAGTGGCTAAGCGTGGCTGGAAATAGTTTCTATACGGTCAGTGAAGCTCTGGCGGCTAATGCGCCGGCGGGCGAGATTAGTATGCCATCACCGGTAACCTGGGCAGACTCTGAGCGAGATTTAACGGCCTGGAATGGCAATAGTCTACAGAAAGAGGCCTTGCGATATGTTTATGAATTGCAGGATGACGTTCTGAAAAGTGGCGATGAGGCGCTGATCGATGATTGGCGAAAACTACAAACATCTGACCACTTTTACTACATGGGGACTAAGTGGTTCACCGACGGCGACGTACACGCTTACTTTAGTCCGTATAATTCACCGTATGACGCGTTTTTGTACTACATGAATGCTATTCGTGATATGCGCTCGCGGCTGCGAAAATAGGAATATCTTCTTGGGCAATAAAAAACTCCCTTTGGATTTGAGGGAGTTCTCTGGTGATTTCAGTAAGATTAGCTTTTACGAGCCTTAACTTCGTTACGACCGAGATTCTTCTTTGTCTCGGTGTAGGTCGCGTGCTTTCTCGCAATTGGGTCGTACTTTTTCAATGTCAATTTTCCCTGACCTTTGGTAGTACGATTTTGGGTATTAACAGTGGTGTAGTAAGTTCGGTGGTTGCTCAAGTTACTCACCAAACCAATCAGCTTTCGTTTCGTATTCTTCTTTGCCATCTCTTTACTCGTTAGATTTTATAAAACGTCTTGGCTAATTATAGCATGTGTAGAGTAAAAATGCTAGTGTGGACGTACAGTTTTACTATAATTTACAGTTTATTATAGAGAATTATCAATTTTACGCAGGATTCTAAGAAATTTTGGGCCTATACTTGCTTATTTTTTAATATGACATTCTGCTCTTCGGGTGTGAATCGTCTTGATTCGCGCATTTTTTGGTAAGTCTTGTTGCGCGTCCAGGCGTCGATATGCTCGTTTTCTAATTCAGCCAGCGTCAGATCAAAAAAGTGTACCGCCGCCGTAGCGTACAGCCAGGCCAGTGCCATTTTGACGTAATAGCCGTCGTGTTTAACCTTTTGCAGCGCCGCGAAAACCTGGTCGATGTTTGCTTCGTCTAGGAAATTAGTCATCAAAGAAACTACGCCATAGCGCACCGTGAACTCAGCTTCACTCTGCAAGCATTCCAGCGCAAAATTCCGCCACATTTCGCTGGCAAAGCGCCGCTTTTTCTCGACAAACGTATCAATATGTGCCCACGAATCAACGTGCGGCAAGTATTGCTTGGTTAGGTTAATCGCCGTTTGATCATCAAGCCGAGCGTGCGTGATTAGCAGCCCGCATAGCAACACGTATTCAAATGATTCGTTCTTGGCCGTTAGTAATTTGCTAATGTCCGCTGCGCTCATATTAGGCGCTAATTTCCTCGCCAACCGCCGTAAATCCGGTACGCGTACACCGATAACCGGCATCTTGGTATTGACGATACGCTGATTAAAGGCAGCATAGGATTCGTTGCCTTGGGCGAAGTCTGTTAATCTATTCAAAATATCGTCAGTCATGTAGTTAGTATAGCGCAATCTATAAAAATAAGCCCTACCGGTAGGGCTTATTGCATCATACAATGGAGCCACGATCGGGGCTTGAACCCGAGACCTCATCCTTACCATGGATGCGCTCTACCAACTGAGCTATCGCGGCATAACAGGCTTCATTTTATCATATTAAGACGTGTTTAATCAACCAGTTATTTTTTACGGGAAGGCTTCTTGATGGAAGTGCTGGACTCTTTTGGCAACTTTGGTGTAATAAAAGCTTCTATAATTCCCCAAGTCACGCCGTTAACTAAGAATGTAATAAAAAGAATCCCTGAAATTGATGCCGCCAAGTGCGCTGAAGAGATATTAAAGAGAGTCAGTAATCCAGCCACTGCCAACCCAAGAATAGCCAAGATAATATAGGCGTACTGTAGTTTCAGCCGCTGATTTTTTTCGCTATTCCAGACTGACAGGATGGATTTTGTAAATTCAAACATGCCTATATAATAGCATATATGCTTATAAAAGTCAATGTCGTTACCTTGCTCTGTCAAAAAATCGCCCATAAGGGCGACGATAATTAAAGCTTGGTGCTGGAAGTAGGACTCGAACCTACGAAGCCTTACGGCGGGAGATTTACAGTCTCCTGTGATTGCCACTACACGATTCCAGCGCAATTTGGAGCCGCTTCTCGGACTCGAACCGAGGACCTACGGTTTACAAAACCGTTGCTCTAGCCAGCTGAGCTAAAACGGCACTGGATTTATTTTAGCAATTTTTACATTGCCTGACAAGAGTTACATAACAATTTTTTTAGGTTGTTGGATTCTACGCTGTTGTCGTGGGCGCGGAGTACCAACGGTTTTCTGGGCTGGAGCTGGTGGTGTGAGCATCTTTGTGGCTTTTTTACGCAGCTCTTCAGCAAGTTCTACCTGACCAGAATTGTCATATGCTTCTGATAAAATCATCAAAGTTTGTGGAATTGGCTCTAATTCAACGGCCTTTTCCAGAGCATTAATCATTTTTTTCGTGCGTCCCATTTTTTCTTGAACTTTGGCATAAGCAATGTAGCGTGCCGCCAAACCTTCTTCCATTTCCAGGGCTTGCTCAAACGCTAATGACGCCTTCTCGTAATTTTCGGTTTCGTAATAAATCAGACCAACGTTGTGTAGGCTTGAAGCGCTTGGCTCTAGGCTTTGGGCGATCTCGAAACATTCGATGGCGTCTTTATAGGCTCGCTGCTTGGCGTATAGGATTCCTAGGCGGTTGTATGCTGTGGCGTTTTTCTCATCGACGCGCAAAATAGTCAATAATGCCTTCTCGGCGCGCAAATATTTATTTTCACGAATTGATTCTTGGGCAATACCCCATAATTGGTCAAGTTTTTCGGTAATTTTAGTTGGCAAATCGCCCGTTTCTTTAATTGATGGATGATAAAAAATCGCCCAAAGCATTAAAATCAAAATGAGAAATAGTCCAAACATATCGATACCATTATAGCACAAGTTGCATCAGGGCTAGACGGATGTTGGCGTTAGACTTTAAGGCGTCGGCAGTGGCGATGGTGTGGTTCAGTTGCTTTTCTAACTGTGGGTTCATCCCGTGAGATAAAGCTTGGAAGCGGATCATGTTGATAATGATATAGGTGAGTAAAATTGCTTTTTGGCGATCGGTGAAGTATTTCACGAGACTTTTTAGGGCTGAATATTGCCTAGGAGAAACTAAAATATGCTTGGCGTCAGTGGCGAGTTGTCGATATTCTGCAAATTTCTTTGGGTTTCTTGCTAATTGCTGGATAAGCAGCGGGCGACCGGCAGCCAGAAAGAGAATTTGTTGGTTGGTGGATGGGTCAAGATTGTACTTTTCGAGTAATTTTCTATCTTCGACTAATGATGTTTTATGTAGTGTGAGTGTTTGACAGCGAGATTTGATAGTGTCTAGTAGCGATTTTTGATTTGCTACAGTCAGGATAAAATTGGTATTTTTATTTGGTTCTTCTAATATTTTCAAGAGGGCGTTCTGCGATGATTCTGTCATTAAGTCAGCACTATCAATGATTATTGTTCGGCGATTTATGGCGTAAGTCCGCAACTTTATAATAAGTTCGCGGATTTGCTCAACGGAGATGGCTTGCTTATCTGGAAGTGGTTTGAGGTGAAAAATATCGCTATTTTTAGCTATTTTTTTAGCAACATTTTTACCGTCCAGTCCGTAGTCCGCGACAATTAAAAGTGCTTGAGGTGGTTTGTTTGCAATTTGGTCAATGCGTTGGAGGTCTTGTTTAGAGACGATGATTTCGGACACTAAAATTCTCCCGGAAATATGTCTTTGAATTCCTTTGGAACGGCCGCCTCAAATGTCTTTCGCTCGCCAGATGGCAGCGTGATTTCCAGTTTATGGGCGTGAAGCATCAGGCGGCTGGTGTTTGGCTTGCCGTAGACGCGGTCACCGAGGATTGGCGTGTTTAGGTGCGCCATATGGACACGCAGCTGATGGGTGCGGCCGGTGGTGGGTTTAAGTTCAATGAGCGCCTGGTTGTCAGTTGCTGCCAGTACGCGGTAGGTCGTCTGGGCGGGTTTGCCGTTCGGGTCAACGCGGAAGGTGCTGGGCGCGGACGGGTTGCGGCCAATCGGCAGGTCGATCTTTGCGGCGGCTAGTTTTGGTACGCCGTCGGTCACCGCTAGGTAGGTTTTTTTGGCGGTGCGCTGGGCGAATTGTCGTTGTAAGTGGGCGGCGGCTTCAGCAGTTTTGGCGATGATCAGTACGCCTGAGGTATCGCGGTCGAGCCGATGGACGATGCCCGGCCGGTCAGTATCTGCGGCGAACGAAGTTTTAGGGCGAATAATTTCCGCCACGGTTGGTTCGGTCGATAGCCCGCCTTTGGCGTGAGTCAGGAGTCCGCTCGGCTTGTTCACTACTATCACGTCATCGTCTTCGTACAACACTGGCAGCTCTGCACTTGCCTGCTCTTGTTCTGGCAGCTTGACGGCGATCTCGTCAGTCTCGTCAACCTCAAACTTTGGCGCCGTCACCACTTGATGATTAACCGAAACATAGCCGGCTTTGATATATTTTTGCCAGAGGCTGCGCGAAATCGACGGGTCAAATGCCGTGGATAAGTGGATGTCCAGGCGCTGCTTGCTTGGCACGATGTGGAGCATGATGACGAACTTGCCTTGAAATGGCGTTTCGATACAGCTCGAATCAAGCGGGTTTGGTAAAATCTCAGCGTTGGCTGGCTTATCAGGCCATAATTCATCAATTGATTCCTTGTCAACGATCGAGCCATATAACATAGCAAAATGCTGTTTGTTCAGAATGAATTCCGCCAGCACGTGCGACTCATCGGTATGGATTTTCAGGCGGCGCAAGGCTTTGACGGGCGTGTTGTCGTCCGCCAGCTGGTACAGCCTGGCGATCTTGAGGACGGTGCGCGGCGAGATTTTCACGCGGCATGTCCTCTGCGGTTTGGGCGGCTAGACATCTGCGGCGCTTGATGTAGCGGCATTCCCTGCTTGGTGAGACAACTTGCCATCGCCTGCTATCTCCTGAGTCCCACGGCTTTTTGGACGCGGTGCAGGGTCTGGTTGGCGACGAGGTTCATGTCGCGCTCGCTGGACTCTAGTTTGCGTTCGATGGCCTGCTCGTCAACTGCCGCCAGGCGCGCTTGGAAATTCGCTAAGAATTCGGCCACTTCATCCGCCACGATTCGCTTGAAATCGCCGTAGCGTTCCATGCCGGTGTACTCGCTGATGGTTTGCTCCAAGCTGACATCTAGTCCAGCGTCCTGGCGTACCAGGGCCAAGATCTCCAGCAGATTGGAAATGCCCAGTTGGTTTTCACGGTCGTACTGCACCTTGCCTAGTGAATCGGTGGTGGCGCTCATGATTTTTTTGTGCGCTGCCTCTGGCTCGTCGCCGAGGAAAATGACGCCTTTGCCGCTGTCGTCGGATTTGCTCATCTTTTTGATCGGGTTCACCAGATCTTTGATTCTCAGGCCCTGGTCATTGCCGAAGAATTGATGCTGCTCGGCGACTGGTTTGGGGACGATGAATAATTCGCCAAATTTGCGGTTCATCCGCTCGGCGATGTCGCGGGTAAATTCCAGGTGCTGCGTCTGGTCGTCACCAACTGGCACGTAGCTGGCGCCGTAAAGCAAGATGTCGGCCGCCATCAGGACTGGGTAGTTGAAGAGGCCGACGGAAATCTGGTCGCCATGAAGCTTCTCGGATTTATCCTTAAACTGCGTCATCCGGCTCATCTCGCCAAACCCGGTGAAGCAGTCCAAAATCCACGCCAGCTCGCTGTGCGCCGGGATGCGACTTTGGCGGTACAAGTGAATCGCCTCGTTATCCAGCGGCAGCCCCGCGGCCGTGTAAATCCGGGCGTTACTGAGAATGCTGTCATACAACTTGCTGTGGTCAATTGGCGTGGTGAAGCTGTGAAGATCGGGGATAAACAGATTAATATCAAAATCAGTCGAGCGGCGCTTCGCCATATCAACAATCGGCAAAATGGCACCAAAATAATTGCCAATGTGAATATCGTTGTTGGCGCGTACGCCAGTGAGGATGACGGGTTTGGATAGTTTCATTGTATTCATTATAGCACTCCTTTGGTTGTTAGATAATACAAAAAGACCGCGCGCGGCCTCTAGTTATGGTTGGTATTTTCAGAAGAATTTTACGAACAATTCAATAAGCCGAGGCGAAAACGCGTACTTTGCCAGGCGGTGCTGATGAATTGACAGTTCATAGTCATGGGGTGATTATAGCGACAGCGAGCAGAATATGCAATACCTTAATGTTTTGCCTCACCATACGCCCATAAAATCGCTCTCAAACTCACACTATGCCGGAAGTTTATGCTGTCAATTTTATCCAGATCAACCCACTCTGGCGTGCCGTTAGTATAAGTCTTTTCGCCATCGGTTATGTTGTCGTTGTTAATTTGCCCGTGCAGCTGGCTGTGGGTGAAGTACAGTTGGATTGACTGGTTAGCTTGTGCTTCAGCGTTGCGTTTGAAGAAAGTAGTTGCCTGGTGAATGATTTTATCCGGCATGATAGTCAGTCCAGTTTCTTCCTTGACTTCGCGGACAATCGATTCCTCAATCGTTTCGCCTTTCTCGACACCGCCGCCAATCAAGCTATAGCCATCCCATTGTCTAGTCAAAAGAATCTTATTATCCTCAATAATAACTGCGTACACGCCGACGCGGATATTTAGTTCGTCAACGGGAACGGTGTATTGATTGCCGAAGACGTCTTTACAGATGATGGGTTTGGTCATGAGGTTACTCCCTTCAGATAATCCCTCAGCGCCACAAACCCATCCACCGTTTCAATCGCATTCAAATATTCTTGCCATTCTTCATCATTCAATTCTGCCAAACTACGGCCAGGAAAGCTCGGGTGTCCATAAATATATAACAATTCCGTCCAGCCATGTAAGTTATTGCCACGTGGTTCGTCAATGATAAATCCCTCTTCGTCGGCTACGAAAATGTGGTCTTTTTCGCCATCAAAATAGCCAACTGCAAAAGAAAATATAGCTCTACGATCAGTTTCACCTTGCATTAATTTGATAATGCCAGGATAACTAAAACTATCCAGCAGCAATTTCACGAACGGCCCGGGAAAGCCTTTCAATGCTGGGATGAAAAAACCGCGATCATCAACGATCAGGCGCTTGTTTGGAAAAGCTTTTTTAGCTTGCGCTAGTTTGCTTTTGGCGATCGTTTGAATATCCAGCCCCCGCCCCTCGTCAAAATCATGGTCTAGCTGCTGCAGATCAATATCAAGCGGTTGAAGAAGTTTCTGGAGGCTGGCGAACTTTTTGTGATTGGAAGTTACAAAATAAATTAGACTATTCCTGTGCTTCATATTGATAAGTATACGTTAACTAACGCCCTTTCGCAGATTTCTGATGCTCGTATCATAAGGGGTCTTCCATAATTCGCCATCAATGTTTAGGTTTTTCAGGAAACTATACATCTGTTGCTGAATATTGTCGGTATTTGCGTCGTCCTCAGCCAAGACCTCCAATTCAATAAACAACCCCAGCCCAGCAACTTCATCGATGCAAATCGTATAATCCTCAGTTTTCGATTCATGGCGGACTTTATCAACTGTGACAACTTCTTGCCAGCCCAGCGCTGTGAGCATTTGGCGTGCCATATTGCCATTGTCAACTGCAAACTCATATTCATCGGACACTAATTTCGCCTGCCTTTCGATTTTTAGCGTCATCAAGCTCCGCTGCAACTCACCAGTTTCTGGGTCAAGCACGTCACGTACTCGCATAATCTTGGAGCCTGGAATAATTGGTGCGTCAACCTGTTCAGACAACAGAAAAACCGTATCGATTTGATGTTTGATTGAGATGGGCGCGACAAACTGACTTTCTAGGATAGCGATGAGCTTGTCACGAGTCGTATTGTTAGATAATTTGAATTTGGCTTCGATTTCAATCATGGATTATTTCCTCAATCTTTTTATGCGACGTACGGGCTTCAGCGGAAGCTCTCCTGTCAGATGCTGTTTTATAATACCAGACAAACGCTCAGCGTATTTATCCGTTATTTCGTGCCCTTGCATGGTCATCGAGCGATGGGTGATATTCTTATGTTCTTTGGCTAGTTTCTTCAAATTCCTTTCGACGATCAGTGGGTCGAGTTTGCCAGACAGAATGGTGATTGGGAGTTGCAATTGTGATATATCGGCCATCGTGGTTTGATTGATAATTGCGGCGTTTAGAGCGGTCAGGAACGATTTGGCGGTAATTTTATCGGCCTTAAATCCCGCGTCGGGCCATATATTATGTCGGTCGGCGAATTGCAGTAGGCGCTTTGAACTCCTTGGGTGCTTGTTGATAAGGCTATATAGGGCGCGTAATATTTTTTCTGGATGATGGATTTTCTCGTTAGCTTTAGGTTGGTATATTGGCGGGCTGCATAGGATTAGCGACTGAGCTAATTTTGGATATTTTTTAGCGAGTTCTACGGCTGCCAACGAACCCATAGAATGGCCAATGACGATGTCCAGGCGAGTGATTGATTCGCGGCGCAGGGTGGCGGCGATGCTGGTGGCTTGATCTTGGACATTGTAAGATTTCCAGTCGGGCTTTGGTGAGTTGCCGAATCCTAGCATGTCGATGGCGATAACTTGCGTATCTTTGGGTAAATATGGATCTAGCGGCCTCCAGGTACGCCACGATGTACCCAGACCATGGATAAGTAGAATCGTAGACTTTGGGTTATCTGGGCGACAAAAATAATGCACATTCAGGGTGTGCGGGACGCGCAGCCAGCGGTGGATAAGTCGGTCGAGCATAGTCTTAGTATACTATGAAAATACTCCGCCTGCACATGAGACGGAGTATTTTTGATAGTTGGTTTCTCCTCCGTTTTAACGCTTGGAGAATTGTTCGCGCTTGCGGGCAGAACGCAGACCGTACTTCTTGCGCTCTTTCTCGCGTGGGTCACGCTTGAGTAGCTCAGCCTTCTTCAAAACTGGGCGTAGGTCAGCGTGAGCAGCCGTCAATGCTTTGGCGATGCCAAGCTTGATGGCGTCAACTTGACCAGCGAGACCACCACCTTTGACCAAGATGGTAACGTCGTATTCCTTTTGCTTGCTGACGACAGCTAGTGGGTCGGTTACTTCGGCTAGCAAGGTTTTGTTGCCATCCAAGTACTCAGCGGCTGCTTTGCCGTTGATGGTGATGGTACCCTTGCCAGGAAGCAAGCGAACACTTGCCGAGGCGCTTTTGCGTCGTCCCAAGCCGTAGAAATAGGTATCAGTAGCCATATTACTTTACCTCAACTTTCTCTGGGGTTTGTGCTGTGTGAGCATGCTCGCTGCCGGCAAATACGCGTAGGCGCTTGAGGCGCTCTGCTTGCAATTTATTCTTTGGCAGCATACCTTTAACAGCTTCTTCAATAATTCGTTCTGGGTGGCGTTCGCGCATTTCTTTGAACTGCGTTTCTTTGATGCCGCCTGGGAAACCACTGTGACGGTAGTAGTACTTGTCAGTTTCCTTGTAGCCAGTAACGACGGTGTTTGCGGCGTTGATAACCACCACATAGTCGCCACCATCAACATGCGGCGTGTAGGTTGGCTTGTATTTACCAGTCAGGTATTTAGCAATTTCAGTTGCCAAGCGTCCCAGCGGCAATTCGCTCGCGTCAAACAATACCCAGCGGCGAGAAACTTCAGATGGTTTTTGTGAATAAGTCTTCATCTTATTTCTCCTTCTTTGGCATTGGTTTGATGTCGTCGACAAACTCGATGATTGCCATTTGCGCGCCGTCGCCAACACGTAGGCGGGTGCGTTCAACACGAACGTGTCCGCTGGTGCGGCCGCCGAGTTGTGGGGCAATTTCATCAACGAGCTTGTAAGCAGCAGCGCGGGTGCTGAGTGCTGCGATCACCTGGCGGCGGCTTGCCAAATCGCCCTTCTTCGCCTTGGTGATGATTTTTTCAATGTGGCGCTTCAGCTCTTTGGCTTTCGGCAAAGTGGTCTCGATTTTGCCATGCTCGACCAGGCTGGTTGCCAGACCTTTGAGTAAGGCTCGCCGTTGATCACGCTCACGGCCGAACTTGCGCCCTTGATATCCGTGTCTATGCATAGTTAAAACTCCAACTCCGCCATCTTGTCGCGTACTTCATCCAGCGCCTTTGAACCAAAGCCTTTCAATTCTCGCAAATCTTGCTCGGTCAAAGTCACCAGGTCGCGAATCGTGCGGATTTCATTGTTAATCAGCGCGTTCGTTGTGCGGGCGCTTAGGTTTAATTCTTCAATCGGCATAGCCAACTCTGACTCTTCATCATCCTTGGTTGTGCCAAGCGCTGGCGCGCCAGTTACCATAGTATTACCCGCCAAAGCCGTGTATTGGTTAACCAGGATTGCCGCTGCTTCCTCAAATGCTTCGCGCGGAGTAATTGCGCCGTTGGTCTCAACAGTAATAGCTAATTTGTCCAAGTTTGTCTCCTGACCAACGCGGGTTGAGTCAACTTTATAGCGGACGCGCAGCACCGGCGAATACATTGCATCGATAGCAATCATGTCGCTGTGCAAACGGTTCTCGCTTGACTCTTCAATTGTTTGATAGCCGCAGCCCGCCTCTGCTACCAAGTCCATCACCAAATGTTTGTTTGGATCGTCAATCGTAGCAATTACTTGCTCTGGGTTAACGATTTCAACGTCAGCGTTTGTCTGGATGTCTGCAGCAGTTACTTCACCGGCGCCAGATTTCTCCAAGCGTAACTCAACTGGCTCATCGGTAAACACGCGCAAGTGAACGTTTTTCAGGTTCAGCATGATGTCAACGACATCTTCCTTAACGCCCTCAACGGTCGTAAACTCGTGGGTTGCGCCCTCAATTTTGAAAGCGATAATCGCACCACCACGAACACTTGATAGCAGAACGCGGCGTAGTGAGTTGCCAAGAGTATTACCGTAGCCTGGGTGAAGCGGTTCGATTAGAAAAGTAGCACTGGTCGCGGAAATATCATCAACGCTCGCGAGTGCTGGATTGTAAATTGCTTTTGCCATAATTCTTCCCTAACCCTTCTTTTATCGTGAGTAATACTCAACAATTAATTGCTCGTTGATGTCAGCTTCTGCTTCCTCGCGCTTTGGCAGTCCAGTCACTTCAATCTTCAGCTTCTTACTATCGCTTTTCAGCCAGCTCAGCGGGCCTTGGATTGAATTATTGATCACGTCGTCGATGTGCGTGAAGTATTCAGATTTGGTGCTTTTTGGGCGAACGGTGATGACGTCACCGGCCTTAACGCGAATCGATGGGATATCGACGCGGCGGCCGTTTAGCTCAAAGTGGCCGTGGCTGACGAGCTGGCGAGCAGCGCGGCGCGATACGGCGAATCCAGAACGGTACACGACGTTATCTAGGCGGCGCTCCAATAGTTTCAATAGGTTCTCGCCTGCCAAACCTTCTTGGGCGCGGGTTGCCTCGTTCATCAGCCGAGCAAATTGCTTTTCAACCAAACCGTACAGGCGGCGAACTTTTTGCTTTTCGCGCAGCTGTGTAGCGTACAGACTTGGCTTACTTTGGCGGCCGTGTGCGTGCTGGCCTGGAATGCCAGATTTTCGTGCCAAAACTTTATGTGCTTTTGGATGAAGCGCATAACCTTCGCGGCGGCTTTGCTTGACAATCGGTGAATTATCTCGTGCCATAATTATGCCCTCCGTGCCTTTCGTGGACGAACACCGCCGTGAGGCACGCCAGTTACGTCCTTAATGCTTTCTACTGAGATGTCGAACGCGCCAACCGCACGAATAGCGGCGTCACGGCCCAAACCGACACCTTTGACGAAAACGTCAACTGATTTCAAACCATACTGAGTTTTCGCAGCTTCAGCAGCTTTTTCAGCAGCAACCTGTGAAGCATAGGCGGTGCCTTTTTTGCTGCCGCGGAAGCCGCATGCACCGGCTGATGAAGCGGTCAACACATTACCCTTCTTGTCAGAAAAGGTAACGATGGTATTGTTAAATGTTGCTTGAATATGCAGCTGACCAGCTGGGACTGATCGGCGCTGCTTCTTCTTGGTAGATTTTGCGTCTGCCATTTCTTAGTCCTTTCTTTAGGTCTTACTTGCTGCTTTTGGTTGTGTACCGCCCACGGCGATGGCGCGACCCTTGCGAGTTCGTGCATTCGTACGAGTCCGCTGTCCGCGTGTCGGCAGTCCTGCTTTGTGACGAAGACCGCGATAGGCGTTGATATCCTTCAAGCGCTTAATGTTGTTAGTTACCAAGCGCTGGAGATCACCTTCGACGGTGTATTCGCTGTCGATAATTTCGCGAATCTTGTTTTCTTCAGCCTCGGTGAGATCTTTCACCCGAGTGGTCGGCTCAATCTTAGCCGCCGCAAGGATGCTCGAAGCATGCTTTGGCCCAATCCCATAAATATAGGTGAGCGCGATTTGCACCTGCTTCTCTGTTGGGATAACTACCCCAGCAATTCGAGCCATGCTTAACCCTGCCTTTGCTTGTTCTTAGGTTTTTTCTTGTTGATGACGCGCAGTCTGGCGATACGCTTGCCCTTTTTACGGCCAACGCGGCGCACGAGTACGTCATCGGGACTGATTTTTCTAACACTTGCACGAACTTTCATAAAGTGCTTAAATCTCCCTTCCCGAGTAAACCCGAGATTAACGTTAATATTTGACTACCGGCTCTGTTGAGGTCGGTCGTCGCGTAGGCGGAAGCTGATTCGTCCCTTTGTCAGATCGTAAGGGGTCATCTCAACTTCGACCTTATCACCAGGCACCAAGCGAATATAGTGCTTGCGCATTCGCCCTGAAATGTGCGCAATGATACTATGGCCATTCTCCAGTTCCACCTTAAATTGAGTATTAGGCAGTGCTTCCACTACCTTACCGATCATTTTGATGACTTCCTTTTGACTCGCCATAAGTTACAGTTGTCAATTATACAGCACTCAGCGTGGTTTGACAAGAGGTATTTTCATAAATTTGTGTGCTATATGTATTATCTCACAACATTTCTTAGAATAGACTTTTTAAGTTTTTTATATCATTTCTACAAGTTTGTAAATTGCTATTTATAAATTATAATATTGTAAACTTCAACCTATTTTTTAAAATTCTATTTAACTTTAAAAAATTTCAATCTTAAAGCATTACCCAAAACAGATACTGAACTAAATGACATTGCAAAAGCCGCTATCATCGGATCCAATTTTGGTCCATTGAAAAATGCAT
>CAURDO010000005.1:0-86352 GCA_963524145.1 uncultured Candidatus Saccharibacteria bacterium
GAACGTCGTGAGACAGTTCGGTTTATATCCGGTATGGACGATAGGAAACTTGAGAGGATCTACCCCTAGTACGAGAGGACCGGGGCGGACGCACCTCTGGTGTATCGATTGTGGCCACCTGCCGCATTGTCGAGTAGCTATGTGCGGACTAGATAAGCGCTGAAAGCATATTAAGCGCGAAACTAACCTCAAGATAAGGTTTCCCTATGAGGACACAGAAAGACTATCTGTTTGATAGGCGCAAGGTGGAAGTGCAGCAATGCATGGAGCTAAAGCGTACTAATAGTCCCATTGCCTTTTTATGTCCTTGTCTGCTAGCGTTTATGCTTGCATAACGCTCGCGGATAAGGTAGACTTGACTAGTAATTGGTGCTTTTCAGTAAGTGCCAGTCAATTAACAATTCAATTCCGTGCAGTAAACTGGACATCGAAGAAAGGGGTTTGGCCCACCACGCGAGTATATGTGGAACCAAGCGCTTTAAACCCCCTCCTTCGGTGCCCATGGCGAGGAGGAAACACCTGTTCTCATTCCGAACACAGAAGTTAAGCTCCCCAGCGGCGATTATACTGCGAAAGTGGGAAACTAGCACGGTGCCGAATTATAAAAAAGACTTCCGAATAGGAAGTCTTTTTTCGTTTTTGCCGGAGGCGTTTGCGAGTAGTATAAGTATGATACAATGATGAGAAATGGATAAGAAACAAACAGAGAAACTAGAGCGTCTTAAGCCGAAGCATAGCGGGTTTGTGGCGATATGCACGTCTTGGTTAAGGCGGCCAAAATCGTGGGTTATTATTGGTAGCGGTATCGTTGCATTGGCGGTGATAGTAGTTGGGGCGTTATTTGTTATTACAACACGTGGCAATGTCAGTGTCGAGCGTGTGTCCGATGAAGCCCCGCAGGAAGTCGACTGTCCAGTTCGCCTAAAGTTTAGTCAGCAACTGGGCGAAGTAAAACCGAAGATTACACCAGAAGTGCGTGGTACGTGGCGCGAAAAGCGACAGTTGTTCGGCGTTTTTGAGATAGAGTTTACGCCCGACCAGCCACTGGCAGCTGATACAAATTACACCGTGGCGTTCCTGGGGGCGAGACGTTCGCTGTTTGGTAATGCGACAATCCATGATGTATCGTTCAAGACGCAAAAAGCACCACGAGTGGACACGACATCGCTGGACGGCAAAGAAGTGATCGCGATGGATCAGGCGTTGACGGTGCGTTTAGGCTCACGGGCGAGTAAACTGCGCGATCTAGAATTGACGACTGAGCCAGCGCTTGGGTTGAAGCGTGAGTCGTCTGATGATCAAACATTTTCGTGGAAATATGCTGGCCTATTAGCACCTGATACACAGTACACCTTCAAATTATACGATAAAGCCCAGAAGGAAGAGCTAAAACGTTTTACGGTGAAGAGTGCGCCACTACCGGCGATTGGGTCACCGATTAAAGAGCATTCAGTAACGCCATCAGACGAATTGAAGTTGATATTTCAGGAGGCAATTGATGCGAAGAATCGGCCAAATATAGCGGTTGACACGGCTGGTAATGGTTCGTGGCGGAGTAATACTGAGTATATATTCAAGGCAGATAAATTGGAGCCGGGCAAGACATACACATACACCATTCCTAAAGGCCTACGGACAGCTCGTGGAGGTGTTCTCGTCGAGGAAGTAAAAAAGACATTTACCACTAATGGGCATGTGCGTGGTGTGGGGGCGTCCCCGTGGCGAACCACTGTTGATCAAGCGGCGCAGGATGTATGGATAACCTTTGATCAGGCAGTTGACCACAAGAGTGCCCAGGATCGCCTCAGGGCTTCATCTGGTACGGTTCAGAGTATTTCCTGGCGTAGCAATACGATGGTTGTCCGAGTGGTTAATATGGGCTTTCAGCGGCAAGTTCAGGTTTGGGTAGAGCCGGGCGTGCAGCCAGTATTTGGACTGCCGAGTGTAGAGCGAATTGCGACATCGTTCACAACTAATTCACGTGTTGTCAAACTCAATAACGTACCATTCTATCGTCAGGCGTACGCCCAAAGCTGCGAAGCGGCCTCGCTGCGTATGGCCTTGGCATATCGTGGTGTACATGATAATGATTGGAATATTCTGCAGCGCTTTGGGTATCATCCGCGACCGCGAGACAAGGTGACAAATGAATGGGATGATCCGAACGTACAGTTTGTGGGTGATGTCAATGGCGATCAAGGTGCGGGCACAGGCTGGGGTGTATATGCTGGCCCTGTGGCGCGGGCGGCTGGTCAGTATGGTCGCGGAACGTCGGTAGCGTATGGGGCTAATGCCAATTTCGTGGCGCAGCAGATTCACAATGGTAGCCCGGTCATTGCGTGG
The DNA here is from genome assembly GCA_963524145.1 of uncultured Candidatus Saccharibacteria bacterium. Lineage (GTDB taxonomy): Bacteria > Patescibacteriota > Saccharimonadia > Saccharimonadales > Saccharimonadaceae > Nanosynbacter. Next base: position 2,344 of record CAURDO010000005.1, read on the forward strand.
GGTGTATGGCGGATTGGTGCAAAAATTGATAGCTGGAAAACACCATCAGGCCGAACGGTGAGCGGGCCGATACCGATGCATGTGCGTCTAATTGTTGGGGTTCGTGGTGAGCCGCACGATCCGCTCGGGTTTTATGTTAATGACCCAATCTCAGGACAATTATATTGGACGAGGGAGCAATTTGTAGCAATGACAGCTGGTGCTGGGCCGGCAGCGCAGCTGTTGGCGGTGCATTGATAGGTCTCTTATCTTGCCCAGCTCTTTTTGCTTGAGTGCTGTTTTTTGTTAGACACGTCTAAGTATCAGTGAAATTCCTTGTGTAATCAAAAAAACCACCCATCTCGCAGAAAGGGTGGTTTTTAAGTGGTGGAACTCATAATGCCTGAAGCTCCAACAGGTGCCGTCAATGACTGACCTTATTAGTATAACTAATGTTATAGCAGAGCGCAATATTTTATTCACAATAAAAACCGCCTATGTAAATATTGACAAAGTATTAGCAATATGCTAGTATATAACTATAACACATATCATGTGTGATATATAAAGGTGAGGGTTTCCATAAATATTTATGTGGAAATCTTTTTTAAAAACGGAGGAAAACTTTTCCATGGCAGGGACAAAGGCTGGCGGCTTAAAGGCTGCTCAAAAAAACTTAGCTCGTGATCCAAATTTTTATGCAAAAATTGGACGTAAAGGCGGTAAAAATGGTCGGACTGGTGGGTTTGCAGCAAATCCAGCTTTAGCTCGTATTGCTGGTGCTAAGGGTGGACGCATTTCACGCCGCACTAAGAAGACCACACAGACAGTTGCAGAATAAGACCGCTCCATTCTCTTTAAAAATAAGCCTCTGCTCGGGGCTTATTTTATTTGGTAGCGTTTAAGCTGACAGGACTTTGCTTGATTGACGCGCCATTTTGTGTGGCAGTTGAGACAATGATACTCTGTAGAGGCTCTTTGTAGGCCTACGGCGCTGCATTGTGGACAGATACTGCGTCTATGTAGCCATTCTCGATAACTGTCTAAGAAATCTTGGACGACCGGATCGTCCATACTGAGATTTAGGTGATATTTTGGTGCTAATTCATTAACTGCATATTCCCAGGCGGCTCGCTCCATTTCTATGAGTTGGATATCGTATTGATAATTTTTATGACCAAGTTTAGCATGGGCAATTTCATGTAAAAGCTGTGCAAAATCTTGTTGCGAAGATAATCTCTCGTAAGAAACCGTTGTCAATTCAGGATTCCAAGTAAAATCTGGTCCTTCCTGGAAGTGAAAATTTGGAAAATCGCGTTTAATTTTGTTTAAGTTTACTAATGGCATTGTCGTAGCATCCGTATAATACGATTTCTTCTGGACTAGGGGCGCTCATAATCTTTGGAACAGATATGGCGGCTGGTAGACTCTCTGCTAGAAGACCGCTTAAAATATTAGAAAAATAAGGCACGAATGAACCGATACTGCCGCCAATAACAACAACATCTGGCTGAGTAAAGGCGATAAGCGGTTGAAGCCCAGTTTTTATTCTGTCGGCTATATTCTCCCAGATCTCGGAGGATGTTTCTTCCGATAGTTCACCAAAAAGTTCTCGTAAAATTCTTCCTGCAGCAATTTCCTCCCAGGTTGTGGTTTTGCCATTATAGTGCAACATCATGTGTCCACCTTCGCAGTCATTGAGTGATTTGTCTAGGCTACCATTAAGGATAAGCGATGTGCCAACTCCAGTTCCAAGTGTTATATATAGACCACAACGAGGAATTGTTGGCAGTCGGTGCATGCTTGCAAGCCCAGCCATGTTGGCATCATTAGCAATAATTATCTTTGCATTGGGAAATTTTCGGGAAAAAAGTTGGTGAATAGGTTGATTTTTCCAGCCCAGATTTTGACACCAAACAGCTACACCCTCATTAATAACCCCAGGCAGGGCTATGGATATGACGTCGATTGGTTGATTATTAGTAATGAGGTGAATTTGATCAGTCACGCGTTGGATATACTGGTCTACACTTTTGGGAGTGGGGAATTTAATGACCTGTTTTGGTGTATTGTTCTCATTAAAGCTGGCTACTAGTGTTTTTGTGCCGCCTGTGTCAACCGCAATAATCATACAGCTATTATAACATCAACTTTACTCGAGAGAGTTTATTATGGTATAATAAGGGAAATTTGAGTGGAGATATAATTATGAAACGAGCAAATCAAGCTGGGTCTATTGGGGTTTTTGTAGTAGTGGGTGCTATTTTAGTGGTTACGTCTTTGGCAGTGTTATATGGTGTCAGGCAGTCTGCTTTATCGCAAAATACATCACCAATTTCGAGTGACTTGGTCGTATCGGAAGAGAAAAAAGATAATGGACCTAAGAATGGCCAGAGTATCAAGGCTTCAGAGTCGACCAAGCAAAAACCTAATGATCAACAAAGTGGTAGAGGAGAGGCGCGTTCGGAGGTTAAAACTGAAGATGTGAAGCCAGAGAGTTCTTCATCTAATAATTCCTCTCAGCAATCGACTCAAACAGATAAAGGACTGCCAAAAACTGGTCCAGAGAGTTTGGTGTTTTCAGCTCTTGGTGTTGGTATTTTAGCGTTTTTGACAGTCGCCTACCAGAAATCTCGCTATCTGGTGTAGTTTTGACTTGCCTCCGTCTATTGTGATATAATTGCCATAATCTGTGGAGATATTTTTATGAGTTTCTCCGAGAAATAATATCAATTTTAAGGAAGGGGTCTTTAGAAGACTTATGGCAAATGCCAAAATTACAATGGATGACCTGCTGGCACAAGCGGGCGATGGTGTAAAACAAATCACAGTCGGTGAGACGGTTAGTGGCACTATTTTATCAATTAAGAAACACGAGATTTTAATCGATTTGGGGCCTTTGGGCGTTGGTTTGGTACCGCGTCGCGAAGTCAGTTTTTCCCAGAATTATAAAGTTGGCGATTCGGTGATTGCGAGTGTTATTGACTCTGAGCTGGAAGATGGCTATTCATTATTATCATTACGCAAGGCAGCTAAGGATCGCGGTTGGGACGAGATAGCAGCTAAACTGGAATCTGGTGAAATTATTACGGTTTTGCCATACGATGCAAACCGCGGTGGATTATTGGTTGAATATGAAGGAATTCGTGGCTTCTTGCCTGTGTCGCAATTGTCAGCTGAGCATTATCCACGTGTTGGCTCTAGCGATAAAGATGAGATTTTACAGCGATTGAATGGTCTGGTAAATAAGGAAATTAAGGCACGGATTTTGGACGCTGATCGTAAGGCTAATAAGCTGATTTTCTCCGAGAAAGAGGCAGTTAAAGAGGGTCTGGCAGAGCGCTTCCAGAAGTTGTCGATTGGTGATACGGTGAAGGGTATCGTAACTGGCGTTGTCGACTTTGGTGTATTCGTTAATGTTGAAGGAATTGAAGGGTTAATTCACATCTCAGAAATCAGCTGGGAACGTGTTAACAATCCAGCTGACTATGTTAAGGTCGGCCAAACGGTTGAGGCGAAGATTATCGCGATTGATAAGGAGCGGCTGAGCTTGAGCATGAAGCAATTGACTAAAGACCCTTGGTTGGATGAAGTCGAGCAGTTCAAGCCTGGTGAGAAGGTTGAGGGAACAGTAACTCGCATTACGCCGTTTGGTGCGTTTGTACAGCTAAGCCCGGCAGTTGAGGCGCTGGTTCACGTGTCAGAGCTTGGCGGCGACGGGACGGATCCTGAAAAAGTATTCACCTTGAATGAGCGTAAAGAATTTACGGTTTTGGATATTGATAAAGAAAACCGCAAGATTTCTCTTTCGCTTGGCAAGTCAAAGAAAAAATAATACAAATCCCCTGAAGCGTAGCTACGCCCAGAGGTGAGAGGAGCTTACTATGGCAGAAAAAATCGTCAATATTGCGGATTCGGTAACGGTTGGCGAATTGGCTGAAACTCTGGGATTGTCGGTAACTACGCTGATTGGCGAGTTGTTTAAGAACGGAATTGCGGCGACGATTAATCAGCGGCTGGACTTTGAGACGGCGCAGATTATTGTCGAGGAATTGGGGTTGGATGTGCAGCTGAAGCGCAAGGCGGCTGCTGCAGATATCCATCATCATGCACGAAAACTATCAGATAAGGCAGTGCCGCGCCCGCCAATTGTGGCGGTGATGGGGCATGTTGATCACGGTAAGACGAGTTTACTAGACGCAATTTTAGATAAAAAGACGGTCGAAGGCGAGGCTGGCGGAATAACGCAGCATATTAGCGCCTATCAAGCGCAGCGCAACGGGCGGATGATTACGCTATTGGATACACCGGGGCACGAGGCGTTTGCGGCGTTGCGGCAACACGGCGCGATACTAACTGATGTGGTGATCATCGTAGTAGCGGCGGATGACGGCGTCAAGCCGCAGACAGTCGAGGCGATTAGATTTGCGCGTTCGGCTAATGCGAAAATCGTGGTGGCGATCAATAAAATTGATAAAGATACTGCTAATCCGCAGCTAGTAAAAACACAGCTGGCGTCTGAACACGGCCTCAATCCTGAGGAGTGGGGCGGCGATACGGTGATGGTGGAAGTCAGTGCCAAGACTGGTCAGAATTTGGATAAGTTGCTGGATATGGTGCTACTGGTGGCAGACATGGAAGATTTGCGGGCGGATGAAGATGTGCCGGCCGAAGGCTTGGTGATTGAGGCGCATATGGAAACTGGGCGCGGCGCGGTGGTCGGGTTGCTGGTGGAAAACGGGCATTTGCGGCCGGGGCATTATTTGGTTGCTGGAACGGCTTACGGACGAGTTAGGACGCTTCAGGACTTCCGTGGTAAGACGGTTAAAGATGCTGGTCCGAGTACGCCAGTCAACGTGACTGGATTTAAAGAATTGCCGCAGTTTGGCGATGGATTTGGGATTGCTAAGAGCGAGAAAGAGGCGCGCAACTTGGCGCAGAAAGCGAAAATTGATCAGGAAAAGATGGCTGCTACTACTAATATTACCGGCGCGGATATCCTAAAAATGATAAATCAGAAGCTTGACGCTGAGGATTTTAATGTGATTATTAAGGCTGATGTCCAGGGTTCGGTGACGTCGGTGGTGGATAGCTTGAAGCTGATTGATACGGGCGGCGAAGTTGAACTGCATGTCGTCGGTACGGGTGTGGGTAATATTTCTGAGAATGACATTCATTTGGCGGTAGGCGAGAACACAGTAATTTACGGGTTTAATGTCGATCTTCCGCCGGCAGTTAAGCGATTGGCGGCGCGCGAACACGTGGAAGTGCGGATTTTTAAGGTGATTTACGAGCTATTGGACGATGCGAAAGATTCGATGGAAGCGCTGCTGGCGCCAGAGGTTGTCGAGACGGAAATTGGCGAATTGGAAGTAAAAGGCGTGTTTAGGACTATGCGCGAGGAAATAATCGCTGGCGGCGAAGTAAAACGTGGCAAGGTGGCGAAAGGACTGCTGGCGCGAGTAAAACGCGGTAAGGAGCAAATTGCCGAGGTGGAAGTATCATCAGTGCAGCGCCAACAGCAGGAAGCTAAGGAAGTCTTTGAGGGCGAAATGTGCGGTTTGAGCCTGAAAACGAAGAAAAAGATTACTCTGGAAATTGGCGACAAACTGGAATTCTTCACGCGGGAATTGGTGAAGAAAACGCTGGGATAAGCATTGACTTATTAAGGGTTTTATGCTATTGTTGAGGTATGTTATTTAATACAAAAAGAAGGTAAAATGACGGCGGGAACAAAAGAATCTTTCGGTCGGCCCACGAGTTCTGACAGAGATGAACAAATTCGGGAGTGGATGGCAAGTAACCGCAAGTTTAAAAACTCTTTTTATTATAGCCCCTCCTCCGATTCAGAGAAGCTAGGTAATGATAAGCCGTCGTTCATCCCTTTTAGTTTTGAGGATTCTCAAGGTGATATTAGTGATAGTAACTCTAACTCAGAGGAGATAGACTCAGAAGATAAAGACCTTGATCCTATAGAAAAAATTCAACAGCTTATGGATAAGCTTGAGGGTATTGTAGAAGAACGTAGGAGCAATTATGCGGATAGAATAGCTGCAGATCATAGAAGGTTCTTTGGCAGGTTTCTCAAGTCAGACACTAGGATGTCTGGTATATTAAAAAAAATACCATTTTTGCGAACAGTGGCTGATACTATTAACAGAAAAATAGATGATGCCAGACGCGAGGATAGTGTAGATGATCTCAGGGCTGACTATGAGGATGCATTAAAAACTTATATTGAGTATGCTTCAGGGGATGATATCGCTAATATCGATCCAGAAAAATCTTCAGATAACCCAGATAACGTACGAGCTAGGCATCTTATGCTTCTTATTAATGAAGATGCTTTGTTGGAGAGTGCTATTTGTAAGAGTCGTCAGAGCGGTAGTAAAAAAGCAACAAGATTTAGTAGCTGGTGGATGCGTCAGGGCGGTATAGTGGGAACTATCAAAAAGGGAGCTGTTGTTATTGGTGCTGGTATTGTAGCTGGCGCAACAATCGCGACTGGTGGGCTGCTTCTGGGCGTCGGAACAGCCATGCTAACACCGCTTTCTGGTGGTCTTGCTGGGTTTGGCGTTGCCAAGCACGTTACAGATCGCCAAGCGAACTCGTTCATTGATAAGAGTCGTACAAAAACGATTGCAGAGCAAGAATCTGATAGGGCTCAAGAAAGTAATTCTGATATTTTACATCGGGAAGTAGATGAAGGCAGCCTGTCGATTGATAAGGCTGTGAGTATAATCTCTGGGTCAGCAGAGAGAAATGCTAATGAGGCAATGAAGAAAAACCGTAATCGTTATAGAACACTAGTTGCTCTAGGCACGCTTGGCGCAGAAATGGGCGGAATTATTGTTGATAGCATTGATAGCTGGTTCACCAGCTCATCAAGAGGAAGTAATTTAGCAAGTACCGACAATAATAGTTTTTCAAAGGACTCATATCCACCAGAAGGCCCGTCTTCGCCAACCTCGCCGATACAAGGTAGTGAGTTTACCGTCGAGCCTGGCAATGGACTAACTAATGAGTTACAAGAATTTGCGCAGCTAAACGGTAAGGAACTTACTCCGGAGCAGGCGTGGAGATTGCATGTGGACCTGGTAGATAGATTTGGGAGCTATTTGGATGGTGTCGGTACATATCAAATGGGTCCTGGTCCGTACGACATTGGTATATCCTCCCCCGGTTATGCCTCATTGAGACCAGAAGTAGCTGAGTTTATTATGAATTGGATAGCCCGATAACTAATATTAAAATAAAAACAGGATTGGAATATATAAAATGACTGATGAAGAAATTTTGAAAGGGTTAGGTATTGAAGATGCTGATGGTAACCTAAAGATGGCGGTTTTAAACAATTTTCGAGTAGCTGTTGATGCTAGGTTGATGAATATACTAAACGAATTATTGAATGAAGAGGAGGTTGCTGTTTTGGAAAAAATGGAGTCTGAGGGGGCCGACAGGAGTGATATACTGACTTGGTTGAGCAATCGGGTTACTGATATTTATGAAATGGTGCGTGCTTTGTCAGAGGACTATATTCAGGAGCTAAAAGGACGTTTATCATCGTAACAAAGACTGGTGGCAATTTGGTGCGGTGGTTGGTATAATATATAGTATAGATAAGGAGGAGTAATGTTTCAGTTAGACGAAAAGTTTTTGAAAGAACTAGGGCTGGATCAGTTGCCAGAAGAACAGCGCAAGCCGTTTTTGCAGCATATTTATAGCGAGTTGGAACTAAGGGTGGGTGAGCGGCTTAGCCAAGGTATGAGTGAGGCTCAGTTGGATGAGTTTGCAAATATTATAGATAAGACTCCGGGTGTTGTGGAAGGATTTTTAGCAAAATATGCGCCTAATTACCAACAAGAGCCTATGTTCCAGAGGTTATTGCAGGCTTCAGGTGCGGCAGCTGACGATACTCGCCTAAGAGATGAATTTGCGGCTACGAAGTGGCTGGAGGTGAATCGTCCGGATTATCGTGATGTCGTGGCAGCGGTGATGAACGAGCTGAAGAAGGAAATTATTGCCAACCGCGATGCTATTTTAGGTGGCATGAGTGCACCTTCAGTGCCGCAGCAGGCTCAAAGCGACTTTGATTTGGCTGCTTAGTCAGTGAATTTGGACTTGATGACCGCAGAGAAATGCTTCTGTGGTCATTTTTTTGCCGCTGGTTGGGGAGATAAGTTCGTCAATAACAAGCCAATTGCCGTCAGCGCATTGCACATCAAGTGGTGAAAGCGGACTAGTGCCAGTGTGTGCTTTGGTGATTATGAGTTCTACGTTATTAATTTTAAGCCGGCTGCGCGGGAATCCCAGGTAAGCTCTAACATGAGCATCAGCCTCGGCGGCAGTCATTGTTTTTGGGTCGATCCACGAGGCGTCTTTATGCAGTAATTGGCAATATGTGGCAGCAGAATGATCTTGTTGGGTTGTTTGCAGGCTGCCGTCGACGATGTCTGGTAGGATTTTTGTCAGCAGGGCCGATCCGTCATGGAATAGTTGGTTATATAATTCAGGTTTTGTTTCTTTTCCAGTCAGGGTCTGCTGAGTTTGTGCGTATATCGGACCAGCATCCATTTTGTCATCAAGTTGCATAATTGACACGCCTGTTTCAGCATCTTGGTTAGCAATAGCCGACTCAATTGGTGATGGACCTCGGTATTTTGGCAATAAAGAAGGGTGGACATTAATGATCCCAGGGGTAAACAAGTTAATGACTGATTGAGGAATAATTTTTCCGTAGGCCACTAATATACCTGTAACTGGTTGGACTTGCTTTATATATTCGGTAATTTCGCCGACTTTATTCGGCTGCAAAACAGGGATATTATGAGATTTAGCAAATGTTTTAACTGGCGGCTCAACAAGTTTATGTCCGCGTCCGCGTTTGGTGTCGTGTTTGGTGACGACACAAATAACATTGAAGTTACTCTCTACTAGCGCTTTTAGGGTGATTAGGCTATAATTCTCAGTCCCAAAGAATACTATTTTTGGCAATGTCTTTGTCATAATCTAATGGACGAAGCTCGCCTTTCTTGTCGAGCGTATAAAAAGCATCTTTTTTATCTTTAATATGGTCAATAAAAACCATTCCATTGCAGTGATCAATCTCGTGTTGTAAGACCCGCGCCAAGAAGCCTTCCGCTTTAATGCGTATTTCTTCTCCGTCTAGAGAAATCGCTTTTACTCGAACCTTATTGTGGCGGGGAACTTTGCCGTAAACGCCTTTAACGCTTAAGCAGCCCTCAAAATCCTCAACAACTTCACCTTCGTATTTTACGATTTCTGGATTAATGAGTGTCACGAATTTTCTAGTCGATTTGTTATCAAAGTCCGCGCGTACAATTACAACTCTTTCCAGTTTATCGACTTGGACTGCTGCAAGCGCAGCACTGATTTCATGAGGCCTTGAATCTTCCCAATCAAGCGCCGCCGAGGTCATATCATCGGCTAATTTTATAACATCATCTGTAACGACGTGGATTTTTGCTGATTTTTGGCGAAGATGTGAGTTCGGTAGTGTGATAATGTCATCTCTTGTCATCACTATAATTATACCAGAAATTACAGTAAACTGACAGGATCCAGCTCGTATTGCCAATGGGTTGGTGGCAGCAAAGTAAGAAGCTCAAGGAGGTATTGGCGTCGAGAGCTTTTTACAACAATTTGCCAGCGGTATGTGTCGCGGACGCGTTCATAAAAAGCAGGTGTTGGCCCAAATATATCGATTTTTTCAGAATGAGACTTTAATAACTCGGCGAGATTCTTTGCATTTTTAATGGCAGCTTCTTCAGTCTTATAAACACAGGTTAATTTTAATAGGTAGGTAAAAGGCGGAAAATTGGTTTTTTGTCGCTGGCTGATGGTTCTTTGGTAAAATTCGTTATAATTCTGCGACAGACCATTGGTTATGGATGGATGATTTGGTTGGTATGATTGAACAATAACTTCTGTTGGCGTGCTTGACCGACCAACTCGACCAACCACTTGGGCTAGTAGTTGGAATGTGCGTTCGGGTGATGAATAGTCGGGTAGGGATAATCCAGCATCAGCTTGAACAACTCCAACCATTGTGAGATGAGGCAAATCAAGGCCTTTGGCGATGACTTGGGTGCCGATGATAATATCTATATCGCCATTTTTTAATTCATCGTAACGCTCATCGACTGTGGATTTTATATCAGTGTCTCCGTCAAATCGAGCAATTTTTTTATTCGGAAATAACCTCTGTAATTCGTTCTCAATACGCTTGGTGCCGATACCTTTATGAACAATGTCTGCGTTGTGACATTCGGGGCAACTAGTAGGTACTTTAGTTGAAAATCCGCAAATGTGGCATGATAGTTTATGTTTATCGGCATGAAGAGTCAGTGGAACAAAACAGCGCGGGCAACCAGCTTGCCAGCCGCAGCTCTGACACAATGTAGTTGATGCGGTACCTCGTCGATTGTGAAAAATAAGAGCCTGATTGTCTTTCGATAGTGCGGTATTTAAGGATTTAAGAAATGGGTCGGATAGAAATTGGTGCTGAGTAAAATTATTACGATTAGTCATATCCACTAGGCTGATACGGGGACGTATTGTATCTGCACGGGCTGGCTTCGTCATGGTAATGATGGGAATCTTTGATTGCTGGGCAATATAGTAGTCAGCAACTGCAGGAGTGGCGCTTCCCAAGATTAGTTTAGCGCGATGTTGGTTGGCGAGAACTGAGGCAACACGTAAGGCCGAGTAGCGGGGCGATTGTTCCTGCTTAAAGCTAGGTTCATGGCATTCATCAATTACTACCAGACCAAGCTGCTGCACGGGCATAAAAAGTGCAGAGCGTGGGCCAATTACTACTACCGGATCGTTAGAGCTAATAATCTTTCTCCAGGCAGTGTGGCGTTGAGCTTCGGTTTGTTTAGAATGGGTTACAATAACGTTTGGGAAGTGTGTAGAAAATTCTGCAACTAATTGTGAGGTCAGGGCAATCTCTGGCACTAAAATTATTGATGACAATTCTTCTTTTAGAGCCCGCTCCACCGCTTCAATATAAACTAAGGTTTTTCCTGAGCCAGTAACGCCGTGTAGAAGTACTGTTCCGGAATGTAGATTGTCAATAGTCTGTAGGGCAGTCTGCTGTTCGGTAGTGAATACATTTTTTATTCGTTTTTGTGGCGAAATAACTGAGGTAGATAAATTTAAGTTGCGACGTTTTTTAGATAATCCGCTCGGTAAAATAGTCTGCCATACGGTTGCTTGATGGGTTGCGTAATATTTGCTCATCCAGGCAGCCGTCTGAACTAGTTCAATTGGTAGAGGATATTTTTCGATAATTTTAATAATTGCCTTAACCTCGAAATCAGGACAACGGACTTCTTGTAGGACGACACCTATACTCTTGGCCTTGCCGATTTCTATTTCGACAATTGTACCAGTTGGCAATCGTTCTTCGGACGAATAGGTAAAAGAACTAGCGTCGCTACGAACGATTTTTATTGGCGAAACCAAATAGTAATACATAATCCATATTATATCGCGAAAAAATGCTAAAATAAGCATATGTATTTTGAGAGTCGTTCGCAGGCTGGAGCAATTCTGGCGGATCAAGTGCTGGGAAGATACCGTTATGAAAACTGCGCAGTGGTGGCTATTGGCGAGGGTGGTGTACTGATTGGCGAACAAATTGCTGTAAAGCTTCACTGTGTCCTGATGATGCTACTGAGCGAGGGTATCGAAATTCCTGGAGAAAATTTGAATTTTGGGGCTATGTCGCAGTCGGGACAATTTACTTACAATAGTCAATTTTCTGACGGCGAGATCAATGAATATACTAGTGAATTCCATGGCTATTTGGAGGAAAAAAAGCGTGAAGCACATCAGCGTATCAATCGGCTGCTGGGGGACGGCGGTATAATTGATAAAAATATGTTAAAAGACAGAGTGGTAATTTTAGCTAGTGATGGATTTGGTGATGATTTGTCGGTTTTGGATGTGGCACTGAGTTTTTTAAAATCTGTCCGAATTGAGAAACTGATAATTGCGGTGCCGTTTTGTGGGGTGGCGGCAGTAGACAAACTTCATATGACGGTTGATGAAATGCATATTTTGGATGTGAAGGAGAATTTTATGGGATTAAACCATTATTATGAGGATAATATATTGCCGTCTAAAGAGGAGACGATAGCAAAAATCAATCAGGTTATTTTAAATTGGCGGTAAAATGCTGGCGGGTGTTGTAAAATTGTGATAAACTTGAAATAAGAAAGATGCGTTAGGGAGGTTATGTTAGACGTTTTTATTACATCTAGGGTGCGGCGAAAAATCGTAGTAGTATACGCTAAGTATCCTGATTTTCATACACATGTTCGCGGTTTAGCAAAATTGATTAAAGAAGATCCTGGCAATATCCAGCGTGAGTTGAAGCGGCTGGAGAAGGTTGGATTTCTACAGAGTGAAAAACAGGGTAACTCGCGAACGTATTTTACAAATAAACAATTCCCTATCTTTAAGGAATTACAGAGTATGGTGATTAAGTCGCAGCAATATTCAGCGCGATCAAAACGCGGCATGGCCGACAAAGACTAATGGCATTATTTGAGCGGATTTTGACAGCGCGAGGCCTGACGACGCGGGCAGCGCGCCAGGCTTTTTTGCAGCCAGATTATGTGGCGGTGAAGCATGATCCGTTTTTGCTGCCGGACATGGAGAAGGCGGTGGCGCGGTTGAAGCGGGCCCGAGAACGGGACGAAAAAATCGTTATTTATGGTGATTATGATATTGATGGGTTGAGCGCCACGGCGCTGCTGCTGGATGCGTTTGGTAAGTTTGGGTTTGAGGGTGTCGACGCTTTCATTCCAAACCGTTTTGTTGAGGGTTATGGTATGACCATGGGTGCGGTGGATAAGGTGCGCGATATGGGTGCAGATTTGATCGTAACGGTGGATACCGGCAGTTTGTGCCATGCGGAGATTGCATATGCCGCTAGCCTGGGGATTGATACGGTGGTGACGGATCATCATAACGTGGCCGAGACGCCGCCGCCGAGTGTGGCAGCGGTGAATCCGAAGTTTTCAGGACATACGTATCCGTTTCGTGATTTGTGCGGTGCGGGCGTGGCGTTTAAGTTGGTGCAAGCGTTGCAGACTGAGCTGGATGGGTTGCCTGACGGATATGAAAAATGGCTGCTCGATTTGGTGGCGTTGGGGACGGTTTGTGACATTGTGACGTTGGCTGATGAAAATAGGGCAAATGTGTATTGGGGTTTGGAGGTGTTGAAAAAACAACAACGGCCAGGACTGAAAGCGTTGATGGCGGTGGCGGGTATTGAACCAGAGCAGGTCAATGCTAGGCATTTGGGGTTTGGTTTGGGTCCGCGAATGAATGCGGCGGGTCGGCTGGAGACGGCACAGCACGCGTTGGACATGTTGGTGGCGCACGATGGATTGGCGGCGCTGGAGGCAAGCGAGAAGTTGGAAGAATTGAACGGTAAGCGGCGCGGTATTCAGGATGCGATTTTTGAGGAAGCGTGTGTGCAAGCAGAGGAGCTGGCGAATGACCGTGTGCTGGTGGTGAGTAGTGATGGTTGGAATCACGGTGTTATCGGCATCGTGGCGTCGAAATTGGTGGAAAAATATAAAAAGCCGGTGTTTATCATTGGCGAGCGCGGCGAGGAAGCGACGGGTTCGGCGCGCAGTTTTGGTGATTTTTCGGCAGCAGATGCAGTGCGGGCGGCGGACGATATTATCATCAAAGGCGGCGGGCATAGGGCGGCGGCTGGCGTGACGCTGGAGACTGAGAAAATTGGCAATTTTCGTTGTCGCGTGAATGAGTTTTATGATTCGTTGCAATTAACAAATCAAGAGCGATATTTGTTGCCGCGGGCTGATGTGGAAATTGATGATTTTTCGGAAGTTGACGAGGATTTGGTGGCAAATCTGGCGAAAATGGAGCCATTTGGCAATGGTAATCCCGAGCCGGTATTGAAAATCACTGCCGCAAGCGTGCTGAGCGCGCGACGGATGGGCGCGGATGGGCAGCACGTTAAATTAGCGCTGCGTGATAAAAACGGTAAAGTGTTGCAGATGCTGGCGTTCAACGCGCCAGAGGAATTCTTTCGCGAGCCAGATGATGAAGTAGTAGTGTGGTTTCAGCCAACCATCAACGAATGGCAGGGAGTGCGGACGGTTGAGGGGCAGTTGCTGCATGTGAGTTCTGCTTAAACTTGCAAAATCCAGAGAGAGAGTATTATCAGACCGTGATAATAATTTTGCATAAAATGCAATTTTAGGAGGTTTGATAATATGGCAAATTATGAAAAGGATGCCGGTGGTTATTCGACTGCGAATGAGCGCGGTCCAGAGCAAAAATCAACTTTGGATGCTGTAAGGGCTACTTTAGGGGAGTTGGCTATCCGGGCTGCCGAGGAGCTCGAGCAAAAAACAGTTACGCAAGGTGAGATATTAGCTAAAGAATTTCCTGGCGGTAATCCTCAGGGTTTGGCGAAGCTCAAAGCAGAATACATAAAGCTGAAGAAAAGCTATAATGACATTGGTAATACTTTGGGGCGTTATGTTGGTGGTGTCCTTCATTCGGATGAGCAGGCTAAGGCTCTAATTCGTAGTATGGGGCTGGGAGATAAGTTAAATCCACTATTTGACGAAAGACTCGCCTTATTAGAACAGATGAGAGAGCTAGACAGAAATGTAGCTCTTGACTTAGTACACTGTTCGGCTGAAGCATATGTTACTGAAGATGGTGTGCAAACAAAAACCACCACCTATGATCAGAAAGTCTTCCCATCTTTGGCTGATGCAACTCTAACCTTAAAAGAGGATGGCTTATACGTTGCGGAATTTTCGGTTCAGGATGATCCATATAATAATCGTACAGTACGTTACTCAATCACCTCTGACGCTGATGGCAACATTATTGGCGGCGTTTCTATAAATAGAGAAAACAAAAATTAATTCAGTTGGCAAATAGCCTCTCATCTGTTATAATGCAGAAAGTATGGTACAAGTAACACGTAAAGATCAGAAGGAAGCGAACGAAAATATTATTCGTCGTTTCAACCGCAGGGTTTTACAAAGCGGTGTTTTAGCTCGAGCTAAAAGCTTTATGCGCTTTGAAAAACCGATTTCAAAGGCCGAGCGTCGTAAAAATGCAATTGTTCGTCGCAAACGTCGAGCTGACAAAGCTGCAAAAATGCGCCTGGGAGTGCGTTAATGTCAGCGCTAAAAGCGCGCATTGCTGATGAAATGAAAGCCGCTCTTCTAGGGCGGCATCGTTTTCGTGGTGATGTTTTGCGTAATCTAAAGGCAGCAATTTTGAACGAGGAAGTGTCACTAGGCAAGCGTGATGAAGGCTTGAATGACGCCGAAGTTGAGAAAGTTCTGGCTCGTGAAGTGAAAAAACGTGTCGAGAGTGCTGAGCTGTATCGTAGCAATGGTCGCGCAGAGTTGGCTGAGCCTGAAGAAAAAGAAGCAGCAATTTTGCGAGAATTTTTACCAGAACAGTTGAGTGAAGCAGAAGTTGTGACGATTGTTGAAGATGTCATAGCAAATATGAATGACGTTTCCATGCAAAAGATGGGACAGGTTATCGGCGCAGTGAAACAGAAGGTTGGCAATGCTGCTGACGGTGCTTTGGTTGCAAAGATTGTTAAAGAAAAACTGACAAAATAGGAGGGGATATGATTATCTTTTTTGGACCGGCCGGTGCTGGTAAGAGCGTGCAGGGGCAGATTTTGGCAGCGCGTCATGGTTGGCGTTGGCTGAGCGCGGGGCAGTTGCTGCGCGACACGCACGATGGTGAATTGATTCATCGTATGCAGTCTGGCGAATTGGTGCCTGTAGAAATTATCAATGGTTTGATGGGAGACGCTTTGAGTAAAGCTAAGGATATTAACGGTGTGATTTTGGACGGCTATCCACGTCAGCTGGAGCAGGCTAAGTGGCTGATTGAGTCGCGGTCGCATCATGGGCAGGATGTGAAGCTGGTGATTGTGTTGGAAGTGCCGCGAGACGAGATCTTGGAGCGTTTGCGAGTGCGTGGTCGTGTTGATGACACGCCAGAGGCTATTGATAAGCGTCTCAGTATTTACCGGGGTGAAATTTACCCAATCCTGGACTATCTGAATGACAATAATATCCCAATTATCCATATGAGTGGTGTGGGTACAGTGGGGCAAGTTCATGATGAGATTGAAAAAGAGCTGGTTAGTCGCGGAATTGTTGAGGGCGCCAAATGAGCCAATTGATCACTGGTGAAAAAACGCCACAGCAGATGAAGGATATGCGTGAATGTGGGCGGATGCTGGCGACGATTTATGACGAATTGCGCCAGAAAGTAACGGCTGGCATGAGCGAGTTGGACGTCAATGAGTTTGTGGCTGGGCGCATCAAGGATTTTGGTGCGGAAGCGACGTATTTGACAGATGAGGTAAAATTTCCAGGGGTGATTTGCGTATCGACCAATGAGCAATTGGTGCACTCGTTCCCGACAGACTATGTGTTTGAGAAGGGCGACGTGGTGAGTTTTGATCTGGTGATTGGCTACCGTGGTATGAAAACCGATAGCGCATTTACTATGGTGGTTGATGAAGAACCTCGCGGTGCCAAAAAGCATTTATTGCACGCAACGGAGCAGAGTTTATATGCCGGAATTGATGCGATTTCTGGTGACGGGACACGAGTTGGTGATATCTCAGCAGCCATTGAAGCGGTGCTGAAAAAAGCGAAACTGGGCATCATTCGCGAGCTGGTTGGTCACGGCGTGGGACTGGAAATGCACATGAGTCCAGAGATTCCAAATTATGGCCGGCGCGGTACCGGGCCAGTGCTGCACGCGGGCGACACGATTGCTATTGAGCCGATGGCCAGCCTCGGCGGCGAGAAAATTGTTACCGAGGATGACGGCTGGACGATTAGTATGAAGGATGGTAGTCTGGGCGCGCATTTTGAGCACACTGTGTTGATCACTGAGACGGGTGCGGAGATTTTGACAAGACTCTAAGGTGATTAGTCAGAATCCAGAGATTCATTATCGAAGTCTACTTCCGCAACTAAATAGCGTGGCTGAACGGTGAAGTCACCACTGCCCCAACCGCCAGCATGGCGAGTTATACCATGCTCAGCTAGCCAGTCGGTGTCGGTTTTCTGGCTACATCTTAGGGTATCCATTTTGCTTCTTAGTTCGCGCTGTTCAATACCTCCGTTATATACCTCGATATAGAAGAAAACTTTGTTTTTACCACATTCTTTATAGCCAATATTATTTTTTAATTCAGTATCTTTTGTTGGGCCATTTTTAAGAGTTTTTAATAAATCATCTGGAAGATAATTAGCTTTATGCATAGCTAAGCCAATACCGCCGCCGCTAAATACTTTTATTCCCAGATCCATCGATCCGCCGCCTGGGCTATCATAAAAACCAATATTCTTATAATGTCTTAGCGGTACTTTATTGCCGCCAGCCACATATGCCTTAAAGGCGGTTTCAACCTGATGTAGAGTTTCTTTAGCGGCGGCATCATAAGAATTCTCTCTCAGTTTGGAATATGAAACGAGGGTGACCGTGGAAATAATACCAATAACGCAGATAACTATTATAATTTCGACTAGAGTGAAACCGCTTGTGTTTTTCATTGAAGACATTGTAGCAAAAATATTTTTTAGGAGCAACATTGTAATTTGCTTGCCAAACTATAGCCATAACCTGTATAATAAAGCTCATGCAGGAGCAATCTCGATATGTGGTAGGAATTGATGTTGGTACGAAAAATGTACGTTGTATTGTGGGCTATGTTGACCCCACGAGCGGTATGCCGAAAGTGGTTGGTGTGGGCGAAGCGCCAAATAGCGGCATGCGAAAGGGCGTTGTAACTAACCTAAATGGTCCAGCTGAAGCGATTGATAACGCTCTGGACGCAGCTGAGCGAATGAGTGGACATCAGGTAAATGTAGCTACATTGAGTATCAATGGTTCTCATCTGTTAAGCACTAAGGCTGACGGTATGATAACTGTTGGTACGGTTAATAATGAAGTTACGACTGACGATGTATTGCGCTTAGAGGAAGTGGCTACAACCGGTAAGGTGCCACAGAATCGAGATATTTTGGAGATTGTCGCACATGCTTATCGGTTGGATGGTCAGGATAATATTAAGGATCCGGTTGGTATGACTGGCGCACGATTGGAGATAAGGGCTAATGTTGTGTCTGGTCTGGTGCCGCATATTACTAATCTACAGAAATCAGCGGAAATGGCAAAAGTTGATTCGGCGTCTGTTGTTCCATCGGTATTGGCAGCGGCTCAAGCAGTATTGACAGAAAACCAGCGCGAAAATGGCGTGGCGGTTATCGACTTTGGGGCATCAACAACGGGTATTGCGGTGTATGAAGAGGGGGATTTACAGCATTTAGCGGTGATTCCAGTTGGCGGGCAAAACGTAACGAATGATTTGGCTATCGGACTAAGAACCGATCCAGAGGTGGCGGAGATTGTGAAGCTGGCGCATGCGCGATTCGGCGGAAAAGATCTAGGCGAAGTTGAAACTAAGGTTGAGAAGCAAACGTACAGATTTAAGCAAGATGATATTGATGAAATTGTACAGGCGCGTTATGAAGAGATTTTTGAAGCCATTGCTAAGGAGCTTAAAAAGGTGGGGAGATTAGGTAAGTTGCCAAGCGGTGTTGTGTTGGTTGGTGGTGCTGCAAAGGTTAAGGGGTTAGTAGAATTTACTAAAGACCAACTAAACGTGGCGGCTCGTCTTGGCCAACCAACAGGGTATAGTGGCATCAGCGACGAGATAAAAGGAGCGGAGTTTTCAGCGGCAGTTGGCCTAATGTTGATTGATGCTATGGGTGCACCTCAGCACATTAAGTCGTCCGCGGCAGCGCGTGATGTCACCAAAAAAGCGAGTGGTTTTTTGAAGAATATTTTTGCTAGATTCAAATAAATGTTATACTGAGTGTAAGGATTAAGAGAGGGAATATATGCCGCAAATACAACCAAGTGAAGTTCAAACATTTGCCAGTATAAAAGTTGTTGGTGTTGGTGGTGCTGGTGGTTCAGCTATCAATCGAATGAAAGATGCGGGTCTAACTGGTGTGCAATTTATTGCGATGAATACCGATGCCCAGGCGTTACATAACTCGAAGGCTGACATCAAGATTCACCTTGGTCACGATACAACTAATGGTCTAGGGGCTGGTGCAGATCCGACAGTTGGTGAGGCAGCGGCTAATGAATCGCGTGAAGAGATTAAGAAGTCTCTAGAAGGTGCTGATATGGTATTCGTGACGATTGGTGCTGGTGGCGGTACTGGTTCTGGAGCTGGTTATGTCGTGGCGGAAGTGGCCCGTGAGATGGGAGTTTTGGTGGTTGGCGTAGCAACGCGGCCGTTTAGTTTTGAGGGTGAGAAGCGGCGAATCAATGCTGATTGGGCAATTTCTCATTTGGGTCGTGAAGTCGATACTTTGATTACTATTCCAAACGATAGGTTATTGCAGACGATTGATCGCCGGACGCCACTACTGGAGACATTTAAGATTGCCGACGATGTATTGCGCCAGGGCGTGCAAGGTATTTCTGAGCTGATTACTGAACACGGCTTAATTAATCTGGACTTCGCTGACGTGAAAGCAATTATGAGCAACGCCGGCTCGGCTTTAATGGGTATCGGACGAGCAAGTGGTGATGATAGGGCGGTTCAGGCGGCACAACAGGCGATCGAAAGCCCACTAATTGAAGTATCAATTGATGGCGCAAAGGGTGTGCTATTTAATGTCACTGGCGGCTACGATATGAGTATGGCAGAAATTCAGGAAGCGGCAGAAATTATCACTAGTGCTGTCAGCCCGAACGCCAACATTATCTTTGGTGCGACATTGAAGCCAGAGATGGAAGATGAGTTGGTGATTACAGTAATTGCAACGGGATTTGATAGCGATACTTTTCATCAACAGGACGTTAGCTTGACCGTAGGCGCGCCGCAATCTTCAGTTGAGGCGGAAGTTGATGATGAGATGGTGAAGAACATCGATTTGGAGCTGGACAAGGAAGAGGCAGCTGAGAAATTTGCAGCTGAGCCAGAAACCAATATGTGGGATAATCCAACCGTTGAAGCTGACGATGAAGAGGATGATACGCCAGCCTTTCTACGACGGCGAAAGAAGAATAAGGAGTAGAAAAATGGTATTTAATATTGGCAATAGTCGCGTTATTGAGTCGCGTGAAGTTTCTGATGGTGCGGCAATTCGTCGTCGCCGCGAAACGCCAGATGGCAAGCGATTCACGACGTATGAGCGAGTCGAGAAGCCTAATCTTGCGGTCATTAAGAAGAATGGCGATCGTGAATTATTTGATCGGGTAAAATTATCAAATTCAACGCGTCGTTCAGTTGGTAAGTTTTTCAAGTCTGATGAGGAAGTTGATAATATTATTACGGCGGTTGAAGACGCGCTGTATGCTCTGGGAGAGTCGGAGGTAACCTCGAAGCAAATTGGTGACCAAGTATTAGACGAGCTTGCAAAGCGCAATGAAGTCGCCTATATCCGATTTGCAAGTGTTTTTTATGATTTTAAGACATTGGATGATTTTGTGAGAATCTTAGCAAAACGCCGTAACAAAGATGAGGCTATGTGATGCGAGTAGTTGTTGTTTATCGTCCAGAAAGCGACCATGCGCGCGCAGTGACGGATTTTTTGCGTGATTTCAGCCGACAAACTGGTCGGGTTCTGGAGGAGATGAATCCTGACTCTGCGGCGGGAAATAGTTTTTGTGAAGTTTATGACATTGTAGAATATCCGACGATTATTGCTTTAAGCGATGGCGGACAAATGCAAAGTATGTGGCGTGGACTGCCTCTACCAACTATTGGTGAAGTGAGTTTTTATGTTCAGTAAAATTAAAGCACGACTTTTTCATAAGGACTTAAGGAAGCAGTATTCGGCAGGATTGTCGTTACTTATTGGTAGCACGCTCGGGCTTTTGGCGTCGTTTGTTTTATCGATCGAATCACTTGTGCTAGCGAAAAATTCACAAGCCGTTCTAAGTTGTGACTTAAACTCAGCTTTAAGTTGTTCGGCAGTGGCTCATCACTGGTCAGCGGCGATTTTTGGGTTTCCTAATAGTTTCATCGGCATGCTAACTCTGCCGGTAATAGTAACAATTGCAGTGGCACTGCTAGCTGGTGCAAGGTTTCCGAAATGGTTTATGCAGGCAGCACAGTTGGGTGCGGTGGCTGGTTTGTTATTTGCTGGATGGATGTTCTATATGAGTTATGTTGAGATTGGTGCGTTATGCCCGTGGTGTTTGACTTTGGATGTGGGTATGTTGCTGATAATATTTGGGTTAACGCGCTATAACATTTTACTAAAAAATATATCTTGGCGAGGCGCGAGGCGATTTGTTGACGGTGGATATGATGTGTTTGTTACGGCGTCGCTCGTTGTTGTGGTGATTGTGGCGATAATTGCCAAATTCGGTGAGCAATTGTTCTAAAAAGCTATTGTTTTAAGTAAAAAGCTCATGGTATACTTGATAATGAGTAATTATGGGCCGGGGCTCAATTAAGAACAATAGAGCATGATAAGAAATAGAAAGTCATTAGCAATTACGAAGAAACACCGAATGGGATATTGTTTTGCCTTTGGTGGCATTATTGCTGTTGGCACAGTTATGAGCTTTATTTTCATGACATCGCAGCAGAGCCATGCGACGATTCCAGCTGGTGGTAAACAGAATGAGATTGGACAAGTCTCGTATCGCTTTTATCAGCCGTCGAATTCAGCTAATCCGGGGGCGCCGCTAGCTAACGCCAACACTGAAGCTACATTGTCAAAGCCTGGTGCTGATTTTCGCTTACGGGTTGGCGTGCAGAATAAAGGTCCGTTTACGAAAAGCCTAGCAGTAGGCAGCGAAGGACATAATCATAGTTGTGCTGTTTTGTCGGACGGTAAGGCTTATTGTTGGGGAGAGGGTGCTTGGGGTGCGCTTGGCACCAACTCGACTTCCGATTCGAGTACGCCGACGCCAGTTTATACTGGCGGTGATTTAAGCGGCAAAACCATTAAGCAGATTGCTACTGGAGATTGGCATTCTTGTGCTATTGCTTCTGACAACAGAGTGTATTGCTGGGGCTACGGAAATAATGGAGAGCTAGGAAATGGCTATGACGGCCAAGTCAATGCGCCATCAGCCGTTAATACTTCTGGGGTTATGTCAGGTAAAGATATTACACAAATTGCTATTGGGTTTAATCATAACTGTGCCCTTGACTCTAATGGGAGTATATATTGTTGGGGTCAGAATTCATATGGTGAGCTGGGTAATAACTCAACAACAAAATCGAGTGTGCCAGTAGCTACCTCTATGTCAGAGTTCGGCGGGAGAAAAGTTAAGCAGATTGTTGCAGGCTTCTTTTATACATGCGCTTTAACAACTGACGGCTCGGTATTTTGTTGGGGTACTACCGCAAATGGTCGGATCGGTACAGGTCAAACTGGCGGCTATTCTACGCGGCCGGTACAGATAAGTTTTGGCGGCAAGACGGTTGAGTCAATTTCTGGACATGCCACTCACGCTTGTGCGGTAATTTCGGGCTCTCAAGAGCTGTATTGCTGGGGGAAAAATAATAGGGGACAGATTGGTAATGGATCAACCTCGGATAGCTATTCTCCTTCTTCTGCCTCTGTAAGTGGAATTCTTGGTGGCGGAAAGACTATTAAGCAAGTAAAAGCCAGCTACGAGCATACGTGTATTCTCATTAGTAACGGAGATGTTTATTGTTGGGGGGCTGGCGACAAGGGTCAACTGGGTAATGGTTCGACTTCTGACTCGACATCGCCAGTAAGAGTCAATATGCCGTCTATAACTGCTGATAATACTATACTCGAGATATCTAATGGCAATAATTTCTCGTGCGCTTCAACAACTAGAGGATACGCTTATTGTTGGGGCGAGAATTGGCATTATCAGTTGGGCAATGGTTCGTCGTCTAATGCCCTAACGCCTACGTCTTTATCAACTCCAGGACGAATTATCGGAGATTCAGCTATTAAATTACGTGCCGAATATGCAAAAAAGGGTAGTGCGGTGACATGTTCAGCGGTTAATGGTGCAGCCTGGCAGGCAATTGATGGAACGACAAAACTTGGCTACGCCACGAGCGGTCCAGCCGACGGCACGGCTATAACTAAGACCTCAGATAATCCGTCATTGCCGGAAGACGCTATTGGTACGCGGCCGCAGACGATTGTCAGAAAGAATGGCGGCTCTTCAACAACTTTCGCAAACACCCAAGACATAGCTGCTGGCGAAGTGGGTCTTTGGGATTTGGCGCTGGTTGATAAGGGGCTTGATAGGAATGAAAATTATTGCGTGCGTTTGGTGACGGATACTACCGCTGCGCCAGGCACCAGTGTCGACGTGTACGCGGTGTACCCAGAGTTTAAAACCGCTCCTGGATCATTGGATCTTCGTTTCGCGAATAGTGCGGGATCGACGGTTATTAATCCGACCGCGAGGTTTGCTGATGCAACCACAAGCAGAAATAGTGTAACTACAAGTGCTTCTTTATCTGATGCTAGTTCAAAGCAAATTGAAGTAGTTAATACGCAGACCGATGCTGGATGGAGTGTGGTATTATCAGCCTCTAATGGATCGACTGCTCGCTGGCGGCAGTCAGGTGGCACGAAGTCCTACATGTTTAATGGTAATAGTGACAGTCAGGGGTTCTTGTCTGTTAAGTTTGCGGCTGCCTCTGTCATCACGTCGGGTAATTCATTGAGTGGGGCGTCGTGTAATACTAGTGGTGTACAAAAGGGTTCTGATTTGCAATTCCAAGCGGGAGGGGCAAACGCAAATAGTATTACGCTGATGAGTAGCAGTAGTTCAACCGGTCAGCTGGGCTGTGCATTTTTATTGCGTAATGTTAGGCTGAATCAGACTATTCCGGCATATCAGAGTCCTGGCGTGTATAATTTACCGATGACATTAACGGTGACGGCGCAGTAGGGGGTATGATGAGTAGAGTAAAAAAATTATTCACTACTATCATACTACTTGTTGCAATGAGTATTTCTTCACCGGTTTTTGCGACTGCAGATTCGACGTTGTCGCAGGTGATTAGGGATATTGATTGCACGCATACTACGCTTGAAAATGGTAATCAATTAAACCATCCAGATTGTCAAATTTTTGCGCCAAAATTTATGAAACTTGATTTGGTAGATAAGAAACATCCAGTTTTATATGGCGTATATGATGCAGTTCATACAGTCACTAACCCTATAACAGGCCAGCATGATCTAACGGTGGAGTTTAATGGGCGGACGTTTGTATTGGGGCGAGATAGTGAGCTTCGGGTGAATGGTAACGTTTGGACATTAGATTTTTCAAATTGGCAAATTGACCATCCGGGGGACAATTTTATGCCACTAACTCCAGGCCATACTTATAATGGGCGAGTTACGGCCAAAATGAAAGCAAACCCCTTATCTCCAGAAGTAACCCAGTTTGCTGATTTTTCAGTCACTATTCCAAAGCAAACCATTAAAGAGATTCTCGCCGTTCCACACATGCTTAAGAGAGCTGGCCGAGCTTTAGCGAGTACGGGCGTTAGTATGTGGCTGATGATTGTCGTTAGTACCGCCGCAATTTTTGTAGCATCCATTCTGTTGTTGATTCGTAAAAAAGAAAAGGAGCGGGATGGATGAAGAAATAAGCGTAATAATTTACGATAAACAAATTAAATCCACACAACAAGGAGGGAAAATGAAGAAATTAAAATTATTGGCAGCTGTCGGATTTGGAGCAGTTAGCTTTGCCGGATTGGCTGGCTCTGCTGTTTATGCGGCAACCACTGCTAATTCTACGCTAACTCAAACAATTAATGCCGGTGCATTGAGTACTGATATCCGTGATTCAAGCAATGCGGTTGTCAGTAATCCGACATTTGCGATGGGTGCCGTAACTTTGTCTACGTCAGCTCAGACCTCAACAGGTACGTTTGGTGAAAATGACAAGCGTATTTCTGTTGATAACCCTGGCGGTGCTAATAATGGTTGGACGCTGACTCTAAACGCAACCACCCCAGGTACTGGCACGTGGGCAGACGGTGGTAAAAACTACAAATATAATGGCACCGCCACTGACGGTCGTCTGACTGTTGATCCGTCAACTGGCACAGTTACTCCAGTGATTGGTACAGCTACTGGTATTACTAAAGGTAGTTCAATGGCGTTTTCTGGTAGCAACCCAGTTACGTTAATGAGTGCTTCGGCGGGCGCTGATGCTGTCTGGAATGGCTACATCACAGGTGTTAGCTTGAAGCAGGACATTCCAGCTGGTCAGCAAGCAGGTACATACACCCTGCCAATGACACAGACTGTTGCCGCTATCTAAGTAGCTAAGTCACTAATAAAAAACGGGCACCTTTATGGATGTCCGTTTTTAATTTGCTTAAGTAGTAGTCATAAGCATATTCTCTTGGTATAATAGGTAGTATAGTTTTGACAAGGAGGGTTATGAATAGTTTATTGTGGCGTAAAATAGTTGGATCGGCTGTCGTTGTGGGTCTAATTTTACCTATGTCAGTATCTGCTGCGGGAATTGGTAGTCGACCAGCTAATCCTGATCCAAATAACCCGAGGACCCAATCAATTTTTATTTACAATCTATCTGGCGGCGCCTCAAAATCCGACCAACTACACCTTCAGAATGGGCTAGATGAAAAAGCAACGGTTGAGGTTTATGCAGTTGATGGCACAGTAACAGCGACTGGTGATATGACCTGCAAGCAAAAAGTGGAGGATAAGGTTGACGCTGGTAAATGGGTTAATATTCCTAAGCAGGAGATAACGCTTGAGGCAAAGGAAAATAAACTAGTCGATTTTACCGTTAATGTTCCTAGTAAAGTGGATGTTGGTGAGCATAACGCCTGTATCGTAGTGCAGCGTAAAAATACTCAACCTGTAGCAACGGGTGGTGTTCAGATACAAACCCGTCAGGCGATTCGTATGGCGATAGTTGTTCCTGGAAATATTCATCGTGATGTGACAATTGATAAATTTGATATTAAGCATGAAAATGGTGGTCAGTTATACGAAATTGCGCTAAAGAATTCTGGTAACGTATCTGCTGATGTTGACATTAAGTTGGTGGTCAAGGATGCAGCAGGAAATGTTGTTTACAGGAACGGCGGCGTAAATGCAACGATTGCTAATGAAACACGTCAATTCCGTTATGAAAGTAAGCTGGCGCCGTTCTGGGGAGGTAAATATACAGCAGAACTCTCGATTTCTTATAAGAAAAAAGCTGGTGAATGGGGGGTTGGTCAGAATCAAGGTGAGTTAATAACGAAGACTATTGAACCCAAAGAATTGTTTTTCTGGCCGTCGACCATGGCTCTGGCGATAATTGGCGGTGTCTTGTTATTGGCTATTCTGCTATTGATTGGTATTATCTTCGCAATTAGGCGCCGCAAAAAAGCAGTTAATTTTGGTAATCGTTAGCGATATATTATACTTAACTGTATGAAGAAAAACTTTCTCATCAGAGCGTTTTTTGGCATTGTCGTTGCGGCGCTCGGCGGGGTTCTGCTGCTAAGGAATCTCGAGATTATTAATTTTGATAGCTGGAACGTGTTCTGGGGAACGGTTTGGGCGGCTGGTCTGGTTTTGGCGGGACTAACGACGATAATCAGCTCTCGGAAGCTGCTGACGCGGGCGTGGGGGTTGCTATTGATGGCTGCTGGTGTGTCAATTGGTCTGAACGCGTATGGCATAATTGATGTTAGTATTTGGAAGCTATTTTGGCCGGTGGTGCTGATAGCTGTTGGTCTGATGATGGTGTTTAGTATTGGGTCTGGAAGACGCAAGAGGTATGAAAAATCAACCAGTGACAGTGGTGATAATGAAAAAATTGCGATTTTTTATGGCGAAGAGTCGCGCGTGAAGGGTGATTATACTGGCGGTTCAGCAACGGCGGTATTCGGCGGCGTAGATTTGGATTTGCGCCAGGCGAAAATTAAGGACGGTGCGGTCATTGATATCTTTACGTTTTGCGGTGGCGTTAGCATAAGCTTGCCAGACGATGTGATTGTCAAAAACGAAGTTCGCGGTATTTTGGGCGGCAGCGAGGATAAAACCGTATCCAAATCTTCCGCTAAAAAGACAATCTATTTGCGCGGCGAGTGCGTTTTGGGCGGTTTGGAGATAAAATAGTTTAGTTTGATTTGGCTCTAGATAACGCTATATCTAGTGTGCTTACGCTAGATATAGCGTATTTTAATTTTATGTAGTAGAATGTGAGTAGGGCGTTTTTGCGTGTGCTTGATGAGGTATTCTCTAGCAGGGCTAGCGTGAAGTGAGCGGCTATCAACCGTGAAGTCTGCGGGAAGAAATCGGTTTTATCAGCTGAGATTAGACCCTGCCGTGAGCTTGCGTAAATAGCATAAGAAAGAGCTAAAAGAATCACTTCTTTTGGAATCGAGATGGTACCGTCCGCGTTAAAACCCAGCGGATTCTCGAAGTCAAGAGAGGTGATTTTTATTTTATCAAAAAGGAGTATCTTTATGCATGAATTGATAGATAAATTACCTATAATCGTAGGTGCTTTGGTGTCAATCCTTTCAGCGCTAAAATCTGTTGGTCTCTTTGAGATGAGAACTAAGAGAATAGAAAGAATAGAGAAATTGTGTTCAATTTCTGTGGCTCTAAAAAAAGATAATCAAGAATCTAGGAAAAATATTGAAAATATACTTACAGAAGAGACTAGAATATTAAGGGAGCAGGCCAACAGAAAACTAGATCCTGGCGGTTTGTTTGCAATGATGTTTATGTCGATAGTTTTAGGTTTTGTAACATACCTTACCATTCTATGGTTTGTTTCTATTAACCTTAATAATATTATCGATTGGACACTGAAGATACTTAGTGGAACTATACTATTCTTTATGATTATAGTGGATGTCGCAGCTATTTTTACTGGACAAAAGTCAATGTTTAAAAATAAGGAGAATATATAATGAAATTTAAACACGGAACACGCCGTCGGGCGGCAGAATATGAAAAAGACTGGGTGCAGCGCTGGAAGGACGACGATACATTCAACAAATCGGTTGAAAATCGGCCAGCTAATAATTCCTGGGTGTTTTATGACGGGCCGCCATTTTTGACTGGTACGCCGCATCATGGGCATTTGTTGGTGAGTACTGTTAAGGACACGATGGGGCGCTTCCATACCATGAAAGGCCAGCGAGTTGAGCGCCGCTGGGGCTGGGATTGCCATGGTCTGCCAGCTGAGGTGTATGTTGAGAAAACGCTGGGAATTGCTAACAAAAAAGAGATTGGCACGAAGATTAGCGTGTCGGATTATGTGAAGGAATGTCGTGCGGCTATGGTGCGAACTGGCACTGAGTGGGAAGACACAATTGAGCGAATCGGTCGCTGGGTTGAGTTTAAGGGCGCTTATAAAACCATGGATAATAATTACATGGAATCAGTTTGGTGGGCGTTCAAGAAACTCTATGAAGAGGGCAAGATTTACGAAGGCGAGAAGATTCTGATTTATTGTACGAAGGATGCCACGCCAATTTCTAAAAGCGAGGTGGCGATGGAAAACAGCTACCAGATGGACACCGACCCAAGCTTGTTTGTCTATTTTAAGCTGGAAGACGAAGATGAATATTTGCTTGCCTGGACGACGACGCCGTGGACCTTGCCGGCGAATATGGTGGTGGCAATCAACCGAGATGTTGACTATTCATTGGTGGCGTACGGCGATAAGAAATTCTATATTGCAAGTGATGCTGTCGAGAGAGTTATGACTGATGAAAAACATCAGCCGCTTGAATATTCGATTGTCAAAACGATAAAAGGCTCGGAATTGGTGGACAAGCGATTTGAGCCACTGTTTGAAAATCGCGGGCCGAACGCTCATAAAGTGTTGCATGCTGATTTCGTGACGACCGATGACGGTACAGGACTGGTGCACATTGCGCCGGCTTATGGCGAAGACGATTATGAACTATGCCGCAAGCATGACGTGCCAGTGTTGTCGTTGGTGGATGGTGATGGCAACTATACTGAGGGTAGATGGCTCGGTCGTAATATCTGGGAGGTCAATAAAGAGATTGCCAAGACATTGTTGGAGGAAGGTCGAGCGCTAAAGATTGACTATATTCGCCATGAGTATCCGCATTGTCACCGCTGTGGCACAAAACTGATGTATAGAGCGCATCCGAGCTGGTTTATGGATATTCAAAGTCAGAAAAAAGAAATGCTGGAGGCGAACGAGCAGACTCATTGGACACCAGATAATCTGCGGACGGGGCGGTTTCATAATATTATTGAGCAGGCGCCAGATTGGAATTTGAGCCGTGATCGCTATTGGGCAACGCCGATTCCAGTGTGGAAAGGCGTCAAGAATGACGGCACGGAAGTTGTCAAGGTGATTGGTAGTTTTGCGGAGTTTGAAGAGCTGACGGGGCGTAGGCTGGATGATTATCATTTGCCGCAAGTGATGGACGTGACATTTGAGTGCGATGGTGCGGAAATGCGGCATATCGGTAAGGTGCTCGACTGCTGGTTTGAGTCTGGCTCAATGCCGTTTGCTCAGTTCCATTATCCGTTTGAGAATAAAGAAAAATTTGAAGCGAGTTTTCCGGCTGATTTCATCATTGAAGCGATTGACCAGACCCGTGGTTGGTTTTATAGTTTGACGGCGGTCAATGTGGCGCTATTTGGTAAGTCACCGTGGAAGAATTTGATTTGTACTGGGTTCATCAACGCGGCGGACGGCAAAAAGATGAGTAAAAAGCTAAAAAACTACACCGATCCGATGGAGCTGATGGATAAAACGTCGGCGGATAGCTTCCGTTTTCTCATGCTATCTAGTCCGCTGACAAATGGCGAGAATTTTGCACTAGCGGATAAGGATGTCATGGATGTGGCGCGCAAGCTCAGCATGATTTGGAACATGTATGATTTCTTCACCATGTACGCAGAGGTTGACGGTTGGGAATTTGACGGCGAGCTGAAAGATCCGCTCGGTGAGTTGACCAATCCGTTGGATATTTGGATTGTTAGCCGCTTACATCAATTGGTTATGGATGTTGAAAAGGGTCTTGATGATTACAATTTGCAAAACGCCACCAAGCCGATTTTGCCATTCCTCGACGACGCTTCCAACTGGTATGTCCGCCGCAGCCGCCGCCGCTTCTGGAAGTCGGAAGACGATGGTGGCAAGAACGATGCTTACCGCACGCTGCACTATGTGCTGGTGCGTCTGAGCTACCTGTCGGCACCGTTTACGCCGTTTTTGGCCGAGGAATTGTATCATAATCTGACGAGTGATGATGAATCGATTCACTTGAAGGATTGGCTGGCAGCCGGTGAGGTGAATGATCAGGTATTGACCGATATGTCCCGGACGCGTGAATTGATCAACAACGGCCTTAGTTTGCGTATGAAGCAGGATGAGCATCAGGTGTCGATCAAGGTTCGCCAACCGCTGCAATGTGCGGCGTATGCGGGTGCAAAGCTGGCTGAGTACTATGAGCAAATCATGGCTGAGGAGCTCAATGTCAAGGAAATTCGCTGGATTGAGAATCTAGACGAGCACTTGGCTGATTATGAGGTGACCGAGGGCGTGATCAAGCCAGAGAATTGGATCGAAATTAGCAAGCAATTGACGCCCGAGCTCAAACGCGAAGGCCTGATGCGTGAAGTCATCCGTCACGTGCAGAGCGCGCGTAAAAAGGCGGGATTACAGGTGGACGACCGGATTGAGCTTGGTATCACTAGTAGCGACTCAGAAATCACCCAGGCTGTTGATGCATTTGCTGATACTATCAAGGCCGAGACGCTGGCTGTAAAGCTAGGTTCTGTGGCGGATGATATGGAAAAATATGATGTTAAAGTTGACGGTAAAGCGGTAGAAATCTATTTGAGAAAGGCTGATTAGTAATAAAGAAGCTACAATAAAATGGTCTCCCAGGCGCGAGAGGGCTGTTTATTGACTTTACATGATTTTTATGTTAATATAGTCGTTAGTTGTTAATAAATATAAAAATATGCAAAATATATTCAAAAAATTATTCGGTCATAAGGTAGGATTTTTACCAGTTGATCCGCTGGCGGATGGACTTGCTGAAGAGATTGCTAAGGAACGCCGAGAGCCGCAAGCGATTCGCCTAGATGCTGATGAGGTAGAGGATATTCATCGTCTTTGGAGTAGCGTCAACGATAGTATTGATGAGTAGTGTATAATTAGCTCATGGTATGTGAGTTTCTAACGGTTTTTGCGCGCGCTGGTGGTGGTGGATCAAGTTCTGGCGGCGGAGGCGGTGCTGTTGTCCTTATTGCGTTACCAGGTATTGTTGCTGCGTCAGTCTCTGAACCGGTTAAAAAACGAACCCAATCAAAAGCAGCGGGCACGGCTGTCGGTCTTGCTGCCGGTTTGCTGGTAAGCTTGCTATATTTATTAGGCGGTGCGATATGGTTTATTATTGCGCTTATTTCAGCAGTTATCGGCGCGGTAGCTGGGGCGCTTACTGATAAATTAAGGCGTTTTCGTCAGAACAGTCAAGCCGCCCAGCAAGCTGTTCAGAAGGCATCAATGCAGGATAGCACCTGGAATGAGCAGGGGATTATTTCCTATGCCACGACAGTTTTTAATCGATTCCAGTATGATTGGGAGCGATTGGATCTGACGTCGATTCAGCAATATACCACGCCAGACTATGCGCGGCACGTCGGACTAGTGTTGTATGCTTTACAACAGATGGGACGAGTCAACCAAATGAGTAACGTGTCGATAAGCGAAGCGGTGATTACTCAAGCCTACGATGATCAGAACGATCAAAATGATCGGGTGAGTGTCGGATTTGTGGCGTCAGCGGATGATAAATTGATTGAAAATGGTTCGCTGATTTATCGCGACACCGAGGAATTCGGCGAGCAGTGGAACTTCGTACGTTCGGGTAATGGCTGGCTACTGGACGGTATTGATCAGGCGACGGAAGATTCGGCGCAGTTCATCGCTTCAATGCGGCAATTTGCCACGCAATATAATATGTATTTCAGTCCTGATTGGGGACATTTATTGCTGCCGACTCGCGGTGAGTTGTTTAAGCGCGGCTTTCGGGGCGCCGATATCAACAATCACATCATCGGTTTTTGGACGGGCAATCTGTTGGTGCAACTGTATACGTATAATAAGCCGATCGGCGAAGATAATATGGAATATTATATTGTTGGGCAGGTTAACTTGCCAAAATCGTATGGGGGGATTTTGGTTGAGCGCTCGGATTCACGTTTGTTAAAACGATTCAAAGCGCCGTCGGGTTATAAAAAAGTCCAAATGGAGTGGGGCGATTTTAATAAACGCTACCAGGTGTATGCTACCAATGAAAACCAAGTAACCAGCTTTGAACTGCTTAATCCCAGCTTCATGGCGTGGCTGTACGACCAGAATATTAAGGTTAATATTGAGGTGGTAGATAATGTTGTTTATCTCTATTCCAGGATTGCCGAGGGCGAGATGCGCTATGCGGAAATGATGGATATTTTACAGAAATCGCATAAAGAACTGAAGATGTAAGGAGGAAATATGATCACCAAAGCTATCATTCCAGTCGCTGGTTGGGGCACGCGGATGCTGCCGATTACCAAATCAATCGAAAAGTGTATGCTGCCAGTGGGGACGCGGCCGGTGGTCGACTACATCGTGCAGGATATTGTTCGGGCGGGTGTGAAGGATATTTATTTCGTGGTGGGCGAGCAGAGTACCCAGGTGCAGAGTTATTATCGGTCAAATATCCAGCTGAACGACTATTTGCGGCGTGCTGGTAAAGAAGATAAATTGCCACTGGTGGCGCCGCTGCGTGATGTGCGAATACATTTTTTAACCCAGCCGAGCACTGGCGGTTACGGCACGAGCATTCCCGTGGGTTTGGCGAGTGAATTTATCGAACTGGGTGAGTCGGCGTTTGTGGTTATGGGTGATCAATTTTTCTGGCGTAGTGACGGCGGTTCAAATGCGGCTGATCTGGCGGAACTGGTGGAGGCGCGCGGGCTATCTGTTGGGCTACTAGGTAATCCTGTTGATGAAGAATTTATCCCGCAGACGGGTATCATCGAAACTGATCAGCAAGGTAATTTTGTAAGAATCATTGAGAAGCCGAAGCTGGAAGACGCGCCAAGTAACCTCAGTAATTCAAGCTTCTACGTCCTTAATAAAGAAATTTGTGAGTTAGCACGGACATTGCCCGCCAATCCGCAGCGCGGCGAGTTTGAACTGACTGATGCCATCAACGCGTACATCGCGGGCGGCGGCGTCATCGCGGTAGGTGAGGCCAAGGGCGGCTACATGGAATGCGGTTCGCCGAGCGGTTGGCTGCAGGCAAATAACGCTATGGCTGAGTTACAGAAAAACTAGTTGCATGTATTGTCCGTCTCTGTTATAATTGTTCACTGATAGTAAATATATTTTAAGGAACGAAATGAAAGCAGTCGTAAAAATCTCTGGCAAGCAATATATTGTCAGCGAAAAAGAGTCCCTCTTGGTGGATCTCCTCCCTGAAGGTACAAAAGAACTCACTCTCGACGCACTTTTAGTGATTGATGGTGATAAAACAAAAGTTGGCACGCCGACCGTAAAAGGCGCGGTAGTGAAGGCAAAGGTCGTTGAAGCAGAAGTCAAAGGCGATAAAATCCGCGTTATCCGCTACAAAGCTAAAAAACGCGTTCACAAAGAAACTGGTCATCGCCAGAAATACACTAAGATTCAGATTACGTCAATCAAATAATTGAAAGAGCCGCTTCCATCAAAGAAGCGGTTCTTTGATGTCTGTTATTTCTGTTACGCTCATGCTATAATTAATGTAGGTAAAAGGGGAACGAATGACAAAAATCATTGCGGTGACAAATCAAAAAGGTGGCGTCGGCAAAACAACGACTTCAATTAACGTGGCATATTTTTTAGCAAAGGCTGGCAAGAAAACCTTATTGGTTGACTTTGATCCGCAAGGGAATGCCACTAGTGGACTTGGTATTGATAAACAGAGCTTAGGTGCGACAATGTCTGAAGTGGTTATGCAGCAAATTGATCTGGCGAATATTGTTCTGCCGACAGAATATAAAAATCTATCAATTGCACCGGCGACTCCACATTTGGCTAATACAGAAGTCGAGTTGGCTCAGGCAGAAGGGCGTTTTATTCGGTTGCGCGAGGCTCTACGGAAAGCGACAGAGTATGACTATATTATTATTGATAGTCCACCAAGTTTGAGTTTGTTGACGGTTAATGGCATGGTTGCGGCTAATTATGTACTGCTGCCAGTTCAAGCAGAGTTTTACGCTCTAGAAGGTCTGGGTCAGCTACTCGAAAGCATGAAACTGATTAAAAAAGGCCTTAATCCACCGCTGGAGTTACTGGGAGTTCTAGCGACGATGATGGATTCTAGGACAACTTTATCTGGGCAGGTTCACGCTGAAATTAAAAAATATTTCCCAGATAAAATATTTAAGAGCAGCATCCCGCGGAATATTCGTTTGGCTGAGGCGCCAAGTCACGGTGCGCCAGTGGGGGCGTATGATCGGTTTTCAAAAGGTTCTCGGGCCTATAAAGCATTAGCAAAGGAAATTATAGAGAGGGTCGAGCGGTGAAAAAGGGTTTAGGCAGGGGCTTTGAGTCGTTAATTCCAACTAATTTGATTGATGAGACGTTTGACCCGACAGCGCAGCAGGACGTGAAAGTATCTCGTCTGAGGGATATTGTAATTGATAAAATTATTCCAGATCCAAATCAGCCGCGGCGGTTTTTTGACGAGACAGCTTTAAGCGAGCTGGCAGAGTCGGTGCGTGAGCATGGTGTAGTGCAGCCAATTGTGGTGACGCCAAAGGACGGCAAGTACTTAATTGTGGCGGGTGAGCGGCGATGGCGCGCGGCAAAGAGGGCTGATTTAGCAGAGGTGCCGTGTATAGTCAGAAGTATGAGCGATCAGAATCGGTTGGAGATTTCTCTGATTGAGAATTTGCAACGACACGATTTGAATGCACTAGAAACAGCCACAGCTTACCAGAAACTGCGAGATCAATTTAATATGACGTTAGAAGAGATTGGTAAGCGTTTGGGGGGCAAATCTATTAGCGCAGTCAGTAACACATTGAGGCTGTTGAAGCTCCCAAAAACTGTACAGCAGGCATTATTTGAGGGGCGACTGAATGAGGGTCAGGCTAGGCCGTTGATTGGCTTACCTGAAGATGCGGCAGAGGATATTATGGAGCGGGCGATTCGCGAGGAGTGGTCGGCGCGGCGAATTGAGCAGGTGGTGACGCTATGGAAACAGGCAAAGGCTAGTCCAATTGAAAATAAACGTCGTCCAGCGGATATACCGCATGCAGATGTCGTGGAGAGCCTTTCTAAGAGGTTTGGTACCGGTGTGAAGATTCGCACCAATGGTCGCGGAGCTGGTCAAATTAGCATCAAATTCAAGAATAATCTTGAGTTTGAGCG
The DNA here is from genome assembly GCA_963524145.1 of uncultured Candidatus Saccharibacteria bacterium. GTDB lineage: Bacteria > Patescibacteriota > Saccharimonadia > Saccharimonadales > Saccharimonadaceae > Nanosynbacter. Next base: position 37,828 of record CAURDO010000005.1, read on the forward strand.
AATTCGTGATTTGCTAGAGAAATAAAATCTGTTAAAACGAGCGAATTTTATTGAATGGGAATAGGCGTAGGCTGACTGGACCAACAATATCGTACAGGGGGATTGAACCCATGCAATTTCTTGAGTCGCAGGAATAGCTACCCTGGCGGTGATCGCCCATAACAAATATAGTACCAGTGGGTACGGTTGTGTCAACATCACCGGAGGTCGGTTGTCCTGGCTCGTTTTTGTTTACAGAACTATCGGGATTAAAGCCGTTTGGACTCTCTTTATTGTAAACTGTTACGGTACCATCCTTTACGGTAACACGTTCGCCAGCAAAGGCGATAACTCGCTTAACTATATATTCATCCTTACCGAGTGAGGCGTTGAAATTGGGATTTTTAAAAACAATAATTTGACCACGGCTTGGGACATAGTTTTTGTTCTGTAATTTTGAGGCAGTAACCGGTAGACGATTAACAATTAGGCGATCTCCGGTGTACATTGTTGTTTCCATGCTGGCACCTTCGACGTTGAAAGTTTGGAATACAAATGTGTTCAATAAAATTGTACCAACCACTACGCCGACAACGAAAATGACCATTCCCAGGCCATCATGTAACTTCGGATGACGATCCATAAAAGTCGCGTCCATTACTTCAATTATAAGCGTTTTGTGTGCTATAATCAATAGATATGAAATCACGCAAACAGTCGATGGACGGTTTTGTCGCCAGACGACCGCAGCGAACTTCGTTGGGGGAAATTTCTAGCAAAAAAACGACGACAATCGGGCATTTTCGTAGTATTGAAAATAGGCCAGAAGTTCTGAGTAATACCCGCCAAAATACTCGACCATTGGCGTCTGCTAATAATGCGAATAAATTGAAGCAGAATATTAGCGAATCGTTGGCAGCAATTGATAAAAATGCTAAGCCGTCACACCGGCAAGAGCGCAAGCAAAAGCGTAAGAAGAAGTTGATTGTGCGGATTGCGCTGGCGGTTGTTGGGATTATTGTGGCTATTGTGGTGGGGTGGTTACTTCTGAAGCTGTGGCAAACTATGAATAGTGTGTTCGGCAACGGTAATATTTTAGACCTTTTCTCACAACAGAAATTAAAAGAGGATGCTCATGGGCGAAGTAATGTTTTAATCTTAGGGACAACTGACGATGATCCAGCCCATCCGGGCGCAACACTGACTGACTCGATGATGGTCCTTAGTGTCAATCAGACAAAAAAGGACGCATATATGTTCAGTATTCCTCGTGATCTGTACGTTAAATTTGGTATGGCTTGTAATTCTGGCTACGCTGGTAAGATTAATGAGTATTTTGGTTGCGTTAACAATGGCGATAACCAGGAGGCGGAGTCTGAGCGGATGGAAAAAACGAAGAAGTTCATCGGCGATATATTTGGCATGGATATTCAATATGTGGCACATATCAACACGGCGGTAATCCGTGATGCAGTGAATGCAGTCGGTGGCGTCACAGTTAATGTCCAGAGTCGTGATCCGCGCGGAATCCTTGATCCAAGTATGGACTGGATGTGTCGAGCCAAGGAACTAAATGCGAAGCAGCGTCGCGAACGTTGTCCAACTGGCCATTATATGCAGTTGACTAATGGCAATCATGATATGGATGGTGAGAAGGCGATGTGGTTCTCTCGGGCACGCGGTCTGGTGGCGCCAACCTATGGATTGGAACAATCGAACTTTGACCGCGAAAAAAACCAGCAATTGGTACTAATGGCACTGAAGAGTAAGGCGACATCCACTGGTACGTTAACGGACTTTGGTAAGGTGACTTCACTGATGGACGCTATGGGTAAGAATTTGCGTACAAATATTGATACGAAAGAAATTCGCACAATTATGAACTTGGCGTCAGAGATTAAAGAGTCTGATATTCATCGATTGAGTTTTGTGGAAGAGGGCAATAAGTTGATGACGACCGGTTCAGCTGGTGGCGCAAGCATAGTTCAGCCGTCGGCGGGATTACATAACTATAGTGAGATTCGCTCATATATTAAGGATGAAATTTACGCAACGCCACTATCGAAGGAAAAAGCAACGATTGCCGTCTTAAATGGCAGTGGTGTAAGTGGTGCTGCTCAGAAAGAGGCAGATAAATTGATGGAGATGGGCTTAAAAGTTGTTCATGTTGGTAATGCTCCAGGTAATGAAAAAGTAACAAAAACTAGTGTTTATCAATTGCCGGCTGGTAAAGAAAAATCTGCCACAAAGGCAAAGTTTGAGGAGTTATATGGTTCGGTTTCATTAGATTCATCAAAGTATAATTTAAATGTTGATGCGCAATTTATCGTCGTGGTGGGATCTGGTTCGTAGTTTGGTATAATAGAGGAAGCTATGGAGTTGCTGAAAACAGTTAAACGAAGAACATTTTGGAGTGAGTTGGTTTATTACAGCTTGAATATTGGTCTGGCGGCGGTGTTGTTGGCTATTGCTCAAACGATTCAATCTCCGTATCCAGCATTAGCGTTGGTTGTTTTAAGCAAATGGCGCATTATCGCTGTAAGGCCGCGTTTTTGGTGGGCAAACATTCAAGCAAACTTGGTAGACCTGACTGTTGGCATTGGTGTTGTCGGATTGATGTATTTATCGGTTTCAAGTTTGTATTTCCGGATAGGATTGGCGGTATTTTACGCCATCTGGCTAACGGTTATTAAGCCAATGTCTAAGCGTTGGCAAGTCGCTTTGCAATCGGCTGTGGCTATTTTTATAGGCGTAACTGCGTTGATGGCAGTGTCGTATGATTGGCCTATCTTGGCTGTCGTTCCTTTGATGTTCTTGATGGGTTATAGTGTCGCTCGTCATTTTTTGCATAGTTATGATGAAGAGCAAACAGTGCTGTTTGCCGCAATTTGGGGAATTATTTTTGCCGAAATGGGGTGGTTGGCATATTATTGGACGTTTAGTTATGGTCGATTGTTGTTTGGCGGTATTCCGCAGATTACCATTATTTTACTCTTACTGTCTCTAAGCGCTAGTAAGGCATACCAATCATATAAAAAGCATGATTCTATTCGCTTCTCGGACATATCTGGCCCAGTGGCTCTGACAATTGCAACAACTGTGGTGATGCTTGTATTTCTCAATTCGGTAGTGATTTAATCTTTAGATAGGAGGTTTTATGGGTGTTTCTGGTCAGCAGAAGAGAGTGGGGTGTTGGCTAATCAGCGGATTTGTTGGAGTCGTCACGCTTTTGGGTGTGATTTTATTAACGAGCTGGGTGACACTTCAATTGTCTGGTCATTCCTCGCAATCTCCAAGACCTGATGGCAATTTAATGGCGACGGGCGAAGGTGATGTTTCGAGGGTTGTCGCTAAAGTTTCGCCTAGTGTCGTCTCTATACTGACTACTAAGGAGGGGACTTATTCTGATAAGATGGGTGCTGGAACAGGGGTAATTGTTAGTTCTGATGGTTATATTTTAACAAATAAGCACGTGGTGAGAGACGCACGAAGAGTCAGGGTTGTTACGAGTAATGGAGACCAATTCACGAATATCACATTTGTTGGCGCTGACCCGCTTAATGACATTGCGTTTCTGAAAATTAATGGGGCTTCGAATCTGCCAGTGGCGGAGCTGGGTAACTCCGGGACGGTGAAGGTTGGGCAGCGGGTTGTTGCTATTGGTAACTCATTAGGTCAATATCAAAACACAGCTTCCAGTGGAATTGTCTCCGGTAAAGGTAGACCGGTCGCTGCTACATCTGATAGAAGCGGTCTGAAAACCGAAAGTCTAACTGATTTATTGCAAACTGATGCGCCAATTAACCTCGGTAATTCTGGCGGTCCGCTGATTAATATGGCGGGACAAGTTATTGGCATAAATACTGCTATCGCTTCCGATGCTCAGAGTATTGGCTTTGCAATTCCGGTTAATGCTGTGAAAGGTATGACCAGAAGTGTCATGGCAGGTAAAGGCGTCCAAAAGGCCTATCTGGGAGTACGCTATGTAGCTATTACGCCGGATATTCAAGCTGAGTATGACTTACCGGTAAAATCTGGTGCTTATGTTGACAGAAAATCTGACTCTGCCATAGAGAAGGGTGGACCAGCGGATGTGGCTGGTGTGAAAAAGGGCGATATCATCACGAAGGTAAATGACAAGAAAGTTGGCGAAGATGGTGGATTATCGACATTAGTGTCGGAGTTTCTGCCGGGAGAAACGGTCCGTATATCGGTGTTGCGAGATAATAAAGAGCTGACTTTAGAACTAACTCTTAGCGCGTATCAGGCGCAAAACTAGGATGTAATTAAGGGATTTTTCTTTTTGGAGACCGCTTTTTCGGGCTTCGTTAAGAATTCTGTTGTGCTGTTGGGGGTCGGCTTCAATGAACAATAGTCCTCCTGCGGTAAGACAGCGCGGTGTCTGCGAGATTAATTCTAATATGACTCTCAACCCCTCATTTTCGGCAAAAAGCGCAATTTCTGGCTCATATTGGAGTTCTGGCGATACATCCCAATCTCTGTCAACATAGGGCAAGTTGGCAAAAATATAATCAACAGGCTCCAGCTGGCCATTTAACAAAGATTGATGTTGAGTGGTGACATCTGCGTTTAATCTGTCAGCATTTTTTTCAGCAATTTTCAGGGCTGGCCTGCTGATGTCCGATAGAATTACTGACAGGTTATCTCGCTCTAATTTGGCGGTAATTCCCAGGCAGCCAGATCCAGTCCCAACGTCGATAAGTGTTTTTTTGGTGATTTCACCGGCAGTCATCTCAAGAAATAATGAAATAATGTCTTCTGATTCTGGGCGGGGAATTAGGACAGATGGTGATACAGCGAACCTACGGCCGTAAAACTCCTTATAGCCCAGAATATAGGCAATTGGTACGCGATCTAACCGTAAGTCCAGCCTGGCATTTGCGATATCAAGCCGTCTGGGATCAATCTCCTCGTCCAGATGAGTGTGTAAGTATGTGCGGTTTTTTCGTAAAGTATTGGCTAAGATCAACTCTGTGTCCAGTCGCGGTAAGGGAATGCTGGCTACTTTTAGGGATTTAGTGGCGATTTTTAGCCAATCAGATATAGTCATGTTGTTAATTATACTACATATTTGAGGCTATATAGTGTATTAGTCCGTACTAGCTACCGGCTTTCTTTGCCTTCAGCTCCCGCTCATACCGCTGCAATTGCTCGATCAAATCGTCAATATCCCCGTTCATCGCCGCGGGGATATTGCTGCGGCTATAACGGATACGGTGGTCGGTGATGCGGTCTTGCGGGAAGTTATAGGTGCGAATCTTCTCTGAGCGGTCGCCAGTGCCGACTAATGAGCGTCGTTCAGCGCTTAATTTGGCGTTTTCTTCGTCAATTTTCATCTGCAGCAGCCGCGACCGCAGCACGCTCATGGCTTTTTCGCGGTTTTTGATCTGCGACTTCTCGTCTTGGTTGGTAACCATGATGCCAGTTGGCAGGTGAGTAATGCGTACTGCCGAGTCGGTGGTGTTGACGCTCTGGCCGCCATGGCCGCTGGAGCGGTAAATATCGACGCGCAGGTCGTTCGGGTTGATTTCAACATCAGTTTCTTCGGCTTCGGGTAAGACGGCGACAGTGGCGGTGCTGGTATGAATACGGCCTTGACTTTCAGTGACTGGGACGCGCTGGACGCGGTGGACGCCGCCTTCAAATTTCAATTTGGCATATGGCGCGTCGCCCTTAACCATGAAAATGACTTCTTTGTAGCCGCCAGAATCGTTAGCGGACTCGCTAATTAGTTCGGTTTTATAACCGTTGGCTTCGCACCAGCGCAAGTACATGCGGTATAACTCCGCTGCAAACAATGACGCTTCGTCGCCGCCAGCACCAGCGCGGATTTCCATGATGATATTTTTCTCGTCGTTCGGGTCTTTGGGCGTTAGTAATATGAATAACTTATCGTCGAGTTCGGCGATTTTAGCTTCGTCCTCGGGAATCTCTGCTTTGGCTAGTTCGGCTAATTCATCGTTGCCCTGGGCTAGATTTTTTGCCTCCGCTAGCTGCTTTTCGATAGTATCGCGTTCGCTAGCGGTAGTAATAATGGTTTCTAACTCGGCGAAACGTTTGTTCTTGGTAGTAAAATCTGGCGAGCTGTAAGCGTCGGGACTTGCTAAAAAATCGCCGAGGCGAGCGCGTTCGGCTTTCAAGGCGTCTAAATCGAGAGAAATCTTTGCCATATCTGTAATAGTATAGCACATATTGACAAATAATAATTTTTAGTGTATCGTATAGAAATATGAGTGAACTACGTTCTCCTTCAGGCAAGCTTCCAGAAATAGGCAGAGAGACTAGCACGATAGAGGGTCTATCGGATATACCGTTAGTACCTATATCTCCTCTTGTGATGACTGGCAAGTTTCCTGATGGTTTGTCTCTGGATCCAGGCGAGAGGATTGTAGTGGATGTTCTTGAGGTTTATGGCAAGAATGAATCTGGTAAATTTACAGTAGGGATCCGTCAGCCTGACTCAGAAATTACTACAGAGGACGAAGGTTCACGTCCAGAGATGTGTTATATAAAAGAACTAATGGATGATGCAAAATTCATGGGGCCGCTCGCTTACAACTGTATTGCTCGACAGCGTCACCTAAAAACAATAGACCCTTTCAATGCACAGCCTAGGCATATGGAGGGCATACAGAATATTATGGGTATGTGCTTAGGTGTGGGGGGATCTTTTGATAGTATAGATAGTAAATTTGGCAGTGTATTATCAAAAGGCAAAGAGCTGGAAGATATGGATTCCGTCGTTGGACGCATATCAGAGATCGGTCACTATTCTGTAGTAACTGTTTCTGGTGGTTATAAGTTAATAATATTAACTGATGCTGCTGGAAATCGAGTAGGTATGCAATATTCTCCAGAAAAAGAACGTGTATTGAGTGAACTATTTAATTATGAAGAATCCAAAAAGCCACTTTTCAATGTAGAAGAATATATTAAAGAAAATGAGTAAATCAAAACCGCCTCGTTAAAGAGGCGGTTTTGATTTAAGACATAGAATCCTACTGTTTACTAGCTACTTTTTAGCCTTTTTGTCTGATTTTGGAGTATCAGTCTTTGTGGCCTTGTTGGCATTGGCTTTCTTAGCTTTATTTGCCAAGGCTGCTCGGCGAGCTTCAGCTGCTGCCTGACGCGCCTTAAAGCGGTCAACACGACCTTCGGTGTCGATAATCTTTTCTTCACCAGTAAAGAATGGGTGTGAAGCCGACGAAATGTGGACTTTAACGAGAGGGTAGGTGTTACCGTCTTCCCATTTGATGGTGTCTGTTGTCTGCGCTGTTGACTGAGTCAAGAACGCGAAGCCCGCTTGATCGTCGCTAAATACGACAGGGCGATAGTTCTGTGGGTGAATACTGCTTTTCATAACCGTTCAATTGTACACAATTTACCCCAGAATGTCAAAAGGAGTTGTCTTGAGTAAGTAACAGTGGTATAATTGCCAAGTAACTAATTTTAACGACACAATCCGTTTCGCACTCCATAATCGTGGGCGGATGAGGCAAAAGGAGAAAGAGATGTCTGTAAAGGTAGACATTAAGGCTTTGCTGGAGTCAGGTGTTCATTTCGGACACAAAACCAGCCGTTGGCACCCAAAAATGGCGCCATATATTCACAGTAAGCGTCAGGACAGTCATATCATTGACTTGGTCAAGACGGTTGAGGCATTGGATAAGGCGTTGCCAGAACTAACAAAAATTGCAGCGTCAGGCCGCAAAGTACTGTTTGTTGGTACGAAAAAGCAGGCTAAGGATGTTGTGCGCCAAGCAGCTGAAAAGATTAATCAACCATATGTGGTTGAACGCTGGATTGGTGGTATGTTGACCAACGGTTCAACAATTGCTCAGCAGATCAAGAAGCTGAAGAATTTGGAAAAGCGCATGGCGTCAGGTGACCTGGAAAAGCGTTACAATAAGTTGGAAGTGCAGCGTTTCCAAGAGGAAATTGACAGTTTGAATATAAAGTACGGTGGTATCAAAGACTTGATGGGCAAGCCAGGCGCAGTGGTCGTGGTTGATGCATTGACTGACGCAAATGCAGTGCGTGAAGCTCGGACGTTGGGCGTGCCGGTATTTGCAATCGTGGACACTAACGTCAACCCAACTGGTATTGACTACGTTATCCCAGGTAACGATGACGCTATTAAGGGTATCCAATTGTTGTTGGATTATTTCACTGAAGCTGTTGCCGAAGGTGCGGGTAGTGTAAAAACTGAAGAAAAACCAGTGAAAAAAGAGGAGAAATAGGATGGGCGTTTCTGTTGACGACATTAAAAAACTGCGCGAATTGACAGGTGTGGGTTTGACTGATGCCAAGAAAGCATTGGTTGAAGCTGATGGCGACTTTGATAAGGCACTGGAAGAGATGCGTAAAAAAGGTTTGACCAAGGCTGAGAAAAAGGGTGACCGCGAAGCGCGCGAAGGTTTGATTGAGAGCTATGTTCACTCTGGTCGAATTGGCGTGATTGTCGAAGTTAACTGTGAGACTGACTTTGTGGCACGTTTGGATGATTTCAAGACGTTGGCGCACGAAATTGCTATGCAAATTGCAGCCATGAGTCCGAAGTATGTTTCCGAGGCGGACATTCCGGCTGAGGAAATGGAGCGGGTGAAGGCTGAGCTGATGACTAGTGAAGCACTCGCAAGCAAGCCTGAAGAAATGCGAGAAAAAATTGTTGAAGGTCAATTGAAGAAACATTTTGTTGAGCAGGTGTTGATGAGCCAAGCATACATCTTGGATGACTCTAAGACTGTTGAGCAACATGTCAAGGAAGCGATTGCTAAATTGGGTGAGAACATTGTGGTTCGCCAATTTAAGCGAATTGAGCTGGGTGTAAGCGAATAAATTTTCACATACAGAAATAAATCGGCTGTAGCAATGCGGCCGATTTTTTATTTTGTCAATATTTACCACAAGCATATTGACAATATCGCAAATATGTGCTAGTATGATTACGTATCAGACAGTAAAATAACAGGCAATTGTAAAAATAAAAAGGAAAAGTATGAGCGAAAAATTAGGATCTACCATGTCATCGCCTAATACAGGCGAAGTAGCAAATACCGACAGGAGTTTGACTGCTGACGGAGACAAAAGACCAATGACACGCGAACAGCGTGTTGCTGATGGTCGGGAAAAGTTGAATGCACTAAAGGACAAGGTGAGGGAAGGTCTTTGTAAGACGTGGAAAAAATTGTCTGAGGGCTTTTATGTTGGCGCGAGCTATGGGTTTGAATTGTCTGGTAAGACTAAGGAAAAAGTCGGCAACGCCTATACTGCAGCAAAAGCCAAGGCTGCAGAATTATTTGCGGGTGGTCGTGAAGTTATTTCTCAAAAAGCGGCAGAAGCTCGTACACGCAAGAGAGTGAGACAGTGGCAGCGTGAAATGCGTGCAGGAGATCGAGACGTATCTCGAAGTGAGCGTGAGGCCGAAAGACAACAATACCGCCGAGCGAAGAAGCAAGATGGGGAGGACAATACAGCCGACAAAGCAGTGATTGGTGATAATAAAGAAGCTATAAAAAGTTCTAGACGAGAGCAAAAAGAGGTGGCTACCAAGTTGGAAGCAGCAGAAAGGAAACGGCGAGAAGCGGAGCGGAAAGCTAAGGTTGCTGCCGCCGAAGCCAAGGCTGCGAAGGAAGCTGCGGACGCCGATCCGTCCGATGAGAAAAAACGCTTAGAGGCTGCTAGAAGACATGGCCTAAGCATAGCTGCTAATGCGGAATTAGAGAGCGCCGAGCTTGATGTAAATAATCTCAAAGATATGATTAATTCTGCTAAGGAAAAGATTAATAAAGCTAAAACTGAAATAGATGAAGTTAGAGGTCGTATAGAGGATCGTGCGAATAAGGCCAGAGCTCGTAAAAACGCACGAAGGCAGGCTCGCAGGGAAGCTCTTGGCGATAAATGGGAATCTGCTAAGGAGAAGGTTGCACGAGTTGCCGGCAAGAGCGCTGACTGGATGAAGCAACTTGGTAAGAAGATTTCTTCAGGAATTGGCAAGGTTGCTAGGAAAGTCGCCAATAGGCTTGATCCAGTAGAGTCAGATAGTAACAAATAAGCATAATTGATAATAAAAAATAAAAAGGATATCATAAAATCATGAATAACGACCAACCTCAATTAAGTATTCAAGCAACAATAGTTACCAAGGCGCAGCTGAATTCAATCGGCATTAGTCTGCCAGATGATCAGATGCAGGCGCTGATTCAGCACGTAGAGGAGACAATTAACGAGCGGATTAGCGAGGAAGTTGTTGAATCACTAAGCGACGATCGGCTAAAAGAGCTGGTGGAATTACAGACTAGTAATGCGCCGGCTGAGGAAATTGATGCGTGGATTCGCGAGTGCGTTCCAGAATATGATGAAATTATCGAGGATAATGTGGCGATTGTTCTGGGTGAATTAGTGGAAAATTCCGACGCTATTCAAAAGTAAGTAATATAAAAATAACAATGATCCGCCTTCTTTCTGGGAGGGCGGATTTTACTGAGTGGAGATAATTAGGCAGCCGTCTTTTTGGTGTCGAGCGTCTGTGGTGGTGACGATGAATTGATGGTTTTGAATGGTCTCTTGGAGGAGCTTTTCGCGAGTGGCGTCTAGCTCAGAGAAGACGTCATCTAGTAGGATTAGCGGTCTTGATTGGTTAATTTTTGTTTGCAATTCCAGTTCTAACAGCTTGAAGGCCAGCATAATGGTACGCATCTCGCCTCGGGAGGCGATTTTAATGGCAGGCTGATCGTGAAGAAAAATGGTAAAATCTTCGCGGTGTGGGCCAGTCGAGGTAAATCCGGCAGCAATTTCGTATTCACGAGATTTTAACAAGCGGTCAAATAGGATTTGATCATAGTTTTCTAGCGCTGCCGCCGCGTTATACTCAATTGACAATTGCGTATTTTTTCCGGCCAAAGATTCGTATAAATTTTTTATACATTGTTCGTTGGTTTGGAGAAATTCGGCTCTTCTTTGAGCAATACTGGCGGCATATTGAGTAAATTTTATGTCCCAAGCAAACAGATTGTCGCGCCAGATTGAATAATTTTCTTGGTGGTTTTTTAAGAGTTCATTGCGCTGTAATAATGTGCGATTGAATGCCCGCAAATTTGTGTCATATTTAGTGTCAAGTCGGGCAATTAGTCCATCAAGGAAATCGCGTCGTCTGGATGGCGACGAGGAAATCAGACGTAGTTCACTTGGCTCAAATAGGACTACAGGAAGACGATTTTTCCTGGCTAGGATTTTCGACTTGTTATTGTTGATGATGAATTCTTTACTAATTTTTCCTGATGTAGTGCCTAGCTTAATTCGTCTTTCACCAAAATCTCCCTCCAGATGAATAATTGTTTGAGAGGTGTTGAATGCCATGCAATCACTAAGACTGCCACGAAAGCTACTGCCACGTAGTGCTACATAGACCGCTTCAAGTAAGTTTGTTTTACCAGTACCGTTTGGTCCAATGATGACGGTGCCAGAGCTGCCGAATGCAGTTTCGTGTAGGGAATAAGAGCGGAAATTATATAGCTTAATCTTAGAAATCACTCTGTTATTATAGCATGGGACAGGGCGTGAAAATAAACAGACAAGTTGGCGGAAGTCTGTTATAATGGCGATAGATAATCGGAGGAATATATGTTTGACACAAACCCTTATGAAGAGAAAATGAACGCGGCTTTTAGCTTTTTTCAGGACGAGTTAAAAAAGGTACGAACAGGCCGAGCGCACTCTGGAATGCTGGACGGTGTTATGGTGGAGGCTTATGGTACCAAAATGCCGCTTAATCAAGTAGCGAACGTTACTGCTCCAGAGGCACAAATGTTGTTGGTAACACCATTTGATCCAGGAAATATTACCGCAATTACTTCAGCCATTCGTGATAATCAAAGTCTGGGATTTAACCCATCTGATGATGGGCGAGTAGTACGCGTGCCGGTGCCTTCTCTGACTGAGGAGCGTCGCCGTCAGCTGGTAAAGCAGGTTGGCGAGAAAGTTGAAGAAGCTCGAATTGCGATGCGAAATATTCGTCAGGACGCCCTGAAGGATGCTAAACGGATGAAGGATTCTAAAGAGCTGAGCGAGGATGATTTGAAACTGGTAGAGAAGGAGATTGACGGATTGATGAGTAAAATGCAGGTGCAAATTGACGAAGCATTTAAGGCAAAAGAAAAGGATGTCTTGACAGTCTAATGAATCAAACTTTTACCGAGCGTGTGAAAGAATTAGGACTGTCGCTAGATCAGATTATTGTCATTGGCAGCGGTATTTTGGATCAATTAGGAATTCGTAAAGCTGCGGATGTTGATTTAGTAGCTAGCGATGAAGTATTAGAAAAAATTGCTAGCGATCTAGATTGGGCTGAACAATGCGATAAAAACCAGCGCCGATACTTTGTAAGTAATGATGGATCTGCAGAAATTTGGGATGGTTGGGAATTTGACGGGCAAGTGCTTAATTATGAGGAGCTGTTGAAATGTTCGGTGGAATATGACGGTGTGAAGTTTGTTGGTTTAGATTTTCTGCGACAATGGAAGAATTGGCGCGGGCGCGAAAAAGATATTCAAGACGTTGAGTTAATTGATGAGTGGAGGACAAATAATGAGTGAAAAAGCAGAACTACCGCGGCATATTGGCTTTATTGTTGACGGTAATCGTCGCTGGGCAAAGCAACATGGATTGCCGGCATATGAGGGGCATTTGGCTGGGTATAATGCTCTAAAAGATGTAGCTCTAGAGACGCTTCACCAAGGCGTAAAATGTGTGAGTGCTTACGTTTTTAGTACGGAAAACTGGAAGCGATCAGAAGAAGAAGTCGGGCATTTGATGGGATTATTATTAAAGATGTTGAAGGCTGACGTGCCGATTTTTATCGAGAATAATGTACGATTGCGCGTGATTGGCTCCAAAGAACGATTATCTGATGCGCTGGTCGAGGCGATTAATAATGCGGAGGCAAAAACAGCAGATTTAAGGGGCGGTGATTTGGTATTATGTTTAAATTATGGCGGACATTTGGAGATTGCTGATGCGGTTAAAAAAATTGTTCAATCTGGAATTTCTTCTGAAGATGTAACACCGGAGTTGGTAGCGCAGAATATATATGTGCCAGATATACCGCCATGTGATTTGATAGTGCGGACTAGCGGTGAGCAACGCCTGAGTAATTTTATGTTATGGCGGGCAGCGTACAGCGAGCTGATGTTTATTGATAAACACTGGCCAGATATGACGACTGATGATGTTACGGTGATTTTGGATGAGTATGCACATCGGAACCGGCGGTTCGGGGGGTGATGATGTTGATTCTGGGGATTATTCTAGGACTATTTGTACTGATTTTACTGGTTGTTTTACATGAGCTGGGGCATGCTATGGTCGCTAAACGAAATGGTGTTAAAGTAGAAGAGTTTGGAGTTGGTTTTCCGCCAGTCGCAAAGAAATGGAAAGTAAAGCAAAGTTTTTTGGGTGAAAATGTAACGTTTAGTCTAAATTGGCTACCGTTGGGCGGTTTTGTACGTTTGAAAGGGGAATATGATTCCGCAAAAGGTAAAGGCACTTATGGTGGTTCGACGTTTTGGGCAAAAACTAAGATTTTGTTCGCTGGTGTATTCATGAATTGGCTTACGGCAATCGTTTTATTTACGATTTTAGCTGTAATTGGCTTACCAAAAGTATTATCCCACCAAGTTCAATTACCGTTCGATACGGAAGTGCAATGTTCGCCGGTGACAGTGGTGCGGATTACGCCAGGATCGCCAGCAGATAAGTCAGGACTAGAAGTCGATGATCAGCTTCTAAAGATAAATAATCAGCCGCTGAATAAAGCAGAAAAATTGCCAGACTTAACCAAAAAAAATACTGGTAAAAAAATAGCTATTCAGTATCGGCGCGGCGGTAAAGAATCATCAATTGAAGTGCAATTAAATTCTGAACAGGCGGCAAAATCTGGTGGTTATTTGGGTGTGGTGCCGGGTCAGACGGAAAAAACGTATAGTACGTGGTCGGCACCTATTATGGGAGTGGCAATTACGGGACAGTTATCGTACGAAACAGTTAAGGGCGTTGGTGTGTTGTTGGTGAAGACGGTTGGCGGATTCTTTGGGCAATTTTTTGGTTCGACAGAGTCAAGGGAGGCTGCGCGTGCTGATTTGGCGTCGGTTGGTGAGAATGTAGCGGGTCCAATTGGTATATTAGGTATATTATTCCCGTCTGTCATTCACTCTGGGGCAACACAGGTTATTTTTGTAGCAGCAATCATCTCACTTACTTTGGCGGTTATGAATGTTTTGCCGATTCCAGCGCTTGATGGCGGTCGATGGTTCACGATGGCAGGGTTTCGTTTGTTTAAAAAGGATCTAACAAAAGAGCGCGAAGAAAACATTCAAGCTACGGGCATGTTGATTTTATTAGTATTAACAATTTTAGTGACGGTAAGCGATGTTGGGAAGTTTTTCTAAGAAAATAATAGGTCGCAAGTGGTGGCTGTTGTTGGCTCTTCCGGTATGGGTTTACGGTGTATTTTTAGTGGTAGAGCTAGCTCTTTCGCTTTTGGTTGGAGAATTGTCTCGAATTGGTGCGCCATTAGGTTCCGTAAATCCAGTCATTTTTAGTACAATTTTTTCAATTGTTACGTATGTCGTATCTTTGGCTGTGGTAATTTACGTTCCAGTGTATATCAAAAATCGCCAAACGTCTCTTCGTGATTTGGGGGTAAATGATTGGCCGACTTTTTTGGAAATATTTATCTCGCCGCTGGCGTTCGTGGCATATTTTCTGCTAACGATGGTCACGATGAGTATTGCTAGCGGCGTTTTCTCGGTAAATATACAGCAGCAGCAATCGCTACCGTTTAGCCAGAGTATGCTATCGACACATTGGCAATTTTTCTTAGCATTTATCGTAATGGTAGTCTTGGCACCAATTGCCGAGGAACTTTTATATCGTGGATACCTTTACGGGAAGCTGCGCAATTCCTTTTCAATTTGGCTATCGATTTTAATAACGAGTGTGGCGTTTGGTTTGGCTCATCTGTGGGCTGGTCCAAATTTACCATTGCAATGGGCGGTGGTAGTTGATACATTTACGTTAAGCCTAGTGATGTGCGCAGCGCGGGAATATACCGGTGCTATTTGGGTGCCAGTCCTGATGCATATGATGAAAAACGGGATAGCCTTCTATTTTCTATTTGTTAACACGAATCTAATAAATCAAGTCAACGCTTTATTGCCATTCATGTAAGGAGGAAAAATATGCGAATGACACAACTTTTTACCAGAACCTTAAAACAAGCACCAGCAGGTGAAGTGGCGCGTAACGCCCAGTTACTGATTCGTGCTGGCTACGTGCATAAAACGATGGCGGGCGTTTATTCATACTTGCCACTGGGACTAAAAGTGGTTGAGAATATTAAGCAAATTGTCCGCGAAGAGATGAATAAAATTGACAGTCAAGAGCTAGTCATGAGCACACTGCAGCGTAAAGAAACATGGCAGGAGACTGGGCGCTGGAGCGACGAGTTGGTCGATGTTTGGTTTAAGTCTCATCTGCAAGACGGCACTGAGGTCGGTTTCGGCTGGACGCACGAAGAGCCGATTGTTGATTTACTGCGTAATTATTTGAAGAGCTATAAGGATTTGCCAATCAGCGTTTACCAATTCCAGAACAAGCTGCGCAACGAGCTGCGCGCCAAAAGCGGTATTATGCGCGGCCGCGAGTTCGTTATGAAAGATATGTACTCGGTACATGCCAGCAAAGAAGATTTGGATAACTATTACAACGCCGCGATCGATGCTTACAAGCGCTGCTACGACCGCTTTGGTATCGGCGATGAAACATACGTAACGTTTGCCTCGGGCGGAGCTTTCACTAAATTTAGCCACGAATTTCAGACGATTTGTGATGCTGGCGAGGATTACATTTATCTGCATCGCGGCAAAAATATTGCCGTGAACGAAGAAGTTTTGGATGACGCTGTCAAGGAGCTGAGTATTGACCGCAGCGAGCTAGAACGGGTCAAAACTGCCGAGGTTGGCAACATCTTTAACTTCGGTACGCAAAAGTCCAAGGAAATGCGCTTGGTATTTACTGACGCTGAGGGTGTAGAGCAGTATGCTTATATGGGCAGCTATGGTATTGGCATCACCCGGGTGATGGGCGTGATTGTTGAGAAATTTGCTGATGACAAGGGGCTGGTTTGGCCGGAAAACATTGCACCGTTTAAAATTCATGTGGTGTCGATCGGCGAAAAGGGCCGGGAATTGGCGGATAAACTGTACACTGAGTTGGCTGGCAAAGGCGTGGAAGTGCTGCTGGATGATCGGGACGAGCGACCGGGCGTGAAATTTGCTGACGCCGAGCTGATGGGGCTGCCGTGGCGGATTACGATTAGCGATCGGGCAATTGATAGCGACGGACTGTTTGAGCTAACCGAGCGGGCGACTGGTGAGACGAAGAAATTGGACTATCAGCAGCTGGTCAAATTTTGTTTGGAGAAGTAAGAGCATTGACAGCCTAGGCGGCGATTGGTATACTCGTAGGGATTGAAAAGGTAAATGAACGCTATATATAGTGTTTTTCGTTGATTATACACGCTATATATGGAAATTAAGGGGAATCTAATGAAGAAGGTATATCAGATTACAGAAAAAGGCAAGGGTGATTTAGAGGTAGAATTGGCGGATCTAAAAAGCCAGCGCGGCGAGATTGCCGAGAAAATTGCAACAGCCCGAGATTTTGGCGACTTGAGAGAGAATGCGGAATATGATGCTGCCCGTAAAGAGCAGGGCCTGGTCGAGACTAGGATTGCTGAAATTGAAGAAATTTTACAGAACGCCGAGATAATTCAGTCGAGTGATGGCTCGGCGGTGGTTTTGGGGAGTACGGTAGAGTTGCAATCGTCTGATAAAACGGTTACTTACACAGTGGTCGGGCCGGTGGAAGCTGATCCTTTGGCGGGTAAGATTTCTAATGAATCGCCAATCGGCAAGGAGCTGATAGGGAAGAAAATTGGCGACGAGGTGAAAATTAAGACGCCAAAGGCGGAAATGATTTATATCGTTAAGTCGATATCGTAAAGACGACTTTTAGGTTTCATCGGTTCATGGCTCAAGTGAGTGTGGTATAATTATCTCTGTTATGGCGACATTACAAGATTATCGAAACGAACGTTTGCGAAAATTAGAAACCCTGCGAGAACTAGGCGTTGATCCGTATCCAGCGCGGTCGGAGCGGACGCATGGCTGCGGCGAGGTTTTAGCGCATTATGATGAGCTGGCAGGCCGGGAAGTGGTCGTGGCGGGACGTATCACTTCAATCCGCAGTTTTGGTAAGCTGGCGTTCATCAAACTGCGCGACGGGAGCGGTGAGGTGCAACTATATTTGCAGCGTGATGATGTAGCTGAATTGGATGCTAGCCGCGGCGTATTGGGTATGAAGCAGCTGAAGCTTCTTGATACGGGCGACTTTGTCGAGGCGCGCGGGGTGATGATGACGACGCAGACTGGTGAAAAGTCGGTTGGCGTGCGTGAGCTAAGGTTGCTAACTAAGTCGCTACGGCCGATGCCAGAGAAATTGGAAAACAAAGAAGAGCGTTTTCGCCGCCGCTACGTTGACATGAATGTCAATCCAGAGGTGCGTCAGCGGTTTGTTCGCCGCAGCAAGTTTTGGCAGGCGACGCGCGATTATCTAAACAGCCACGGCTTTACTGAGGTCAATGTGCCGGTATTGGAGCATACGACTGGCGGCGCTGACGCTAACCCGTTTGTGACGCATATGGATGCGCTGGATAATCAGCAATTCTACTTGCGTATTTCTCACGAGCTGCCGCTGAAGCGGTTGATCGGTGCTGGGTTTGAGAAGGTGTATGATCTCGGGCCGCGTTTTCGCAATGAGAATTATTCCGATGAGCATTTGCCAGAACACATTGCCATGGAGTGGTACGCTGCGTATTGGGATTGGCGAGCTGGCATGCGTTTCATGGAGGACATGTACAAATATGTTCTGCAGGAAACGTTTAGCACGCTGCAGTTCCAGCTGGGCCGGTTCACGGTGGATATGAGCGACGAATGGGAGGTTTGGGACTACGCTGAGGTGATCAACAAGCACTATGGCATTGATGTTTATAATACAACGATTAACGAGGTGGCCGCCAAGTTGAAAGCACATGGCTTGGAAGTGGAGAAGACCGATTCCATTCCGCGCAGCATTGATAAATTATGGAAAAATATTCGTAAAGATGTGGCGGGGCCGGTGTGGTTGGTGAATACACCGAAGTTCATCAGTCCGCTGTCCAAGTCCAACCCCGACAATCCGCAGACGGTGGAGCGTTTCCAGCCAATTATTGCCGGGTCAGAGCTGGGCAATGGTTTTTCCGAGCTGAATGACCCGATTGATCAGCTGAATCGCTTTGTTGAGCAGCAACAGATGCGCGATGCAGGCGATGATGAGGCGATGATGCTGGATATTGACTTCGTGGAGATGTTGGAGTACGGTATGCCGCCAGCTTGCGGCTGGGGTTATTCTGAGCGGGTATTTTGGATTTTTGAAGGTGTAACTGCCCGCGAGGGTGTGCCATTTCCACAGCTAAGAAGCGAGATTGACGAGACGACGCGGGCGATTTATCCGCAGGTGAAGTTATAATTGTAGCGTGATTTTAGTTTGCTATAATTAGAGTATGAAGCGATTTATATTGGGAATACTAATCGCTGGATCTTTGTTGGTTGGATCTGGCCAAGTGGCATTTGCGTCGCAGACGGACAATTTTACGATTACTAAATTTGA
The DNA here is from genome assembly GCA_963524145.1 of uncultured Candidatus Saccharibacteria bacterium. Taxonomy (GTDB): domain Bacteria; phylum Patescibacteriota; class Saccharimonadia; order Saccharimonadales; family Saccharimonadaceae; genus Nanosynbacter. The sequence goes on from CAURDO010000005.1 coordinate 56,593, forward strand.
CGCAGAGTACTCGTTGGGTCGCGACAGTGAAAACCGTTCAACGTTGGCGGCAATCTGGCGAATTACTGCTAATTTTCCGCCGAACCAAAACCGGGGGATTGCGCCAGTTTTTGTGAAAAATTATGATGGGCATCCGACGAGTTTTTCTTTTCAATCGGTGACTGACGAGCATGGTACGCCTCTGGAACACTCTTGGGATGATGACGAGCTGCGGATTGGCAATAAAAATACGTATGTTAATGGTGAAAAAACGTATGTTATCAAGTTTACGCAGCGTGATGTCACTAAACAATATAGTAATACGGGGCGTGATGAATTCTACTGGGACGTCATTGGTAACGAGTGGCGTGTGCCGATGGAGAATGTGCGGGTCTCAGTGAAGTTTGACGAGTCGCTGCAGACGGCGCGGACTGGCGAGGCGTTTTGTTACGCTGGTAGGCAAGGTTCAACTAATCGATGCAGCGTGAGTGGTAATAAAGGTGAAATCATCACCAGTATGAATCGGTTGGATCGTCAAGAAGGTATGACGGTGGCGGTTGGCTTTAACAGCGGCACCTTTGCCAGCTACCAGGAGACGTTAGCTGAAAAATTGATCAGGATATGGTTAGTTGTGCAGATACCGGCAACTATCCTGGCGGTTATGTTGATAGCGTTGCTCAGCTGGCGATATCGACGGTTATTCGGCCGGCAAGCTGAGCTGAAGCCAACTCCACCAGAGTATTTACCGCCAAAGCAGGCAAGTGTACTGACCTCGGCGTATATATTGAGAAAATATAATGCGTTGATGATCAAAGGTTCGGCGAAGGCGGCTCAGCTGTTAGATTTGGCAGTGCGGCATTATATTAAATTGTACGAAGTGAAGAAAGCTTCATTCTGGCGGTCAGCGCAGTATGAGATTGAGATTGTGAAGGATTTGAAGAAATTGAAGCCTGAAGAATCTGAGGTTATTCAGGATATGTTTGGTGAGTCAATGCCGGAACCAGGTCAGCGGTTGAATCTGAAAAAATTGCAAAATAATTGGTCGTATGCGTCGCGGACACGTGATGACGATAATAATCTGAAAAATCTGGTTTGCGACGATTATGCTTTATGCGAACAGAATACGGCGAATAAGCGGACAGTGCAGAAGTGGGCCTTGGGGGTTTGTGTTGTTGGTGTGTTGCTGCTGTCGCCGATGTTATTGGTGGTAGCAGCGATAGTTTTTGTATTTTCGTTTGGCTGGTCATTGACTGATGAGGGTTTGGCTTTGAGGCGGTATTTGGCGGGGTTGAAAATGTATATTGGCGTGGCTGAGGCTGAGCGCCTACAGATGTTGCAAAGCCCTGAAGGCGCAGAAAAAGTAAAGGTTGATGCTAGTGATGAGAAGCAGTTGGTGAAATTGTATGAGCGGGTATTGCCGTATGCAGTATTATTTGGACAGGAAAAAGAATGGAGCAAACAATTGGGCAAATATTATGAGCAAGTTGGTGAGCAGCCGGATTGGTATAATGGCCAGGGTGCATTTAATGCAGCGGCGTTTGCGGCAGGCATGAATAGCCTGTCAAGCACAGTCAGTAGTGCAAGCGATTATTCTTCGACCTCTGGCGGCTCAACTGGCGGCGGCTTCGCTGGCGGTGGAGGCGGCGGTGGTGGAGGCGGCGGCTGGTAATTATGCCTGATATTTTGTTGTTGGCTATGGCGGCAGTTCTGCTGGCTCTGTCGGGTGCGTTTTCGGGGTTGAATATCGGGCTGATGATGGCGCGGCCGGATGACTTGAAGCGTAAGGCTAGGCAAGGCGACGCTATTGCGGCGCGGGTATACCGCTACCGCAAGGATGGCTATTATCTGATATTTTGTATTTTGCTGGGTAATGTTGGGGTGAATACCGCGATGTCGATTTTGCTGGGTAATATGACGAATGGCGTGATTGGCGGGCTGATTGCTACGCTGCTGATCACTATGTTTGGCGAGATTTTGCCGCAAGCGATTTTTACGCAGCGTGGCTATCAGATTACGCGCTATTTCTTCTGGCTGCTGGATGTGATTTATGTGCTGTTTTGGCCGCTGGCGAAGCCGATGTCCAAACTGCTCAATCGTTGGGTGGGTAAGGAGACGCCGCAGCTATACTCTCATCAGGAGTTGGAGCAGATTATTCACGAGCACGCCGAGCGGTCGGATAGTCCGGTTGATTATGATGAAAGCCGGATCGCGGCGGGTGCACTGCAATTCAGCAAGAAAACGGCGGGCGATTTGGTGACGCCGATGGATGAGGTGTTTGCGGTCGATTTGGATGATGAGCTGGACGCCACGCTATTGGCGCATATCAAACACGCGGGACACTCGCGAATTCCGGTGCGTAGTGACAGCCATTTGGTGGGGATTTTGTATGTCAAAGATGTAGTGGGGCGCGAGCTGCCGCTGCCGATCAGCCAGTTGTACCGCGATAAGATTCACGACATTGATGCGCGGTCGCGGCTGGACACGGTGCTCAGTCGATTTATCCAAACCCGCAATCATTTGTTTGTGGTGATGGGTGACGAGAATGAGCTAGGGATTATCACGCTGGAGGACGTGATTGAAGAGATTTTGGACCAGGAAATTGAGGATGAATACGACGAGGAATAGGGTAGGTAATCTCTCGGCTTGCTGTAAAATAAAAATAAAAATCGAAGAATTCTAAGGGGTAGGTTGCTATTCAGGTTGTAAAATAATCAAAATAGCTTGACATTTAACAGTACCTTGTATAACATAGTACTATGTATAATGGAAATACAAGGAGCATAGCATGAGAAGAATTGATATCATCAAGCGGGCGGGGCGGAATCTTCGCCAGTCGAAAGGCCGGACAATTTTGACGGCATTGGCGATTTCCGTCGGGGCGTTTACAATTGGTCTGGCGCTGATGGCTGGCGAGGGTGGCCGTTTATATACCAACAGCATAGTCGATGCGGCTGGCGATAAAAAAGTTATTATGGTCGGTAAAAAGGTGGAATCGGAAAAGAAAGAGGAATTGCCAGAATATGGTAGTTCGGCAGAAGAAGCTGACAAGAATAAAGCATCGGCGGCGCGTAGCAAATATTTGCTCAATGACAAGGATTTGGAGAAGATCCGACGAACACCGCACGTAAAAACGGTAACGCCAGCGTATTCAACTGACGGCGTTGCTTATGCTAAAAGCTCAGCCAGTGATAAAAAATTTGCATTGACGGTGGCTGTTAAGATGGATAGGACTCGGGCAGAATTGGCGGCGGGAACTTTGGAAGATTTTATGCCAAAGCCAGGTGAGATTATCATCCCGAATGATTATGTGAAGCAGTTGGGTTTCAAAGATGCGCAGTCGGCGATTGGCCAAACAATAACCTTGGGTGCGCGTAGTGTAGCGCAGGGTGGTAATGTCGCCAAAGAAGTGTCGTTCAAGATTGCGGCAGTCGACAAAAAATCAGACACCATTTTGTTTTATGAGCCAATGTTGAGAATTTCGACGGCTGATGCTAAGGCTATCTATGAATTCAGCCATGACAAGAGCCAGCCAAACCAGTATTCAACGGCGATTGCTATGGTAGATGACGAGAAGAACGTTGATGCTGCTAAAGATGCGATTAGCAAGGACTATAACGCATATTCGATTCAGGATATCCGGAAGGCGTTGCTAACGATGGTCAATGCGGCGCAAGCGGCGCTGGCAGGATTTGGCGGTTTGGCGCTGCTGGCGAGCGTGTTCGGGATTATCAACACCATGTATATTTCAGTATTGGAGCGAACCAGCCAAATTGGGTTGATGAAGGCGTTGGGAATGAGCGGCCGCGATATTGGCAAACTATTTCGTTACGAAGCGGCGTGGGTTGGCTTGTTAGGCGGATTGATTGGCGTGGGTTTGGCGAGCTTGGTGACGCTGCTGAATCCAGTGATTGCCAGCGCGCTGAAGTTAAGCGCAGGGACGAACTTGCTGGTGATTAATCCGCTGCACATTGGTTTGCTGGTGATTGGTCTGGTGGCGATGGCGGTTATTTCCGGCTGGCTACCGAGCCGTAAAGCGACAAAATTAGACCCAATTGAGGCATTAAGGACGGAATAGGAGAAATATCATGATCGAACTAAAGAATGTGACGAAAATTTATGGCAAAAAGAAAAACCAATTTACGGCGCTGAAAAACGTCAGCTTGAATATCCCGACGGGCGCGAGCGTGGCGATCCTCGGCAAATCTGGTTCTGGAAAATCGACGCTGATGCACGCGATCTCTGGGCTGGACAGGCCACAGCATGGTCAGGTGATCATCGACGGGCAAGACATCTTGCAGCTAAAGCCGAAGCGTGTCGATGAGTTTCGCGCCAAGAAAATCGGCTTTATCTTTCAGAGCTTTTTTGTCCAGGGTAATGAGAGCGTGGTTGACAACGTCAGTTTGCCGCTGGAAATTGCGCGGCTGCCGCGCAAAAAGCGGGCGCACAAAATCAACGCGGCGCTTAAAGCGGTGGATTTGTACGATAAGCGCAAAAACCGTGCCAAAGATTTGTCGGGCGGGCAAAAGCAGCGCTTGGCGATTGCTCGGGCGATTGTCGGCGATCCGCAAATCATCTTTGCCGACGAGCCGACCGGCAACCTGGACAGCGAAACTGGCGCTAAGGTGGAAGGATTGCTATTTGATTATAATAAGCAAAAGGGTGTCACGCTGATTGTAGTGACACACGACGTCGACCTGGCGAAGAAATGCGATTATCAGATTATAATTAAAGACGGGCGGGTTGAGAAATCGACCGTGCCAGAGGAGAAAAAGCATGGACGTTAGTGCTTACGCCGAAAGCTTAGCGATTCAGCTGCGCAAAGGTTTTTTGGTCTACTGTGTGCTGCTGGTTTGTGCCAAACAACCGCAATATACCGGCGACATTGTGAAGCAATTGAGCGAGTCGGAGCTGATGGTGGTTGAGGGGACAATTTACCCGCTGCTCAGCCGCTTGCAAAAATATGGCTATTTGCAGCACGAATGGCAGGAAAGCGAGCAAGGTCCGCCGCGCAAATATTATTCGCTGACTGACAATGGCAAGCAATTGGTGGATGAATTGAAAGATCGGATAAAACTGTTAAATAATTCGCTGAAAAATCTCGAGAAAGGAGCAAAGCGATGAAAGAAATAACCAGAATCCATTTGGCGAAAACGCCGTTTAGCGCGGAGATTGACGCCAAAAAATCGTTGGAGAAATATCTTAATTTAATTCAGAAAAACATGCATGCCGAGCCGGAAGCCATGCAAGAAATTGAAGCACGAATGGTGGAGCTTTTGGCGGAGCGCGGCGTGTCGAAGGACGGCGTGATTAGTTATGACGACGTCCTGGCAGTGCAAAAACAAATGGGCGAGCCGCGCGATTTTTCGGATGATGCCAGCGAGGCAATTGATGAGATAGAAGATAAAGATATTGATGATAAGCCAGCGAAACAATTGATGCGCGATCCAGATAACGCGATTATCGGCGGCGTCTGTGCGGGCGTGGCGGCGTATTTTAACATCAATCCGCTGTGGGTGCGGCTGATTGCGATTATCTCGCCATTTATGACATTTGGTACAGCGGTGCTGGTTTATGTGGTAATGTGGTTGTCTATGCCGCCAGCGCGAACAGCGTCGGACAAGCTTCGGATGCGCGGCGAGCCGGTGACTCTGGCTTCGCTAAAAAAAGCGGCAGTCGATGAAGCTTCGGCGATGACTGATGGCGGCGGGGTAACGGTTATCGCTAAGATTTTTCGCTACTCCAGCGGCGCGTTGATTTTCTTAATGACGCTGGCTTTGCTGATTGGGCTGATTGTCGGCGGTGCATTTGGTATATCAGCAATTAACTGGCTTGGCGGCTTGGGCGTGCAAATATGGGCCTGGGGCCTATGGATTTCGCTGGTGATTGGCGGTGTTGCGGCGGTGGTACTAGGTATGGTGCTGGCGCGCAGCGTATTTACCTGGACGATGAACCGTATGTCGATGATTGCGATGATTACAGCGACGATTGTTATTTCTATGAGTATGGCGGGCGCTGGGGTTTTCGGTATGCAGGCTGGCTCGGAATTTTCCTATGAAGTGCAGCGTTTGATGAGGAAAATGGACGTTAAAATGCCGGATACAAACGGTGTTAAGTCAATTGTCATTGAAGGATCGACAGGCAGTGTAGTTCGTACAGACTCTGACAAGCTGCGAGTCGAGGCAAACTATGTGGATTTGCCAAGCGTCAAACAACCGACTGTCAAAGCTCGCCGCGACGGCGACCGGCTAATATTGTCCGTCGATGAAGAATGTCCGCGAACGATGTTCTTTGGCGGCTGCCATATGTTTGGCGCGCCAGTTAGGTTTAAGATCTATGCGCCGGCGGACATTAACATCAGTAGTCCGACATATTACGACGAAGACGAGTTAGAGCATTCTAAAGCTGAGGTTACTAAGAAAATATTTGAATGATTGTCCTGCTAATGCTACACTTGAAAGATGAAAGGTAATTTTTAAGCGTGGCTTGGTGGCAGGCGATTGTCCTTGGTATTGTTGAAGGAATTACGGAGTTTTTGCCGATTTCTTCGACTGGACATTTGACGATTGTCGAGAAATTGATGGGGATGAAAATTGACGATCCGAGCGTGGTGGCGTTTACGGCGGTGATCCAAATTGGGGCAATTCTGGCGGCGGTAATTTATTTCTGGAGCGATATTTGGCGGATTCTGCAAGCCTGGTGGCGCGGGCTGTGGTGGAAGCGAGCGCGCCGGAAGTTTGATTATAAATACGGCTGGGCGATTATTATCGGTTCAATTCCTATCGCTGTCGTCGGTTTGCTGTTCAAGCACGAAGTTGAGACGGTGCTTCGGAGTTTGTGGTTTGTGGCAATCGGGCTGATCGGTTGGAGCGCGGTGATGTGGTTGGCGGATAATCGGGCGGCAAAAAATAAGCGCAATGAAGTCGAGACGAACTGGAAGGATACTCTGGCGATTGGCATGGGACAATGTTTGTCGCTGATTCCTGGGGTTAGCCGTTCTGGCGCGACAATCTCTGTTGGTTTGTTCCGCGGATTTGACCGTGTGTCGGTCACTAAGCTAAGCTTTTTCTTAGGAATTCCGGCTTTGATGGCGGCGGGATTATTGGAGGTCGTCACCAAATATAAGCACATTTCTGGCGGCGTGGGTTGGACATCAACTATCATTGCCACGGTAGTTTCTTTCGGCGTGGGATATATGGCAGTGTCCTGGCTGCTTAAGTTTATCCAAAGTAATAATTTTCGTTCGTTCATAATTTATCGATTTGTGCTGGGGTTGGCGATAATAGGGCTGCTGGGTGCAGGTATAATCTCTCACGTTTAAGCAGAAGTTGTTATATAATTAAGACATGTTAGACATCAAATTTATTCGAGAAAATGCTGATTTGGTGCAAAAGTCGGCAAATGACAAGGGGTACGCGGTCGATATTGCAACAATGTTGCAATTGGATGACGAGCGCCGCGATTTGCAAAAACAAGTTGAGGCATTGCGCGAACAGCGGAATGCAATTTCAGCCAAGATGAAAGGCGGCCGCCCGGATCAGGAGCTAATCGACCAGGGAAAACAGCTGAAAATTGAGTTGGCAGAGCGTGAAGGCTACTTAAAGTCCACTGAGGAAAAAGTAGCGGCAATCCTGAAAAACGTGCCGAACATCACCTTTGACGACGTGCCGCTTGGCGGCGAGGAAGATTCGGTTGAGGTAAAGGTCTACGGCGAGCATAAAACGGGTGCCAAGGATCATTTGGATTATGCTGTTAGCCGCGGCTGGGTGGATTTTGAGCGCGGTGCGAAAGTAGCTGGCGCTAAGTTTTATTACCTTAAGGGCGACTTGGCGCTGCTGGAAAATGCCGTCACGCAATTTGCGCTGGATTATGTCATGAAACAAGGCTTTACGTTCATGACTGTGCCGCACATGGTGAATATGCGCACGGCTGAGGGCGCTGGCTTTACGCCGAAGGGCGAGGGTAGTAATGAATACGTCGTTGAAGGCGAGGATTTGACGCTGATTGGGACGGCGGAAATGCCGCTGACTGGCTATCACGCTGATGAAATTTTGGACGAGAAAGATTTGCCACTGCTGTATATGGGATATAGCCCGTGCTACCGTAAAGAGGCGGGAACGTACGGCAAGCACACCCGTGGATTGTTCCGAGTGCACCAATTTAATAAATTGGAAATGTACGCGTTTTGTTTGCCAGAGCAATCTAAGGAGATTCATGAAAAAATCCTCAGCGTCGAGGAAGCATTGTGGCAGCAAATTGGTATTTCGTACCACGTGGTGAATATCGCGGCGGGCGACTTGGGTGCGCCAGCTGCCAAAAAATACGACATCGAGTACTGGTCACCGGTCGATCAGACGTACCGCGAGCTGACGAGCTGCTCGAATTGTACGGATTATCAAGCGCGCGGTTTGAATATTCGTGTGCGACGCGCGAACGGCAACATCGAGTCGGTTCACACCCTGAACGGTACGGCGGTTTCGCTGGCGCGGTCATTGGTGGTGATTTTGGAAAATTTCCAAAACGAAGACGGCAGTTTGACAGTGCCAGAGGTGTTAAGACCGTATATGAATGGCCGTGACGTGATATAATAAAGGACATACTAGTTAGTAGGAGGAAAAATGATTAAAAATATTACCATTACTGGCGTTAAGTACGAATTGACAGACACAACGAAAAAATATGTCGAGCGAAAAATCGGCGCGCTGGGCAAGTACTTGCCGCGACATGCTCGTAAGAGTGCGACCGCTGACGTGAAGATTAAGCAGATTGACAACCCTGGCGGCAACAAGTACGAGGTTGAGGTGATTATCAACGTGCCAGATAAGAAAATTACCGCTAAAGATTCAACAATGAACGTGCTGGCAGCGGTGGATATCGTTGAGGCGAAGTTAAACGGACAGGCGAGAAAGTATAAGGATGATGTCTTGACGCACGTCGGCAGCAGCCGCGGGGTTTTGGCTAGGTTGAAGCGAGGTCTGGGTCGAAAGTAATTGTTGGCTGAAGTCGGTATGAAGCGCTCACTTTCTGGGCGCTTTTTCTTTTCAAATTGTTCAGAAAACGCTATAATAATATACAGTTTTTGAAAATGCCTGAAAGTGAGGGAGTTTTGAGTTTATGGCAATGACACAACAAAAGGCGCTGAGTAAGATTTTTGGCGATCCGCAGAAGAAGATTTTGAAGCGGCTGCAGAAGCAAGTTGACATAATTAACGGTCTGTCTGAAAAATATGAAAAGATGTCGGACAAAGAGCTGCAGGCGCAGACAGAGGCGCTGAAAAAGCGTCTGACGAAGAAAAATGTAACACTGGATACGATTTTGCCGGATGCCTTTGCGGTGGTGCGCGAGGCAGCCAAGCGTGTCATCGGCGAGCGTCCGTATGATGTTCAGTTAATCGGCGGCATGGTTCTTCATGAGGGCAATGTGGCTGAGATGAAGACTGGCGAGGGTAAGACTTTGGTGGCGACGCTGCCGACCTATCTCAACGCACTGGAAGGCAAGGGTGTTCATGTGGTGACCGTCAACGATTATCTGGCGCAGCGTGATGCTGGCTGGATGGGTCAGGTATATGACTTTTTGGGCTTGACGACTGGCGTGATCATTAACGAAGCATCGTTTGTTTATGATAAAGACTATGATAACGAGCATCACGACGATCCGCGCATGCGTAAGCTCCGCCCAGTCACTCGTAAGGAAGCCTACGCGGCAGATATTACTTATGGCACTAATAACGAGTTTGGCTTTGACTATCTACGCGACAACATGGTGAATGACGTTGACTTATTACGTCAGCGCGAGCTGAACTTTGCTATCGTTGACGAGGTGGACTCAATTCTGATTGATGAAGCGCGCACGCCGCTGATCATCTCGGCGCCAGCAGCAGAGAACCCAGATAATTACTACACGTTCGCTAAAGTTGCCAGTAAATTAGTGCCAGAGGACTATGTTTTGGACGAAAAGCGCCGCAGTGTAGCCTTGACCGACGAGGGCGTGGAAAAAGTCCAAAAACTGCTGGGTATAAAAAATTTGTACACGCCAGACCACGTGCGCAGTGTGTATCACATGGATCAGGCTCTGCGAGCACAAACATTGTTCAAGCGCGACAAAGACTACGTGGTGACTAATGACGGCGAAGTGATCATCGTCGACGAGCACACTGGCCGTTTGATGCAAGGACGCCGTTACAACGAAGGCTTGCACCAGGCAATTGAGGCGAAAGAAGGTGTGCCAGTGCTGGAAGAAAGCATGACGCTGGCGACCATTTCGTTCCAGAATTATTTCCGTTTGTACAATAAACTTTCTGGTATGACTGGTACAGCATTTACCGAGGCTGAAGAGTTTCAGCAAATTTATTCACTGGACGTTATCCAGATTCCGCCGAACAAGCCAGTTATTCGCGATGACAAAGAAGACCTGATTTTCAAGACCGAAAAGGGTAAGTTGAAGGCGGTGGCTGAAGCTATCAAAGATTATCACAAGCAAGGCCGGCCAGTGTTGGTTGGTTCTGGTTCGATTGCTAAGAACGAGCAGATTGCTAAATATCTGGAAAAAGAAGGCATCAAGTTTGAGATTTTGAACGCCAAGAATAATGAGCGCGAGGCAGCTATCATTGAGAAAGCTGGTGAAAAGGGTGCGATTACCTTGGCAACGAACATTGCTGGACGTGGTACCGACATCAAGCTGGGCAAGGGTGTGAAAGAGTTAGGCGGCCTGGTGGTGATCGGTTCGGAGCGCCACGAATCACGGCGCATCGACAATCAGCTGCGCGGTCGCGGCGGTCGTCAGGGTGATCCAGGTGAGACACAGTTTTACGTATCGACCGAAGATGATTTGATGCGAATTTTCCAAGGCGAGCGTATCGCAGCGCTGATGGATCGGCTGGGCGTAGATGAAGAAACGCCAATCCAAAACCGCGCGGTGTCAAAGACGTTGGAAGCAGCCCAGAAGCGCGTCGAGGGCTACAACTTTGATACGCGCAAAAGTGTTGTTCAGTATGACAACGTGATTAATCGCCACCGCCGCGTGGTGTATGTCATGCGCCGCAAGATCCTGGAAGGCGATAACATTAAGCCGGAGATTGAACGCTTACTGCGAGCGAAAGTTCATGAATTGGCAGCGCTGCCAACTAAGAATAATCCGAAGTTTGTCGAAGATTTTACGGCAATTTTCCCAAGCGACGAAGCAAAAATTTCGAAAATTGGCAAAGAAAAGAAAGACAAGCTGCGCTATGAAAAGGCGCTGAAGCTGGCTGAGGAGACATATGCAGCGAAAGAGTCTGAAATTGGCGCGGATAATTTGCGCGGTGTGGAGCGCGAGGTTTATATGGCAGTGCTGGATACCTTGTGGATGCAGCATTTGGAGAATATGCAGCACCTGCGCGAGGGTATTCACTGGCGCAGCGTTGGGCAGCGCGATCCGTTGGTGGAATATCGTTCGGAGTCGCAAAAATTGTTCGAAAGCTTGCAGGCTAATTTGCGCGATGAAGTTTTGACGGTCATCTTCAATATTCATGAGGCCGATGCGGTGGTGCGCCAGTCGCAAGATGATGAATACGACACGGAGTTAACGCGTTTGGCAGAGAACGCGGTGGAACGCGGCGTTAATGAACTTGGTGCAGGCGAGGAAAATCGCGACGACGATTTTTCGGTGAAAAAAGGCAAATCAAGCGCCGAATCAAACCGCGCTAAGAACCAAGCACGCAAGAAAAAGAAAGCGCAGCGCCAAAATCGCAAGAAGAATCGTAAATAATCAGAGAGTTGGATTATGAAGCATACAGTTGAGGAAGTTAGGCTGAAGAATGGTGCGCGTGGTTTGCTGATTGATGTTCCAGATGCCACAGTGATGAGTTTTCAGGTGCAGTTTCGGGCAGGTAATCGCTATGTCCTAGATAAAGACATCTATGAAACGGCGCATATCATGGAGCATATGGCGTTTGGCGCTAATGAAAAATTCCGCTCAGAACATAATTATGAGCAAGAATTTACTAAAAACGGCGCTTATCATAACGCCTATACATCAGATTATTCGATGGTTTACGAGGCAATATGTGCTGATTTTGAGTGGGACCGGATCTTAGAGCTTCAGAGACTAGCCATTACAACGCCACGCTTTAATGCTGACGAGCTGGAGGCAGAAAAGGGCAATGTTCGCTCTGAATTGACGGGTTATCTCAATAATCACAACCGCGTGATGTGGCCGCGTATTCAGCAGGTGTTAGGTGAGGACATATTGACTTATAATCAGCGTCTGAAGACAATTGTCAATATTGAGCTTAAAGACATAAAAAATCATCACAGGCGAACACATACTTTGAAAAATATGCGATTTGTGGTGGCTGGAAAGCTGACGGGGAGAAAAGCTGCAATTAAGGAGCAGCTTGAAGGTTGGCAGTTGGAGCCTGGTGAGAGATTTGAGATTCCACACGATGAAGCTCATAAGGCTAATCCGGTATTGATTCGGCGCAAGGAAGCGACGAATCTGACATTTGGTTGGTCAATGATTGCACCACGAGAGTTGACCGATGAAGAATCTGATGCTATGGGCGCGCTCAATCATATTTTGACTGGTACGATGAGTTCGAAGATCTTTGGCGCAGCACGAAAGAGGGGACTAGCTTACAGTATCTTTAGCGATACTTCAGTTGGATTTTATGATTCAGCGTGGGACTTTGGGGGGCAAGTAAACTTGGAAACAGCAGAGAAGTTGTTTGATATTATCGTTAGGGAGCTGAAGCGAGTTTTGTCTGGTACCGTTTCTGCTGAGGATCTGGAAAATGCCAAGTCGTATGCGTTGGGGCGCTACCAAATGGGCGCTCAAACTGTCGGTCAAATTAGTAATTTCTACACAAATCGCTACTTTTCTGATGACTTTGTTAAGGATTATAATGGGGTGCCAGCGGCTATTTTGGCGGTAACACCAGAGCAAATGATTGAAACGGCACGTCAATTTTTCGCAGCAAACACCTGGACACTGGCGGCGGTCAGCTCGGATGATAAAGAGCTGCTTTTGAAGTTATATGATAAGTTGAGTAAATTATTCTAAACCTTTGTTGATTGACAATACTCTTCTCATGATATAATTATGATATGAAAATTGTCATTGCTGGTTATGGGGTTGAGGGGCAGTCTAGTCTGTGCTATTTTCAGAAGAAGTTTCCAAAAGCCAGTTTTCTAGTGGCGGATGAGCGAGACAGAGTTGATGGCTTACCAGACAATGTAGGATATCAGGTGGGATTTGCTGGCCTGAATGATGCAGATTTAATCATTAGGTCTCCTAGTCTTTCGCCAGAAAAGATTAAAACCAGCGGTAAAATTTGGTCGGCGACCAACGAGTTTTTTGACAAGTGTTCGGCGCCGATTATTGGCGTGACGGGGACGAAAGGCAAGGGTACGACCTGTAGTCTAATTGCAGCAATATTACGGCAATCTGGCCAGACGGTGCATTTGGTGGGAAATATTGGTGTGCCGGCGCTTGATATTCTGCCAGAGATTAAAAAAAATGACATTGTCGTTTATGAATTGTCTAGTTTTCAGTTGTGGGACATAGAAAGGTCGCCACATATTGCGGTGGTACTGATGATTGAGCCGGACCATCTGAATGTTCATGCTGGTTTTGGTGATTATTTGGCAGCAAAAAGAAATATTGCTCGCTTCCAATCTCAGGAAGATTACGTTATTTATAATTCTCAGAATGATTTTAGCAGGGAAATTGCAGCCAGTAGTCCAGCTCAGAAAAAAGAATATCCATTTTATATCACAAATGATATAATTTCTGCGATACGCTTGCCAGGAAAACATAATATCGATAATGTATGCGCTGCAATATTAGCAGCAAAAGCAATTCAGTCTGACATGACTAATGACGAGATAAAGGCTGGGCTAAGCGACTTTACGGGCCTGCCGCACCGTTTGAAATTCGTTGCTGAGAAAAACGGCGTGAAATATTACGACGATAGCATTTCAACCACGCCCGGTAGCGCTATTGCCGCTTTAAAAGCCTTCACGGAGCCAAAAATTTTGATTTTGGGCGGCTCTGACAAGGGCGCGGACTATACGGAATTAGCGCAGGAAATCGCCAGGCAGCAAATGCGAGCGGTGATTGTCAACGGCGCTAACGCCAGCGAAATTATCGAAATTTTGCATAAAAATAAGGTTTCTTGCCAGGTTGTCCAGCTGGAAATGGCGCCGATGCCGATAGTCGTCGAAGCGGCAGTCAATCAAGCACAGCCCGGCGATGTGGTGATTCTCAGTCCGGCCGCCGCTAGCTTCGATATGTTTAAGAGTTATAATGATCGCGGCGAGCAGTTCGTGGCGACAGTGGAGAATCTCTAATTTTGATAAATATAATCTAGCTTCCAGCGGAGAAGTGGCTTCTAAAATGATACAATAGAGTATATGCAACCGCTAAAAAAGAAAATTGAGGAATTACAGAAAGGGATCGCGCAAGCTAAATCAGCATTGAGATTTGCTGATTTGGAGCAAAACTTGGCGGAATTGGACGAGCGGCTTAATCAGCCGGAGATTTGGCATAATCCGGACGAGGCGCAGGCCTTGGCGAAAAAGGCAGCTAGCTTGCGCCAGACAGTTGAGCCGTGGCAGACGCTCTGGGTACAGCTGGCGGATATCGCTGAGTTGATGGAGCTGGGCGACGATGATCTACTGCCGGAGTTTGAGGCGCAGGTGGCGGCATTAGAGCAAGAATTTACCCGGCGCAAGACTGATCTACTATTCAGCGGTCCGTACGACAACCGCGAGGCGGTGGTGCGGATTTCGGCTGGCGTAGGCGGGCTGGATGCTCAGGATTTCGCGGCCATGCTGGAGCGGATGTATCTGCGCTGGGCGGAGAAGTCGGGGATGAAAGTCGATACGCTGGAGCGCTCGACCAATGATGATGCCGGGATAAAGACGGCGGTGCTGGAGATTTCTGGGCCGTTTGCCTATGGAAAATTACGCTCAGAAAATGGCGTGCATCGGCTGGTGCGCCTCAGTCCGTTTAATGCTGATAATTTGCGCCAGACTAGTTTCGCGCTGGTGGAGGTGCTGCCAAAGATTGATACGCCGGATGAAATTTCGATTGACCCGAGTGATCTGAGGATTGATGTGTATCGCTCGGGCGGTAAGGGCGGCCAGGGTGTGAATACCACTGACTCGGCGGTGCGGGTGACGCACGTGCCGACGGGAATCACCGTGGCAATCCAGAATGAGCGCTCGCAGATTCAGAATAAAGAAACGGCGCTGAAGATTTTGCGCTCCAAGTTGCTGGCGATGAAGCTGGAGCAGCACGCTGAAACGCTGTCTGACCTCAGGGCTGGCGAGTCGGCCAACTGGGGTAGCCAGATTAGAAATTATGTCCTGCACCCATATACACTGGTCAAGGATACCCGCACCAAGCACGAAAATCGCAACGCCCAAGGGGTGCTGGATGGCGATATTGATGAATTTATTACAGCTTATCTAGAGCAGAACACCAATTCTCAAAATATTTAGCTTATGGTATAATACTAATTGATGATTCTGTTAGATAGGGTTACGAAGAATTACGGGAAAAGTAATAAGCCAGCATTAAACCGAGCCAGTATTCACGTCGGTGCAGGTGAATTTGTGATTATCGTTGGTACGTCTGGCGCCGGTAAATCGACGTTGTTAAAACTCCTGACGCGCGAGGAAAAGCCGAGTTCAGGGAAGATTGTGGTTGGCGGTATTGATTATGACAATTTGAAAGACAAGCACATTCCGTTGCTGCGTCGTAAGATTGGTGTGGTGTTTCAGGATTTTAAGCTGCTACCGAATCGGACGGTGTTTGAGAATATTGCGTTCGCGCTGGAAATTGCCGGGATGACTAATCGGGAAATTAGGGCGACTGTACCGAAGGTGATTGAATTGGTTGGTTTAAAGGGTAAAGAAAAACAATTTCCACATCAGCTTTCTGGCGGAGAGCGTCAGCGAGTGGCGATTGCTAGGGCGGTTGTTCGTCAGCCGAAGATTCTAATTGCCGACGAGCCGACTGGAAACTTGGACCCAAAGCACAGTTGGGATATTGTGCGCTTGCTCGAAAAAATTAATAAATACGGTACGACGGTTATTTTGACGACGCACAACGTGGAAATTGTTAATCGACTGAAGCGGCGTGTTATTACTATTGATCACGGTAAAATTACCTCTGACCAGGCAAGGGGGAGCTACAAACAATGACAAAATCCACCAGCACTAGTAAAAAAACTAATAAAAGCAATAAAGATAGTATTCGTATACGTCAGCGCCGGCGCGGCTGGTTGACGTTTGTTAGGATGTGTCGATACGGCATAAACAACTTCAGTCGTAACGCTTGGTTGACTATCGCGGCTACTGCAGTGATGAGTGTTACGTTAATTATCGTTTTCATTACCTTATCAGCGCGGCAAATTTTGGTTGATACTGTGTCGAATGTTTCCAGGCGGGCTGATATGTCAATTTACCTTAAGGGTGACACACCAAAGAAAGATGTTAATACGATAAAATCGCGGATTGAAAAACTGGATAATGTTGATAGCGTGAAATATATATCGGCAGCAGAAGCGCGAGATAAACAAGCAGAACAGTACAAAGACGACCCAGAGGCGCTGGAGGCTATTCGTGAGTCTAGTAATGAAATGTCAGCAACGCTTCGAGTTTCTGTAAAGGAGCTGAATAATCAACAATCATTAAACCAGTTTATTAAGTCAGATAATCTTTATAAAAAATATAAGGATCTACGCAGAGAGCCGTCTTTCTCTGGTGAGCGTCAGCAGGCAATTAAGACTGTTGGTAGTTGGGTGCGGTTGGCGGGTATTGGCGGTTCAATTGCGACAATTGTTTTTGTGGTGATTTCTTCACTGGTGGTCTTCAATACTATCCGTATGGCAATTTTTAATCGGAAGGCCGAAATTGAGATGATGAAATTGATTGGGGCAGAACGCAGCTTTATCAGAGGTCCGTTTATTGTAGAGGCAATAATGTACGGGTTTATTGCGGCAATTATTGCAACAGTAGCTGGATATAGTTTGCTGTTCTTTGCGCACGATCCAATGCTAAAGTATGGAATTCCGGTCGATAATCTTCTAGGGCATTTAACGATGTATGGCGGGCTGGTTTTCCTAGCGATGATTATGGTCGGCGCGACGATTGGTGTCGTTTCATCATGGGTGGCAACTCGTAAATATCTTAAATTATAAAAAATCTTCTTGACAGGCGGATTTCGCTTATGCTAAACTGGTAGTATGAAACTACGGTCCACCACACCAGTTTCGGTATCGTTAGCCAGCAGAGCGTCTCTGGTGGCGATGTCTGTTTTGCTCGCTGGGTCGGGCATTTTTGGCTTGGCATCGCACGTATTGGCGCGCGACTATGATGCTGAAATTAAGACAAAACAACAAGAAGCAGACAATTATAACTCTGAAGCCTCGCGATTGGGCGAGATGGCTGACAGTTTACAATCAGAGTTAGATAAGATTAACGGACAGATTGCGGCCATCCAGGCGCAGATTGCTGATAGCCAAAAGAAGATTAATAATCTTAATACGCAGATAAAGAAGAATGAGGTAGCGATTAAGCAAAACCGTAAGGCTATGGGCCAGATTCTTGCAGATTTGTATGTTGATGACCAAATTTCGCCACTGGAAATGCTTGCTAGCTCAAAGAATATTAGCGATTATATTGATAAGCAAGAGCAGCGTAGTTCATTAAAATCTTCTCTCAATGATAAGATTAAGGAAATTAAGTCTTTACAGAAAAAACTGGAAGAAAATAAGAAGGCTGTTGAGAATACATTGCGCGACCAAGAGCTGCAGCGTAATGCTATGGCAGCCAAGCAGTCAGAGAAGTCAAAGCTAATTGCCGATACGAAGAATGACCAGAATAATTACGCTGCATTGGCGCAAAAGCGTAATGCTGAAGTAGCTAAATTACGCGAAGAGCAGGCGGCAGCCAATCGACGCGCCCTTGGTAATGGTGTGTCGATCCCGGGTGGTATTCCAGGTGGCGGCGGTTATCCAGGCGTTTGGGCAAATGCGCCGCTGGATGCTTATGTTGACCCGTGGGGGTTGTATACGCGCGAGTGTGTGAGCTATGTAGCTTGGAAAATACATAGCACTGGTCGGTATGTGCCGCATTTTGGTGGCGCGGGCAACGCTAACCAGTGGCCATCAACGGCGGCACGTTATGGTATTCCTAGCGGTTCTACGCCAAAAGTTGGCTCAGCAGCGGTAATGAATATCGGTTATTACGGTCATGTTATGTATGTCGAATCAGTCAATGGTGACGGAACCATTACAGTGAGTGACTATAACTTTGCTTGGGATGGGCTGTACCGATATTACACACGCTCGGCCTCAGGCTTAACATACGTTTACTTCTAGTTAATATAAAGACCATATAAAAACGCTCGTGCTAACCGAGCGTTTTGTAGTATAATAAGCATATGGTTAAGGGAGAAAATAAGCAGCGCTTGGGCTGGTTCTTGACACTTGTTATCGTTGCAATTGTTAGTTTTGTCGCTGGAACGCGCTCAGAGAAGATATTTGCCACAGTAGCGCCAATGTTCGGTATCCGTATGTCAAGTGGGTCAATTGACCTATCTAGCGTTCAGGAGACGTATCGGAATTTGGTGGCAAATTATGATGGAAAATTGGATACTCAGAAATTAATTTACGGCGCTAACCGAGGGTTGGTTGAGGCGGCTGGCGACTCGCATACGGCATATATGGATCCAGATGAGACGAAGGAATTTGAAAAATCATTGAGTGGTAAAATTGGTGGTGGAATTGGCGCGGAAATTGGTTTAAGAAATGGCAAACCGACGATTATAAAGCCTTTGAATGATAGTCCGGCTCAAAAATCCGGCATTAAGGCTGGCGAGGTAATTGTTAAGGTCAATGATGAGTCAGTTGCTGATTGGACGGTGGATAAGGTTGTTAGCAAAATCCGTGGGGAAGTTGGCACCTCTGTAAAATTGACTTTGCTGAGTGAAAATCGAACGCATGAAGTTTCGGTTACGCGCCAAAACATTACCGCTCCAGCAGTAGAATCGGAGATTGATGGAGAGATTGGGATTTTAAAAGTTAATCGATTTGGCGATGACACAGTAAGCCTTGCCAAAAAATACGCCACAGAGTTTATCGAAAAAGGGGTAAAGAAGGTTATTGTAGATCTACGCAATAATCCCGGCGGAACGGTTAGCTCGGCACAAGGACTGCTGGGGCTTTGGCTGGATAGGCAAGTAGCGATGACTGAGCGGCGCGGTTCAGAGGTTGTGAAGACGGCCCATACAACTGGTTCGCCAATTTTAGGCAATATGAAAACTGTAGTGTTAATCAACGGCAATAGTGCTAGTGCTAGCGAAATTACTGCTGGTGCACTTCGGGATTACGGAAAAGCAAAGTTGGTGGGTCAAAAGAGTTATGGCAAAGGTAGTGTGCAAGTATTAATCGGACTTTCTGGCGGCTCACAGATGAAAGTAACAGAGGCGCGTTGGTATACGCCGAAAGGGAATAATATTGATAAAACTGGTATTGAGCCTGATGTAAAAGTAGACCTGTCACCAGATGATGTTAATAATGGCCGTGATCCACAAATGGATAAAGCAAAATCGTTATGACGCTTGTGTTTTTATGAGATACAACATAAAATGGAGGTAATATGAATGAGCAAAAAAAGAAGATTTTACTGGTTGAAGACGACATGGCGTTGGCGGCGGTATATCGGTCGCGGTTGGAGATCGAGGGTTTTGACGTTAGAGAAGTCCATAACGGCGAGGATGCGCTATCTGCAACGGTGGAGTATCATCCAGATTTGATTTTATTGGATGTCATGATGCCGAAGATTAGCGGTTTTGATGTCCTAGACATTCTTCGTAATACACCAGAAACTGCTAATGTGAGAATCGTGATGCTAACGGCGCTTAGTCAGCCAAAGGATAAAGAGCGAGCCGAGAGCTTGGGTGTTGATGATTATCTGGTGAAATCACAGGTGGTAATCGGTGACGTGGTGGCGCGAGTGAAACACCATCTTAATATGCAGTAGAAAGCAGATCAGGAGAGGTAACTGACCTCTGGTAGGGGGTTGACTTTTGGCGAGGTTTTCGTTATAATAAAATCGTGGAAGAACTTGGAAATATACAAGAATCGAAAAATGGTAAACATGACAGAATGGTTACTCAGTATATCGATACGAGGTTTCCAGAGGGACATGGGGTAGAATTTTCGGAAGAAAGCATTCCTGACAAAATCACTCTATTATTTGGTGCTAATCAACAAACTACGTTATATTTGCAATCTGTAGATAGTCTATCTAAGGAGCATTTTGGTGACAGATTATATCCTTCACTTAATGGTCGACCTATAAATCCTTCTGTAGACTATGTTATATACGACCCACTTTCATCGGGAAGAGGAATAAAAGGGCTGAGAATCGGAGAAGAGGTTAAGATAGGCAGAGACTATGAACATGGTGGCGAGCTTGTTTTTCCTGAACTCCGTAATGACGAAACTATTCCGGACGAAGGAGACTATTTTAGAGCGTCTCTAGGTGAAGATGGCAGGTTGATTTTACAATTTTTACAGGAGCCTTACGGGAGTATCCAGTATGATATACCAGAAGAGCAGGCCTTTGGGTGGGGTAAGTTAGAATCACACCTCTCTCTGTCGTCAGAAGAAGACGCCAACACGAGTGAGGATGGAGCCATTCCGGAAGGTGCAATTAGGCTACTTAAAGGTAAAATGATTGCTGATGTTGTGCAGTTTGAAAGAAAATATAAGGAGAGAACAGACCAGTTCAGGCGTCATGCCCGGACGCTGGAGGGTGCGATTACTCAGGTTGAAGGACTGGTGAATGAGTTATTAATTAATAGTAGAGTAAACAGGAGTCAATCTGATAAAGAAGGCATTAGGAATAACTTTTATCGGCATATAATTCCAGCAAAAAGGGTTGCGTCAAATGAATCCGAACTTACCGGAGATGAGGGGCTGTGGATTGCAGAATTTCAAGAGAGTATTGAAAATTCTGTAAGGGAAGTGGGAAGTGTACGTGTTGGTATTAGGGATGAGGAACGTAGCCAGTATATAGGCAGGCTTCTAAAGAGCGTTGTTGATGAAGTGTCTGAGATATCTACTAGGTACATCGGTTTGGCCAATGTTACTGGTGAGGTATCGCCTAGTTTCATGCAAATAGAGTGCTTAGTCGATAAAATGCTCAACGATAATTGGGGTATGGAGCATTACCTATCTCGGATTAAGCAGCATATTAACAAAATTAGAGATAATCTGAACACAATCAGCCGACTTAAACTTAATCAGTCCTCGAGCCTTGAGGAGATTAAGAGACTGTTGTCTGACGAATGGCTTTAAATATTGTTCTCCGAAAATAGAAAACACCCGCTTGAAGTGGGTGTTTTCTGCGATGGGGCTCTTTACTGGTTAATCAACATTAACTTGTGTTCGACGTTCTGTCTTGCCAGTGAATTTAGCTTTCTTCACTTGCTTAAAATTGACTACGCCATCTTTGGCTGCGTGAATAGTGAAATTACGACTCATGTATGTACCATTGCCAGCAATCTTTGTAGCGCCAGTTTGGCGAACCAAGACCTGCCCAGCGGTAACTTTTTGACCACCGAATCGCTTCACGCCAAGACGCCTACCAGCGTTATTGTGAAGGTTCTTGATAGAACCGCCAGCTTTAACCTTTGACATTCTTTACTCCTTATAGTTTTCTAAAAACAATCTGTTTTAGTTTATCGAAAATAAAGCCAGTTGTCAAGCGGTTTTCGCTATATCTATGGGTTTTAGAACTAGGATTTCTCTGCCGACGACTTGGTCTGGACGGTAATATAGGAGATTTTTATTGGTAATTTGCCGATATCCAAGATCATTCAGATTTTTTAACAGGGGCAAGTGAGTGAACTGTCCGTGGTGATTTTGCCATGCCGGAACAGCGATACAGAGCGTAGAATCAGGGCGGATTTGCGAGTGAATGTTTTTTAGAAAGCTACTAATGATATAATTACAATTTCTAATCACTTCCTGGAGCTTCTCTGGGGCTGGTGGGGCAGAAAATGGTTGTCCCAAATATGTTTCGCAGACAATATGGGAAATTTGTTGTTTTTGCTCGGGAGTTAATTTAATGGAAGTGGCGTCAGATTGAAAAGTTTGCCAGAAAGTGTCTGTAGAAAACGTTTTTTCCAGCCAATGCATATTCTCTGACGTGTAGTTGATCATTTTATCGCTTAAATCGCTACCGTAAGTATTGATTTTTGCTAAAGCGGCTTCTTGTAAGACTGTACCTGTGCCGCAAAACGGATCCCAAAGGTAGTCGCCAGATTTAGCCCCAGAGAGATTGATCATAATCTGTGCAAGCTTGGGTGGGAGCATACCGACGAAAGCGTCGCGCTTCGGACGTCCGCGGTCGCGCTGGGTATATGAATTGATATTTTGAGTGCCACGGCTTTCAGCAATTAGCAAATCGCTGTTCGTAGCTTTAACGATGATAATTTCAATCTTCGTTTCAGACCTGCCGAGCTTATTATTATGAGAGGTCGCCGTGGATAAGGCGGCGGTCTTGTTTGGGATTAGACGCAGACTAACATTGGCGTTTTTTAAGGATTTTTTTAAGATAAGACCAATTTTTTGGATATCGCGCGGATTTGCTTTATCGCCGTAAAAACTAATCCCAAAAGTTATTTTTTTCTGGCTATGCGCTAGTTTTCTCGTATATTGTTCGGTGATAAATTTCGAGGCTTGGAGGAGAGTGGCGTGGTCGGATTTTTGTGATTTTACCCGTTTGATGATATATCCACATTTGGTAATGCCACCCAAAGTGTCAATTGCAAAAGTATTGTAGTCGACAAGAGCGGCCTGATTGGAGACTCTTTGGATGTTTTTATCGCCGTAAACGGCCTCTAATTCAGCGATGGATATTTCTGGTTGGCGACCAAGGATAGCGATAAACATGTCGTAATTATACCATTTATCGTGGTATAATGAAGGTTATGCTGCCAAAGGTATTGCAATTGTTTAAATCGCCGCGAACTGTGATGAGCATCCTGACACTGGTGGTTCTGGTGGTGGTTATTTTTCTGTCACGACATGAGTTAGTGAAGGCATGGGGGCTGTTTTTAGGGGCGGATTTATGGTTACTATTCCTGCTGCTGCCATTCCAAATTATCGTGTATTTTGCTGGTGGCGAAATGATTTTCTCTTATTTAAGGGAGAAAAATTTGATTCATCATATTTCTCGACTAGAACAGACGAGGATAGCTCTGGAGCTGAACCTGGTTAATCATATTTTCCCATCAGGCGGTGTTAGCGGAATTTCCTATACGACATGGCGGATGCATAAGCTGGGTGTGAGTTCGGCGCGTTCAACATTTGCGCAGGTGATTCGCTATGTTACGGGTTTTTTGGCGCTGCTGGTTTTGCTGGTTATTGCGGTTTTGGCACTGGCGATTGACGGTAAGGTAAACCGATATATTGTAGCGGCAAGCTTTTTATTGATTGTGGTGGTTTTAGCCCTGACATTTGGGCTAATTTTTATGTTCTCCTCGAAGCGGCGCATGAGAGTGACAGCGGCGGGTGTATCGCGGTTTATTAATATGCTGGTGAAATTTGTAACACTAGGGAAGAAGCGGCGAGTTATGAAATCGAAAAGCGTTGAGGGATTCTTTATTGATATGCAAGATGATTTTCAGGATTTGGCGAATCACCCAAAGCTGTTAACGAAGCCAATGATTTGGGGAATCATTTACACGATTTTTGATGTTGCTATGTTTACGGTAGCGTTTATGTCACTTGGGGTTTTTGTTAATCCAGCAATTCTAATGGTTGGTTATGGCGTAGCGGGTTTGGCAGCAATTTTTGTATTTACACCTGGGGGAACAGGGGTTTATGAGACGATTATGATCATATTTTTAAGCATGGCAGGAACGCCGCCAGATCTGGCGATTGCCGGAATTATTTTAACGAGGGCGATTTTACTGACTGGCACAATTGTCTTTGGTTATATTTTTTACCAGCACGCATTGATTAAGTACGGCAAGCCGAATGACTCCCAGGTTTAGTGTCAGCAATTTCCTGGCGGTGGTTAACCAGACGTTTGAGGTGGCTTTTAACGGCGCGGTTGAAGTTGAGGGCGAGGTTGCTAGCTTTAAGCCGTATCCGCCAAAATATGCGTTTTTTACCCTGAAGGACGAGGACGGATCGGTCAATTGTTTTGTGGGCTTTAGCAATCTGCGGACGCCAATTGAGGACGGAATGAAAGTGGTGGTTCGGGCGATGCCAAGCCTGAGAGGCGATGGTAGGTTTAATTTACAAGTTCAGGAAATTCATCCGCTGGGCAAGGGGAGTCTAAAGCGGAGTTTTGATATTTTACGGCAGCGGCTGTCGGCCGAAGGTCTGTTTGATGCGGAACGTAAGCGCTCCTTGCCGCCATATCCTGCTCGCGTGGCGGTTATTTCTAGTACGCAAGCGGCGGGCTACGCGGATTTTATGAAAATTGCTGGTGAGCGCTGGGGCGGGGTGCAGTTTATCGTAGCTAATGTTAAGGTTCAGGGTGATGGCGCGGCCGATCAGGCGATGCGGGCGATTGCCCACTGTAACCAGTTGGCGGAGACGCCAGAGGTGATCGTGCTGATTCGCGGTGGCGGTAGCGCGGAGGACCTGGCGAGCTTTAATGATGAATGCTTGGTGCGAGCGGTGGCTGGCAGCCGCGTGCCAGTGCTGACTGGTATCGGACACGAGGTTGACGAAAGTTTGTGCGATTTGGCGGCTGATGTGCGGGCGGCCACGCCGAGCAATGCCGCTCAGCTGCTATTTCCGGATAAACACGATGTGAGGCGGCAATTAGAGTTGCGACTGGGCAGTATAGCAGAGGTGATTCGGCGGCAGATTCAGGAGCGGCGCCTACATGCAACAATGTTGCAACAAGCGGCGCTCGAACAGTGGTTGCGCCGCGTCGAGATTGCCATGAATGCAACATTGTCGCAACAACGAATTATTGCTGAGTACGACCCAGAGATGGCGCTGCGGCGCGGTTACGCGATGATTAGCGGCGATTGTCAAATTGGTAGTGTGGTAACGATTACAACAAAAGATATGATTATGAAAGCGAGGATTGAGAGTAGTGAAAAACGATAAGGCAAACGAAAAAACGATTGAGCAAATGATGGCGGAACTGAACGAACGCATCGCGTGGTTTCAGGGCGATGACTTTAATCTGGACGAGGCCAAGCAGCGGTTTATTGAGGCGCGGCAGCTGGCGAAGGATATTACAACGGCGCTGGACGGCATGCAGCACGACATTACAGTGCTTAGCGAGGATTTTAGCGCATGAGATGGACTTTACATCACTCTAAGCATAAGCTATACTTGAAAATATGAATACGAGATATAGGAGAGAACAGGGGTCGGTGAATGGCTGGATGGTCGGTACGTTCGGCTGTTTGGTGCTGTTTCTGATTGCTGGGTCGCTGGCTATTTGGGCGTACATGCAATATTCCCACGAGAAAAATAATGTTGATAGCAAGGTGGCTATTGAAGTCGCTAAAGGTAAGGGTGAGCAGGCGGAAATTGATCAGAAGAAGTTTTCTGAAGAGGCTAAGAATCCGCGGATTGAGTTTGTTGGTCCAAGTGAGTACGGTCGCGTGTCGTTTATGTATCCAAAAACTTGGAGCGTGTATATAGAAAATGATGGTAGCAACAGGGGTGACTATAAAGCTTATCTAAACCCAATATCAGTTCCATCAACAGTCAGTAAGACAAGTCGGTTTGCGTTGAGACTGGAGATTATTAACAAGAATATGGATGCAGTACTGAATGAATATCAGTCGCGATTGAAGAAGGGTGAATTGACTTCAAGTAGTACTGAGTTTAACGGAATTTCTGCAACGCGGATTGATGGTGCATTTGATAAGAATTTGCGTGGTTCAGCTGTATTGATGAAGGTTCGTGACAAGACTATTCGTTTTTCAACCGACGCCGACACATTTAAGCCAGATTTTCAGACGATATTGGGCACAGTGAAGATTGCTGAATAGAAAAAGTAACTCAAGTTTTGCTATACTAGAAATGTATGGCAGGTAAAGAGTGGAGCGATGTTGATTTTGGAGGGCTGCCGAGTGTCTTGGTGGCGGCACATGAGCTAAAAACGCCGCTGTCTTTAATTCGGCAATTGACGTTAATGCTCGGCGATGATTTGACGAGTGAAGCTGATAAAAAACAGATCCAGCAGCGTATCGTCCAGACGTCCGAACAGGCGCTGCAGTTAACAGTCGACTTAGCGAATTCGGCAAATTTGACGCCGTCATTATTTCCGCTGGAACCAGTTAATCCGTTGGCGTTGTGTCAGCAGATGGCCGCGGAAACGCGATTTAATGCAGTGCTGTACGGGCGAAAAATTAGCTGGCCTCGGAGCGGGCGAAATAGCAGATTGATACTGGCAAATCGGACGTTATTGGGGCGGATTTTGGCAAATTTTTTAAACAACGCTCTGAAATATACCGAGGACGACTCAGAGATAAAAGTGTCAGTCAAGGCTGTTGGTGGCGCGGTGAGGCTGAGCGTGCGTGATTTTGGGCCGATGATGAGTTTGAAGGAGTATCGGCGGCTGCTTGATGAGATGGATGCGCGAAAAACGGTGCGGACGCGACCGGAAAGCAGTGGCTTGGGGATTTATGTGGCTAGTCAATTTGCTCGGGCGATGAACGGCCAAATTGGGTTAATCAGGCATCGGGACGGATTGACATTTTATGTGGAAATGCCGATTAGCCGGCAGCTGAGTTTGCTATGAAAAAACTGCTGATAGTTGAGGATGATAAAAATTGGGCGGATATTTTATGCGGATATGCGGCGGCGGTTGGCGCGGAAGCGCGGGCGGTAGTTTCTGGCGGCCAGGCGATGGAAATGATTGATAATTGGCAGCCGGACGCGATTGTCTTGGATATGCTGCTGGCGGGTGAAACGGCGGTGGCGCTGTTGAATGAACTGAGGTCGCACGCGGATTTGGCGAGATTGCCGATCGTGGTTTGCAGCAATGCGGGTGTTAATTTGGCGGATTTGCAACCGTTTGGCGTGAGAGCGCTGCTGGATAAGGCGTCAATGCTCCCGGACGAAGCGCGGGCGATTTTTAGCGAGGTTTTGGATGGGGCAGAGTGAGCGGCTAAAAGCGATTGTGCTGAGGCGGACGAATTACGCCGAGGCAGATCGAGTGCTGCAACTACTGACGCCGAAAGGCCGGCGCAGTGTCATCGCCAAGGGTGTGCGTCGCGAGCGGTCGAAATTGGCGGGCGGCATTGAATTATTGGCGATTTGCGACGTGGTGATTCGTTCCGGTCGCGGAGATTTGGGGTTGTTGACCTCGGCGCGGCTGGCGGCGTTTTATCGGCATATATTGGAGGATTACGAGCGAATGCAGTTCGCTTACGCGGCGATGAAGTTGGTATCAACGGCTAGCGAAAACATTGACGAGCCGGAATGGTATTTTGTGCTAAGTCAGGTATTAGAGCAATTAAATAACCCGGCAGTTAACCAAAAGCTGATTGAAACGTGGTTTTATGTGCAATATGCTAGCTTGCTGGGCGATGAGCTGAATTTGCGCACCGATGTGGCGGCTCAGGCGTTGTCGCCCGATAAAAAATATATGTACGATAGCGCGGAAAAGGGTCTGCGGCTGGCGGAGCAGGGCGACTTGTCGGCGGACGCCATCAAACTGCTTCGACTTATTCAAGCGAAGCCGCTAGCGAATGTGGCGCAAATTGGCGGGATAACTGAGGTGATCAATGATTGCTGGCTGGCAGCGCGGCAGCACGCGGCGGTATAAAATTGCCCATAAAAATGGTATACTTTAAGTAATAATTATGAATCGCCATGTTGCCAACATGGAGAAAGGTTTTTTGATGAGTCAAGCAAAAATGGAAGATATTATCAGCCTGTGTAAGCGCCGCGGCTTTATCTATCAGGGATCGGATGTGTATGGCGGTCTTTCTGGCACTTGGGATTACGGTCCGCTGGGTGTGCAGCTGAAGCGTAATATCATGAATTTGTGGTGGCGCCGGTTTGTCGATGAGCGCGATGATATATACGGCGTGGATGCAGCGATTTTGATGAATCAGAGAGTGTGGCAGGCGAGTGGGCATGTGGATACGTTTGTCGATCCGCTGTGCGAAGACATGGTTAATCACCGCCGCTACCGCACCGACCATATCCTCAAAGATAATGGTGTCGACGCGGACGGTATGACCATGGCGCAGATGGATGCGGCGATTGTAGAACAGGGCATCAAAAGCCCGGATGGTAATCCACTGAGCAAACCACGAACGTTTAACATGATGTTCAAAACGCACGTTGGCGCGACTGAGAGCGAGGATAGTATTTCTTACCTCCGCCCCGAAACCGCCCAAGGTATCTTCACTAATTTCAAAAACGTCGTTGATAGTTTCTACCCAAGCCTGCCATTTGGTATCGCTCAACAGGGTAAGGCCTTTCGTAATGAAATTGCGCCGCGCGACTTTGTCTTTCGCTCTCGGGAATTTGAGCAGATGGAGATTGAATATTTCGTCGACCCTGAGCATTGGCAGGAGGCGTTTGACGAGCTGCTGGCGGCGACGCATGATTTTTTGGCAGAACTGGGCTTGAAACCAGAGCATATCCACGAGCTGGACGTGCCAGCGGAGGATCGAGCGCACTACAGCAAAAAGACGATCGACATTGAGTACGATTATCCAATTGGCCGCGAAGAGTTGATGGGTATCGCGTATCGCACTGATTTTGACCTAATGAACATCCAGCGCGCCAGTGGCAAGAGCATGGAATACACCGTCAAGGGGACGAACACAAAATTTGTTCCGCACGTTATTGAGCCGTCGTTTGGTGTCGAGCGGGCACTGATGGCGGTGCTGTCGGGCGCGTACCGCGAGGACGAGCAAAACGGTGAAAAGCGGGTGTATTTGGCGCTGCCAGAGCATTTGGCGCCGGTCAAATTTGCCGTTTCGCCACTGCTGAAAAATAAGCCAGAATTGGTAGAAAAAGCCCGCGACGTCTACGCCGCACTTGCCAAAGCCAACCCCGGACGGGTGATGTGGGATGACAACGGCAATATCGGTAAACGCTACCGCCGCCAAGACGAAATCGGCACGCCACACTGCGTGGTGATCGATTTCCAGACGCTGGAGGACGACACCGTCACCGTGCGCGAGCGGGATACGACGGAGCAGCGGCGGGTGAGGGTCGGAGAGCTGTAGATACTAGACATGAAAAAATAAATTAGTTTTGAGGAGCTAAAATATTGATAGAAAGTAGACCTGAGTTTGATAAAATTACATCGTTTGACGAGTTTAATAAATATTATTGGTATCGTGAAGAACTTTCACAGATTTGCAAGTCATTAGGATTAGAATATAGAGCTACAAAACAAGAACTCAATCACATTATTGAGCAGTACTTTAAGGGTAATCTGATTAAAAAATCACTAATAAAAAATGAAAAGAAGCAAGTTGAAAATATTACATTAGACACACCATTACTTGAATGTGGTTTTTCTTTTAATGCAAAATTTAGAGAATATTTCTCCGCCGTAACAGGTATTACACCTTTTAAATTTACTGCTGATATGGCTACCGCTTGGAGAAAAGTAAAAAGAGAAAATGATTTGAGTTTTACAATTCAAGATATGCTAAAAGTTTATTATGGGAAATCAAATTATGCCAAGTATGATAATTCGGTTTGTCAATGGAATCAATTTTTAAAGGATTTCTGTGCAGACGAAAATAGTCGCAACTATTCGAACAAATTAA
>CAURDO010000006.1:0-57506 GCA_963524145.1 uncultured Candidatus Saccharibacteria bacterium
GCAACGGCTGATACCCGTCTCTCGGGTAAAGGAAGTTTAAAATACCGAGCGTCAACAATATCTTCGTAGTTTCCGTCCATTATAGGATCGCCTTTGTGTGAAACTTCATAGAAATGACGCGTTGACTCCCATCCTTGCCCGGAATCGATATCGTAGAAGTACTCGGTGAATTTGCATATTTTTGTGGGTCTACCTATAACATCCAATCCCGTCTCTTCTTTTATCTCACGCTTTAAGCCATCGAGTAATCGTTCTTTGGGCTCAATACCTCCACCCGGCAGATCCCATTTCTTATCGGAGGAGGTTCTATCTCTGACGAGCAGGATTCCTTTTTTACTCCTTATGACTCCATAGGCGGATGTTCTCTTGATTAAGCTTGTCTTGGCAACGACATGGGCTTTACCATTAATATCTCGACATAGTATCATATTCATATGGTTATTATAAACTAATCATGTCTACAGGAAAAGGATTATGATTGTGCATTTTATTGCCACACAACACAGCATAGATATTAATTATACATACCTAAAGAAAATCCACGATACTATTTGATTGGTTGGGACATAAACATTCTAGAAAGCAGCTTAGTAAGGGGCGTGGACTTATGAAACTAATCAAGCAGGATACGCGCTTTAATTTCTTTATAAACTCAGAAATTATTAGCGGGGGAAATTTCAAAAAGATAATTCAAAGGGTTCTTGGTGGGGTGAGCGGGCGTGGGCGCCCGCAGGCGTTGGAGCTGAACCTGCGCGACTCAGCATTTACGCTCGAAATAGGTTCGAGTTTCAGAGTAAATTGCCACCAAGTGGACTTAACGAGTACAAGTAGTCATGCAATCATTCTTCAATCCATTGTTGATAGCCTACCACTTTGTATAAGTTCTTCTGTAAATTGTTTAAAGGTGTTTTGCGACCTTTTCAAAAAATCTTCAATCTGTGAAAATGTCAATTCCGTATCTCCTGTCTTTATGGCATCAATATCAAATCCTATATGAACAAGGTACTTACAGTCAATGCCAAGTTTTTTGGTACGTCTTTCTCGACGTTTCTTGTTGTCCTCTGAAATATCATCAAATATATTATCGCATATGTCGTGACGTATATGATTTCTCATATTTAGAATAGTTTGACTTAGTTCATCTTCTTTATTTTCGATTTTATTCTTATATTTATTTATAGCGTTAAGATGTTCTAGTATATTGGATGCTTCGTAAAGACATGAACAACAATATCTCATTTCACGAGTCTCTTCTAGACTACGATAGGCTGATTTATATCTGTTAAGTGTATGGTATACGTCATTTATCTCTAAGCTAGCGATAAGGGCAAGCATCTCGTTATTGACACTGTTATTGTGATTGTCTAGCTTGTATATTTTAATGCCAGCGTGCATTACTCTAGCCATATTTTATATAAACTAGCCTCGTTTAGTTCCGTCGTTCTACCGCGATTGTGCACTGCGCCATCAACGCCACCGCCGCGCCGAGTGCTGCAAATGTCGGTAGCAGCAAGGCGCCGACCACGCCGGCAGTGACTGGGAATTCCATGATGCTTTCGCCTTTTTCGTTCTTGATGATGACGCGGCGGACGTTACCTTCTTTGATAAGCTGCTTGACCTTCTCGACAACTTGATCGCCGTTAACGCTAAATTCTTCGGTGCGGTTTTGTTCGCTCATGGTTACTCCTTACTTTTTATTCCCGCGAATTGCGTCGATCAGTTCAATCGGGAAAAGCATCATCGTTTTTTGTGATGGCTCGGTGGAGATACGTTCCAGCGTGTTCAGGGTGCGCAGGTTAATCGCGCCTTGGGTTTTTGCCAGGATCTCGGCGGCTTGAGCTAGCGTTTCGGCGGCAGCTTTTTCGCCGTCAGCGTTGATGATGTTGGCGCGGCGCTCGCGCTCAGCTTCGGCCTGCTTGGCCATGGCACGCTTCATGTCACCAGGCAGTTCGATGTTCTGGATCTTAACATTCTCGACATCAATACCCCATTTGTCAGTCTCGGCGTCAACAATTTCTTTAATTTGCTGTGAAATCTCCTCCCGTTTGGCAAGCAGGTCGTCCATATCGACATTACCGGTGACATCGCGCAGGGCAGCCTGGGCAAATTGGCTGGTGGCGTAAATATAATTGGTTGTCTCCAGCACCGCTTTTGGTGCGTTAATCACCCGGAAATAAACTACTGCGTCAACGCCGACAGTGACGTTGTCTTTGGTGATGACTTCTTGTTTCGGCACATCAATTGGCGTGGAACGCACATCGACCATCATCATCGTCTGAAAAATCGGCACCACTACCCTTAGACCCGGTTCGCGCACGCCAGTAAATTTACCGAGCGTCAGCACCACGCCGCGCTGGTATTGATTGACCACTTTAATGCC
Source organism: uncultured Candidatus Saccharibacteria bacterium (assembly GCA_963524145.1). Lineage (GTDB taxonomy): Bacteria > Patescibacteriota > Saccharimonadia > Saccharimonadales > Saccharimonadaceae > Nanosynbacter. Next base: position 2,381 of record CAURDO010000006.1, read on the forward strand.
GCTCAGCACATAAATAGCCACGATGACTAAAATTACTATTGCTATTTCCATAAAGTCCTCCTGTTTATATAATGATTCTACCACACTCCGTGTCGCCGGTGTAAGATTAGTGACAGGCATCCACAAAAGGTGTATATTTGAAGTATCATGAAGAAATCTATCATGAAGAGGTTGCTTCCGCTATATATCGGTAAATTCTTCATGAGTTTTGTGCTTTGGTACTCAATCGAAAAATTATTCATAAGAAGTATCGGTATTGACAATTTTGGCATTAGTTTGATTACAATTGTCATATTAATATCATGTACGCTAGCCGAGATTCCGTCGGGGATTATTGCGGATCGTTGGAGCCGTAAGGGCTCAATGGTGCTTTCTGGGCTATTGCTGGGAATTAGCAGCCTAATGGCCGGATCGAGTGACAGTATTTTTATGTATGCTTCCGCTGTTACAGTTTGGGGGCTTCATGATGCCTTTTCCAGTGGAACCGGAACCTCTATGCTTTATGGCGCGCTACTTGAAGAGCAGGGGCACGCTAGAAATTTCAATCGAGTGTTGGGAATCTATGAAACTTTGGGTGGGGTGGCCTTAATTGTTAGCAACTTTTTAGGAGGCTGGATTGGCGGACACTCACTTTCAATGACGTTTTATCTAACAATTATTCCAGTTGCCATATCTATGATTTGTCATTTAATGTATAAGGACGCAAAAATTAGTCGTGAGGTGGCTGACGAAAGACTTATTCAGCACACTAAAAATACATTCAAATGTGTTTTCAAAAGTAAGAATCTAATTTGGCTGATGATTGTAACTATGCTGATCTTTTGTGCTCAAAAAATAAATCGTGAATATTATCAGTTATGGCATATTGCATTGTTGGCTCCGACGATAGTGTTTGGTATTGCTGGTTCGTTTATAGAAGGCCTAAGCGGGTTGGGCGGATTATTTGTTAAATATATAAGTTCTAGGCTGATCAATATAGCCTTATTAGTTCTTTTGGGTGTAGCTTCGCTTGGACTTTCTCTGGGCAGCAATTTAATAATAGTAATTGTGTCTCAGGTTGTGGTGGCGGCTGTTTCTGGCGCATTATTTCTTCATTTTACTGCGCAAATACAACATCAACTACCGTCACGATATCGCACAGGGTCCGGGTCTGTCGTTAGTGCTGTTGGTCGCATCGCTCTATTGCCGCTGAATTTCATTTTTGGCATATTATCAAATCAAAGTGTTTTCGCTGCTGGCTGGATGCTAGTGGTTTTGTCGGGGTTAGCTGTTTTTGTTCAATTGCAGCTTGATGAGTGATTTAATTTACGCGTATAATATAAGCTATGGGACGAGTACCACTGGCGGAACAGATGCGGCCGCAAACCCTGGATGAGGTGATTGGACAAAGTCATTTGCTGGGCGAGGGCGAGCTGCTGCGGCAAATTGCCAGGCGCGGCGAGCCGGTTAGCCTGATTTTGTGGGGGCCGCCGGGGACTGGCAAGACGACGCTAGCGCGTATTATCGCCCGCGAAGTCAACGCTGAGTTTATTGAATTGTCGGCAGTGACCAGCGGCAAGAAGGATGTCGAGCGGGTGATTGAACACGCCCGCCAGAATTGGAATTTGGGACTGAGGACAATTTTGTTTGTCGATGAAATCCATCGCTTCAACAAGGCGCAGCAGGACGCATTTTTGCCGCATGTTGAGAGCGGGCTGATTACTCTTACTGGCGCGACGACTGAGAACCCGAGCTTTGAAGTGATCACGCCTTTACTCAGCCGGACGCGAGTGCTGGTGCTCCGTCAACTGGCCAAAGATGAAATTATATTGGTGCTGAAGCGAGCGCTGAAGACTTTGAAACAAACCAAGCGGGTATCGCCCAAAGCCCTGGACTATTTAGCAGAACTGGCGGACGGTGACGCGCGGGTGGCCTTGGGTAATTTGGAATTGGCACTGAGTTTTGGCGGCAAAGTCACGCCGGAGGTGGTCAAGGCGGCGGCCCAGCGGCGTTTGCCGGGCTATGACAAAAAGGGTGATGCGCATTATGACGTCATCTCGGCGTTCATTAAGTCACTGCGAGGTAGTGATGCGGTGGCCGCGGCGTACTATTTGGCGCGCATGATTGACGCTGGTGAAGATCCGAAGTTTATCGCTCGGCGGATGGTGATTTTCGCCTCAGAAGACATTGGGTTGGCGGGTAACGGCGCGCTGAGTCTGGCAGTTGCTACCTTTGAAGCGGTGGAGCGCATTGGGCTACCTGAAGCCAAATATAATCTATTCCACTGTGCCATCGCCCTGGCGCGCAGCCAGAAATCGCGCGAAATTACTGATTTGATGAATGAGGCTTTTTCTCTGGCGCACAAGTATCCGAACTCGCCCGTGCCGCTCCATCTTCGAAATGCGCCAACCAAGCTGATGAAAGATCTGGGCTACGGCAAAGATTACAAATGGCAGGCTGGTTTTCAGCATGAAAAAGGATTTTTGCCGGAAGACATTAAGGATATGCTATAATTGGCGTATCAATATTTCTTTAATAGGAGAAAATAATATGGCAAAACAAGAAACACAACAACCGCAGTACGCACCGCAGCCAGATCCGAATGCGCAATATGGTCCTGTGCCGCAACCCCAAGATACGCCATATCAGCAGCAGCCAGTTAACCAGCAATATTTCGCGCAGCCGCAAGCAGCGCCAGTTCAGTATGTAGTAATGGCTGAGTCTCTGAAGGGTATTAAGGGCTGGCTAGCGTTCTTAACTGTACTTATGGGGCTCGGTGGTATCTTATTTACACTGGTATTCTTTGGGTCTTTGTTGGATATAAGCACTGCCGCTGGTGTAGTTTCGGTTATTTTTGCGCCAGTCGTTGCAATTTTATCCATTGCTGCGGTCATACTGATTAACTTACAGAAAAAAATTGCTCGCTATTTCTCAATCGCCTCTTACATGACGGGTGCGGCATACCTTTCGGTGCTGCAAATTGTTCTTTCCGCAAGCGAGCCCAGCTCTGATTCCAACAACGTCACCACTTGTATAGCTGTGGTCGCACTTTTTCTGTTGACTGGCGCCCTTATGTCGCTCTATTTCATTTTGTCCAGGCGTGTCAAAGAAACATTGGTGGACTAACTTCGGTTCACTCCATCCACGAAAATCGCCCTCAGCTTGGGGCGATTTTCATATGTGACATGTTGTCAAGAGCAGGAAACTACCGCTTGGCGGCGCGCTTTCGCTCATTAGCGTCAAGGTAGCGTTTGCGCAGACGCAAAGATTTTGGCGTCACTTCCAGCAGCTCGTCATCCTCGATGAAGTCGATGCATTGCTCCAGGCTAAACTGCGTGAATGGTGTCAATTGTACCGTGCCATCGGATGATTTGGAGCGCATGTTGGTCAGGTGCTTAGCCTTGCAGACATTGATCTCGATGTCTTCTTGGCGGTTATAAATACCGACGATCATCCCGGCATAGACTTCCGTACCCGGCCCGACCAAGAGTTCGCCGCGCGCTTCGGCCGCCTGCAGAGCATACGGCGTTGTCGTGCCAGCTTCAAAGGCGATGAGTACGCCGCCGCGGGTCTTTGGCAATTTGCCGCCTAGCGGTTGATAGCCATGCGGCAGGGAATTCATGATCACCGTGCCTTTGGTGGCGGTCAACAGTACGTTTCGCAGGCCGATCAACGCTCTCGTCGGCAGCACGTAGGTGATGCGAGTAGCGCCGCTGGCGGTGGTTTCTTGTGATTTCATTTCAGCGTGGCGCGCACCCAACTCCTGGCTGATTGCGCCGATGAATTCACTGCTAATTTCGATTTGTAATTCTTCAATTGGCTCTTTCTCGACGCCGTCCTCGGCGATGGTGACCACTTGCGGGCGGCCGACTTCAAATTCAAAGCCTTCGCGCCGCATAGTCTCGATCAGAACGCTCAGGTGCAGCTCGCCGCGGCCAGATACCGTAAAGCCGATGCCGTTTTCTTCGACGCGCAGCGCCACGTTGGTTTCCAGCTCTCGCCGCAATCGGTCGCCAATTTGCCGCGAGGTGGTAAATTCACCCTCGCGTCCTTTCATTGGGCTGGTATTTGGGCCGAGGTACATGCTCAATGTCGGCGCTTCAATGGCAATCGCCGGCAAGGCTTCCGGCTGTTCTTTGTCGGCAATCGTATCGCCAATGTGCGCTTCACTCACGCCAACCAGCGCCACGATGTCGCCAGCAAACGCCTCGTCAAGTTCTTCGCGGTTTAGCCCGCGGTAGCCAAAAACTTTCTCAATTCGCGCTGAACCCGACACTTCGCCGTGCTTTATCAAGCTAACCTGGAGGCCGCGCTTGACCGACCCGCGAGCGATCCGCCCGATGGCATATTTACCCTGGAAGGTGTCGTACTGCAAGCTGGTCACCAGCATCTGGAAACCGCCATCAGCTGTGACGCTTGGCGCCGGGATATCGTTAATAATCGCCTCAAAAATCGGTGTGAGATCGGCGTTGTCGCTCGGGTCGGTAGGAATCTCTCGCCAGGCTTTGCCATCGCGCCCGATCGCATAGTAAATTGGATAATGCAGTTGACTGTCGTCGGTCGCTAGCTCCAAAAATAGATCGCTTAGCTCATCTTCAACCTCGGCAATTCGCCGCGCCGGCTTATCAATTTTATTGATAATCACCACCGGTTTCAGCCCCAGCTCCAGCGCTTTGCTCAACACAAACTTCGTCTGCGGCATCGGCCCTTCCTGCGCGTCGACGATCAGCAGCACACCGTCCGCCATCTGCAGTGTTCGCTCGACTTCGCCGGAAAAATCGGCGTGCCCCGGCGTGTCGATGATGTTGATCTTATAATCACCGTAAAAAATCGAGGTCTGTTTGGCGGTGATGGTGATACCGCGTTCGTGCTCCTGATCGCCCGAATCCATGATCAGTTCTTGGCTCATCTCGGCCTGATTGTCGCGAAATGTGCGCGACTGTTTGAGCAGCCCATCAACCATGGTCGTCTTGCCGTGATCGACGTGGGCAATAATGGCAATATTTCGAATCTTGCTAGCGTCCTTCATAAAAATATGGTCTGAAATTAGCAGCAGACCTTCCTTTGGTGATTAATTGTAGCACAGATGAGCGGGGATGAGAAGTTTTGCGAATTGAGGTGGCTGCTACTATATTGACATCGTAAACGCCATGACGACGCCATAAAATACTCCTTCTCGCTTAGTGCGGGGCATATTTCCTCCTTTAATTAATGATTTTTTGGCAACAAAAAAGTTGCGCGTTATCGGTGCAACTAGGGCGTGTTATTTTTACAACATTACGCTCCCGCTCAGGGCAAAAGCAACGTATTGACCTCTGAAAATATTAGCAGGGCGGTGGGGTTTTGTCAAGATTTGCGCAATATATACCCAATGAATTGGTAGCAGAGTTAAGATATTAACGGTAAACAGACTCAGCGAGATCGAAAAACTGATCAGCAGAGATTCCTTCAACATAAACACCAGGATACTTTGATTTTTCTGACTGCGTAATGTCATTGTTTGTTAGTGTTAAATCGTTCGGTAGCTTAGCAGTGCATTTTACTGCTTGCATTAATTCGCGCAATACGTAGCATCCAACGAGTAGTGCTTTCGGTGCCATGCGTACTTCAGCGGGGCGTGGCTGCTTGTCTTTGAGACTATCTCTATCGTACCAAGCATAAACGATGGAGCCAGAGTCGCCAGAGTTCCATCCTTTTGTAACGGTGTCTGTTATTGAAGTTCCATTAGTGTAGCAAATCCGTTCACTGGCTTGAGATAATCGCAGGTCTCTATGGTCTCCACCGCGCTGCAGGGCTAGGCTATACTTTATCATGTCATCACCAATAGAAATTAGACTAATCGCTCCAAGAGCTGTCGTGATTCTGGTGGTGTCCTTATTGTATCGAAGCTGGCACGCCTCAACAACTGCTGGAACTTGCCTCCGACGAAACAAACCTCTTTCTACGGATAAAGAGGTTTCATATGTTTTTATGTCGATGACTTCAGGCTTTTCAGACATTTACCCTAAATAAATTGGTGGAGATAGAGGGGCTCAAACCCTCGACCTCAGCAATGCGAACGCTGCGCTCTATCAGCTGAGCTATATCCCCGTAAAAGTAAAATAAATCAAATATGGTGGGAAATACAGGGCTCGAACCTGTGACCTCACGAATGTGAATCGTGCGCTCTAGCCAACTGAGCTAATTTCCCGCGTACCAATATCCTGGTGCGGATGAAAGGACTTGAACCTTCACGCCGTGAGGCACATGCTCCTAAGGCATGCGTGTCTACCAATTCCACCACATCCGCATAACTAATTATTAAGGGCAAACTTGCGTGTCTACTAACGACTTACGTTGCCCACGCAGTCACCACTCCGCGTATCCTTAATTATAGCAAAGCAAATTCCACTTATCAACTACACATGCTTATGCTAAAATTAAAGTAATAGACCAAGGAGGATTAATGAATAAGGTTGCAAAATATCTGAATGAACATTTGAGTGGCGAGGTTGTGTCTCAAGATTTTGCTTTGAATCAGGTGGAGATTGACAATGGGTTAGTGGCGCGCCGGCCAGAGATGATTGTTCGTGCGGCTAGTATGAACGATATTCGTAAAGTAATGCGGTTTTGCTCGCAATTGGCTGAAAAAGGTCATATTCTGCCAGTGTTTGTTCGAGGTAACGGTACCGACGGTACGGGTGCGGCAGTAAATAAAGGCATTGCAATTGACGAAAAATCTTACATGAATCACGTGGTTGGTATCGATCCTCGCCAGCAACTGATTCACGTGCAGGCAGGAATTTCACTCTCGGCAATTAACGCGGCGTTATCAACCCATAAAGGATTGGGGCTGCCTCGTACGGGATATGTGGCGGAAGATGGCACGATTGGCGGCGCAATCAGTACAGCTCCAGCCGGAATTTTATCGGGAGCACACGGATCCCTAACCAAATCCATCCAGCAGCTGGAGGTCGTTTTAAGTAATGGTGATGTGATTCAGACTGGGCGCGTATCGCGGCGTGAACTGAGTAAGAAAAAGGGTTTATCTACGTTTGAGGGTGAGATTTATCGAGAGATTGATAATTTAATCTCAGATAATGCTGATTTGATTTCGCAAATGGATCCAAACCTGCCAGATACAGTGGGATACAGTGGTATTTCTCGGGTTAAGCAAAAGGATGGTTCGTTTGACTTGACACCGCTTTTTGTTGGCAGCCAGGGAAGTCTGGGGGTGATTTGCGAGGTTATCATGAAGGCTCAATTTGTTCACCCGGAATATTCGGTTGTGGCAGCATCGTATAAGCGATTAGCGGACGCCCAGATGGCAATAGAATTGGCGACAAGGAGCAAGGCCTCGTCAGTCGAGTTGATTGATGGGAGGCTCTTCCGTCAAGCGGCCATCGCAGGGAAAATTGTTGAGTGGGCGCCAAAGGAGTGCTTTAAGGGCGTAGTGGTTTTGGCTATTTTTGATGAGTTTTCTGATCGGGCGCGCAATAAGGCAACGAAAAAGCTAATGAGAAAATTAGAATCCTCAGAGGCGGTGGACATAAAAAATATAAATCTGGAAGAACAAGATGTCTTTAGCTTGCATTCTGTATTGGCGCTGGCGGAAATGCCAAGCGAACCTCACATGATTACACCGCGGGCCTTTTCTGGGATTTTAATGGCGCCAGAGCAAATGTCTGGTTTTATTGAAAGCATGAAGCCGTTGGAAGCAAAGTACGGCGTGAATTTGCCAATTTTTATCGATTTTTCAAGCGATTATATTGCCCTATATCCTACATTTGACAGTAAAAAGGTGAGTGAGCGCCAGAAGATTCTACAGCTACTTAGCGAACTGGCGCAAATTGTCGACAAGCATAATGGATCGTTCGCGGGCTTTGGTGGCGATGGACGGCTGAAAGCCAACTTCATTTATAAAAATTTGCCTGATGATGAAAAGCAGCTATACGCCAAAGTTAAGAGTATTTTTGACCCGTCTGGCGTTTTCAATCCTGGAGTCAAGTCAGAAGTGCAACCAAAGGAGTTGGCGGCGGAATTAAACGCGTGGTGTAAGCTTCGTAATCAAGCTTGATATGAGGTTAAATTTGGGCTATAATTAACGCGTAGCCCACATGCGGATGTGGCGGAATTGGTAGACGCGCTAGCTTCAGGTGCTAGTGTACGCAAGTACGTGAAGGTTCAAGTCCTTTCATCCGCACCAAGAATTGAAATTTTTCACCATAAGAAAATCACCCATACTTAGGGTGATTTTTAATGTCGTAAGTTCAGAGTCTACATGACAGGCAATCGTAAAAGAACAATCACCTGTCATGTAGACGATATACCGTCAGTCAATCTAGGGGTTGCTGAGTACAGCCTCGTCGCGGCTTTGCATGGATTCTCCTGCGTACATCAAGCACAGAAGAGCATCATCAATCTCGTTCAAGATATTCTTGAACTGGTCTCCGTCTTCGTCCGTCATGGCGATGTGTCTGGCGACGAAGCTGTTCAGCTCCTCTAGGGCTGACGAGATGCGCATGGCATCGTTGTAGATGTTAACACCTACGACCATGGCTGGAGATTGTGTGAGATTGCAGTAGTGTAACGTGTTCACATAGACCTCGAAGTCTTGCACTCGTTGACATGTGTCGCGAATCTGCTGAATAAATCTCCTGACCTGAATTGCAGGGACATACTCGTCCCTGCAGATGATATTCATGGCGGTGTGCCATTTTTCATTTAGGTCTTTCGCCGTAGCGAAGAGGTTGTCAGAGACATCGATAGACATTGTGCTTCCTATTCGTGTTTTCTCATCTGCGTGAGTGCAGCGTATTGTGTTCTTTACAATACAAGATGAGATTTCATCTCTCTTATGATGGGTTAAAAGAAATAAAACCTCATCTTGTATTCGATTGCCTGTCAAAGTTCACTTTCGGGCAAGGATTTACTCAACTTATCAACGAAAGCTGTCTTTATTTATACCATACTTGTTTTAAAAAGTCAATAGAAGGCTCTCGACTTTTGTTATTTATTCAGGAATTTTGCTAAAATAACAGAGATGGAAGATAAAAGAAATGTCATTGATAAGTTTAAGGGTCGGAGCGAGGTGGAGATTATAAATGAGTTGGATTCTGAAGATCACGGTTTGGTGATTGCTCTGGAGAATACCGAGCGGGATTTTAATATGGGGACGATTGTCAGGAGTGCCAATGCGTTTGGGGTGCGGCAGATTTACGTCATCGGTCGGCGGCAATGGAACAAGCGTGGCGCCATGATGACGGATAAATATCTGCACGTACATTATGTCGGTTCGACGGCGGAGTTTGTCAAGCTAATGCGGGCTGAAAACAGAGAAATTATTGCGATTGATAATATCCCGGGCAGCGTCAATATGTCAGAGACGACCTTACCAAAGCGCGCGGTACTGGTGTTTGGTCAGGAAGGGCCGGGAATTTCCGAGGAGATGGTACAAGCGGCAGATAAAATTGTAGCCATTGAGCAATTTGGCTCAACCCGCTCCATCAATGTCGGTGCGGCAGCGACTGTGGCGATGTATTGCTGGTTGCAGCAAAATGTGCTATAATAATCTCATGATTTCGCCTAAATTCCATCATTCACACGTGTTGCCGAGGTAGGACTCTGATTTTGATTGTATGCGCCGAGTTCTGCCTCGGCGTTTTTGATTGCTATAAATAAGAAATAATGACATAATGGAGCTAACATGAGCAGTTTATCTACACAGAATTATAAGGGTTCGCGGGACTATTTCCCGGAGGAAAAACGTCTACAAAATTACATTTTTAATGTCTGGCACAGGACGGCGGAAAGTTTTGGCTATGAAGAATATGGCGCGCCGCTGTTGGAGCCGTTAGATATTTACCTGGCGAAGTCAGGTCAAGAGCTGGCGGGCGAGCAAACCTACGCCTTTGAAGATCGTGGGGGTCGGATGGTGGCGATTCGTCCAGAGATGACGCCGTCGATTTCTCGAATGGTAGCTGCCAAGCGCCAAGAACTAGCCATGCCAGCCAGGCTGTATTCCATCGCTAATTTTATGCGTTATGAAAGGCCGCAGCGCGGGCGTGAACGTGAGTTTTGGCAATTGAACGCAGATTTGTTTGGCGTGGATGGCGCCGCGGCGGATGCGGAGATTATTGAGCTAAGTCACGCTAGCGTTATGAACTTTGGTGCCAAACAAGACATGTTCACGGTCAGAGTGAATAATCGGCAATTGATTAATCGGCTGATGAGCCAGTTCTTGAAGCTGGACATTGTCGGCTCGACTATGATGATGAAACTGTTGGATAGGAAAAATAAGATTTCTGCTGATGAATTTAAGAGACAAGCTATTGAGATTTTTGGCAGCCAAGCAGCCGAGGGTCTGCCGAAATTGGCAAAGATGATTAGCATGAAATCGGTTGATGATTTGCCAGGCGAACTAGCGGACGATGATAGCGTGCGACAACTTCGTGAGGTTATGCAGCTGCTACGCCAAAAAGGTATTGAAAATGCGGTGTTTGACGTAACACTTATGCGCGGTTTGGACTATTATACAGGCATGGTGTTTGAGTTGTTTGACAATTCACCGGAGAATAATCGGGCGCTGTTCGGAGGCGGACGATATGATGGTTTGGTTGGATTATTCGGTGTTGAGCCAATTGCAACGGTGGGTGTTGGTATGGGCGCTACAACCATGCAGCAGTTTTTGGAGGTGCATGATTTGTTACCAAAGCTACCTTCTCGAACCGATGTATATATCATTCCGGTATCAAAAGAATCGCTGGCAGGTGCGGATGATTTGGCGCGAAAATTACGCGATGAAGGCGTGCGAGCAGAACTGGATATTACTGGACGAAAAATCGACAAGCAAATAAAAGCGGCATTGAAAAAGCGAATTCCGTTCGCGGTGTTTGTGGGCGAGGATGAGATTGCGAGCGGCGCGTACACGGTTCGGAACTTAGTAGAGTCCGATGAGCAAAAGGTTGGTGCTGAGCGAATTGTGACTATTGTCAAAGATCGTCGGTATGATAGCGACGACGATGCGGCGTTTGAGCTCTAATCTGATATCTGTTATAATTAGTCTTTATGAAGACGACTGTAAAAAAATTATCAGATACTAAAGTTCAATTGACGATTTCTCTGGGTACGAGTGAATTAGCTGATGCTGAGCAGGTTGCTTTAACAAAGTTAGCTCGCGATATTAAGGTTCCAGGGTTCCGTAAAGGTAAAGTTCCGGCAAGCGTGGCCGCTAAGCATGTCAACCCGAACGCGTTGCAGGAGCAAATTTTAGAAAATGCTTTATCAAAGGCAGTGGCCGAGGCGTTTTTGCAGGAAAAATTGCAGGCGTTGGAACGACCAAGTGTTGAAGTCAAGAAATTTGTGCCAGGGGCGGAATTGGAATTTACGGCTGAAGTTGAAATTATTCCGCCAGTTAAGCTGGGCGATTATAAGAAATTGAAGGCGAAAAAAGAAGCTGTTAAAGTCGAAGCAAAAGAAATCAATGAAGTAATTGAGCGAATTCGGAAGAACTCTGCGGAAAAATCAGAAGTCAAGCGTGCCGCTAAGGCTGGCGATGAAGCAGTGATTGACTTTACTGGTAAAAAAGACGGCGTGGCGTTCGAAGGTGGCTCGGCGAAGGAATATAGCTTAAAGCTCGGTGATGGTCAGTTTATTCCGGGATTTGAAGAGGGTGTAATTGGCCATAAAGCTGGTGAGGAGTTTGATCTTGAATTGACATTCCCTAAGGATTATCACGCAGAGAATTTGGCTGGCCAAAAGGTAATTTTTACCGTAAAACTCCATAAAGTTAATGAGCTGAAATTGCCGGAATTGAATGATGAATTTGCTGCGAAGTGCGGTCCTTTTTCAGAGATGAAAGAGGTAAAAGAAGATATCAAGCGTGAGTTGACGGCACAAAAAGAGCGTGAAGCTGGAGAGAAATTTAAGGACGCGTTGGTTAGTGAATTAGCAGAAAAGAGTAAGGTGGCGCTACCGGAGTTGCTGATCGAAGATCAGTTGCGGTCGATTGAGCGTGATTTGACACAGAATTTGATGTATAGCGGGCTAAGTTTGGATAGCTACTTGAAGACTCAGGGCTTTAAGGATAAATATGAATGGATGAAGAAAGAGGCTCACCCAGCGGCCGAGAAACGAGTTAAGGCTGGTCTGGTGTTGGCAGAATTGTCAAAAGAATTGAAGGTTGATGCCTCTCGTGATGAAATTCAGGCGCAAATTGATACCTTTAAGCAACAGTATGGCAACGACAAGAAGATGCTAGAGCAGTTTGACAATCCAAATGTCCACCGCGACATTGCCAATCGAATGATCACCGATAAAACGGTCGCTAAATTAGTAGAATTAAATACAAAGAAATAAGATGAGTTCGCCAAAATCGTACCTCATCCCCACCGTCATCGAAAAGTCGGCCGACGGCGAGCGGGCGTTTGATATTTATTCGCGGCTGCTCAATGAGCGGATTATTTTCCTCGGCGAGGAGGTTAACGAGCATACTGCTAACAGCGTGGTGGCGCAGTTACTGCATCTGGCATACGTTGACCCGCAGGCGGACATCTCGCTCTATATCAATAGCCCGGGCGGCAGTGTGTATGATGGCATGGCGATTTACGACACCATGAATTTTATCAAGCCGGACGTGGCGACCTATGGTATTGGCTTGCAGGCCAGCATGGGCGCGTTTCTGCTCAGTTCGGGTGCCAAAGGCAAGCGGTTTTGCCTGCCGCACGCCAAGGTGATGATCCACCAGCCGTCAAGCGGCACGCGCGGCAAGGTGACCGACATGGAAATCGACTTGAAAGAAACGCTGGAAGTAAAGGAAATGCTGGCGAAAATCATGGCCAAAAACACCGGCCAGAAGCTTAGTAAAGTCAAGGCCGACATGGAGCGCGACTACTGGATGAGTCCTCAGGAGGCAGTACAGTACGGGCTGGTGGATAAGGTGTTGAGCAAGCTGGCGTAGGCTGCAAGAAGTCTCGTGACCGCGAGCTGTAAATACATCAAACACGGCCGTAACGTTGTCAAAACTACCGCCATCTTCGCTTGTGGTTATGCTGAGATTTTGTCATAATTAAGAAAGACAAGGAGGGAAGTATGAGGCAATATTTAGACGCCCTGCGGCATGTCCGTGATAATGGCGTGAAAAAAGGCGACCGCACCGGCACCGGTACGACGGAAGTGTTTGGCATGCAGACGCGGTATGATCTAGCGGATGGCTTTCCGGCTATGACCACCAAGAAATTATATTTCAACAGCGTGGCACATGAACTGTTATGGTTTCTCAAAGGTACTGGCAACATTGAATATCTGGCGCAAAATGGCGTGCATATTTGGGACGAGTGGCCGTATAAGAATTATTTGGAAAAAACTGGCCAGAGCATTCCGGAGATTAACGGTGAGGAGTGGCGCGCTGGCATGAAAGCGTTTATTAAAAAAATTGCGACCGATCACGCGTTTGCCGAGGAGTGGGGTAATTTGGGGCCAGTTTACGGCGTGCAGTGGCGCAAATGGCCGGACGGCAAGGGCGGGACGATTGACCAAATACAAAACGCCATCGACATGATAAAAAATAATCCGACGTCGCGGCGCAACATCGTCAGCGCCTGGAACGTGGCGGAAATTGACGATATCGCCCGAGCTGGTGGACTGCCGCCGTGCCACACCATGTTCCAGTTTAATGTTCGCCCAAGTGAAAATGGCGAGAAAGATAAACTGGACTTGGCACTGACCCAGCGTTCGGCGGACATGTTCCTCGGTGTGCCGTTTAATATCGCCAGCTACGCGCTGCTACTGTCGATGATCGCTCAGGTGACGGATAAACAGCCTGGCGAATTTATCCACACGCTGAATAGCGCACATGTTTATAACAATCACCGTGCGCAGGTCAACGAGCAATTATCACGCCGTCCGCTGCCGCTGCCGAAACTATGGCTGAATCCGGATATTAAGAATATTGACGATTTTACGATTGAAGATATCCAGTTAAACGACTATAAGCACCATCCGCCTATTAAGGCGCCGATTGCGGTGTAAGACACTGTCATGCCACGGGTTTTCGCCGATAGATCACAAAGTCAAAAGCATAGACATTGGCCTCGTCTGCCGGGCGATGGACACGGTCGGTCTCTTCCCAGATAGTCATGCCAATATCCGGGAAAAAGACGTCAGTGTCTGAAAATGCAGCGTCAACCTCGGTGGCGTAAATGGTGTCAATCTCTGGCGTTTTCAGCGCATCTCTATATACCCGCGCACCGCCGATGATGAAAGTCGGGTAGCGTGATAAAGCCAAGGCGCTCGGCAAGTCCATGGCCGTCAATACTTTTTTAACGCCAGTCGGCCGTGAGGAAATGACAATATTCTCGCGCTCTGGCAGTGGTTGTGAGCCAATTGACTCAAAGGTTTTTCGACCCATAATGACATTGCCGCCCTTTGTCAGTTTCTTAAAATGCGCCAAATCTGCCGGTAAGCTCCGGCTCCAAGGCAAATCACCATTTCGTCCAATAGCACGATTTTTATCATAGGCAACAACAATGGCTTTCTCCATGATTTTAGTCTATCATGATGTAAAATTTACGAAAAGCTTGATGGAAACACGGAAACTTGCCATAATGGGATTTGGTAGAAAAATCACGCAACGGGAGGTAATTAGTGAGCGTGTATTCAAATAAAGAAATATTAGCGGCAATTGATAATGGAACAATTGTCTGTACGCCGTTCAACTCAAAGAATGTATCAGAAGCCAGCTTGGATTTCACGCTAGGCTTTAATTTTTATAAACAGGAATATGACGAGATATCTCGGGTATATAATCCGTTTGACGAGGCGGAAGTGGATCGATATTTTAAAGGGCCACTGACGGCAGTACCGCATGCCGAGTGGTGTAAGCGGCATGGCTTTCGGGAGTTTCAGAATATTCCGCCAGATCATCCGATAATCGTTTTGAAGCCTGGTGAGAGAATTTTAGCACATACGCACGAGTTTGTGGGAATTCGAGCGCATGGCGGCGCAGCTGAGGTAAAAAGCCGCAGTTCGTGGGGTAGAAATGGTGTGGCGGTGTGTTTTGACGCGGGTTGGGTTGATCCTGGGTATATCAATCGGATTACGCTTGAGATTTACAATTTGAACAAGCATGAGAGCGTGGTGCTGCCAGTCGGCGAACGTGTTGGGCAGCTGATTTTTCATCACACTGGTCCGGTTGACGGTGGCTATGCAGGTGGGCGTGATGGTGTCAGTGGCAAATATCAGCACACTGACGATTTGGACGAATTGATAAAAACTTGGCGACCTGAAATGATGCTACCGCGAGCATTTAAAGATAAGCGTAACAGGCCGGCAGAAATTGCAGGACTTAGTGAGGGCGTGCAGTGATGCGGTCTGGATCAACGACTCGTTGGCGGGCAAAAGAAAAAAGCTATAGCGATTATCGAAAAAAGCATAAGACTAATGGTTGTGTTTTTTGTCGATTAGTACAACATCCAACGAGCCAAGTTATTGAAAAGACAAAGCATTGTTTGATTATAAAAAATCGGTTTGGCTATGACCTATGGGACGGTTGTGGTGTAAAGCAGCATTTGATGGTAATCCCTAGGCGACACGTGGCTTCACTGGGCGAATTGACTGATGAAGAGAAAATTGACTATATGGATCAGGTCGCGCGGTTTGAAGTTGATGGCTATTCTATCTATGCTCGGTCGCCTGGAAATAAGACGAAGTCGGTGATTCATCAGCATGCCCATTTGATAAAAATTGATAATAAGCCTAAAAGATGGCTGATATTTTTGAAAAAGCCGCATATTTTAATTGGGAGGTAAGCGGTGAGTTGTGTGGGGAAATATATCGTCATCGAGGGCAACGACGGCACTGGCAAATCAACGCAAGTAGCGAAACTGGCGGAATATTTTCGGGCGCGCGGACAGACGGTTTGCGTGGTTGAGGAGCCAGGCAGCGATGACCCAGAGAAATCAACGCCTATAGCCGATGAGCTAAGAAAGGTGATTAAGAACGGCGATCTGGCCCGTTCGGCGGTGGTTAATGTGGCATTATTTTCTGCAGCGCGCCGAGAATTGTGGCGGGAAAAGATTCGGCCGGCTTTAGAGCGCGGTGAGATTGTCCTGAGTGCACGAAACTATATTTCAACGCTGGTTTATCAGGGTCGAGGCGAAGGTTATGATGAGTCTGAGATTTTACGATTGACCAAACTATTTACTGATGAGAGGTATTTGCGCCCCGATATTATGATTATCCTGAGTTTGAGCCATGATAAACGTGAGGGGCGAATCGCCATGCGCGGCGAGCTAAAAAATCCCGATACTTTTGAGTCGCGCGGACAGGACTTTCAGGAAAAGGTTGATGATGGCTATCTGGAAATTGCTAAGGATTATGATATCGCGGTCGTCTTAGCAGATGGAAATGTCGAAGAGGTTCATGATATTCTGATTGATGAGATTAAGGAGGATGGAGGAATTGATGTTTGAGGAGATACGAATAGGCAGACTGACGCCAGATGAAATTGATGATGAATGTGCGGAATCTATCCGTGATATATGGTTAAGAGCGGGGAATCTTATAGGCGAAGGGCAGACAAATCCCGACTTAACACATGCCGTTTGTGATATAAATAGCCCAGACAATTTACGACGTGAGGCGAGTAGGCAGGATTCTGGAATTTATGCAGTAAAAAGGCTTGGTAGCGGCGCTTTACTGACTGCTGCGAGAGTGACTATTAAAAGGGGTGGACTTGCTCCGCAATATGGCGATAGTCAAGCGGGTAGGCCTATGTATATGGAGATTTTTGGCGCGAGTGATGATGCTGAAAAGGCTTGGCCAGACTATCTCCAGAGTATGGTAGATCAGGCACGAAAGGACTTTGGTCAATCCATGAGAAGCAGAGTCACCAAGCTTTGCGCTTACGCCTCTCCTGATGCCGATGAGAGATTTGCTGATGCTGTAAGGCGTGTTAATCCTCGTACGTATGAAAAGCATGGTGGAGAGGTGGGCTCGTTCGGTGTTGTGGGTAGATTAGCTGGTCTGTATTTTCGTCATGACGTGGAATTTGGTGCTCCTCAGACTGCTCGCGTGCTTGCGGGATTGGGGGGTGCCGCCCTCTCCTTGCTGGGTAATCTAAGAGGTCCGCTCGGCAATCCAGTTCCTGTTCGTATGGGGTCTATTGAGGAAGAATTGCCGAATGCCGCTTAGGATAGTTATGCAAACCTCTTGATTTTATTGACATTTTTCGTCATAATGATTGCTTAGAGAAGTAGTGTATTCATGGCGGGTAAAAATTGCGAGCGGGCAAATCGTGATTTTAGGCTATGGATTAGGGATCTTCACGGCCGTCTATTAACCACTAAATAAAGCGAGGAGTGTTTACGCCTGTGGCAAAAAAACCATCCACAAGCAGCGAGCGCGTCTATTTCACCTCTGGTGATAACGCTCTGCCGCTGCCAGACCTAATCGCTCACCAAAAAGATTCTTGGCGCTGGTTCGTCGAAGAAGGTTTGAGTGAGATATTTTCAGAAGTTAATCCAATTGACGACTATACTGGTCAAAAGTTGTCATTGAAATTCGGCAAATATTATTTTGGCGAGCCGAAAAACACCGACCAGTTTGCTAAAGAAAATAACTTGACATTTGAAGCGCCTCTGCACGCGACGGTTGAATTGACCAACAAGACAACCGGTTTGGTTGAGGAGCAAGAAATTTACCTCGGTGAATATCCATGGATGACCGATCGTGGTACGTTTGTTATTAACGGTACTGAGCGTGTAGTTGTTAGCCAACTGATTCGTTCGGCAGGCGTATTTTTCACCGCTGAAACTGTGGCTGGTCGTAACTATTACGGCGCCAAGATTATTCCAGGCCGTGGTGCGTGGATGGAGTTTGAGACGGCTTCTAATGGTGCGATTTATGTGAAGATCGATCGCCGCCGCAAGATTCCAGCAACGACATTGCTGCGTGCTTTGGGTTATCCAAAGACTAGCGAAATTAAGGAGTTGTTTGCTGATATTGACACGGGCGACGTGAAATACATTGAGGAAACTCTGGATAAGGACACGGCACGTGGTGCGAATGAGGCGCTAATTGAGGTTTATCGTCGTTTGCGTCCAGGTGATTTGGCGACGGTTGACAATGCTCGCCAGATGATTGAGCGAATGTTCTTTGACTTCAAGCGATTTGATTACTCTCGAGTTGGCCGTTACAAGATTAACCAGCGTTTGGGTCTTGATGTGGCTAATACGACTGAAAATCGTACGTTGCAGATGAGCGACTTGGTGGCAATTTTACGTGAGGTGATTCGCCTTAACAACACTCAGGAGCCAGCTGATGATATTGACGCGTTGAATAATCGCCGCGTTCGCTTGGTTGGCGAGCTGATTGCCCGTCAGTTCCGCGTTGGTATGCTCAGGATGCAGCGCAACGCCATGGACCGCATGAGTGTGGCTGATTTGGAAAGTGTTAGCCCAAGTCAGCTGATCAATGCTCGTCCAATTGTGGCGGCAGTGCGTGAGTTCTTTACTTCAAGTCAGTTGTCGCAGCTACTTGACGAGGTTAACCCATTGTCAGAGCTGAGTCACAAGCGACGCCTAAGTTCGACTGGCCCTGGCGGTTTGAGTCGTGAGCGTGCTGGATTTGAAGTTCGCGACGCCCACCCAACACATTACGGCCGTATCTGTTCGGTGGAAACGCCAGAAGGCGCAAACGTCGGTTTGGTTCTGAACTTGGCGACCTATGCCCGGGTTAATGAGTATGGTTTCATTGAAACGCCGTATCTTCGCGTAAAAGATGGTCGTGTGACTGACGAACTTGTTTATCTGGATGCCTCGCAGGAGTTGGGCGAGGTTATCGCTGACGCTGGTGAGGTTTTGAATGAAGATGGTAGCTTCCGTGATGAGCGCGTTAATGCCCGCAACAATATGCAGCCGTCGCAAGTTGACGCCGATCAGGTTACTTTCATGGACGCGGCGCATCGCCAAATCTTAGGTTCAACTGCGGCGCTGGTGCCGTTTATTGAGAAAACCCGCGTTGACCGTGCCTTGACCGGTTCAAACATGCAACGCCAAGCAGTGCCACTTCTTACTCCAGAGCCAGCAACAGTTGGTACGGGGATTGAAAGAGCAGTGGCTGAAAATAGCGGTCATTTAATTCAAGCTGAGGCTGATGGTGAAGTTGTTCGTGCTGACGCTGACGAAATTCATGTTAAATACGCTGATGGCGTAAAGATTTACACCTTGAAACATTTTGTTAAGAATAATGACGATCGCTGCTACAACCAAAAAGTTCGTGTTGAGCGTGGAGATAAGGTATCCAAGGGTGATATTCTTATTGAAGGGGCGTCAATTGCTGAAGGTGAAATCGCGTTAGGGCGTAACTTGTTGGTAGCCTTTATGCCATGGGGCGGCTACAATATGGAAGATGCGATTATCATGAGCCGTCGTTTGGTTGAGGATGACCGATTGACCAGCATCAATATTAAGGACTACACCGTTGAAGTTCGCGAGACCAAGCTTGGACCAGAGATTGTAACGCGTGATATTCCAAACGTTTCTGAGGAAAGTCTGCGCCACTTGGACGAGGACGGAATTGTCCAAATTGGTTCTGAAGTTAAGGCGGGCGATGTTTTGGTTGGTAAGATTACACCAAAGGGTGAACAGGAGTTGAGCTCTGAGGAGCGTCTGCTTCGCGCTATCTTCGGCGAAAAGGCCAAGGACGTTCGCGATACTTCACAGCGCATGAACAATGCTGGCGGCGGCAAAGTCGTTGGTGTGAAGATTTTCAGCCGTGAGAATGGTCATGAATTGAAAGCTGGCGTCTTGATGCAAATCCAGATCTTTGTGGCGCAACTACGAAAGATTGGTGTTGGTGATAAGATGGCTGGACGCTTTGGCAACAAGGGTGTCGTGGCGAAAGTTCTACCAGTTGAGGATATGCCGTTCCTGGAAGACGGTACGCCAGTTGATGTGATCTTGAACCCGCTCGGTGTGCCGAGCCGTATGAATCTCGGTCAGCTGTTTGAAACTCACCTTGGTATGGCGGCTCGAGCATTGGGTTACCGCGTGGCAACGCCGTCATTTAATGGTGTGCCAAGTGAGAAAATTTCGGACGAGCTAGAAAAAGCAGGACTAGCACGTGACGGTAAATCACAACTATTCGATGGTCGCACTGGTGAGGCTTTTGAAGAGCGCACCACAGTCGGTGTGATGCACATGATCAAACTGCACCACATGGTCTCTGATAAAATTCACGCTCGCTCAACTGGTCCATACACTATGGTCACTCAGCAGCCGCTTGGTGGTAAGGCTCAGAACGGTGGTCAGCGCTTCGGTGAGATGGAGGTTTGGGCATTGGAAGCTTACGGTGCCGCTGCAACCTTGCAGGAAATGTTGACAATTAAGTCCGATGACGTTTATGGTCGTGCTAAAGCCTACGAGTCAATCATCAAAGATGAGCCAATCGTCGGTCCAAAACTTCCAGAATCCTTCAACGTGTTGGTTAAGGAACTTCAAGGTCTGGGTCTTCGAGTTGACTTGGTTGATGACGAGGCAACAGTTGACGCTGAGCATGTCATTGCCTCAAGCGGTCCAGAAGATAAGACTGTGGCTACTGATGAAGAAAAAGAAGAAGTTTACTTGGACGAGTCAGACGACATCGGTGAAATTGATGGTGGTATGAGCGTGCAAGATATTGATGAAGTAGAAGAAATAAAGGAGGACGCGTAAGATGGCAAATTCTGCATTTAACGCAACGGGCATCAGCGATTTTGACGCGGTTCGTTTGGCGGTAGCTAGCCCAGAAGACATTCTGAAATGGAGCTATGGCGAGGTCTTGAAGCCAGAGACAATTAACTATCGCACCCAAAAGCCAGAGCGCGACGGCTTGTTCTGCGAGCGAATCTTTGGCCCAGTCAAGGATATCAATCCGCACGATTCCAAACTCAAGGGCGTGCGTTCGCGCGAGGCTGCTGTCGATAAAAACGGCGAATTGGTCACCAAATCAATTGTCCGCCGCGAGCGAATGGGCCACATTCAATTAGCAGCGCCAGTGGCACACATCTGGTTCATGCGCGGCACGCCGAGCGCTATGAGCCAGCTGCTGGGCATGACCGTCCGCAACATTGAGAAAATCGTTTACTTTGCCACGTACGTTATTCTGAGCGTTGACGAAGAAACTCGCGATCAATATCTGGCGGATTTGGAGGCGGAAACTGACTTAGCGCGCCAAGCGATTAAACTGCGCTATGAGAAAATGGCCGAGGAAGACGGCGCTGATATCAAACAACTAGCCAAAGAGCAAAGCCGCGAAGTTGAAGAGCTGGAAGAAAATTACATTGGTAAGAAGTCGCAATTGGAAGGCTTAAATAAGGGTGCGTTGATTTCAGAGACTGAATATCGCAATTTGCCGGAAGAATACGACAAGCTGATTGAGGTTGGCATGGGTGCGAGCGCGGTGAAGGCGCTGCTCGATGAAATCGACCTGCCGAAGCTCATCGCTAAATTGACCGAAGAAGCCGAGGGCGCGAAAGGCCAGCGGCAAAAGAAATTGCTCAAACGCCTGAAAATGCTGGAAAGCATGGAAACTGCCGGCATTAAGCCGTCCAGCCTATGCATGACCGTTCTGCCGGTGATTCCTCCGGATCTTCGCCCAATGGTGGCTCTAAGCGGCGGCCGGTTCGCGACATCAGATTTGAACGATTTATACCGCCGGATTATCAATCGTAATAACCGCTTGAAGAAGTTGGTTGAACTGAATGCACCGGAAGTGATTCAGCGTAATGAAAAGCGCATGCTGCAGGAAGCAGTTGATGCTTTGATTGACAATTCAGCGTCACGCGGCCGGGCGGTCAGTTCGACTGGCGGTCGCCGCAGCCTGAAGAGCTTGAGCGATATGCTAAAGGGTAAGCAAGGCCGCTTCCGCCAGAACCTTCTTGGTAAGCGCGTTGACTACTCTGGCCGCTCGGTTATCGTGGTTGGTCCAAAATTGAAAATTCACCAGTGCGGCCTGCCAAAGCAAATGGCATTAGAACTATTCAAGCCATTCGTTATCAGCTGGCTGATTAAGAATGAATTTGCCCATAATATACGTTCAGCTTCGCGCTTAATTGAGGCTGGCGAGGCAGTTGTTTGGGACGCGCTTGATTCGGCAATTGAAGGTAAATACGTACTGCTTAACCGCGCACCAAGTTTGCACCGTTTGTCAATTCAAGCTTTCCAGCCAGTTTTGGTTGAAGGTAAGGCGATTCAGCTTCACCCATTAGTCTGTGCAGGCTTTAACGCCGACTTTGACGGTGATCAGATGGCTGTTCACTTGCCGTTGTCAAAGGAGGCTCAGGCTGAAGCTCGTGAATTGATGAGCGCAACCGCCAACTTGTTGAAGCCTGCTGATGGTGCGCCAGTGCTGCACATCTCACAGGACATCGTGCTTGGTAACTATTACCTAACTTACGATAAGCCACAAGCACAAACTGACGACATTAAGACCTATAGTTCAGTTTACGAGGCAGAGATGGCTTATGATAAGGGTACGATTCAGCTACAAACGCCAATTCAGATCTTCGCAAAGGGCAAGGTGCGCCAGACGACTTTGGGCCGTGTCTTCTTTAACGAGATTCTGCCAGAGGACTTCCCGTACGACAATAACGTTCAGACCAAGAAGCAGCTGAAGAAAGTATTGGCACAGATCTTCAACAAGTACGGTGCTGAAGAGACCGCTAAAATCGCTGACCGCATGAAGGGTCAAGCCTTTCGCTTCGCGACAACTGCGGCTGTGTCAACCGGTATGACCGACTACGTGCACTTCGACGAAATCCCTGAGTTTGTGGCTGAAGGTGACGCCAAGGCGGCTTTGATTTCTGATCAATTCGATCAAGGTCTGATCACCGAGGATGAACGCTACAACTTGACGGTGAACGCCTGGCGAAACGTTGACAATAAGATCACTGCTTTCTTAAAAGACCAGTTGGCGCACATGGACACCAGCATCTCCATGATGGTTAACTCTGGTGCTCGTGGTGACATCTCCAATGTGAAGCTGGCGAGCGCCATGATTGGTATCCAGATGGACGCGACCAACCATGAAATTGAGCTGCCAATCCGTAGTTCGTACACTGGTGGTTTGTCCAGCCTTGAGGCCTTCGTGGCAACTCGTGGTGCGCGTAAGGGTCTGATCGACACCGCGCTCAAGACCGCCGACTCAGGCTACCTGACCCGTCGTTTGGTCGACGTGGCACAGGACGTCTTCACAGTCGAGGACGTTGAAGGTGATGACGAAGGTTATGCAATCTACCGCTCAGAAACTGAGGAAACGATGATCGACTTCTCGAACCGCTTGGCTGGCCGGTACGCTGCCGAGACGATTCCAGGTCACGTCAACAAGGACGAATTGATCACCCGGGAAATTGCTGACTCAATTGATGACGATGAAAGCGTCCAGAGTGTCAAGATCCAATCAGTCTTGTCAACCAACAACCTCAACGGCATCCCGCAGCGCAGCTACGGCGTTGACATGTCAACCGGTAAATTGGTCGGCAATCATCAGCCAGTCGGTGTTATCGCTGCCCAGTCAGTCGGTGAGCCAGGTACTCAGTTGACCCTGCGTACCTTCCACAACTCTGGTGTGGCTGGTGGTGACATCACCCAGGGTCTGCCACGTGTCGAAGAATTGTTCGAGGCGCGTACACCAAAGGGTCAGGCGTTTGTTACGGAAATTGCCGGGTTAGTTGACGTTTGGGAAGATGGCAAAAAGTACATCGTCCAAGTTACCCCAGAATCTGGTAAAGTTGAGCGCTTGCCGCTAGACGGCCGAACCATCATGGTCAAGGCCGGTTCAAGCGTCAAGGCTGGCGACGTGTTGGCAACTGGCGAAGGCGACACTCGTCCGCTCATCGCACCATTTGACGGCGTGGTTGAGGCGGCTGAGGACACGCTAGTGATCGCTGCTGAAGCTGGCGCACCAGCTCGTTACGAAATCCCAGGCACTATGCAATTGGTTGTTAAGGCTAACGACGTTGTCGAGGCTGGTGACCGCTTGACAGCTGGTTCATTGAACCTGCATGACTTGATGCGTCTCAAGGGTGTCGAAGCCACGCAGCGCTACATCATCAACGAAGTCTTACGCATTTATGCTGCTCAGGGTCAAGACGTGGCCGACAAGCACCTGGAGATCATCGTTCGCCAGATGTTCAGCCGCGTCCAAATCGAAGATGCGGGTGATAGCGACTTTGTGACTGGCGATATCGTCTCTAAGGCTGCGGTGGTGAATACCAACAAACAATTGGCCGCTGAGGGCAAAAACCTCATCAGCTACACTCAGTTGCTGCTCGGTATCACCAAGGTGTCCATCTGGAGCGACTCATGGCTATCAGCTGCGTCCTTCCAGGACACCACTCGCGTGCTGATCAACGCTGCTGTCTCAGGCCGCGCTGACCACCTGCATGGCCTCAAAGAAAACGTCATCATTGGTCGCAAGATTCCAGTGGGAACGGGTGCTGTCGAAGAGATGGAAACCGACGAGCCAAGTGAGGACGAGTTCGCTGACAACCAGGAAGAGGAATTGGTCATGGCTGCATAAGCCAACCAGCTTCTTTTCTCAGAAAACCGCTCCGATGGGTACGGGGGCGGTTTTTTCTTGATTTTTTATAAAAAAAGTTATATAATGTCGGCTACGTGGAGCAGGATAAAGTATATTTAACATACTATTAAAAAGAGGAATTTAATTATGAGTGAACGCGTAGAGGGCAATGCTAATGATATTGAAAGCAGGCATAACCCTGAAGAGAAGAATGAATACAAAAAGTATCCACTAATCTTTATGAGAGAGCTCTGGCCCTTCTGGCAACTGCAGCTCTCGCCGTAGGGGGTTCTTACGTCTGGGACGCTGCCACTGGCCATTCCCGTACGGAGCAGGTTGGCGACTGTAAAGTGACTACTAGAGACGAAGGCTATTATGAACTGCAAGCTATAGCGAATCATTTTGACATTATGGAAGGCGCTGAACGTCCAGTAGAGATTAATGGTGTTGCTAGAGTAACGTCTCACTATGAAGGTATCTTTCGTAACATCCCTGTAAAAACCGACTACGTAGTAGGCACTATACATGGCGAGGATCCTAACACACATACAGCATATTCGTCTCAGTTTGCCATACCAATAGGTTTGGTAGGGTTTAAGACTGAAGACAAGGACGGCAGAGGTCCTACAATTAGCTTCAACGGTTTTTCGGAACATACTTATTATGATGATTCTTTGAAAAGGATGATGGTTACCGAAACCTGTACTACAGACGGAGTTACTGAAACTAACACTTATGATAAACCAACCGTGGATAGTGGGGGTTTTGTTGAGTGGCTAGCTAATAGTGGATCAGGACAGACAGTAGTAACGTTGTCGCAAGCGGATTATGATCGCATGATCAAAAATCAGGTACCGATGCCAGTAAAACCTGATAAATAATTTATATAGCCACGAGGCGGTTTTTTCTATAGCAATTGCGCGCAATCTATGCTATAATCTCCCCCAGAGTTTCCTCTTTTCGGGGCGCGCGGTGGTTTGAATGTGTACAGGCTGCATGCTCGGCAGAAAAGGTATAGACACGGGGCGGAGTTGCTGAATCCAAGCCGTAGGCGCTAAGAGAAGCTGGTTTTTGCGTGCAAACGCCGCCGCCAGCCCACTCTGCGCCACTAGGCGAAATTGCCATAAATTAGTAAATCAACCAAGGAGAAATTGGATGCCAACTATCAACCAATTGGTGCGCAAGCCGCGCCAAACGGCCAAGAAAAAGTCCAAGTCGCCAGCACTGGGTCGCATTCACAACGCCCTGAAAACGCGTTACTACGACCAAAATGCACCGCTCAAACGTGGTGTCTGCGTGCGTGTGACGACCAAGACGCCAAAGAAACCAAACTCAGCGCTGCGTAAAGTTGCCCGCGTGAAACTAAACAACGGCTACGAAGTCTGGGCCTACATCGGTGGTGAAGGCCACAACCTGCAGGAGCATGCTGTGGTCTTGATCCGCGGTGGTCGTGTGCCTGACCTTCCGGGTGTGCGTTATCACATCGTCCGCGGTGCGTTGGACCTCCAGGGTGTCAACAACCGCAAGCGGGGCCGTTCGAAGTACGGTACCAAGAAAGGGGATAAGTAATCATGCCTCGTAAAGTTACCAAGAAACTACAACGCCAATTGCAACCTGACCGCCGCTACCAAAGCGTGTTGGTGCAGCGCTTGATCAACAAGTCAATGCTGGACGGCAAGAAGTTGGCGGCTGAGCGCGCTGTCTACACCGCCCTGGAAACTGCTGCGAAGAAATTGGATTCAGAAGATCCATTGGCAGTGTTTGAGAAAGCTTTGAAAAACGTCAGTCCAAACTTTGAGGTGAAGAGCCGCCGCGTCGGTGGTGCCAACTACCAGATTCCATTCCCAGTCCAGGGACACCGTCAGTTGCACTACGCATTTAGTTGGCTGGTACAATCAGCCCGCGCTCGCAGCGGTATGCCATACTCACAGCGTTTGGCACTGGAAATCGTTGACGCCTACAACGAAGCTGGTGCTGCCTTCAAGAAGAAAGAAGACACTCACAAGATGGCCGAAGCCAACCGCGCCTTTGCGCACTTTGCTCGCGGCTAATTGCCGGGAGAGTGCAAACTCAGAAATCGCTCTGAAAAACGGGCGATTTTTGTTATAATGGAGAAAACGAGGAGGGATAAATGGCAAGTTTTTCATTTGATATTGTGTCAGAAATTGACAAAGCCGAGCTGAATAATGTTTTCATGCAGGCGGAAAAAGAAATCCAAGGGCGGTACGATTTTAAGGGAACGAATGCTGGGATTGACTGGCTGGATGATAAAAAAGGATTCAAGCTCACCGGCGATAACGACTGGCAGGTTGATGCGGTGCTGGATATCGTGCGTAAGAAACTGGCGGCGCGCGCTCAGTCGAGCAAAGTCCTCGATCTCACCAAAGAAAAAGTCACCTCAAACCTCAAAACTACATGGGAAATTCCCTTCAAACAGGGTCTCGATCAGCCGACCGCCAAGCGCATCGCTGCCGAGATTCGCACCAACGCGCCAAAAGCCAAGCCACAAATCCAGGGTGACCTCGTCCGCGTATCATCCGCCTCAAAAGATGAATTACAAAAAGTCATTAGTTTAGTGCGTGAAAATGACTATGACACGCCGCTGCAGTTTGTGAATTATAGGTGAGACAGAGAATAATATTGCGGACTCAATACCCGCCACAGCCGCCATTGCAAGCTAATTATTCGCTCACTACGCCAACGTCAGGGGCTGATAAACCCAAAAATCCCCCAACTCAGAGCTGGTCAAAAACACACATAACTGATATAATAAACCCCAAGAGTAGTTTTTTGGTGCCAAAAAATTGACCAAAAATCTCGACAAATTAACGTAATATAAAGGAAAATTATGGCAGAGACGAATGTTCCGCTGAAAAATTTTAGAAATATTGGTATTATTGCTCACATTGACGCCGGTAAAACGACGACAACTGAGGGCATTTTGTACCGTACTGGCTTGACCCACAAGATTGGCGTGGTGAAGGGTGACGGCGATGGTGCCACCACCGACTGGATGGCGCAGGAAAAAGAACGCGGTATTACTATTACTTCGGCAGCGGTGACTTGCTTCTGGAAAGACCACAAGATTAATATCATTGACACACCAGGACACATCGACTTTACCGCTGAAGTGGAGCGTTCGCTGCGCGTACTCGACGGTGCAGTTACTGTGTTCGACGGTAAGATGGGCGTTGAAGCACAATCTGAAACCGTCTGGCGCCAGGCTAACAAATACGGCGTGCCGCGCATTTGCTTCGTTAATAAGATTAACCAAACCGGCGGCGACTTCTACAAATCTCTGGAGTCAATTCACAATCGCCTCAGCAAGCAAGCCTTCCCGATTCACTTGCCAATTGGTTTTGAGAAGACTATCAACGGCGTGGTTGACTTGATTGACATGAAAGCTTACACCTACGATGACTACACCGATCACGAATTGAAGGTCGGCGAAATTCCGGCTGATATGCTGGAGAAGGCGAAGAATGCTCGCAGCTTGCTGGTGGAAAATGCCGTTGAAGCTGACGACGAATTGATGATGAAGTTCCTCGACCAGGGTGAAGAGGCAATTACCATTGATGAACTGAAAATGGCGCTACGCAAGCGCGTGCTGGCTGGCGACTTCTACTTGGTGACTGGCGGCGACGGCCGCGGCGTCATCGTAGAGAAGCTGCTTGACTTGATGGTCGACTTCTTGCCAAGCCCGCTGGACGTTGACGAAATTTGGGGTAAAAATCCAAAGACTGGCGACGAAGTGAGCCGCAAGCCATCAGACAAAGAGCCGCTCTCAGCCCTGGCGTTTAAGATTGCTGCCGATCCGTTTGTTGGTAAATTGATTTTCGTACGCGTGTATTCTGGCGTGCTGAATTCAGGCAGCTACGTCCTGAACACCACCACTGGCGATAAGGAGCGTATCGGCCGTATCGTGCGAATGCATGCTGACAAGCGCGAAGATATTGATAAGATTTCTGCTGGCGACATTGCCGCGGTGGTCGGTTTGAAGAATACTGGTACAGGTAACACCTTGACTGACCCGGCGCATCCAATTGCCCTGGAAAGTATTGAGTTCCCAGAGCCGCCAGTTTCCATCGCCGTTGAGCCGAAATCAAAGGCTGACCAGGAAAAAATGGCGTTAGCTTTGCAACGTCTATCTGAAGAGGATCCAACTTTCCGTATTCACACTGATGAAGAAACCGGCCAGACGATCATGTCTGGCATGGGTGAGTTGCACCTGGATATCCTGATCGACCGTATGAAGCGCGAGTTTAAGGTTGAAGCTAATATTGGTGAGCCGCAAGTGGCCTTCCGCGAATCAATCAAGGGTCGCGCCGAAGTCCAAGGTAAGCACGCCAAGCAGTCTGGTGGCCGCGGTCAGTACGGTGACGTCTGGGTGCGCTTTGAGCCGAATGAGGCTGGCAAGGGCTTTGAATTCATCGACGAGATTAAGGGCGGTGTGGTTCCTCAGGAATATCGTCCGGCTGTGATGAAGGGTATTAAAGAGACCTTGGAAGGCGGCGTTATCGCTGGCTATCCAGTGGTTGATGTCAAGGCGACTCTATATGATGGTTCATACCACGATGTCGACTCCTCAGAACTGGCCTTCTCATTAGCGGGTTCATTGGCAGCCCGCGAAGGTATCAAGCAGGCCAATCCAATCTTGCTCGAGCCGGTCATGAAAGTCGAAGTCACCACTCCAGAAGAGTTCATGGGCGATATCATCGGCGACCTCAACTCACGCCGCGGCCGTATCGACGCTATGGAAGATCTGATGGGTGGCGCCAAATTGGTCAAGGCCTTCGTGCCACTGGCAAACATGTTTGGCTACACCTCAGACATCCGCTCGATGAGCCAGGGCCGCGCAGCCAGCACCATGGAGCTGGCGCAGTACGAGGAAGTACCGCCAAACGTGGCGCAGGAGATTATCGAGAAGCGCAGCAAGTAACCGGTAAATCCTCAACAACCAAATATCCCCGGAATGTTAACCTCCGGGGATATTTTTATGTACTCGTATTAATTAATGAGCTGTGCGTGGCCAGAATAGATTGATTAATCGGCGACGAATTGGGCGACCAACAACATTACCAAACGATGCGCCAATTGCTACAGCTACGCCTATAAGGATTGCCCGTGCCAGGATTGCCAGAGCGGGTAGGAAGTTGGGGCTGTTTGGTGGATATAAAACCACGCCCATTAGGCCATTGTATAGCGATAATCCCGGCACCAATGGCACAATTCCAGCTGCGATAATTGCCAATGACGGAAAACGCCATAGCCTGGAGGTCAATACGGCCACTAATCCAACTGCTGCTGCCGCTATGCCGCTGGCTGTCACGATATCAAACCCGAAACTCATCATCAATCGCGAGATCCACCACCCAAGAACCGCCACCAGCGCGGAAATAATCATACCTAACCATCGAGCGTGATTTCTCAGTACAAATGCCGCCGCGATAGCCATTGATCCTAAATACTGTGTATGCCGATCCGCTAAAGTCAAGCGATCCGGTGTTGCTGGAAAAGTAATGCCAAACTTGGTTGCAATATACAACCCAACCATCACTCCAGCGATTACGCCGCCTGTTGCCATCACCACTTTCAGCAGTCGAGCATTCGCTGTCATGTAATATTCATCGATAGCATCCTGAAACGCGCCAACGAACATCAGACCTGCCACCAACAGGACAATGCCACTAATCACCAGTAGTGTTGTATTGATGCTTAGTCCCAAGTAGTTGCTGCACCATGCCGCACCGGCCGCTACCAGCGTCACAAAAATCGCCACAAGTGCTTGAGAATAAAATAACGGCGCACCAACATGACCCAGCCAACGCAGCAACGCAGTCGCTAAGAATCCGAGTAAAAACGCCAGGCCAGACATCAGTAGACTGCCGCCATAAAGCGTGACAGACCCCGCGCTCACTAATCCGCCTGCCGCATAAATAACCAATTGTGAATGTTGTTTTGGCTTTTTAAGAATATTCTCTAATCGTTCTTCTGCGTCCTTTAATGATAATCTTTGTCGACGAATGTCAAGCGCCAGAAGCTGCAAAGCTTGGATTAGCTGATAATTTGGATCATCTGGTACAATTACGCGCGCCATCGTCAGTGGCTCACGGTCAACACCGCGATCCTGAGAAATTGTTACTAATGTGTAACTAACATCCATATGGACGCGTTTCTGGCAATATGTCTGCGTTATCCCCAGAGACATTCGCACCACGTCACGTGCCACCACGCCCATACTCAGCAGCTGCTCAGCAATGGTCATGGTCATGCGCAGCGCTCGCATGTTCGGTGTTAAGCTGTCATCAATTTTTTCCAGATCGTGCGCTGGCTCAAAATCGTAAAAGTTGGCTATCCTGGCCAACGACTGTTCAATAAATTTCGGTACTTTTTTCTTCACAATACTTAGTGTAACAAATTTTATGCCAATGAAAATAGCCCGCCAAGAGAGCTCCAGCCGAGACTTATGTGTCTCAAGGCGAGCTATTTTCTGGCGGGCTAAGCCCGCGTTAGCTATAGGTCGTACTCATGGTCTTGCAGCATTGCTGCAATTGTGAAACAGACTACTATTATTGTAGCCAGTTCATATGCGAAAGCAAGAACCAAGGGCATCCCCTGGGACAGCTCCGGATATCTCATCAATACCCAGAATGTAACATGGATTATCACTGTCGCAACGACTGCCACGATAGTAGCGAGCTCTCTTTTCTTGACTCCTGCCCAAATTAGGGCAAGCGTTGAAAGGATAAAAAGAGAGATGACGATAATAAGCACGGCAACCATGACCCCTCCTAAAGGATCAACGCTCGAAGCTAAAGGGCACTTTTGCCCCTCAGACGAACTTCGAGCAAAAGCTGATATATATATATCATATATGCCCGAAAAAGTCAACACTCATCCAGGAGGGGTTAGTCAATTTTCTGTAAGATAATGCCAGTTCTGGCTGGAATGTACACTTTAAGGAGGTGTTCGCCAGCGTGTGGCGCGGTAAACAACTGCTGACCGTGCTGGATGCGTCCGTGCCCACCAAATTGCTCATCGTCACTGTCCAACACCAGCCGATACGACCCAGCCGCCGCTGGTGTGCCGTAATCCGTCCACGACTGGTTGGGCGAGAAATTCATAATAAACAGCAGATCACCGCGCATAAAACTGACGACGTGGTCGTGCTGGCGAATGGTGAGGTAGTGAATGCCTGGGTCGTCAACCGCTTGGATGATTTTCATTAGCGCCGCGTCAAATTCGCCCAGCCATTGGTATTTGAGAAAACCATTGTCGCGTAAACTCCACTGGCGCCGCGCGTGCTTGAACGACCAGTTGTTACCCTGGCGCGGAAAATCGATCCACTCGGGATGCCCAAATTCATTGCCCATGAAATTAAGGTAGCCGCCGCCATGCAGTCCGGCTGTCAGCAGTCGAATCAGCTTATGCAGCGCCACGCCACGCTCTACTGTCAGGTCGGGGTCGGCTTTGTCCATGTGCCAGTACATGGCTTTGTCGATCAGCCGAAAAATCAGTGTCTTGTCGCCAACCAAGGCTTGGTCATGACTCTCGGCGTAGCTGATGACTTTTTCCTCTGGGCGATGCGAACTCAGCGTATGTGCCAGCTCGCCCAAATCCCAATCTTCATCACGCCTTTCCTTCAATGTCTTGATCCAGAGGTCAGGCGCGCCCATCGCCAGTCGATAATCAAAACCCAGACCACCATGCTCAGCTGGTGCCGCCAAACCTGGTAGCCCGCTCATTTCTTCGGCAATGGTTGTGGCGTCGGGACGAACGGCGTGTATGACGTCATTTGCTAGCCTGAGGTACGTCAGCGCGTCTTTATCAACGTCGTTGCCAAAATAATCGTCATAGCTGGTGAAACTTTTGCCCAAGCCGTGGTCGTAGTACAGCATGCTAGTCACGCCGTCAAACCGAAAGCCGTCGACGTGATACTCGTCCAACCACCAGCGGCAATTGCTGGCCAAAAAGTGCAGTACTTCCGGCTTGCCATAATCAAACAGCCGCGAATCCCACGCTGGATGGTCGTGAGCTTTGAAATATTGCGTCGGGTCACCCGCGAAATTACCGAGGCCTTCGACTTCATTTTTAGTAGCATGGGCATGAACGATGTCAATGATGACGCGTAGCCCCAATCCGTGCGCCGTGTCAACCAACCGCTTAAAATTATCCGGCGTGCCAAATCGTGACGATACCGCGAAAAAATTGCTGACGTGATAGCCGAAGCTACCGTAGTACGGGTGCTCGGCGATGGCCATCAGCTGGATGGTGTTATAGCCTGCTTGTTGGATACGCGGCAGGACATTGGCAGTAAATTCCTTGAAAGTGGCGACCTTTTCCTCCTCGCTGCTCATACCAACATGCGCCTCGTAAATCAGTGGCACGTTTGGCGCAGGTGGAATATTATGCTGCCACTGATATGGCTCATCAGGCTGCCATACCACGGCCGAAAAATCCACCGAATCATCATCCTGGACGACGTAGGTGGCGTATGACGGTAAACGCCAGCCGTC
The DNA here is from genome assembly GCA_963524145.1 of uncultured Candidatus Saccharibacteria bacterium. Taxonomy (GTDB): domain Bacteria; phylum Patescibacteriota; class Saccharimonadia; order Saccharimonadales; family Saccharimonadaceae; genus Nanosynbacter. Next base: position 35,413 of record CAURDO010000006.1, read on the forward strand.
GCCGTTCGGCCAATAGACACGCAGCTTATATTTCTGCCCGTGGTGCAGCGCACTCCCCGGCAAATCAACACTCCATTCACCATGCCTACCAGGCTGCAGGGCAAATTCCTCGCGCTCCCGCCAATCAGAAAAATCGCCAACCATTACTATGCGCGTAGCATTCGGTGCCCATTCGCGAAACGTCCAGCCTGCCGCCGTCTGATGCAGGCCAAAATGTAAAAACCCCAAGGCGAAATCTGCCGGCGATTTACCGTCCAAAACCCTCCGCAGCGTCGATGAAACATACGCCTCGCGGGCGTTGATGACGCCCTCATGCGGCGCCAGCCATTGGTCCAAATCAACAAGAGTTTTCTTGCTCATGGTTATAGTATACCGCATGAGATGGTGGTTGTGCTTGAAGTTCGCTATGTTGCAATATACGATACATAACATATGGAGTCTCCGAAAATTGAAACAAGTATTGATTTGCTCGCTCAATTATCCGAAGATGATTGGCGGGAAATTGCTGCGGCCAATATGTAACTTGGTGGCGAGGATGGTGCTGTAGCACTGGGCGATGTGGAGCTAGTAATACGCACTAACGAAATTGAAGGCGAACGGGTGAGGATTATTGGCTATGCTCTAGCTGAAGACGGTTCATACGACCTGCGGGCCGTTGAGGGTGTGGCAGACATGGTGGCGTCTCTGGAAATTGACCCTGATAATCCAGCACCTTTTGCGACTTACACCAATGAAATGGCGGCTTTGTGCGTGCGTGCCGCACGAGATAACGTTGCATCTGATTATTATTTTCCTCTGGATCGGCAGGCGATTGTAGCTGCAGAATTATTGCCGGATACCAGCGGTGTATCACGTTACATTCGCAAACTTCGTCACTACGTCAATAAAACTCAAGAAGCTGTTGATGTGTACAGTATCCATGACAATGAATCAAAAATACAATTATTGGATGATTTGAACGGCGTTTTGGATGAAATGGTGCATGGCGCCAAAGTACGAATAGAATGTCAGGCATATCGCCGACGGGTCGGTAATATCGAATACGGTGTCGATGTCCATGCAGAAAAACAAGTGTTGTCTGGTGATGTGCCGTTTTTCGTATGGCGAGGAGGTCGTCCTGAGTTGGAGATGTGTGACGCACAAGACCCATCGGTTCTCTTTTACATTGATATGAATGATGTGCGCGATATATTTCCAGTTAATGATGATAGTGGTGAGGGCGGGAATGATTTGTTTGAAACTGTTTTTACCGAAGAATTTCAGCAGTTGGCGTGGCGATTGGCGACTGATCTCTCCTATACAGATGAGTCGGACTTTTCGGATACGCTTCGTGAGCATACGCAGACACTGAATGATGCCTTACCCGATAGCTCCGAGCTTGATGCTGTTAGTCTGGCGGGCTTTGTGCTAGCACCAAGAGGTTCACGCAAGAGGCTACAGTACGAATTTATTGATAATGATGAAGCGTATGTTGAAGGGGTAAAATTTGCTAGGTATGACGGAGCTATTTATGCAGTGATTGAGGTAGTAATGTTCGATCGCTTGAACGGCTTATCGCGAAAAGTTTACGCTATACCGAGTCGTGATAGGTTATTACGATTTGAAAGTTTGCGGAATGATGCTGAAGATCTAGAACTTGCCATAGCCTCGCTACATGATATTGCTCAGGATGCGAGTGAATTATTTGACAGAGAGACCTTCTATGATTTTCCTTTGAAAGAACAAATTGAGATATTGAAGCAATATGATAATGAAGCACATAACGTCCTAGTGGCAATCAATGATCCTCGGGAATTTAGCGGTGAATGTGCGGTTATGGCGTATCGCTGTTTGCCGGGCAGTTTACTGAATGTCGTTTCGTGGAATGATGTTCCGTTACAAGAAGTTGGTAACGATAAGGATACTGAGCCGTTTACGCTACAGGTAGATAGCTTGGAAGTGTGGAATCCAGAGCTCAATAGCATGACAGAATTATCTCAGCCTATCTCGAGCATTTCAGAGTTGCCGCTCAGTTTTGGTGAGCCAGTTTTAATGGTGGGTAATTGTGAAGACGATGAGTTTTACCTGGTGCGCGCCCGCGATATTATCGGTCTGTCGCGAATCAATCCTCAGAACATTTCATGATATAATCAGACAGATTATGCAGCAAAAACCATTTTCTTTTGAAATCACTTCGCGATTTAATGACACCTTGGCGCGCACCGGCGTCATTCACACGCCGCACGGCGATATTAAAACGCCGGCGTTTATCGTGGTCGGTACAAAGGCTAATGTCAAAGCGATGATCCCAGAGATGGTGGCGGATGTAGGCGCGCAGGCGGTGCTAGCGAACGCCTATCATCTGTACTTGCAGCCGGGTCATGAACTTATCGAGAAGGCTGGTTATTTGGGCAAGTTTATGCACTGGGACGGGCCGACATTTACTGATAGCGGCGGCTTTCAGGTGCTAAGTCTGGGCTCTGGTTTTAAGAAAGTTCTGGCCATGAGTACTGATGTTGATGAGGAAATCGCCATCGCCAAAAAATCATCGCGCCACGCTTGGGTAGACGAAAACGGCGTAATGTTCAAATCGCACTTAGACGGCTCGTACCATAAATTTACGCCGGAATTATCCATGCAAATCCAGGCGGGCATTGGCGCTGATATTACCTTTGCCTTTGATGAGCTAACTTCGCTAATTGATCCGTATGATTATCAGGTGGAAGCCTTGGCGCGGACGCATGCGTGGGCGGAGCGCAGTTTGGCGGAAGTGAAACGTCTGCGCAAGGCTCGTCCCGACAAGCCGTATCAAGCGTTATTTGCCGTACTGCAGGGTGCAAATTATGAAGATTTACGCAAGCAAACGGCCAAGTTTTTGGGTGCAATGGATTTTGACGGCTACGGCATCGGCGGCGCGCTGGAAAAGGAAACCATGGCGCAGACGATTCAGTGGGTTAATCAGATCTTGCCCGAGAACAAGCCGCGGCATTTGCTCGGCATCTCCGAGCCGGATGACATCTTTGCGGCGATTGAGCAGGGAATTGACACCTTTGACTGTGTCAGCCCGACGCGCGTGGCTAGAAACGGCGCGGCCTATACGCCATTTGGCCGGGTCAATGTCCGCGGGAGAAAATACCGTGAAATGTTTGAACCGATTATGGAAAATTGCGATTGCTATACTTGCCGCCATTATACTGCCGCCTACCTCTGTCATTTACTCCATGCCCGCGAATCTCTGGCTGGTACGCTGCTGTCGATCCACAATGAACGATTTATCGTCAAACTAGTTGATGATATTCGCGAAAGCCTGGAAAATGGCACATTTTATGAGTTCCGCGAGGAGTTTTTGGCGAAGTATTATAGTAAAAAATAAGCTATTTACAACTGATTAGAAAACCGTTATAATTAAACCCATACGCCGTGAGGTCTTTTTGATGGACTGTACCCGCGTGAAAAATAATAATTAAATAAGGAGAACTTCTACAAATGGCAGATGCATTTGACCGAAGCAAACCGCACGTTAACGTGGGTACAATGGGCCACGTTGACCACGGTAAGACGACACTGACCGCCGCAATTACGGCAGTGCTCGCAAAGCGCCTTCCAAGCGCAGTTAACAAACCAATTGCGTACGACCAGATCGACAACGCACCAGAAGAGCGCCAGCGTGGTATTACCATCGCGTCTTCACACCAAGAGTACGAATCAAAAAATCGTCACTACGCACACGTTGACATGCCAGGACACGCTGACTACGTCAAGAACATGATCACCGGTGCTGCCCAGGTTGACGGCGCAGTGTTGGTTATTGCGGCAACTGATGGCCCAATGCCACAGACTCGCGAGCACGTGCTGCTAGCAAAGCAGGTTGGTGTGCCAAAGATCGTTGTCTTCCTCAACAAGATGGACATGGCTGACGAAGAAATGGTTGAGCTAATCGAGGAAGAAGTTCGTGAACTTCTTGAAAAGAACGGCTTTGACAAAGACGCTCCAATCATCAAGGGATCGGCGTTGAAGGCTCTTGAAGGTGAAGAGAAGTATGAAGACGCTATTATGGAACTGGTTGACGCAATGGACAGCTACATCCCAGAGCCAGTTCGTGATATGGACAAGCCATTTATTATGCCAATTGAGGACGTCTTCTCAATTAAGGGTCGCGGTACCGTGGCAACTGGTCGTATCGAGCAGGGTGTCGTAAAGATCAACGACGAAGTTGAAATCGTTGGTATTCGCCCAACTCAGAAATCAGTGGTAACTGGTATTGAGGCCTTTAAGAAATCTCTTGACCAAGGTCAAGCAGGCGACAACGCAGGTGTCTTGCTACGCGGTATTGAGCGTACTGACATTGAGCGCGGTCAGGTTCTGTGTAAGCCAGGTACTATTACGCCACACACCGAGTTTGAAGCTGAAGTATACATTTTGAAGAAGGAAGAGGGCGGTCGCCACACTCCATTCTCCAAGGGTTACAAGCCACAGTTCTACTTCCGCACCACTGACGTGACCGGTGAAGTTGAACTTCCAGCTGACAAAGAAATGGTTATGCCAGGCGACACCGTAACCTTCAAGGTTAAGTTGCTCGCCCCAATCGCTATGGAGCAAGGTTTGAACTTTGCTATCCGCGAAGGTGGCCGTACCGTTGGTGCTGGTGTGGTGACAAAGATTAACAAATAATCTCGCGCCGCAAAACTAATGAAATCCCCCGGATTGTACCGGGGGATTTTTATAGGGAAGACTTTGAAATTTGTATTAGTCTCCGACTTGGTAGCATTCTGGGTTATAGCGCATATGTACGGCTGTTAGTCCTTCAGGGAACCTAGGGTCGTCGGTGGTATTTTCTATAACTAGTTCACTACCTTCTCCTCTTTCATGATCTTCTACGTCGGGCACGCATATTTGAGATTTTTCAACGGTGTGGCCTAGTAAATCTTTGGTAGTAGACTTCTTAAAATCATACAAAGTACTATGGCATACACTTTCTGGGTTACTTTCACTGTTTACATACCAAAGTTCGCCCGGGTAATTGCCTGTAATTAGCCTCTCTCTGGTTTGCCATATGTGTGAATCTTTATATGACCCGTCGGGATTAAAGTCATCATTATCTAAGACGTAGGGCTTCTCGGTTTTTATGACAGTTACCTTTCCGTCATGACAAAATTCCATAGTTAAATAGGCAGTATAATCTTTATATGGGTCTTCTCTCATGGCGCCTCTGATGTATCCCTCGGAGATGTTTCTAGTTGCATACATAAAATTTTTTGGTCCAAAAACATCAGTGGAGGTAGTATCTGTGTTTTGATTATCTGTAACTTCCGATGAACTTGTCGGACTAGAATTAGTTTCGCTGCTGTAGCTGCATCCGGCCAGTAAGCATGACGGCAGTAAAGCTAATGCGGCAAGCGCTCGATACATTCTCGCGCCTATGCGTGGCGCTTCCTTCGTGTATACTCTTCTTTCCATATATCCTCCCATTGATAATATGTAAAAGTTGATAAATTTCCAATATTATACATATTTATTGATGTAAAGTAAAATCAATTGACAAAGTGATAATGTTTATGACAAAATTAAACTATCTAACGTAAAAAGAAAAAGGAGATATGGTGAATAAACAGAAATTGGTGATTATCGGTGGTGGCGGAATGGTTGGCGCGACGACGGCGTATGCTTGTGCGCTGCGCAGTGTGATTGAAGAAATTGTATTGATCGACCGTAATGCGGATTTGGCGTGGGGTCAAGCGGCGGATATCAACGATGCTATGGGGCTTGACCGCAACGTGGTGGTGCGCGCCGGCGATTATAGCGATATCGCTACTGATGACATCGTGGTAATCACTGCTGGCTCGCCGCAACTGCCAGGTCAGACACGGCTGGAGCTAGTCGGTGTCAATGCCAGCATTATGCGTGACATTGTCAAAAACATCATGGCTGGTGGCGCCAAGCCGTATTTGATCGTCGTCAGCAACCCGGTTGATGTCTTGACGTATGTGGCGCTGAAAGAGTCGGGACTACCAAAAACCCGAGTGTTTGGCACGGGGACGACACTGGACACCTCGCGGCTGAAATCATACTTGGCAGATGCGTTGAATGTTGACAGTAAGGCGGTCGATGCTTACATCCTGGGCGAGCATGGTGATTCTTCGTTCTCAACCATTGAGACCGCGCAGATTGGTGAAGTGCCCATTCAAGAATATCCGGGCTTTACTGAGGAGATGATTGAGGGTATCGAGCAGAAAATCCGCGACCGCGCCTACCGAGTGATTGAGACGAAGAAATCGACGTATTTTGCCATTGGCTTTGTCGTCTCTAAAATCGTCTCGGCCTTGCGTCAGTCAACGCGCACGGTCTATCCAGTTTGTTCGCTGGCTGAGGGTGAATATGGTCTGGATAATGTCGTTCTGGGCTTGCCGTCGATCATTTGTTGTGACGGCGTGAAAATTTTGACGGGCTATCCACTGACTGAGCGCGAGAAGCAGTTGCTAAATAACTCCGCTGCGATCATCAGCGAGATGATTGCCCATCTTGATAAAGCCCAGGAAAATTGATATAATCGCCTAGTTAATAATAATTTGTCTCGAGAACTCGGTTGTTCATAAAATGTGGCAATTAGAGGTTACGGGATTGTACAAAAGGAGGAGCCATGGCTCAAGATACCGGAATTAAAATCCGCATCCGACTGAAAGCGTATGACCACAAAGTCATCGACCAATCAGCAAAACAAATCATTGACACTGCAATTCGCACCGGCGCGAACGTTGCTGGCCCAGTGCCGCTGCCAACTCGCCGCAGCACCTACACAGTGGTAAAAAGCCCACACGTATACAAGATGGGTGGTGAGACCTACGAGCGCCGCGTTCACAAGCGGTTGATCGACATCACCAACGCAACGCCAAAGACCATCGATAGCTTGCAGAATTTGAACTTGCCAGCTGGCGTTGACGCTGAAATTCGTATGTAATTTTAATGCACTAGAAATTTCCGCCTCTTGAACGGGGCGGATTTTTTATGTTATAATTCCCATCAAGCTTATGACAAAACAAAAATCTCGCACTTATGCCCGCAACCGCTCAAAATCTAGCGCCTTATTCAGCCGCAAAGGACGTGAGCGAATTTATGAAAATGACGGCACCTTTTTCTTGAAACTGGTGATATTTATCATCCTTAGCGCGTTGTGGCTACGCCTCAAAAACCCCTTTGAGCTGGGTGCCTTCACCGTGCAGGCCGTGCCAGTTGGCTTGTTCGTAGCGCTGTTGCTAGTTCTGAAGATCGAACAGTACCAATTTAACCGCAAAATTTGGTACGTCACCCTCATTTTAATGGCAATTTTGACCTCATTTACGCCAGTGGGCGTGATGATTTAGCTTGCTTGACTTTAACCAATGTTTTGTGCTAGAATTACAAGGTAATTTCTATTACGCGTAATATCAACTGTTCTCCTTGATGAATGAGCAGGTCTGGCTATGGTGGGACGCTTATCACAAACGCCTCACTCAGAACCCAGAAACCGCACGTCATCAGGAGTATTTAAGTGGGAGTGAGGAAAAGTGAAAACACTTCTCGGTACCAAACTTGGTATGACCCAGCTCTTGGCTGAAGACGGCAAAGCCATTCCGGTGACGCTGATCCAAGCCGGCCCTGTCACCGTGACTCAGGTGAAGACTGTCGAAACCGACGGTTACAATGCGGTACAGGTCGCTTATGGAGAGGGTAAGAACCTGAGCAAGGCCGTGGCTGGACACGTCAAGCCAGCCCAAGTGACCCCGAAACACATTCGGGAATTCCGTGTCGACGAGATCCCTGAGGGGCTCAAAGTTGGCGATGAGATCAACGTTTCCGCGTTCGAAGTCGGCGATTCTGTCGATGCGACCGGAACCAGCAAAGGTAAAGGTTTCGCTGGAACCATTAAACGCCACAACTTTAAGCGTCACCGCAAGACGCACGGTGGTAAAGGTAATACTCGTAAGCCAGGTTCAATCGGCTCGATGTATCCACAAAAAGTGTTCAAGGGTAAGACGATGGCTGGCCACATGGGTCACGAGCGTGTTACGGTCAAGAACCTGGAAGTGGCATATGTTGATCCAGAGACCAATCTGATCGGGGTGAAGGGCGCTGTCCCTGGGCCGCGAAAAGGGCTGATCATTTTAGGAGGTAACAAGTAATGGCTGAATCAACCAAACTTCCTAAAGACATTTTCGCTGTTGACGTGCCAAATCACGAACTGTTGAAATTGGCATACGACAGCTATCTGGCAAATGCCCGCCTGGCAAGCGCCACAACCAAGCAACGTGGTGAAGTTTCCGGTGGTGGTAAAAAACCATGGAAGCAAAAGGGAACTGGTCGAGCGCGTTTCGGCTCAAGCCGTAACCCAATCTGGCGCGGCGGTGGTGTGGTCTTTGGCCCACGCGGCAACGAAAACTACACCAAAAAATTGTCTAAAACCGCCAAGAAAGTGGCAATTCGCCAAGCCTTGACGGTAGCCAATGAAGCGAAGAAGATCGTCGTTAAAGACATCAAGACGACCGGCAAGACCAAAGAGGTCGCAACCTTCTTGGCTGACAACAAGTTTGAGCGCCGCGTACTGATCGTCGTCGACGAAAAGACACCAGAATTGATGCGCGCGACAAACAACGTCCAGAACGTATTGGTAATTCGTGCGAGCTACCTCAGCGTCTACCATATCCTGAATGCGGATACTATTGTCATGACCCCGAAAGCTCTGCCAGTAATCACTGAGTGGCTGAGTAAGGAGGAAGCGTAATATGAAACAGATGACAATTATCCCACGCATTAGCGAGAAGGCATACGCACAGAGCGCCAATGGCGTGTACGTGTTCCGCGTTCCGCTGAACCTGAATAAAAACGAGATCAAAGCAGCAGTTGAAACGCAATTTGACGTTACCGTTCTGAAGGTAAAAACCTTGGTCCAAGACGGTAAAGCTGTGCGTTTCTCACGAGGCAAGAACCGCTATCCTGGCACAACCACGCGCAAGGATTGGAAGAAGGCTTACGTGACGCTGAAAGATGGCGATAAGCTCGATGTGTTTGACGCAGTAGAGCAGCAGATGGAGGAGACCAAGTAATGCCAGTGAAAGCTTACAATCCAACCACTCCTGCTCGTCGCGGCATGACGAGCCAGGATTTGTCGGACATCACGACAAGGAAACCGCTCAAAAGTCTGACCAAAGCCAAAAAGCAAAATGCTGGCCGCAACAACCAAGGCCGCATCACCGTGCGTCATCGCGGCGGTGGCGTTCGCCGTCACTACCGTTTGGTGAACCACAATTTGCCGAGCGGCTTGACACTGACGGTTGAAGAAATTGAGTACGATCCAAACCGCTCAGCACGCATCGCTCGGGTGAAGGATCAGTACAATTTGTACCACTACGTATTGGCCGACACCTCGATGGTCAAGGGCAAGACGATTCAGACTGGTGAGGAAGCGCCGATCGAGGCCTCAAACCGCCTGCCATTGTCTGCCATCCCGGTTGGTACGATGATTTATGCTATTGAACTGACTGCCGGCAAAGGTGCGCAAATGGTTCGCGCCGCTGGTGCCAAAGCTCAGTTGATGGCCAAAGAGGGCAATTACGCAACTATCAAATTGCCATCTGGCGAAGTTCGCAAAGTTCGCCTGGAAGCAACCGCTGCCATCGGTACAGTCGGTAACGTCCAGCACCAGAACGTCAAAATCGGTTCAGCTGGTCGCCGCCGCCGCAAGGGTATTCGCCCAACCGTCCGCGGTGTCGTCATGAACGCCGCAGATCACCCACATGGTGGTGGTGACGGTGGTCGCCACGGTACTGGTAAAGCACCACGTACGCCATGGGGTCAATTGACGCTGGGTTATCGAACTCGCCGCCGCAAAGGCTCAAATAAATTAATCGTACGCACGCGCCACGACGCGAAGAGGAAGAGGTAAATCACGATGAGTCGTTCATTAAAGAAAGGTCCATTCGTCGATGTGAAGCTTGCGAAAAAAGTCGCTGCTCTCAGCCTTGACGATCGAACCGTTATCAAAACGTGGGCGCGCGCTTCGACCATCACCCCAGAAATGGTCGGTCGAACCATCGCCGTCTACAACGGTAAGATGCACGTGCCTGTGCTGATTACTGAAAACATGGTTGGCCATAAACTCGGTGAGTTTAGCCCAACTCGTAAGTTCCGTAAGCACGGCGGAAAGGATAAGAAGTAATCATGGCTGATACAACTTATACTGTTCGCGCTTACGCCAAAGGTGTTGACCAAACACCACGCAAGGTTAGCTTGGTGGCTGCGCTGGTACGCGGCCGCACCGTTGCTGACGCATTGGTTATCTTGGAGCACGTGCCAAAACGCGCTGCCTTGCCAGTAAAAAAGGCCATCGACAGTGCCAAGGCAAATGCCATCAATAACCACGGTTTGGATGCTAAAAGCTTGGTGATTACCACCTTGAGCGTTACCACTGGTACACGTCTGCGCCGCTTTAAGCCAGCATCACGCGGTCGTGCCTTGCCATTCCAGAAAAAGACGTCAAACATCTTGGTTGAAGTAACTGGTACCGAGAAGCCAAAGAAAGCGCCTGCGAAAAAACCAGAGACCAAGGCAAAGGCAGAGACCAAACCTGCCAAGCCTGCAGCGAAAAAAGCCGCCGAAACCACGGCAAAAAAGGAGGAGAAGTAAATGGGTCAAAAAGTGAATCCAATCAACTTCCGCCTACAAGTTCACAAGAACTGGAGCTCTCGTTGGTTTACGGCCAATAAGAAAGAGTTTGCGGAGGCAATTCGCCAGGATCACGAAATCCGCGAATTGATTGAGAAGAAATTTGCCTCACGCCCAACCATCAATCGTATTGAGATTGAGCGGAGTGCCAACTTGATCACGGTAACCATTCACACAGCGAAAGCTGGTGTGGTGATCGGCCGTGGCGGTGCGGGCGTGAATGAATTGAAAAAACAAGTTGAGAAGATCGTCGGTCAGGCGGTTCGCATCAACATCGAAGAAGTGCGCCGACCGGAATTGGCAGCCAAATTGGTGGCAGAAAACATCGCCCGCCAGTTGGAGCGCCGCATCAACTTCCGCCGCGCAACCAAAATGACCGCGCAAAACACCATGAGTGCCGGCGCCAAAGGTATCCGCATCGAGGTGGCTGGTCGTTTGAACGGTGCTGAAATGGCACGCCGCGAAAAGGTGATTGAAGGCTCAGTGCCGCTTCACACCCTGCGTGCTGATATTGACTTCCACTGTGCTCGCGCCCAGACACCAGCTGGTATCATCGGCGTGAAAGTGTGGATTTATAAGGGAGAAAGGAGTCGCTAAATGCTGTTACCGAAAAAGACTAAATATCGCAAAGTGCGTATCGGTAAAAACCGTGGTCAAGCAACCCGTGGTAATTACATCGCGTTCGGCGACTTTGCACTGCAATCACAATCAAACGAGCGCATCAACTCCCGCCAAATCGAGTCTGCTCGTCAGGCAATGACCCGCTACATCAAGCGTGGCGGTAAGATTTGGATCCGGATTTTCCCGCACACCCCAGTTACTCGCAAGCCGCTTGGTTTGAAGATGGGTGGTGGTAAGGGTAATCCAGAGTTCTTTGTTGCTAAGGTGAAGGCCGGCACAGTGATGTTTGAAATGCAGGGCGTTTCTGAGGAGACGGCCCGCGAAGCAATGCGCCTAGCGAGCCACAAACTACCAGTCAAATGTAAGTTCATCAAGCGGGAGGACGCATAATGGCTGAAGCAAAGAAAACTGCAAAAGCAGCAGTTGTAAAGACGGTTGACGATCTGAAGAAGGAACTCGCCGAAAAGCGAAATGACCTACTTCAAGCAAAACGTTCTCACGCTGCTGGCGAATTAGTTAATCCAAAAGCGTTGCGTTCACTCCGCAAGGACATCGCACGCCTGCTGACACAAATTAATGAAAAGGAGAGCAAGTAATGGCCCGACGAACACTGATTGGCGTCGTAACGAGTGCCAAGCGCGACAAGACCATCACTGTGACGGTCACCAGCCGCGAAACGCATCCGCTCTACGGCAAACAGTACACCGTGACTCGCAAATACACTGCTCATGATGAGACCAATCAAGCAGGCGAAGGCGACAAGGTGCAAATCGAAGAGACCCGCCCAATTTCCAAGACCAAGAGCTTTACGCTGGTCAAGGTGATTGAAAAGTCTCGCGGTTCTATCAAACTAAAGGCTGAAGTTTCTGGTGAAGCTGAGGAAGAGACTAAGGAGGACGACAAATGATCCAACAAGAATCTCGCCTCAAGGTAGCTGACAACTCGGGTGCCAAAGAAGTATTGTGTATCCGCGTTCTCGGCGGTACTCGCCGCCGCTATGCTCGCGTTGGCGATGTGATCGTCTGTTCAGTCAAAGACGCCAGCCCAACTGGCAACGTCAAAAAGAAGTCTGTCGTTAAAGCTGTGGTGGTTCGCACCCGCGACCAAATCCACCGCAAAGACGGCTCGACCATCTGCTTTGATGACAACGCCGTGGTGATTATCAACGATGACAAGCAGCCAAAGGCTACCCGTGTCTTCGGCCCAGTGCCACGCGAACTACGCGACATGGGCTACATGAAGATCATCAGCCTGGCTCCGGAGGTACTCTAATGGCTCGTATTCACAAAGATGACACCGTAAAAATCATTGCTGGTAAGAACAAGGGTACGACTGGTAAAGTCCTGAAAGTTAACACCAAAGATCAGACTGTTTTGGTTGAAGGTGTTGGCGTCGGACACCGCCACGTCAAGCCAAGCCAGTACAATCCAAAAGGCGGCAAGAAAGATATCCACGTACCGATGGACATCAGCAAAGTCGCCCTGGTCGTCGACGAAAAGTCAGGCAAAACCAGCCGGGTTGGTTTAGTAAAGAACGCTGACGGCGGCAAAACTCGCGTCGCTCGCCAAGCAAAAAATAAGGAGATTAAATAATGGCAGAGAAGAAAACCGTCGTGCCAGCTCCTCGCTTGAAAGCCTTGTACCAGGAGAAATACCTGAAGGAACTGCAAGCCGAACTAGATCTAAAGAACGTGCACCAAGTGCCAGCTTTGGAAAAGATCATCGTGAGCGTTGGCACCGGCAAGAAGAAAGATGACAAGCGTCACTTTGAAATTGTCAAAAACACCGTTGCAAAGATCACCGGTCAGGCACCAGTTGCCCGCCAGGCAAAGAAGTCAATCGCCGGCTTTAGCATCCGTAAAGGCATGGGTGCGCCAATTGGCGTGAGCGTCACGCTGCGCGGCAGCAGGATGTACGAGTTCATGGATCGTTTGATCAACGTGGCACTCCCACGCGTACGTGACTTCCACGGCGTCGGCCTGAAGTTCGACAAAGGTGGTAACTACAACCTGGGTATCATCGAACAGTCAATCTTCCCGGAACTGACGTTCGAGGAAACGCAGATTTTGCACGGCTTGCAGGTAACATTTGTCATCAAGAACGGTAACAAAGAAGCTTCAAAAGCCTTGCTCGAGAAGTTTGGCATGCCGTTTGAGAAGAAAGGAGGCGTCAGGTAATGGCTAAGAAATCAATGGTCGCTCGCGACAAAAAGCGCTTGAAGCTGATCGCAAAATACGCTGCGAAGCGCGCTGAGCTCAAAGAACTTGGCGACCTCGACGGACTGCAGAAACTGCCTCGCAACTCGAGCCCAACTCGGCACAAGAACCGCGACAGCATTTCCGGTCGTCCACGCGGCTACATGCGCCAGTTCGGCCTGAGCCGTATCAATTTCCGCGAAAAAGCAGCCAAGGGCGAAATCCCAGGCATAACAAAGAGTAGTTGGTAAGAAGGAAAGGAGATTTGACCATGTCTATGCAAACTACAGACCCAATCGCCGACCTTCTAACGCGCATTCGCAATGCGAAACTGGTTGGCAAGACGGAAGTTCGTGTTCCGTCCAGCAAGATGAAAAAAGTCATCGCTGAACAATTAGTCAAAAACGGCTACCTCGCAGATGTTAAACTAGAGGACGCCAAGCCTCGTGGCGTGCTGGTTGTTACCATCAACGAAGAGGGCACCAACAGCACCATCAACGAGATCACTCGCGTATCAAAGCCGGGTCGTCGTGTCTACGTCGGCGCTAGCGAAATTCCAAAGGTGAAAAGCGGCCGCGGTTTGGTGCTCATCTCAACCTCAAAAGGTGTCATGACTGGCGCCGAAGCAGCCAAGGCTAAGCTTGGTGGTGAGTTGTTGTTGAAAGTGTACTAAAACCTTACACGAATCAAATAAACGTCCTCATTCAGGGCGTTTATTTTTTATCGCTATTGACACTAAATAATCTTAGCGATATTATATCCCGATAATGAAAGAGAATATTAACCCATCAAAGCAAGAATTAAACCCAGAATCCTCTTCTGCACCAATTCTAACGGTATTAGCTATGGCCTCTGTCGCTATGACCTCTGTCGCTATGACCGCAATCACTCTTAACAACCTTGACGGTGACTCCAGGAACAACAGAGTACCGATCGAGGGCTGCCAGGGAACGGTCGCTACCGTCTTAGAGAGGCCTGATAGCACAATGTCTAGGAGTGGGACCATAGCCATTCCAGGATCGAAAAAATATAGAGTTGGAATTGTAACTAAAGATTGTTATCCAGATAACGGTACCAATAGAGATCCTAGGTATACAATATTTGACACGAAATTTGTAGGAGCCTTTAGCCCTGGAGACATAGTGACATATTCAAAAAATGGTTGGATATCAGTCGATGCAGATTCGACACCTAAGTAGTTAATGGACACTCCATGCAAATATCCCGATATGGCCGAGTAACAACCTCAAATTCCTGAACTCCTGTCCGCGCTTCAATGTCCCCAATCCGGCGCAGTGCCGACTCTTTATCTTCGCTGATGATTTCCGTTTCTACAAAAACACCCGCACCGCCAATCTCATCAATGGTAATCGTCAATCCCGGCTCATCATCACACTTAAATATCCGTCGAGACTTGTTGACTTCAACTAATTTTACCATCCCAAGATTTGCCAGTAACTGCTTTGCGACAGTTATATTCTCTGGGATAATCGGCAGGTTGGTTTCTGTCTTGATGATAATTCCATTCTCAGTGCGCGTGTGCTGATTGGTTGGTGGTTTGTAAGTTATCTCGGCAAAATCATCACGCTGTCGAACCCGCAGGCATTCAACCGTCTGCATAAAATCAATATCAGGCCGAGAATAATAGATATCAATTTCGGTAGTTTCGCTAGCCAGGAAAAATCCCTGAGAGTCCAGTTGCGCAATAAACGCATCTAAATCACCCACAAATTGACGCTTACGCTCTATTTCATACTGTTCTAGCACGCGGAACTTCCAACTTACTTACGTAATACCAAAAGTATACATCAATTTACGTCAACTTGCTATACTAGATGTATCAATAAGTAAATAATTGTCATGGTTCCACTTCTTCATCTACCCGCTAACACTGAGACCGAATTCATCACAGTAAAAGACGTGCTTCGCAAAGATTTGTTGCGATTATTTTTGTCGACTGGCGTATTGCTGTTGTTGTTTTATGGCATTGGTGCGCTAATCGCCGACTTTGATAATAACAGATTTCCGGCGCATTATTATATTCAATCAATTTTCGCCTACCCAACAGTACGACTCATTACTCCGCTGGGATTTTGCGTGTTAGTAATGGGTTTAAAACGAGATGAACGATGGTGGTCATGCCTGGTTGCATCAACATTTATATTTGTAATGAACCCTATGAATCGTGCTTTACTACTTGATCTTGACGGTATATTGTCATTAGGCTTCGTCGTACTATTGGTCATCTGCGCTTGGCGGCTGTGGGATTATTATGAACTACGACGAATATATCATTTTAAAACACCGTATTTGACGCGTCCGGCATTGGCAATGTATATCATATTGGCGATACTAGCAGCGATTATGTTGTTGCCGTATTGACACTTGTTATAAAATCCATCACATCCATATAATACGGGTCGGCGCCTGGGAATTTGGGCAGGGACTTTAATTCCTCCGGTGCTATCCAGCGGTAACCTTTATGCTCCCAGCTTAAAGCGGCTTTCGCGTCCGGTTCGGCGAGCTTTGCCTCAAACAACATATGCGTTGTTTGCTGGTATTGTTTGGCAAATAGCTTCTTCAATTTATTTGGATCAACGAGCAGTCCCGTTTCTTCCTGTATTTCGCGCGCTACTGCTGCTTCCGGTATTTCTTCCGGCTTAACCTCTCCGCCAGGAAAATCAATATGCCCGGGAAACAGCGGATGTGTATTGCTTCTATACAGTACCAAATATAATCCTTCAGAATCCCGCACCAGCGCCTTTGCAACTATCTTAGCCATATTATTACCTTATTTTTATGATAAAATTTTATCATACAATGACTGAAATATTGAAGAATATAAAATCGGCATATCGAGTAGCAGTAAAGGGATTAGTACGTGATCAATCAGGTAAGCTGCTGTTCGTTCAAGAGAGAAGTGACTCATGGGACCTTCCTGGCGGTGGGCTAGAACACGGAGAAAATATAGTCGAAGCACTCACTCGTGAATTTCAGGAAGAATTAGGCGTCGACATTACGATCGACAGCGACCGCCCACGTATAATCCCGACGTGGAATACGAAGTTCGATGACCCAGTTTTAATCATCATCTACGAGGTCACTCTACTGACAACGCCTTGCTTAACAAATGAAGTTTCAAATTTTAGCTATTTTGATATTCATGAGATAAAACAGGAAAAACTAGACTCTACGCTAATTGGTAAACTCTTAGAGATATACTAGACTAACGCCTATACTCGCCAGACCTTGCATTTTACCCCTAATCTATGCTAAAATACCGAGGTTAATATCAAATCACACGAAAGGTGAGTAATGAGTCTGAGTCGAATCGGAAAACTGCCGGTGATTATTCCGGCCGGTGTGACAATCACGGTTGACTCTGGTGACGTGGTCGTAAAGGGCCCGAAAGGTGAATTGACGCAATTCATCACACCAGCAGTTGAGGTGAAAGTCGAAGACGGACACGTCACGGTTCATCCGAAGGATGAGTCCAAAACTGCTCGCGCCCAGCACGGTCTGATGCGCGCGCTGATCAACAACATGGTAATCGGCGTGACCAAAGGTTACGAAAAGCGCCTCGAGGTCAATGGTGTCGGTTTCCGCGTCAGCTCCAGTAACAATGAGCTGGAAATGGCGCTCGGGTTTTCACACCCAGTCAAATACAAAGCCCCAGAAGGCATAACCGTTACCAATGAAAAGATGACTATCATCGTCAGCGGCATCAATAAACAGCAAGTCGGCCAAGTCGCTGCGGAAATCCGCGCGCTGAAGAAGCCTGAACCATACAAGGGCAAGGGTATCAAGTACGCCGACGAGCAGATTTTGCGCAAAGCAGGAAAGACAGGTAAGTAATCATGACTGAGAACAAGAAATTACTCAACCAAGCTCTTCGCAAAAACCGCGTTCGCGCGAAAGTTTCAGGCACTGCAGAGCGCCCACGCCTAACCGTCACCATCAGCAACATGCACGTCAGTGCTCAGCTGATCGACGACGTCGCTGGCAAGACATTGGCTGCCGCAACCACCGTTGGCACCAAAGCAAAAGGTACGATGAGCGAAAAATGTGCTGCCATCGGTACTGAGATTGCCAAGAAAGCAAAGAAAAGTAAAATTAGCGCAGTAGTCTTTGACCGCAATGGTCGCCAGTACGCTGGTCGCCTGAAGGCATTGGCTGATGCTGCGCGCCAAGAAGGATTGGAGTTCTAGTATGGCAGAACAAGCTGCAAATACTACCCCACGCGCAGAAGGCCGCCGGCCTCGCAGTCCGCGTGGTGGTCGCCGCGATGACCGGCGAAATGTGCGTGATGACGCACCAAAAGAGTTTGAAGAATTGGTAATCAACATTGACCGCGTGAGCCGCGTGGTTAAGGGTGGCCGCCGCTTCCGTTTCAAGGCGTTGGTGGTTGTCGGCAACCGCAAAGATAAGGTTGGTGTTGGTGTGGCTAAGGGTGCCGACGTGCAAGCTGCCGTCGCTAAGGCAACCTCAGTTGCTAAGAAGCACTTGATCACTTTGCCACTCAACGGCGAAACCATTCCACACGACAGCGAAGTTAAGTTCTCAGGCGCCCGCGTACTGATCAAGCCGGCTGCTCCTGGTACTGGTATCATCGCTGGTGGTGTTGTCCGACAAATCATCGGTGTGACTGGTGTTCGTAACCTATTGACCAAGTCACTTGGTTCAACCAACAAGGTGAACATCGCCTACGCAACCATTGAAGCATTGAAATCACTGGTTCCACGCGAAGAATGGCTCAATGCTCAGCCAGTCAAAAAAGCTGCTAAAAAGGAGGCTAAGTAATGAAATACAACGATCTCCAAGTTTCAGCAAACAAGAATAAAAAACGCGTTGGCCGCGGTATCGCTGCTGGCCAGGGCAAAACCGCTGGTCGTGGTACCAAAGGTCAGAACGCCCGCACTGGTAAAAAGCTTCGCGCCATGTTCCAGGGTGGTCAGCGCCCATTGGCTCAGGCTGTGCCAAAAGCTCGCGGTTTCAAGAGCTTGCGCACGCCAGCTCAGGTAGTCTACTTGGATCACCTGAACGCCTTTGACGGAAAAACCGTTGACAACGCGCTGCTGTTTACCGAAGGCTACATCGCCACACCGTTCCACACGGTCAAGGTGATCGCCCGCGGTGAATTGAAAGCCAAGGTTGACTTGAAAGTACAAGCTGCTTCTGCTTCAGTCGTCAAAGCGATTGAAAAGGCCGGCGGTTCATTTGAGAAAGTCCCGACGCCCTTGCGTAAAAGCATGAAAGAAGCCGAGGAAAAATAATCTTCCTTTGGTGACTAGAAAATCCCCTTCGCAGGAGAAGGGGATTTTCTTTTATCTTGGTGGGTCGGATTACTTTTCGCTACATTTCTGCGGTGCAACGAAATAAATCGTTACACGCCTGTTGGCTGCATCATCACTATTATCATGGGTGGCGACTATTGGCTCAGAAACAGTAATCTTATGCTCTGGAATTCCATTAGATACCAAATCGTGCTTAATCTTATCGGCACGCTCCAAAGCCAGCTTTGAGTCCTCGCCCGTCTCATTAGGAACCAGTTCAATCGAAAATTGCTTGTCAGTATTAAATTTGTAAAGCATTCCTAGCTTAGCCATTTCAACATTGGAAGTTCCACGTTGGTATTGCGTTGAATCTGGCTTAAAGAGAATGCTACGAAAGTTAAATTTGCCATCCTCTAACACAAAATAGCCATCCTTTACGTGTGTATAACCAGATCTTCGAAAATCTGCAGACGTTAGGCATTTTGTGGCCTTCGTAGCTGAGCCTTGCTGATTGTCTTCATCCTCCTCATTGTCATTATTCTTATCAGGCTTGGTCGCTCGCTGACGTGAAGTTGTTGTATCAGCTGAAGAAGTGGAGCTATTCGACACAATAATAATTGTTATAATAATCCCGACTATCACCAACACGCCGACAATCGCCAGCGTAATCCACAGCCATAGCTTACTTTTCTTTGGCGGATAATGTGGCGGTAATTCTGGGCTTAGCTGCGGCATTGGTGGTGGAGTTGCTGGAGTTTCGGGTTGTTGTTGCATATGATACCTCAATCTTGCGTTATTTTATTATTTCAATTATAGCGCACGTGCTTTTATGTTTTTAGTATGGAAATATTAGCCGCGGTCATGTATAATTGACAGAGTTAAGAATTGTTAGTGACTATGAGGGGCTAAAACATGAATTGGAGAATAATTTTCCGCTCGCTAAAAAATAAAGATATGCAGAAACGATTATTAATTGTTGTCGGAATAATTGTTGTTTATCGATTACTGGCGCATATTCCGGTGCCGCTAGCCGAGCCAACCCAGCTGCGTAACGCAATTTCATCGGTACTTGGCCAGACTGATTTGGGTGGAATCCTGAACTTGCTTTCTGGCGGTGCTTTGTCAAGTTTTTCTTTAGTGCTAGTCGGTCTTAGTCCATTCATTACCGCTAGTATCATTATCCAATTGTTAACTAAAGCCATTCCAAAGCTAGAGGAGCTTCATAAAGATGGCGAGTCAGGACGTCGTAAGATCCAACAATGGACGCGTGTTATTACCGTGCCGTTAGCCATCGTTCAGTCAATTGCTTTCATATTTATTTTACGCCAGACTGTACTCCAGGGCGGCACCACAACCTTAGCCGACCCAACGATGATGGAGTGGGTCGTGTCGGTGACTGCCATGACTGCCGGCTCAGTGTTGATTATGTGGCTTGGCGAATTGATTACTGAACAGGGAATTGGCAATGGTATTTCTATCGTGATTTTCGCTGGTATCATCAGTCAATTGCCACAGATGCTAGCATCACTCATTTCTTCGCTTATGGACACCTCTTCTGGCGGCTTAAATGTTTTCAATTGGTTCACGCTGCCCGTTAATCCGACCGTATTCTGGACTATTCTCATCATGGCAATCGCTGGCCTCATCGTTCTATATTTCCTGGTGAAAATCAACGAAGCACAGCGTGTCATTACCATCAATTACGCCAAGCGTGTCCACGGCAACAGCAACTATGGTGACGTAAAAAGCATCCTGCCAGTTAAGCTGATTGCAGCGGGCGTTATCCCGGTTATTTTTGCCGTTGCATTCCTCAGCTTGCCACAGTTCGTTGGCCAAGTCATGAAAGCTTCTGGCAACGCCGATCTTTTACCAACCGCCAACAAGCTCATCACTTGGTTCCAAGCACCAAATGCTGGCTCATTTACTGGCAGCACTGCTGAGGCTTTCATCTACCCAACGCTGTATTTCCTACTAGTTATTGCCTTTACATATTTCTACACCGGTATCGTCTTTAATGCCAATGAAATTGCTGAAAACTTGCAGAAGCAGGGAGGTTTCATCGAGGGTGTTCGGCCGGGCGCTCAGACTGAAAAGTACCTTACAAAAACCGTCAATCGCTTAATTTTGTTCGGATCAATTGTTCTGGGAATTGTAGCAATTCTGCCATTTGTCGCCGAATATCTCACATATCATTTGACGGGTCTGCGCGGCCTACGCCTATCAATCGGCGGTACCGGAATTCTAATCATCGTGTCAGTTGGACTGGAAACATTGAGGCAAATTAATTCACGAGCATTGATGGTTACCTACGATGACTTTGATCCAGATGAGCTGCTCGACAATGGTAAAAAGTCTAAAAAACGCCGCCTATTTAAGAAAAAATAATTGCATCATAAAAATTCCCCGCTAAGGAAGCGGGGAATTCTTTTTATAGCTAGCTTAGCGCAGCTTATAGTCGTAAACTAGCTTTTCGCCGTCTTTCTTCTCGTTCTGGCAAACCGGTACAATTTCCTTGCTGATATTATTTTCGTCGGTCATTTTACAACTTGGAATATCGAATGTATTAAACTGGTTAGTTGGTGAAATTACTTTCCAGCCATCATCCTTCTTAACTGCAAACATTCGCGCAGCCGTACTACCACAACCATATCCAAGCAGCAACTGCTTCTCGTCTTGAGAATTTGCAATTACACTAACTGCGCCATTGTTATCTTTACAGCCTGATTGAGCGACTTCTTTTTTCAAAAAATCGTGAATTTCCTGCACTGACGCATCGTTACGAGCAGTCGCCTTATTCCCCTCAAATCGAAAGCCAAGTGAGCCCAAGCTTACGAATCCGTTGCCAACTTTTTCCGTCGCCGTGTATACTTTATGTGGTGATTGATTATCTAATCGCCATGCCAAATATCCGACTGTCGCTATTAGCACCACTACCGCACCAATCAAAATTGGCACCAACATCTCAATCTGAGATTTTTTCGCCTGAGTTTTTGTCCGATTTTTCGTACTTGCCATAAAAATCCTTATGTTAAATTTGATAGCTCAAGTATAGCACATAAATTTATGGAAATATGTTGTGAGATAATACATATGTGACAAGAATATACAAAAAACGATTACTGTTGTAAACTATATAATGTAAAAAGATTACAAACGTAAACATTAAAGGAGGTAAGAATGTGAAAGAAAATTGCAGAATCGATAAAAAACAGCATATAACCGATGCAGAATGGGAAGTAATGCGAGTTGTGTGGGCAAATAGCGAAGTTACGAGCAAGTTTGTGGCAGAGGTGCTTTGTGAGAAAATGAACTGGAAACAGGCTACAATAAAG
>CAURDO010000007.1:0-18301 GCA_963524145.1 uncultured Candidatus Saccharibacteria bacterium
AGGATTTCTGTGCAGACGAAAATAGTCGCAACTATTCGAACAAATTAAAAGTAGCTTCTATTCTTTGGAAAGAAGTTAGAAATTCAAAAAATGAAAAAATTTATTCAAAGAATCTTTTGACTGAATATGCCAGTAAAATAAAAGAGTATCACAATTAGATAATCCCCAACGTGTTAACACCCAATGAGTAGTTAATCATGGATATTGGAAAGACAGAATATACTGTAGGCGAAATGGTATCAGCTATCTGGCGTTCGGGTGTAGTATAATGACTCTCATGACAAAAATTACCAAAGGACATATCATTACGCAGAATTTAGATGGCACAGATCATCTGGATTGTTTGTATCGTATCTCGCTCAAAGCGTTGATTTATAACGATACTGGGCAGATTTTGGTTGTTAAGGAAATTGATCGGACGTATTGGGATTTGCCGGGTGGTGGCATGGATTTTGGCGAGACGATTGAGTCGTCGCTGAAACGTGAGTTGTACGAAGAGGTTGGTTACAAGGGTGATTTACACTATCAACTTTTTGACGCGTCGGAAGAGATGTATATTGAGCGGATTGATGCTAATCAAATCTGTTTTTATTGCCGCGTCTGGCCAGAGAATTTTGATTTTATACCAGGTGAAGAGGGTGACGAAGTAATGTTTATCGATCCTGAGGAGCTATTGCTTCAGAAAAGCGAAGTTGATGCGCCTGTGCGCGCCTATAAGGTTCACACAAAATGGCAGCAACTACGCAGGTAAAAAATTTTACTGAGTGCTCTAAGAAGTTTGTGGCCACGCTTGCGAGGATCGATTTACATATAATAATCCCATTGCTATAATAACCATATGCATATTATTCTTGGTGGGACGAGCGGTCTTGGACGCGAAATGGCGCGGCAGCTCAGAGAAAGTGGCAAGCGTGTGCTGGTGTTGGGGAAGACGCATAACACCCAGGAACACGGCGAGGGTTTCCAATTGGATGTGTATTATCCCGAGCAAGTAGAGGCAGCGCCAGCGCGGATTGAGCAGATTCTGGGTAGTGATGCTATTGAACAATTTGTTTGGGCGGCGGGCTATGGTTGGCGCGGTAATTTCGAGGATCAGCCCGACGCACGTTCCATGGCGGAAGTGAACTTTGCCGGTGCGTTGCCGCTGGTACAGTGGGCGTGGCGAAAGATGGCACGTCAAAATCAGAAGTCAGTTTTAACGATTATCGGCTCAACCAGTAGCGTCAAAGCTCGGGCGGACGAGGCGGTATACGTGGCGACTAAACACGCCCAAGCGGGCTTGGCGCGCAGCTTAGGTATGCAGGCCGACGAGCAGAAATTGCTAGTAAAAGTCGCGCTATTTTTGCCAGGCGCTATGAAAACGCCGTTTTGGAATGGTCGGGAGCTGCCGGCTGATTATGTGTTTTTCAACGATCCCGCTAAAATTGCTACGCATATTATCAACGCCATTGAACATCAGCAGCAACCGTATCTGGAGTGGGCGCTGCCAAAGGGTACGTTGGTTTAAGTTCCGGTAAGGTGGTATAATTCGGGAATGGTAATGAATGTTTCAAATAGTGATTATTTTGGGGTAAAAATTGTAGTAATTGGCGGCGGAACTGGCAGTTTCACGCTGCTGTCGGGCTTGAAAAAGTACACGCATAGCATTACGGCGCTGGTTAATATGGTTGATGACGGCGGTTCAACTGGGCAATTGCGCGACGAACTGGGCGTGCTGCCAGCGGGTGATGTCCGGCAATGTTTGGTGGCACTGAGCAGCTCGCCGAAGGTGCGCGACTTGTTTAATTATCGGTTTGATGAGGGCAGCATGAAGGGGCACGCCTTTGGTAATTTGTTCATGGCGGCGCTGGAAAAGATGACGGGGAGCTTTGCCGAGGCGGTGGAGCTGGCGAGTGAAGTTTTGGGCGTAAATGGACGCGTGTTTCCAATTACTTTGGATGATACGACTATGTCGATTAAGCTAAAAGACGGTACGACTGTCAATGGCCAGCACGCGGCAGAATCGCTGCAAATTCCGCGCGGCGAGCGTCCGTGGTTGGAATTGAAGCCGCCGGCTGGCATTAACCCGCGGGCGCGCCAGGCGATTTTAGATGCTGATTTGGTGGTGATTGCGCCCGGGTTGCTGTATGGCAGTTTGGCGCCGGCGTTGCTGGTGCGTGGCGTAACCAGAGCGCTGGCAGAGACTAGGGCAAAGAAAGTTTATGTTTGCAACTTGGTTAATAAACCGGGTCAGACAGATGGTTTTACCGTGGCGGATTTCGCGGATGAGATTGAGCGATTTTCAGGTGTAAGTATGGATTATGTTCTATACAATAACCATCGTCCTCCAGAGGAACTTATCAAGAAGTACGCCCATGACGGTGAGTATTTGGTGGAGTGGAATAAAGATTTGTTGAAAAAGAAGCATTATTATGCCTCGGGTAAGCGGTTGATTGCTGATACTGCTTGGGTGAATAAAAATTCTGGCAGCGACCCATTGGCGGCTCAACGTAGCCTAATCCGCCATGATGCTGACAGGGTGGCTCGTGAGCTGATGCGGATTTATTTTGCTTAAAAGCCGACGATAATTGCATTTTTTGGCATTATATGGTATAATAGCCGAGCTGTGTCAAGTGAAGAACAGAAAGTACTATGTAAAGAAATCCTGTCTCCAGAGGAAATGTTTGGTTGTATATCTCAAAGAACGTTGGATATATATGCGGGTAGTATTAGAGGAGAGCGTGAGGATTTTATAGAGCACGCTCATCGTGTGCAGGACTTGGTGGAAGAATTTGCTGATGAAGATTTACCCCCGGAAGCAATTTCATTGGCGCTTGTTCATGATGTCGTTGATAGAATGATCAATAGGGAAAGCACAAAATATAATGAAGACTGGGCTAAAGAGGCTACAAAAGCACTATTAGAGCTATTTGACGATGAAACTATTAGCCATGAGCAGCTTAAGTATGCTTCGTGTATTTTGGCTGATATGATTAAGGTGGAACAGAGTGCGGCGTACCATAGGAAACAAATGGCCGACATTACACAAGAAGATAATGAAAGCCAAGGAAATACTAATTTTAAGGAGATATATCCACTAATCGCGCAAAGGTATATGGGTAGTATCCCTCCAGAAAAATGGGAAATTGCTCAACCTCTTCTCGATCTTAATCATATGCGCAGGGAGATGGAGGAAGTTAACATTGAAGCGTTTATCATAAAGAGTGCTGAGTTGCTTGACAATTTACGCTACCCGTCATCGAAGAGGCAATCGGCGATTTTACAGGATGTGTTAGAGGCGGAGTCATTTTATGCTCCAATTCTTGAGGCTATGGGATATGAAGGCTTTGCTGCAGAACTACGTAGCGCTGGAAAGATCCGGCGTTTGTTTGGTCAGGGTAGAAAGGATCTTGTTGAGTATGCTGCTGAAATACAAAACACAGTGCTCCAAATTGGTATAGGAAAAATTGCTGATAAGGTTTTTGGTGAAAATGACAGCACGATTAGTTATGCTGTTGGTAAGGCCGACAGTTCTGATGACTATCCTATTCACATGGGTGAATTTGCAGCAGAAACTAGACATGGCAACATGGTGGCTGGGAATTGGCGTGTGAAATCAGTAGGATCGCTTGCCGATAAGCTAAAAGGCGGTGACGGAATCATGGATATTGTCGGAATGATGGTTATTTCCGAAGATCGCAAGTCGGTCGCTCGTGATTTTGCGAATTTTATAGCCTACAGGCTGCCGGAGTTTAAGCCAGTTTCCTCGCGCAATAAGACACGTCCCGTCTATATTCAGGGGACCCAGAAATACGTTAATTATATAGAAGAGCAGCTTCATGCGTTAGGAATTGATTCAGGCCAATATTTGGTAAAAATTGATACAGAAGAAACTATTGAAAAACGTGGCTATCCTAGTTACGAGGTATCCAAGGTTACATTTTCTGTAGAGGTTGACGGGATAGAAACCCCTATAGAAGTCCAGTTCATTACAAAGGATGAACGTCAGCGTGCACGAACTGGCAAAGTGTCTCATGTTGGTTATAAATATCTACAGGGTAATGGATATAGCGATAAAAAGCTAGGCGAAGAGAAACCAAGCGAACGATTAAAGAGGTTGGATATAGTTGCAAGCGCTGAGGAGACATTAAAGGCTTTGTATAAGCGCCGATATGACATGAAGACTAGTAGTAAAGCAGGCAGACTTGAACTTAATCCAGCATCCGAAGATAATCAGAATACTTTTCTTGAGAATTTACTGACATTTTTGGCATGATATAATTGATTTAATGATAATCTACTACACTGACGGTTCTGCTTCGCCAAATCCTGGTCCGGGTGGGTTTGCGGTGATTCGCGATCTCCAGCCGTGGATTTTAGGCTCGGAGGATGGCGAGACGACCAATATTCGCATGGAAGGTAAGGCGCTGATTGCGGCGCTTCGGGACGTAGCTGGGGCGCCGTGTGTGATTTATACTGACAGCGAGTTTTGGATCAATGTGGTGACCAAGTGGGCGCCGGGCTGGAAGCAGCGCGGCTGGACAAAAAAAGGCGGCGAGATCAAGAATCTGGATATCGTTCAAGAACTGTATGAGCTATACTCAAATTCCCAGGCGGAGCTCCGCTGGGTGCGCGGCCACGAGGGCGACGAGGGAAATGAGCTGGCGGATGAGTGGGCCAATCGGGCGCGGCTGGGCGAGCGAATCTAATCGAAGCTGGCTGGCGGTTCAGTACAAAAATTGCTATAATGACCCTTATGGAAGAAGTGAGGGAAACGACTGATATTTTTTTGTGGGCCAATCAGACTGACGCAAAAAAGAATGATTTACAGATTGAGCTGTTTTTGTTTAATAAAAATTACACGCCGTATTTCATGCCCTTGAAGGGTGATGTCGAGCAGCAGCTCCGGCCGCTATTTTTGTTTGATTATATCAATCAAGTTAATTTGGGGGCGGGTACTGGCCTTAGTTTGCGGGATTATGAACTGAGCGAAGCGGAAGACAATGTGCTGCTGCGGACAGACCTCGCTAGGGTTGGCCGGGCGGAAACCTTGATTTATTTGATTGAGCATGAGCGCGGCGATATCGTGGAGTTTTCGGAGACCGAGCATGAATTCAAGCGGATGAAAGGGCTGATAGCGCGATTTACCGATCCGAATGATCCAGAAAAAATCTTTTATACAGCCAAGCTGATCCAGCAGGGGCAGACGCTCAAAAGTGCACTGGCGTGGGAGTTTTCTGACGGCAAGTTTGGTGCGTTTAAGGCGGAAGTCGGTTTTAAGGTGCCGGATGATAACCAGGTGCTGATCATCGGTCAGGATATTTTTGCCTTTAATCCTTCAAAGTTCGAGCGGATGTTTGGCTATGAGTACAAGAAGCAGGTGATTGCCGACAAGAAGGTAGCAGAAATTGAAAAGCAATATAAGTTGAGCTTCCCGGAGGGCTTGGATTTGAATGCACTGGTCAAGGAGCGCAAAAAGACCATCAATAAACTACAGAAATTAGAGATTGGCGAGGTCAAGCAAGAGCAGGTGCTGGACTATGCTGACGAGATGCAGCTGGAGCTAATGAGTGATGATAACGGCGCTATTATCATTATGGATGGTAATGATTTGGATATGTTTGTGAACCTGATCAACGAGGATTATATTGAGAGTAAAATTACCGGCAAGCGCTACGAAATTAAGTCGAAAAAACTGCTGGGTGAGCCTGAGGGCGAACCACCGCGAGGTTAAGTATGGATCAAGAATTAGCGCTGGCGATTTTGATGAGCGGTCGGTCGGCGCTGCTGACGGGCGCAGCTGGGACGGGCAAGACGCACCTGTTGAACACGTTTATTATGCAGGCGCGTGACCAGGGTAAAAAGGTGTCGGTAACAGCGACGACGGGCTTGGCGGCGACGCATTTGGGCGGCAATACGATTCACAGTTGGAGCGGCATTGATGTCAGTGATCATTTGGCGAACAACTTTTTTGATCGGCTGTCAAAAATGCGGCGTGAGGTGATTACCAAGACTGATGTGCTGGTGATTGATGAGATATCCATGCTGCATGATTTCCGGTTGGATATGGTCGATCAGGTACTGCGCGGTGTTAGGGAAAATGACCAGCCATTTGGCGGTATTCAGCTAGTGATGAGCGGTGATTTTTTCCAATTACCGCCGATCAATCGTCCGGGTGAACAGGGCGGCGGCTTTGTGGTGTATTCGGAAGTGTGGCAGGAGCTGCAGCCGGCGGTGCTGTATCTGGAGCGGCAATATCGGCAAAATGACGAGCAGCTGCTGGAGATTTTGACGGCTCTGAGACATGATGATATTAGGCGGCATCATGCCGAGACGTTGCTGGCGCGAACGGAAGTTCATCCGCCTGATGGTGATATCACCGAGCTACATACCGTCAATGTTGATGTTGACACCATCAATAGTCAGAAGTTGGCGGAGCTGGCGGGCGAGGAGCGAAGATATCAGCAGACGACGACCGGTTCAAAAGTATATGTCGAGAATTTGCAGCGGTCGGTGCTGGCGCCGAGTGAACTTGTGTTGAAACCGGGTGCGTTGGTGATGGCGGTGAAAAATTCGCCGCAGAAATTGTATGCCAATGGCAGTATCGGCACGGTGGTGGATTTTGAACCGCTGACGGACTACCCGATTGTGGAGTTTCGTGATGGCCGGCAGGTGACGATGGTACCGGATGTGTGGGAATTGCGTGACGGTGAGCGTAGGCGCGCTAGCATTTCGCAGGTGCCACTGCGCCTCGCGTGGGCTATCACTGTGCATAAAAGCCAGGGCATGACACTGGACGCGGCAAAAATTGACCTGAGAAAAGCGTTTGTTGAAGGTATGGGTTATGTGGCGCTCAGTCGGGTGCGAGATTTGGATAACTTGTATCTATATGGAATTAACCGCAAGGCACTGGAAATTTCGCCAGATGCGTTAGCGATTGACGAGGTTTTGCGGCAGGCGAGTAGCGAGGCGGCCAGCCACTATCGTCCGATGTTGGAGGAGATGAAGCGAAAACAGTCAGCGCCGAAAAAATCCGGTAAGAAATCTCAGTCCGGCAGCTGGCAGCAAAAAATTGCCAAAATGCGCGAAACCCACCCCAAAGCCTATATGCCGTGGGAAAAAGCCGACGACGACACCCTCAAACAGGAATTTTTACAGGGCGCAACCATTCAGCAGCTTAGTCAAAAACTTGGTCGTCACGAAGGCTCAATTAGGATGCGACTGCAGAAACATTTTGGGGAAGATATAGTAGCGTAGCACCAGATTGTCTTAACACTAGACTTTTCCACAAAAATGTGGAAAAGTTTTTATTTGATATCAAAATGGGTAAAAAGTTGAAAAAAGGGCTTGCATGTGGGTAGTTGTGGGTAGTATAGTGGAGTCAGTGGAACGAAAGTTGATGGAAATCACCAACCAAAACAAACATCCACTACGAAAAACCAACTAATCTACCACGGAGGAAGGACGACGTGCAGACAGATTACTTTGAGCGAAAGTTGGACGACAAGCGGCGCTTGACGATCCCGGCTGAGCTCAGGGCAGAGTTTGCGTCCGGCGTCGTATTGACCCGCGGGTTTGGCAACTATCTGCACCTGTATCCACAGCAAGTCTGGGATCGGGAAGTGGAGGGCGCGCTGACCGGAAGTATTCTGGATGAGCGCGTGGCCGACCTGAATGTCAAGTTCCGCCGCGGTAAAACCGCCTCGGCGCTTGATCAGAAACAGGGGCGAGTGACGATTGAGCAGCATTTGCTCGACTATGCTGGTATTAACCGGGAAGTCGTGGCAGTGCGGGCGGGTGCGTATTTTCGGCTGATGGCGGCCGAGAATGCGGATTGATTAGCTGGGGTCAGTACTTTAACAATTTGAAAACCTCTCGAGATCAACTATCTGGGTATTTGAAGATGGCAGGTGGCAATTTGCTCCACAATAAAAACGGCAACGTTCTTTCCTCAAAACACCTCCCAAAAAACTCCACCTCACACATAAGTCTCTTTTGGAAACTATGGTTGTCACTGACAATCATCACATTTCCACTCTTAAGACAACAAAAACAAACAAAACACAAATACAAAATAGCCAGAATTAAATATCCAGTTAGGTGATCTCGAGCATTGCTATACGTTGTGGTGTCAGCCGCGGCGATTTGTCGAGATTTACTCCTCTTTACGCGCCAGGCGACTCAAGGTCGCTTGGGCTGCAATCGCTGTACGGAGATAAATCTCGAAAATCTTGCACCTGACTGCTACAATAAAGCAATGATGAGTATTAAAGAACATCCACCACAGTCGGAAGCGCTTCAAGTGAGCGAACCGATTCATGTTCCCGTACTCCTTGAGGTGACCTTGGACAGGTTGCGGCCAGCTAGGGGCGAGAGTTATCTCGATCTAACGGCTGGCTACGGCGGCCACGCTAGGGAATTCTTAAGAAGGACGGATAATTACTTGGGCGCAGTGCTGGTTGACCGCGATGATAACGCGATTAACACGCTGGGCGATTTGGCTGAAAAAGGCGCGACACTAATTCACAAGGATTTTGTCAGTGCAGCGCAGGATTTGGTCAAGCAGGGACGTACATTTGACGTGATTTTGGCTGATTTGGGGGTGTCGTCACCGCAGCTTGACAGAGCAGAGAGAGGTTTTTCGTTTCGGTTTGACGGGCCGCTGGATATGCGGATGGATAATCGGACGGAAATCACGGCGGCGGATATTATCAGTTCGTATTCGGTTGATGATTTGACGCGGCTGATAACTCGTTACGGCGAGGAGAACCCAGGGCGGGCCAGGCGGATTGCGCAGGCAATTGTTAGCGCCAGGCCGATTCGGGGAACGACCGAGCTGGCTGATCTGATCAAGCACACTGTCGGTCGCGGCGGGATGAAACATCATCCGGCGACTCGCACCTTTCAGGCACTGCGCATTGAAGTCAATCACGAACTTCGGCTGATTGAAGAATTATTGCCGCTGCTGCCACGCCTTCTTAATAGGGGCGGGCGCGTTGGAATAATTAGTTTTCATAGTCTGGAGGATCGATTGGTCAAGCGATATTTCTGGGAGCAAGTAGCTGCTGGCTACGAGGCCGAGCTGATCGTCCCAGAGAAAAAACCGGTGTCTGGAACAGAAGATGTTCACAATCCGCGCAGTCGAAGCGCCAAGTTTCGCTACGCCGTGAAAAAATAAAACAAAAAAGGAGGGCGACACCATGCCAATCCACATCAAAGTACAATTCCAGAATACAGACAAGCCAGAGGTTGTCTCAGTACGCCGCGGCTAAACTAAAGCGTATTCCGGAATGCACCTTAGGGAAACCAGCCTGTCATTAACGGGCGGGCTGGTTTGCTATGTAATATAAATATAAAAAGATAGAGACAAATGACAACCATCACATTCACTTCACGCCGTTCAAGCGGTCAAATGCGCCGAAACCAAAACTCCACACGTTTTCAGTCTCAGGTCAAACTTGGTCCTGTTGCTCATACAGTGCTCGTTGCGCTGATGATTACAGTACTGGGCTTGATTTATCTAACGCAGGCAACGCGACTAACAGCATATGGCTACGAGGCTCGAGATTTAGATACAAAAATTACTGAACTCAGCGCAAAGAAATCGGAGTTAGAAGTTCAAAACGCACGACTAACGGCATTAGAGAAGGTGAAAAATAGTAATGTGGCTTCAGCAATGACAACGACTGAAACGCATTATGCGCGATAAGTGATATAATAAGATAAGCAGTATGCAGCGGCTTATTCGTTCAAGAACTGGTTGTTTGGCCATCGTTTTACTTGTAGCGATGGCAGCTTTTGTGTTGCGACTATTTCAGCTACAGATCTTGCAATATAGTAAATATACAGAGATGGCGCGGGCGAGCCAGCAGCGGCAGTTCATTATTCCAGCAGAGCGTGGCAAAATATACATGATGGACGGAAAGACGCCAGCGCCAGTGGTGTTAAACCAGGCAGTGTATACGGTGATTGCTGATCCACATGCGGTTAATGATAAGGAGCGAGAGCAGATAATCACGAGCCTGAGAGAGGTTGCTGGTGGCGAAATGACAGATAAGGCAGCTGAACGTTTGAGTAATAAGAATTCGCGGTATGAGGTTTTGGCAAAAAATATCACCAGAACTCAAGCGGAAAAATTAAAAGAGAAGAATTTTGCTGGAATATTATATCAACAGGGTTCACTTCGGAGCTATCCAGAGGGTGCGCTGGGGGCGCACGTGCTTGGGTTTGTTAATGCGGCGGGCGAGGGCCAATATGGAATAGAGGGCGCGCTTGATAAGCGACTTAAGGGGCGAGATGGTTTATTGCAGTCGGTGACTGATGTGCGTAATGTGCCGCTAACAGTTGGAAAAAATAATATGCGGATTGAGGCAAAGCCTGGTGATAATCTGGTGCTGACAATTGATAGGAATATCCAGAACCAAGCAGAGGTGGCGCTGAAGAAGGGGATTGAGGCGGCGAACGCAACTGAGGGCAGTGCGATTGTCATGAACCCAAAAAATGGTCAAATCTTAGCGATGGCCAATTATCCAACGTATAATCCAGCAGAGTTTAACAAGCAAAAAAATCCAGCGGTGTTTATGAATAGCGCGGCGATGGTGCCGTTTGAGCCGGGTTCAATTGTGAAATCGTTTAGTTTTGCTACGGCAATTGATAAGGGTGCTATTACGCCGTCTAGTACGTACAATAATACGGATTGTATTAAGGTGGCTGATCGCACGATGTGCAATGCCCTAAAGGGCCTAGGCGGCACTATGACCATTCAGGGCGCGTTCAACAATTCTCTCAACGTTGGCACAATCACAGCGATTCGGAGACTAGGCAACGGTTCTCAGATTAATTTGGCAGCGCGTCAGACCTTGTATGAGTATTATCATGATAAATTTGGTTTTGGAAGTAAGACAGGGCTTGAGCTGGGTGAAGCAGCGGGATATATTTATCCGCCAGACAGTGTTGAAGGTAATGAAGTTCGTTATTCGGCAATGACTTATGGGCAGAGTATGAATCTGACGATGGTGCAGGTGGCGGCTGGATTCTCATCGTTGGTAAATGGTGGGCAGTATTATAAGCCGACAATTCTTAGTGGAACAATTGATAACGAGGGGCATTTCCAGGCTGTAGAAAATAAGTCTCTTCGTCAAACAGTGAGCGGTAATACGTCATCCCAGATGCGAACGATGCTGTCGACTGCTCGCCATTCTTCTTTCTTGTCAAAGAGTGATAAGCCTGGTTATGAGATAGGTGGAAAAACCGGTACCTCTGAGGCGGTCGTGAATGGATTATATACCCAGAAAGAGACGATTGCCACCTACATTGGTTATGGCGGTGGCAAAAATGGTGCCGAATATGTCATAATGGTACGTGTAGCGGCGCCAGGCAGAGGAATTAATCTACAGGGAAATATCCATGCTGGGCCAATTTTTACAGATATATCCAATTGGATGATTGATTATATGAAAATAGCACCGAAGGAATAGATATGGGAGTAGCTTTACAGACAATGACGAATGAACTAACGCATGTGTTTCTGCTGAGCGTTGGGGCGTTTTTATTAGCAATGTTCTTAACACCAATCTATACGTTTTTTGCCTACCGATATCGGTTTTGGAAGCGGCAGCGCTCAGAAAGTACTGATGGTCAAAAATTAAAGGTTTTTGCCAAATTCCAGGCAGCAAAACTGCGGCGGAATATTCCAACGATGGCTGGAGTTATTGGTGTTATTTCGATTTTTATTGTAACGTTTTTCTTTAATTTGGACCGAGCACAGACGTGGCTGCCTCTGGCAGCACTAGTTGGTGGTGGTGCAGTCGGACTAATTGATGATATTATTAATTTGCGCGGCTTGGGTGGCGGGGCAGCAGGCTTGCGTAGTCCGGTGAAGTTCGCGCTAATTACGCTTATTGGCGTAGTTCTGGGCTGGTTTTTCTTCGCCAAATTAGGCGTGATGAGTTTTCACGTGCCGTTTATGGGGGATGTGAATGTCGGCTGGATGATCATCCCGTTGTTTGCATTTGCGGTGGTGGCAACCGGTAATGCGGTCAATATTTCTGATGGCATGGATGGACTGGCTGGCGGACTTTTGGGGATTGGTTTCGGTGCGTTTGGTGTGATTGCGCTGTTGCAGCAGCAGGTATTGCTGGCGGGGTTTTGCTTTACGGTGGTCGGCGTGCTGCTGAGTTATTTGTGGTTCAATATTTATCCGGCGCGGTTTTTCATGGGCGATGTTGGCAGCTTTGCTTACGGTGCTAGTTTAGGGGTGGTGGCGATGCTTACAGATTCGCTGTTGCTGCTGCCAGTGATCGGACTGTTGTTTGTGATTGAGGCGGGCTCCAGTTTGATACAGATTTTTAGTAAAAAATTCTTTAAGCGCAAGATTTTCTTATCGGCGCCAATTCATCATCATTTGGAGGCTATCGGCTGGCCGGAAACCAAGGTGACGATGCGGTTCTGGGTAATTGGCTGCGTGATGGCGTTTATCGGCGTGATGCTGGCTTTGGCAGGGGGTCATATTGCGTAGTTCAGCTGTCAGAAAGCGTCAGGCTACTCTCCAGCCAATTCGAAGCCACCGACCGATGTATCAAATTGTGCTATATATGGGACTTTTGCTGTTGCTTGGATTGGTGGTGATGTATGCGTTAGGGCCGCAACGGGCGAGTGTTTTAAATTACGCGTATGGTACGGATTATAGTAATACATTTTTTTTCAGTAAACAGTTAACCAGTGTTATTATCGCTGTTGTGACGTTTTTGGCGTTTTATTTTATGCCGTATAAGTGGTTTACCGGAGATAGAGCAAGGTATATTCTCTGGGCAGGATTTGCCTCGTGTGTTTTGTTATTTCTTCTTGGGTCGCTTCTTCACTTGTCGTTTGCCAGGGAGACTAACGGTGCATATCGCTGGTTTTATCTCGGCGGCCTGGGCAGCTTTCAGCCGTCAGAGTTATTAAAATATGGAGTATTGCTATTTTTAGCAGGATTTTTGGGGCGTCGGGTTGTTCAGGGGAAGTTGAATGACATTCAGGAGACACTAATCCCGATCGGTATTATTTCCGCACTTTCGCTATTGATGATTGTAGTTTTACAGAAGGACTTGGGGACTGGCGTTTCTTTGGTGGCAATTGTCTTATCGATGATCGTGGTGGCGGGTGTTGATTGGAAAATAATCGGTAAGATTTTAGGGGTTGTGGCGTTTTGTGGGCTAGTTATGATTTTTACGTCGCCGCATCGAATTGAGCGTGTGATGACGTTTGTTCAGGGAGATAGTCATAAAACCGCGAGTGGTCAGGAAAATAGCAATTATCATATCCAGCAGGCTAGGATTGCCATTGGTTCTGGTGGGCTGTGGGGGCTTGGTATTGGCAAGAGCGTGCAAGCAACTGGCTATTTACCTGAAGCAATTAACGACTCGATTTTCGCGGTGATGGGCGAGACGTTCGGTTTTCTTGGCCTGATGGCGATTTTGGCGCTTTTTACGGCGCTGCTGCTGTCGATTTTGCGTGTGGCGGCACGACTGCCGGACATAACGCTGCGGTTGATTGTGGCAGGGATTTTTGGTTGGATTGCTTCTCATGTTGTGCTGAATGTGGCAGCAATGACGGGACTAATGCCGCTGACGGGAATTCCATTACCACTGCTTAGCTACGGTGGGACGAGCATGATGTTTATCGCGGCAGCGCTTGGGCTAGTTTTTCAAATTTCCAAATTTACATCACATAAAGCATTAGAGGAGGGTGAGAGTGGCCAAGATTTTAGCGGTCGGCGGCGGCTCGGGCGGACACGTTACGCCAGTGGTAGCCGTATTTAGAGAGTTAGAAAAATCAGGTAAGCACGAATTGCGATTTTGGTGTGATAAGAAATTTGGTGCCAGTACGCGTGGAATTTTTGGTAAGTTTGATGAAAATATCCCAGTTGAGTTAATTATAGCCGGAAAACTTCGCCGATATCACGGTAAGAGTATGTCGTTTCATTTACATCCATCAATATTGTTTCCAAACTTACGCGATGGATTTAAAGTGGTAATTGGTTTTTTCCAGAGTCTTTTTAAGCTAATAGCATGGCGGCCGGACGTTATTTTTATTAAAGGTGGTTATGTTTGTTTGCCGGTGGGTTATGCAGCGCGATTGCTGAAAATCCCACTAGTGCTGCATGATTCTGACGCTCATCCAGGACTGACCAATCGCTTACTTAGTCCGTTTGCGAGGGCAATTGGCACGGGCGCACCACTTAAATATTATAATTATCCTCCTGAGAAAGCGACTTATGTTGGTATTCCTGTAGCGCCAGAATTCCGACCGCATTCTGATTCGGAGCGGCGAGCATTGAAGGAAAAGCTAGGTTTTGATGGTGATAAGCCTCTGGTGGTTATTACAGGTGGCGGATTGGGCGCTGCTCGTATTAATGCTGCAATTGTGGCAATTAGAGAGGAATTGCTTGCTGGAGCGTCGGTATTTTTGATATCAGGAAATCTACAATATGAAGACATTCTTCAACAGACTGATGAGCGTGACGGGTGGCGTTTACAAGCGTTTGTTCATGATGGCATGGCGGAGGTTTTGGCGGCAGCGGATATTGTCGTGACTAGGGCAGGGGCGACAACTTTGCTGGAGTTGGCTGCGCTACACAAGCCAACCATAATCATCCCTAATGGTCAGCTAACAGGCGGTCATCAATTGAAAAATGCTAAGGTCTATCAAGACGCGTTGGCGGCATTAATTGTCACAGAGGAAGAGTTGGATAAGGATAATCGTATCTTATTGCGAAAAATTATTAGTATCTTAAGATCACAAAAAATCCTAAAAGGACTAGGAAATAATTTTGGTAAATTTGCTAAACCGGATGCCGCTAAAGATATGGCAAAGATCATTCTCACGACAATACGAAGACAGGGTAGACGAAGGTGAAACTGCCTTTTTCTAAGAAAAAATCTGAGTCAAACTTAAGTCGTCGGGAGATTGCTGCTCGCCGCCAAGCTAAGATTTATGAAGATCTTCCAACTCAATCATATCGTCGAAATCGTACGTTAAATAGCCGTCAAACAATATCACCACTTGAGGCTTCAGATAGGCTAGAGGCGCACGAGTTGGTAAAAAGGCGACGTAGCGTGGCGCGGAGATTATTTATGACTGCGGTGGGTTTGGCTATTATAGTATTTTTGCTGTTTCAATTGACCATTGATATTTCCATTCAAACTCCCGACATGAAAAGCTCCAATAGCTCTAAGAAATACGTGGCCGCGCTCAATGAATATTACAGCGCCCATCCGGCGGAGCGGTTTCGGTTTTTTCTTAACAATAACGACTTGAAGCAGTTTTTTCTACAGAAAGCCCCTGAAGTAAAAAATATTCGTATAGAAGGCGATTTTTTGGCACGCTCGGCTGTGAAGCTGACTTTTCGCCAACCAGTAGCTCAATGGTCATCTGGCGGTAAGGTGTATTTTGTGGATGATGGCGGTGTAACTTTCGAGCAAAATTATTTTGACGCACCTGCGGTTGCAGTGCGTGATGAGAGTGGCTTGCCTACCAGAGGTGGTCAAGAGGTTATTAATCGACAATTTCTGAGTTTTCTTGGCCAAGCGGTGTCGGCGTTCGCGCAGTATAAGATAAAGGTCTCAGAGGCGACTTTACCGGCGAGTACTGTGCGGCAAGTCTGGTTTAAGTTCGAGGGTAGGGCGACGCAGGTGCGAATGACAGTTGATAGGTCTGCACAATCTCAGGTCAAACAGGCGGTCATAGCGCTGGAATATCTGGGGAAAACTGGTAGTGTGCCAGAATATATAGACGTCAGGGTAGACCAGAGGTCTTTTTATAAATAGAAAGGTCAACTTCTCTGTTAAGTAGAGCTAGTTCGCTTTTTGTTCTACTTTAATGAACTGGCAAAATATATATAACAATATAAAAATGTATAAAAGTCAAATAATAGCGGGGCGATAAGTTAGGGGAGCGGGGAAATAAAAATAGCAAAATGTCAAATAACGCGGGCTGTGGATGTGGAAAACTTAATGACTATACGAGCGTGTAGATATCTGCCGGTTGTGATGTAAAAATATCAATACATACAGGCATAGTGAGGTCTTGAGCTTTATGTTGAAGTTTATTTATGTTTTGTGTGTAAAGTTTTTGATAATGGTTCGCTACCAGAGCCCTTAGAAGAAAATTCCCTGGCGTGCAAGTAGAACGAGCGATTTTATAGTTTATTTGATTATTGCTGGATGTATGAGCATTCATCTTTGTACGGTATTTATTATTACGTAAAAGGTACATTGTGCGACATTAAAACTATCTACGAAACATGATACTCCCATCGTCTTTTTTCAAGATAAATTTATGTAGTTTGTAAACTTTTGGAAATATCGGCGGCAATTAATTATGCTACCGCCCTGTTTGGGATTTGCTGGTATATTTATGTTCTAAATCTATATTTGCTGTGTTTCATGTTTTTATTGCTATGAGCTGTTGATGGCTTTGACGCGCTAATTTGTGTTGTTGATTATGGTTTGGACTTTAATCGCTAAAGATGGTGTTTTATGAATATATGAAATATTGGCAATCGTTAGATAATTATTCTGGCATGACTTTAAGAAACCTGAGGATAATTAGTTCGTTTTTTGTTCTATTGTTTTTCGAACATTGATCCTTGAAGAGTGTGGGCGATTTCTTGCTTGATGATCTCGCTATTCCACTCACCCGCCTTAAACCGCAGCAGGGGCATATTTGCATTGCTTATAATTGAGTTAACGAAAATGTCGCGCTTTTGGCGGTCAGGACGATCATGGGTGCTGTCGTCAAGTTCAATAGCTATGAGTGGTTTCATATCATTGGTGCAAATAAGAAAATCCACTGATTTGCCGTTGATTCTTGAAAATGCCCTACTCCAGTTCTGTCCGTAAACCTTATGATCTAAAAACATACTTAAGTGAGCTTGCGGGATGATTACGCAGCCGCTTATTGCTTCAAGCAGGGTTTTATAGAATATTAGCTCGTGCTGTGTCATCGCGCAGGCTTTTTTAGTGTATACGTATTCTCTCTTTGGTTTTTTGGCGATATTATTATTTGTTTTTACTCCGATTGCTACTAAGGCAAGAATTATGATTATGACAAATAGTACTTCCATGAGTGCAAGTATAGCACAATCTTTTTATAAGGTTTCGTTGATATTTTTGCTGCATACTAATATCATAGAAGTATGAAGGCCATCACTCCGGATGATATAAGTTTGCGCGATGCACTGCCATCGGTAGATTTATTTTTGGCAGGAGGTATCACGAATTGTCCAGATTGGCAGGCAGAAGCGATAAGGCTGCTGGGTGACCAAGATATTGTGGTAGCTAATCCTCGTCGTAGTCGATTGTTGGCTTCCGAGGGGGCGGAGGCGGCTTGTCAAATAAGATGGGAGTATGAGTTTTTAAAACGGGCACGAGTAGTTTTATTTTGGTTTCCAAAAGAATCGCTCTGCCCTATTGCACTGTTTGAGCTGGGCAAAGAACTTGGGCGTAATTCATGTGTGTTTGTTGGTGCGCATCCAGATTATGCGCGGCGATTTGACATTGTGACACAGGTGGATTGTTATAAATCTGACATGACGGTCTATAATGAGCTTGCAGATGTAGTGATGGCAGCTCAGCGGGCGCTTAATGCTTGATAAGTAGATCGCTCCTAAGTTTATGGGATGTTCCTTTTAGTTTAATGGACCTACCATGGTTATAGTTCCCTAACAATTTAGATATTGGTATAATAGGTTGACAGATGCGCGCAAGCAATACACGTTATAGTTCCCTAACAATTTAGATATTGGTATAATACGTCATCGGTGAAGTTGATGGCGCGAACCGTTATAGTTCCCTAACAATTTAGATATTGGTATAATAAAGTTCAATTTTCAGGCGAAGAAAGAGGGGTTATAGTTCCCTAACAATTTAGATATTGGTATAATTAGCTTCCGTCGCTTCTGAAGCGGTTTCGTGTTATAGTTCCCTAACAATTTAGATATTGGTATAATATCGCGTGACACCAGAGCAACTAGAGGCTAGTTATAGTTCCCTAACAATTTAGATATTGGTATAATATTCTTGGTGATTTGGTGGAGGGCGAGCAAGTTATAGTTCCCTAACAATTTAGATATTGGTATAATAGGGTGTGAGAAGCACCATGAAAGATTACAGTTATAGTTCCCTAACAATTTAGATATTGGTATAATCGTATTCTATAGATAAGTGATATAGCATTGGTTATAGTTCCCTAACAATTTAGATATTGGTATAATACTCTAAGCCCTATTAGTTGATTATCTTACGTTATAGTTCCCTAACAATTTAGATATTGGTATAAT